>PMOE01000069.1 GCA_003161575.1 Acidimicrobiaceae bacterium | reverse complement strand
GGCCCCGACCACGTAGTAGCCCTGGCCATCGGGGGTGGACGCGATCCCGGTGATGTTGTTGACCGAGACCCCGATCCCAGGTAGTGACCCGAAGAAGGGGGCGTTGCCGAAGGTGAAGACCCCGCCGTCTCTTCCGACCAAGAAGTAGCCCCCACCACCGGGGCTGGCCACGATGCCCACGATGTCGTTCACGTGGACGCCGAGACCTGGGAGCGAGCCGAAGAACCCAGCGGACTGGCCGACGGGGAAGACGAAGACCCCGCCGTCAGAGCCCACCAGGTCATAGCCGGAGTAGTTGTTCGTGGGCACGATGCCAACGACGTTGTTGACTTTGACACCCAGTCCCGGAAGGGAGCCGAAGAATCCCGAAGACTGGCCGACGGGGAAGACGAAGACCCCGCCGTCAGAACCGACCAGGTTGTAACCGGTGAAGTTGTTGGTGGGCACGATGCCAACGACGTTGTTGACTTTGACACCCAACCCCGGAAGGGAGCCGAAGAAGCCCGACGACTGGCCGGTCGGAAAGACGAAGACGCCTCCGTCGGAGCCCGCCAGGTCGTAGCCGGGCGCAGAAGGAGTCGCACTGACCACCGACGAAGCGACCGACTGGCCAATGGCACTGATCGCCGCCACCACGCAGTAGTACGTCATGCCGTTAATCAGACTGCTGACGCTGGCGGATGTCGCTCCGGCGCCGCCGACCGTCGAACTGGGTGTGCCCGAGGTCGAGGGTGGATTGGCAGTCGAGCAGTAAATGTCGTAATCGGTGATGGGAAGGTCGCCACTTGATCCCGGCGCGGTCCAAATGATCCCGATGGTCGTGTCACCCGGCGTGGCCGACGGGCTCTGGGGGGCCGACGGCGGTTGGGCTTCATACGCGCCGATGTCACACGGTGCGGCCCTGGGCTCTCCGCGTTGGTCCGTGGCGGGACAGAGCGAACCCGCTGGGACGACGTCGAGCATGGGGTCGGTGCTGGGGTTGTTCAGCAGAGCCATTGTCTGGTGGGTCCGCCGTTGTTGCCGAGCAATCCGAGATTGCGGCCGACCAGGCTCGAGTTGTTGATGCTGCCAACATTGGAGAAGTCGCAGGAAGCATCGTCGGAGATGTTGTAACCGTTGTCGATAAAGTCGCTGGATGGGATCGAACAGTTCCCGTCGTCGACCGACAAGATTGTGCCACCAATGCTCGTGGTACCGGGGTCATTGTCGATTCCTCCGGCGCCGAAGGTGGTGTCAGTGTTATTGGCGATCGTGCTGTTGCTGACCGTCAAAGCGCCGCCCTGGTTGTAGATGCCGGCGCCGTTGACGGCGTTGTTGTTCGCGATCGTGCTGTTGGTGACCGTCGGAGAGCCACCGTTGGTGGAGATACCGGCCCCATCGCCGGTACCTGTGATGCTGTTTCCCGAGATTGTGCTGTTGGTGACCGCCAAGGCGGTGCCGCCGGTGCTTTCGATGCCGCCGCCACCGTTTTCGGCCTGGTTCCCAGAGATGGTGCTGTCGGTGACGGTCATTGATACACCGTCGTCGCTTTCGATGCCGCCGCCGAAGTTAGCTTCCGTGTTGTCCGAGATCGTGGTGTCGCTGACCACCAGCGTGCCGTCGTTGAAGATGCCGCCGCCGAAACCCAGATTATTATTGGCGGAGTTACCCGAGATCGTGCAGCCAGAGATGGTCAGGATGCCGTCGTTGTCGATGCCCCCGCCGTTGTCACTGTTCCCGTCTTCGATAGTGAGTCCTGAAATTGTGACGGTGGCGAGGTCGCTGATCATAAAGACTGAGTTCGCGTTGTTTCCGCTTACCGCAAGGGCGGCAGACCCGGGGCCATCGATGGTCAGGTTGTTCGAGATCAGGATCGAACCACTGGTCTCGTGAATGAGACTGCAGGCGGAGGCCAGTGAGAAGGTGACAGTCGATCCCGACGAGGAGCCCGTGACCGCCTGGCGCAGCGAGCCGGCTCCCGAGTCGTTGCAATTCGTCACTGCTATGCTGGACGCCCCGGCCACGCCAGGGGCGAGCAAGGCTGCACCTGCTCCAAGAGGGACTCCGGCTGAGCAGACGAGGGCTGCAGAAAGGATGGCTCGCCGTGGGCTAAATGAGCGTCGCGTGAGCTGCTCCATGATCACCCTCTTCGTCATTGGTGTTACCCCACCAGCCGGACACGAGATTCTGCGGCCTGAATCTGATGATGGACGAAGCGTAGCGGGCCGTGCTTCGGCCTGCTCACCGATCCGTTGCCCTCAAACGTGCCGTGCGATTCAGGTGGTTTGGCGTGGGCGGTTTCGATCCTCAAGATGAAGATGTACCGGGTCGAGGCTTGCGCAGCCCACGAGGCAATGTGGAGCGCCGCTCAGAACGATTTACAGAGTTATGTGGTGGCTGGCTCGCTCGAGCAGAGTCGACGAAGCAGCCGCGCTCCTGGGCAACTGCACCGAGACCGGGGAGCTCACGTCACAGGGGCAGAGCTGGCTGCAGACCTCGTGAAATCATGAAGTGCATCCTGCTCGGACCGGATGACGCGTGGCCTCGAGGAATACCAGACGTCCCAGAAGCGGTGGGGATTCTGCAGGGATACCGTGTTGCCCGAAGACCGGCGGACCAACGCGCGGCCGGATCGCGCGACCAAATTGGTCCGGCACTCAGTGAGTTGGGAGACAGAAGTGGCAAAGGTCGTATGCGTGCTGTACGAAGACCCCGTCGACGGGTATCCCAAGGGCTACCCGCGAGACGAAATCCCCCGGATCGAGAGCTATCCTGGGGGCCAGACCGTTCCCTCGCCCGATGCCATCGATTTCACTCCCGGGCACCTGCTTGGGAGCGTGTCCGGAGAGTTGGGCCTGCGCCCCTACCTTGAAGGGTTGGGCCACACCTTCGTGGTCACCTCGGACAAAGATGGCCCTGGATCCACTTTCGAGCGCGAGTTAGCAGACGCCGAGATTGTGATCTCCCAGCCGTTCTGGCCCGCGTACCTGACGGCGGAGAGGATTGCCGCCGCAACAGAGCTCAAGCTCGCGATCACCGCCGGCATCGGGTCGGACCACGTAGATCTGCAGGCGGCCATTGATCGGGGAATAACCGTCGCCGAGGTGACCTACTCGAACAGCATCAGTGTGTCCGAGCACGTGGTCATGATGATCCTGTCCCTGGTGCGCAATTACATCCCCTCCTATCAATGGGTGGTGAGAGGTGGATGGAACATCGCCGACTGCGTGGAACGCTCGTACGACATTGAGGGGATGACCGTGGGCACCGTTGCCGCCGGCCGCATCGGTCTGGCCGTGCTGCGCCGGCTTAAGCCGTTCGACGTAAACCTGCACTACACCGATCAGCACCGCCTCGACGAGAGTGTCGAGCGTGAACTGGGCCTGGTCTTCCACCCGACGGCAGAGTCCCTGGTGGAGGTGTGTGACGTCGTGACGATAAACGCACCCCTGCACCCAGAGACCGAAGGTCTCTTCGACGACCACCTCCTCTCGAAGATGAAGCGCGGGGCGTACCTGGTGAACACCGCTCGGGGAAAGATTTGCGACCGCGATGCCGTGGTCCGGGCGCTCGAGAGCGGTCAGCTCGCAGGTTACGCGGGCGATGTCTGGTTCCCTCAGCCGGCGCCACCCGACCATCCGTGGCGGACCATGCCTCACCACGGAATGACGCCGCACATCTCGGGCTCCTCTCTGTCCGCGCAGGCCCGGTACGCCGCCGGCACCCGCGAGATCCTCGAGTGCTTCTTTAGCCGCCGGCCGATCCGCGAGGAGTACCTGATCGTCGACGGTGGCCGACTGGCCGGAGCGGGCGCCCACTCCTACACGCCGGGGAATGCAACGGCCGGATCGGACGGGGCGGCACGGGGAAATTGAAGAGCTGGCAACTGGTTGGAGAACCGGCGGCTCAATGAGCCACCTGAGTTTCGGGCGGTCGTCGAGCACCCGAACAAAATAGGGAGGGACACAGTGAGCTGTGGTATTGGCCGCGTGGCTCTCGCCCCGATTCGTGTTGCGCGCGCCGTACCTCTTCAACAACTGGTAGTTGGAGTGACCTCGGGGATAACGCCAAAGTCAAAGATGACCACCCTGATCGCCGCCACGGCTCGGTGCCACGCCACGGGACGGTCGGCATCTGGTCGGGTTTTGGGACCGCATGCGCCGGGAGGTCGGGCGAGTCCGAGGTGTTCATGGACTCGTAGGCCGGAAGCCAGAATTTCGGTTGTCCGTCGTGATCCGGCGGGACTAGGCCAGACCCTCAGACTTCAGCCACGCCGTGGCTACCGCGGCGGGGGCTTCCTTCTGGGGGCCGGTCACCAAGAGGTTCAACTTGGAGATCTGGGCGGTCGTCAATTTGGCCGATAGGGCGTTGAGCGCCTTGGCCACCGCCGGAGTGTCGACGGAGCTGCGGATTACCGGGATGATGTGGTCGGCGGGCTCCAAGTGCTTGTTGTCGGTGAGGGCCACGAAGTTGTTCGACACGACGTTTCCGTCGCTCGAGAACAGCTCCACTACTTGCACCTCACCGTTCTTGAGCGCCGCCACACTCAGGGGCCCGGCTTCATCAAGGGACTTAAAGCTGGCGAACTTCAAACCGTAGACCGACTTCAAGCCCGGTTCGCAGCCGGCGAACGTCGGGCATTCGGGCGGGCCACCCAGCACGATCTTGGACGCATAGGGCGCGAGGCTCGAAATCGTGGTCAGGTGGTCCTTGTCGGCGGTGACCTTGGTGACTGCGAACACGTTGGTGTCGATTGCCGGGGCGGGGTTCAGCACAGTCACCTTGTATTTCGCGAGCTTGGCCTTCAGGGCGGGGACTGCGGTGGCGATGTTGTTGCCTGCAGGCACTACCTTGCCGCTGTTCAGGTAATCGAGGAGGGTCCCGGCGTAGTCAGGTTCCACGTCGAGTTGGTTTTTCTCGAGGGCCGGAACGACGACTGCCCGAGTCCCGAGACTGGGCTCCACTTTGACCGGGTAGCCCACCTTTTGCAGCACGTCGCCGTAGAGGTTGGCCACGATCGCCTGTTCCTCGAAGTTGGTGGAACCGATGATGATGGTCGGCTTGGTGGTGGCGGCCAGGGCCGCCGACGCCGGGATCGAGAGCGCGGAAACCAGCGCGATCGCCGCTCCACCGAGAACAAACCTCTTCACTGACATCGGAACCACCTTCCCAACCGACAAATAGCTTGCGTGAGATCTTCGCGCGGGGTTCGTCAACGTTCCGCAGCGGAATCGTAATCCTGACCTACCTACTCGGATTAGTCAAGTGTAGCGAGCTCCCGGGTCCCACCACCGAGCGGCCCACGGCCTGCTCGCGGGCGACGCATCGGCAGCGGGGTAAGCGCTCGCTGGGCCACGCCGAGCGCGACGGCGACGATCCCCGCGAGGGCCGCCACCAAGACGGCCCCGCAGAATGCCTCGACATTGTCGCCCGTGTTGAGCCCGGCGATGACGTACGTCCCGAGATCGGTATAGCTCACGAAGGCCGCCAGGGTCGAAGTGGCGACCACTTCGATAGAAGCCGTCCGGACACCAGTCATGACGAAAGGAAGAGCCAGCGGTACCTCGACCCGTCTCAGCACTTCTCCGCCAGTCAGTCCCATTGCCTTCGCCGCGTCGCGCACATCGGCATCCACCTCTCGCATGCCGACGTAGGTGTTGGTGAGGATTGGGGGAATGGCCAAGATGGAAAGGGCCAACCACGAGGCGAGAAAGCCCCCCCACGTCAGCGAGATGCTCGGTTGAATGGCGAGCAGGGTGAGCAGCGCCAAGGTGGGAACGGCTCGGAAGGCGTTCGCCGCGTTGACCGCGACCAGACCACCCCTCCCGGTGTGGCCGAGCACAACACCGAGGCCACCGCCGACGATGAGCGTACCGATCACGACGGCTATGGCCAGTTCGGCCTGGCGCAAGAACAACTCGGGGATCCCGTTTGACCCGGACCAGTTGCTCGCGGTGGTGAACCAGTGGAACACCTCGTCGAAGAAGTGCATCTCAGGCCGCCCCTCGTACTCGGCGTCCTGAGCGGGTCCAGGGGACAGTCAACCGCTGCAGCACGACCAGCAGGAGGTCGGCAACCGCGGCGAGGGCCACAGAGAGCACCAGTCCGACGATGATCGGGGTGTTGTAGGCCGCTGAGAAGCCGTACGTGATCAGCTGGCCCAAGCCACCGAGCCCGATGAGCGCCGTGACGGTCACGAGGCCGATCACCGTGGACGTAGCCACCCGTAGCCCGGCAAAGATATAGGGCAGCGCCAGCGGGAGATCCACCCTGATCAGCGCGGCTCCTGACGAGTATCCCATGGCGCGCGCCGCCTCTCGGGCATCGTTCGGAACAGCATCGAGACCGGCCACCGTGTTCCAGATCAGGATCAGCAGCGTGTAACCCACCAGCGCGAACTCAGCCGTGGGATAGGAGGCCACGTAGCCAGTGATCGGCCCGAGAATGGCGAAGAGGGCGAGGGACGGGATGATGTAAAGCGTGCTGGCGAGCCCAAAGACCGGCGGGCGAACGACCCGGAATCGCCAGGCCAGAAGGGCCAGCGGGAGCGAGATGGCCAGCCCGATCCCCACGGCGATGAGGGTCAGTTCGATGTGCTGGACGAGGTCCGCGCTGATCGTCCCCCAATTGCCGGTGACGTAGCCCCAGCGGAAGAATGGCTCGCCACCAGCCAACATCAACTCGACGTTACCGGGTGGGGCGGGATTTACCGACCCTTCCTACGCCTCGCGATCGGTAACCTAGCGGTCGCATGATCACCCTGGAGGCCGTCTCCAAGAGGTACGGGCAGACGGAGGTGGCAGTCGACGAGCTCAGCCTTGAGATCCCGAGCGGCGAGCTCTGCGTCCTCGTGGGCCCTTCGGGGTGCGGGAAGACAACGACACTCCGAATGATCAACCGGCTGATCGAGCCGAGTGGTGGCCGTATCCTGATCGACGGGGAGAACGTGCTGGCGATGGATCCGGTGAGGCTCCGCCGGGGGATCGGTTACGTGATCCAGCAGGGCGGCCTGTTCCCCCACCGTCGGATCTTCGACAATGTTGCAACCGTCCCCCGCCTGCTCGACTGGGACAAAGAGCGGGTAAATGCTCGGGTCACAGAACTGTTGGAGATGGTCGGCCTTGATCCGGACCGCTACGGGCGGCGATTTCCCCACGAGCTCTCCGGGGGCGAGCGCCAGCGGGTTGGGGTCGCCAGAGCTTTGGGGGTCGATCCGCCGGTGCTCTTGATGGACGAACCATTCGCAGCCGTTGACCCCGTCACCCGCCAGCGTCTCCAGAATCAGTTCCTCGAACTGCAGAATGACCTCAACAAGACCATCGTCTTTGTGACCCACGACATCGAGGAGGCCGCCAAGCTCGGGGACCGAATCGCGGTGCTCTCAAAGGGCGCCGTGCTCGAGCAGTACGACACTCCGGCCGAGATTCTCGGACACCCCGCGACGCCGTTTGTCGCCGACTTCGTCGGCGCCGACCGAGGTGTCCGGCGACTGGCGGTTGTCCAAGTAGAGGCCGACGATCTCCTCCACCCGCCCGTGGTCGGTCCAAACCGCACGATGGCCGACGCGCGGACCATCGCCGCTGGCTGGAAGGATCTCGCTGAGCAACCCGGATCCGACCCAGCGAGCAGCTGGGCCGTCGTGGTCGGAGACGATGGGGTTCTCCAAGGTTGGATACCGCTCGACCCCGAGATTGATGGCCTGGTCGCCGACCGAGTCACCCGGTTTGCCGTAGCAGTGCCGGTCGGAAGTTCGCTGCGCGCCGTACTCGCCGAGATGCTGCAGCACGACATCAGCTGGATCCCGATCGTCGAGGAGGAGGAGTACTTGGGCATCATGACCCCTGATCGACTGCACCGCGCCATGCGCCGATCGGTGGGAGGCACCGCGCTCCAGGCCTGAAGAAGAAGTGAAGCAGCGCGCGTTCGGTCGCCAATTTCGGGCCGGGAACGCCGAGGGAATCGATCGACGGAACACGCGGGACGACAGGGCGAGCGAGTCCGGCCGCCGCCGCCGTGGCCCGGTCTCGACCGCAACAACCGTCCACGTCGCTCATCGGTGCCCGCCGCAGAGTTATGGTGCACCTGCTCTCGGCATTCGGGTTGCTCGGCAATCAAGACCCAGCGGGTTTGATGCCCTCCTGCCCAAACTCGCTGTCTTCGAAACCGCAAAGTTCTGCGGGAGAGCCCGGTCAGCCACTTTATGGACCTGCCAACGCGGGTCCGGTCGAGGTCCATTGCTCGACCGCTAGACCAGACACGTGGCTCGGGGACGTTTCTCCATCCCGCTGCGGTGGGTAGTTCATGTAGGTGCCGCCACATCGGGAGAAAGACGTGAGAAATTGAGCGGGCAGTGAAGAATCTGGCAGATCATGGGACGAACCCTCGGCCCCGGTTGGTGTGGGCCCTGCTCATCGGGCTCCTGGCGGTCGTCATCGTCGCAGCGGGTATCGGGTATCTGGTCGGACACGGAGGTGGGTCACCAAAGAACGCAACCGGACACGTTGCACCTACAACGACCACCACGCTCCCACCCCTGTCGGTCGTCTCGAGCACCCCGGCCGACGGAGCCATGGGGATCGCCTCAAACTCCCCGATCACCGTGAAATTCTCCATGCCGGTTTCTCGGGGCTCGCTGGAGCCGTCGTTGGTCCCGCCGGCGACCGGGTCATGGAGACAGCCGAATCGCACGACGTTGGTGTTCGACCCGACCGCCCCCTTCATCCCGTCCACCACCGAGGTGATGACGGTCCCGACGGGCGACGGCGCCGTGCGAGGCTCCGACGGCCGGCAGCTGGCCGCGCCGGTCTCGATCAAATTCACAGTGGCCCAAGGAAGCACCGAACGCCTTCAGCAGTTGTTGGCCCAGTTGGGCTTCTTGCCCCTGGCATTTGCCTCAACTGGTACCACCCCCCCGCCAAACCAGGTGGTCGATCCCCAACCCGGCTCGTTCTCGTGGAAGTGGTCCGGTCTCCCTGCGTCGCTGACGAGCCTGTGGACCGAAGGTCTCCCTAATGTGATTACCAAAGCGGCGGTGATGCAGTTTGAAGCCCAAAATGGGCTCACGGTGGATGGGCTGGCCGGCCCCATGGTGTGGTCGGATCTGATCAGCGACCTCGCCGCCGGAACGATGGACACCACCCCTTACGTCTACGTTTCGGTAACCAAAGTCTTGCCCGAATCCCTGACCCTGTACACCAACGGCGTCGCGCAGTACGTAGGCATCCCCGTGAACACTGGGGCTCCCGGCGCTGACACCGCAGACGGGACGTTCCCGGTCTTCGAGCACACGCCGTCCTCGGAGATGAAAGGGACGAACCCCGACGGTACAACCTATGACGACCCGGCTGTCCCTTGGGCCAGCTATTTCAACGGGGGGGACGCCCTCCATGGTTTCGTGCGGGCCACGTACGGCTCACCTCAGAGCAATGGATGTGTGGAGATGTCGATCGCCAATGCCCAGACACTCTGGCCCTTGACCCCGATTGGGACGTTGGTCACCGTGTCCGGACCGCCGGTGACCTGACCGAGCCCCGACAGCGGAGCGGCCCGCCACGATGCACCGCGGTGGGGTCAGCACACTCGGTGGCGGCTGCTGCAGCGGCGACGAGCGGGCACCTCCACATTCGAGCGGACCTTCTCTAAGGCCTTCTTGCCGGGAGGCCGAGTGCGGTGCCAATCGCACCGCGCACTTCCCTCGGTGTCCCTGCGGTTTGCGTTGGTCGGCTGACCTGGGCCCGTCAGGCGCTCTGACCAGGGAGTATTGGGTATCATCCGGTCGGCGTTGGGCTCGGATCGCCGATCTCGTCGCCGGATTTGGGGGCGGAGACTCCGCCCGATCGGCGACGGTGGCCGCTACTGTGTCGCCGGCAAGTTGTCGCTGGGCCCCTAACGGCCCGTCGAGACCGGCGCTGAGAGCCTGATCGGCGCCGTGCGGCACTGGACTTCAGCCGATGCTGATGTTTGCGAGGCTGCCCACCAACCCGGCGGCAAATCCACGAAGAAGGTGATCGTAACGAACTAGCCCTCGGGCTATAGACAACCGGCCGCACACCCTATGGCGCAAAGCCAGGACGAACGATGCCTTCCCGCTCGTCGTCCGGGGCGCGAATGCATTGGCCGGAGCCCGCCTACACCGAGCAGAGCCTGGCGCACATCGCGCCCGACGAAGGGAGGTGCCGTGCGGACCCGCATTGCACTCGCGGCGGCAATGGCCGTCGCCGTTACCAGCAGCACCATCACATCTGTCGCCTATGACCATTCCGTCGCGTCCGGCGTGGATATTGCCCATTGGACGAGATCAGCGGTGTCGTCGAGCGGACGATCACTCAGGCCCAACCAATCGGTCGCCTACCGCGAGCCATTGACCACAACCACCGGCCCGCCGTCTCCCACCGGGGCGACCGCGCAGGCCCTCGGGTGGGGGGTCCTCCTTCCCACGCCGCCGCCCGCGCCTCCGCCGGTGCCCACGCCCCCGCCCCCGCCGATCGATGCCACCAGCACCGCGACCGCCGATTGGCGATGCATCAGGGTGCACGAGTCAGGCGATGAGTACAACGACCCGTCGCGCCCTTCGGGTGCTTACGGCATCATTCAGGTCACCTGGAGGTCCAACGGATTCAGCGGGTGGCCCTACGAGGCTGCGGCCGCCTTTCAGGACGCCCTCGCGCTCAAGTTGTACAACGAGTACGGCTGGCACCCGTGGAGCTCGCGCTTTGCATGCGGGCTGTAGTCCTTCGTCCGCTGAGCTTCTGGCGCCGTTCGCGCCAGGGGAGTTCCGGACGGGTTGACGGATGAAGGTCTATCGTGGATCGCCACTTCGACTTCTGGCCGTCGAAGATGCGAAACGATCACCATTGCTCCTTCGGCTGGTGAGCGATACTTCTAAGCGCCAAGGACGAAGGAGCTGAGCCACCAGCGGGCAGCGACAGGGGAGCCGGAACATGATGGAGCGGTGGGATCGAGCACCGAGGGAAAGCAGACAGGAGCGGGCGCCTTGCGTGGTCAGCTGACCCGGCCAGTGGTCGGATCGGTCGTTGTTCTCGGCACCTTGGCTTTCCTGCTGGGCTCGTCGTTCCCCAGCGCTTCAGCGACGAGGTTGGCCCAGGTAGCGGTGAGCCCGAGCGCGCAACCGGCATTCGGGTCCGATGCCCCCGACCCCGATGTCGTGTACTCCAACGGCACCTATTTCGCTTTCACCACCGGCACGCCGCTCGGCAACAACATCCAGGCCCTGGTGTCGAGCAATCCGAGTTCCGGGTACCACGGCTACACAGGGCAACCGTATGGCTCCACCGCCTTGGCCCACCCGCCGACGTGGCAGGCGGCGAACACCCAGACCTCTCCGGGTGTCTTCTTTTTCGGCTCCCAGTGGCTGATGTACTACGACGCGGCGCAAGTTGGCCACGCCAGTGCCTCGGGTCACGACTGCATCTCTGTCGCCACCGGTGGGCCAACCTTGTCGCCGACTGATCCGCAGTTCACCGACGCGACCGGCGGCGGCATGATATGCCAGCCGACCGGCTCGATCGATCCCGAACCGTTCATTGACCCTGCAACCGGCAACGCGTATCTCATCTGGAAGCAGAACGACGGTGGCTCCAGCGCGTCGGCAGAGATCTGGTCTCAACAACTCAGTGCCAACGGATTAGCGGTCGTGGGCCAACCCACTGAACTCCTGTTCAACAACACCGTTTCGTACCCATGGGAGAACACAGTCGAGGACCCTGACATGGTCGATGCCGGGGGTTCTTACTACCTCCTCTTTTCCGCTGGCCTCTACAACTCGGCGGGTTATTCCGAAGGTATCGCCACCTGCAGCGGCCCCCTCGGGCCGTGCGGTACCAACTCCCAAATCTTGACCTCCTACGGTTCGGTGCTCGGCCCGGGGGGTGGGTCCCTCTTCGCTGACGCGTCGGGGAGCTGGTGGATCGACTACGGGGGATGGCAAGGTGGGTCTGGCGGTTGCACGGATTATGCGTGTGGCGGAAGTCGCGATCTCTTTGTGGCTCCAATCAGTCTGCCGAACAACAACGTAAGCGTGCAGGTTCCGTGCAGCGCCCCGGTGGCTCCTGCCGGGTACCGCTTCGTGGCGTCCGACGGGGGTGTCTTCAGCTACGGGAACCTCCCGTTCTGCGGGTCAATGGGGGGTCAGCCGCTCAACAAGCCGATCGTCGGCATGGCCGCCGATCCCGACGGCGGTGGGTACTGGCTGGTGGCGTCCGACGGTGGGATCTTTGCGTTCGGTGACGCCTCGTTCTACGGCTCTATGGGCGCAAAGCCGTTGAACAAGCCGATCGTTGGCATTGGTGCTACCCCGGACGGGCGTGGGTACTGGCTGGTGGCGTCTGACGGCGGGATCTTCGCCTTCGGTGACGCCAACTTTTTCGGCTCGATGGGCGGGCAGACTCTCAACGAACCCATCGTCGCGATTGCCTCGACACCCGACGGTGTGGGGTACTGGGAAATCGCGTCTGACGGCGGGATCTTCGCCTTCGGTGACGCCAACTTTTTCGGCTCGATGGGAGGGCGACCGCTCAACGAGCCGATCGTGGGTATCGCTCCTACCAGTGACGGGCAGGGATACTTCGAAGTGGCCTCTGATGGCGGTATCTTCGCCTTCGGCGACGCGATCTTCGCCGGTTCAATGGGTGGCCAACCTCTCAATGAACCCATCGTTGCGATTGCCTCGACACCCGACGGTATGGGGTACTGGGAAGTGGCCGCCGACGGTGGCACCTTTGCCTTCGGTGCTCGGTTCTACGGGTCCCATGGCGGCCAACCGCTCGACCAACCGATCGTTGGGATGTCCACCTTCTGAGGTTCGGTTGCCCTGGTGCCGCGGTCGCGCGCCCTGAGTTACCCGCATCGTGACGCCCACCGGTCGGCGACACACCGATCTTTCGCAACCCCCGCGGTCCCAGTCGGCGATCTCGGTCAACGGATCGCGTCGGTCAGGCCTGATTGCGCCCGCCCTTCAGAGGTTGCGGGGCGGTCGAGCCAGGAGCCGGTCCCGAGAGGTTGGGTGTTCGCAGCTTGAGCGGTGCGAGGTTGCTCAGCTGGTCCACTGTGACCGCCAATTCTCGAGACGTCGTTTCGGGAGTGGACCCCAAGCGGTCCACCACGGCCGCCACCTGCGGTGGATCGCACAAGGCAAGCAGCACGAGCACGCTGTCGTCTCTCCAGTCGATGAGCGGCACGAGCGGTCCGGCGGCCCGCTGCGCGGCCTCGAGGGCGGCTGGCCGTCCACGCTGGTGCGACACCGCGATCGCCGTCACCGGTGGTGCGTAGCGGAGCCGCTTACGGGCTCGAAGGACATCGTGAGCCATCAAGATGGGATCCGAGAGCGGGCGGATCCGACTCCCGCCGATGTGCCGCCAATGAACGGGGACCTCGGCGATGCTGAACTGGAGTCGATGTGCGGTGGAGAGGACGTCCACGTCGAAAGCGAATCTGTCGAAGACCATGAAGTGGAAGAGGAGGCGCCCAACTGGGGTCCGAAAACCCTTAAAACCACACTGGGTGTCGTGCAGCGAGAGGTCGGTGGCCAAGCTCACCAGACGGTTGAAGGCCCGCCCCATCAGCGAGCGCCGCATCAGCTCGCGTTCAGCGGCAGATTCGGTCAAAGTCCGAGACCCGATGGCGATGTCCGACTCCCGGAGCGCTGCGGAGAGTTCAGCGAATTGTGATGGATCGATCGCCGTGTCGGCATCGGTAAAGGCCACCGATAGACCCGTTGCGCTGGCGACGCCGGCCCGCACGGCGGCGCCCTTCCCCGAATTGGTGGCCAAGCGGAGCACCGTGACATGGGGGAGGGTACGCAGTGCTTTCTCGGCTCGTTCGCCGGTATCGTCCTTGCTCCCGTCATCGACCACAATGATCTCCGTCGAGCGGGGATCGAAGGCACCACCCTCTGCCGCCTGGCAAAGCCGCTCCATCCCCGAATCGATCCGCAGCGCTTCGTTGTACGCCGGGATGACGATGCTGAGCGTGATGCCGGGCGTTTGCGTCACCTCGCCCTTCTCCAACCGAGGTACAGCCCTGCCGCCGTCATGATGGATCGATCCTCTTCTTTCGGCTGTTGCGCTCAAGGTGTTGGAAGGTCGGCCATGGTGGCCGACCCGGAGGAAACGTTAGTCCTCCCCGGTCGGCAGATTCGGTCGTGCCGGGCCCCCCAAGAGCGTGATCTGGCGGCGGTCCCACCCCGCTGGCGCCCCTAGTGCTACTCGGGCCAACGACGCGTCGACGACAGTGATCTGAGCCCGGTGCCCTCGGCGTTCACCGGTCGCGCTTGGGGCCGTCGCCGCGCCGGCTCACAGCCCGATTTTCGCGCTCAGGGCCGGACGACCTGGCCACCGTCGACATTGAATACGTGGCCGGTGATCCACCGGGCGTCGTCGGACAGCAGGAACAGACACATGCCCACAAGGTCTGCCGGCTGGCCTTGACGCTTGAGGGCCAAGGAATTGACCAGCTCGGTCATGTAGGACTCGGGGACGACAGATCGGGCGGCCTCGGTGTCGGTCGGCCCCGGAGCGATGGCGTTGACCCGGATGTTCATGCCGCCGAGTTCGTGGGCCAGCTGGTGGGTCAGCGAGTTGATACCAGCCTTCGCCCAGCCGTAGTAGCCGGCATACAGATAGGCAGCGGTCGACGACTGGTTCACGATGGCCCCGCCCCCGCGCCCGGCCATCGACTGGTAGACCGCCCGGGTGCAGACAAGGGCTCCGCTCAGATTCACCGCCAGAAAGCGCTGCAGGTACTCCCAGTCGACAGTGAGGAGCAGATCGAGCTTCATGCCTCCGAAGATCGCCGCGTTGTTGACGAGGAGGTCGACACCTCCGAAGTGCTCGACCGCAAAGGCCGCCATTTGGGCGGCCGAGGCTTCGTCGGCCACGTCGACCCTGGTGGCCGCCGCGGTCCCGCCCGAGTCGGTGATCGACCCGGCGATATTGGCGGCGCTTGCCTCGTCGATATCGGCCACGACCACCCAAGCGCCGTTGGCCGCCAAGGCCTCGGCGTAGGCCTGACCGATGCCCCGCCCGGCCCCGGTTACGACGGCTGTCTTACCGGCGAAGTCGTAGGTGTTCATGCGGGCTCCTTGGGGGTCCGTCGAGCGATCACCTTCTCGGCCGCGGTGTTCACCTGGGTGGCGAGGGGCCATCCGACGTAGTGGGCCAGGTGAATGGTCAGCTCGCGGACCTGGTCGGTCGTGAGCTCGCCATTGGCCAGCGCACTGTCGAACTGGATCTCGAGAAGGGAGGCCTGGCCGAGCGCCGCCAGGACGCCGATGGTGAGGAGGCGTCGGTCACGCCGGTCCAGCTCTTCTCGGCACCAGATATCGCCGAAGAGGTGATCGACCGTGTAGCGACCGAAATCACCGGGCAGCTGGTCGGGATCGACGGAGAAGTTGTAGACCTCTTCCATCTTGGCCAAACCTCGGGCCCGACGGCCGGGGTCTGTCGAACCGCTCACGCCGGTTTGGCGATCGACTTGGTTTGCGGGTACATCTCGAATGCGGCCATACCTATCTCCTTCCGATGCCCGACTGCTTGTCTCCCCAGAAGGGTACGTCGGCCGAGTGGCACCATCCTCCTTTCACTACGACGGCGTCGATGCGAGTCGCTTTGGCCGCCTGCCCAGGTTGGGTCCGGGGAACCTCCGACCGACCCGAGCTACGCAAAAGGGGGAATCGTTGGCGATGCGCTCGCGTTTCCTCCTCGCTGTCGTGGGCCACGACGACGGGTACGGGCCGATGATCTCCTCGAGCCGAAGAGAGTTCTCGATGTATCCGACAGGGCAGGGAGCAACCCGCCGTCGGGCGAGTCGGGCACTGGGGCGGCTCCACTGCCAGACGAGTGTCCAGCCGTAGTCTGACCCCCGTGGCCGAACGCACCGGCTCCCTGGCGGACTCCGACCCCGATTTGCGCTCCGAAACGGCGGCTCCGGCGACCTACAGCCCTTATGGCTACGAAATCCACGAGGACCGGTATCCGACGGACCCGCAGTTGCGGCTGTGGCGCCGGTCCAGTCGCTCCACGAAGATGTGGTCGCAGGCTTTCGCGGTGTGGACCGATTCTCCAACCCAACAGGTGTCGATCGACCGGGTGGCTTTCGGACCCGCGCCCACAAGACGATGTCCTTTTTGGCCATGGCCCCGCGCCACACCCGATTGCGCTCGCTCGTGGGGAGGGGCTAGGCAAGAGCCCCAGCGTGAAGACGGTGTTCTTATCATGACGACACAGAGCGACCAGTGGGATCTGCCCGAGGCGGCGAGGCGACGCCGCGCCGCTGGGATATACGGCACGATCGTGACGGCGGCGGTCTTTGCCGCCGCCGGAGACGAGCTCACCTCGGATCAACTGGCGATTTCGGTCTTCGTCACCCTGCTTGTGTACTGGTTGGCCGAGCAGTACGCCTACACCCTCGCCAGATACGCCACTCCGAGGCATCTCCCGACCTCGGCTCAGGTGCATTCGTCTCTCGCCACGACCTGGCCCATGGTCAGCTCTACCTTTATTCCAATGGCAGCGCTTCTGGTGGCGGACGTACTCGGGGCGTCAACGCATGTTGCTTCGGATATCGGTTTGGGCGTCGCCATCGCCTTGCTGGTGGTCCATGGTTGGTCGGCCGGCCGAGCCGCCGGCCTTCGGGGCACCCGGCTGGTTGTCGTCGTACTGATCGCCGGAGCCCTCGGGGCGATCATGGTTAGCCTCAAGGCCGGCCTGGAGCTTCTGGGCCACTGACCCGGCCGATCGCGCCGATCGCGCCGATCCGGACCGGCCGGAAGCCGATGCCGCCGGGCGATCACACGGCGGCGCAGGCTCCGACGCCGCTTCGTTGTTCCGCTCCTAGCCCCGGCGCTCGGTGGCTGTTTGCCGGGCGGCGGCTTGGTCGTCGGCGGTGCGGTGATTGGGGTGGTGGGCGGCGATGTCGTCGGTGGCTGAGTCGTCGATGTCCCGGCCACCGAGGTGCGCAGCCTCGTCGCTTCCGGCCGGGAACTCGATCGGGCGCGGCTCGTATCGGTGCCGTTGGGGCAATGAACCACCGGTGATACGGGCCATGAACGACCTGGATCGCCCGAACCCGTCGAGGCCGAGCGGTGAACGAACTACACCGGCTTGTTTCAACAAACGTTCGTGGGAACGAGACGGTCATGTCAGCGAAGGGCAAGTTCTGGGGAAGAATGGGCCAATGGCCCATTTCGAACTCGAGCGGATCAGCGTCCACGGTCATGACGTGTGCTTTCGGCGTGGTGGGAGCGGGCCCGTCCTCCTACTCATTCATGGCATGGCCGGCAGCTCACGTTCGTGGAAGGGGGTCATGCCCAAGCTGGCGGAACGCTACAGCGTCATCGCCCCCGACCTGATCGGCCATGGCAATTCGGCCACGCCGACCGGTGACTACTCCCTCGGGGCCCATGCGAGTGGCCTGCGGGACTTGTTGGCCCTCCTCGGCATCGACCGAGCCACGATCGTCGGACAGTCCTTCGGTGGCGGCGTGGCCATGCAGCTCACCTACCAGCACCCCGAATGCTGCGAACGGCTCGTGCTCGTCGACAGCGGTGGACTGGGTCGGGAGGTGAGTTGGATCCTGCGGCTCGCCAGCGTGCCGGGGGCCGAATATGTGATGCCGGTCCTGTTTCCTCGCACCGTGTGGGAGACCGGTAACGCCGTTGCTCGGTTCTTTCATCAAAGGGGCATCCGTTCCGAGCGGGCCGCCGAGATATGGCGGGCCTACGGGTCGTTGACAGAGACGGGTAATCGGAGCGCCTTCGTCAAGACGATGCGCTCCGTCATTGATCCCGGCGGACAATCGGTGAGCGCAATGGATCGCCTGTACCTGGCGGCCGGGGTGCCGACCCTTATCGTGTGGGGCGAACAAGACGAGATCATCCCGGTCAGCCATGCCTACGCTGCCCACGAGGCGATCCCGGGCAGCCAGCTTGTGGTGATGGACGGGGTCGGTCACTTCCCGCACTCAGAACAGCCCGACCGTTTCGTAGATGTGCTGACCGATTTCATGGAGAACACCGAGCCGAGTCACCTGACCTCCGAAGAGATCCGGTCGCTGCTCTGCGGGCGCGACGGCCACGGCGGAGCTACCAAGTGGATGCCGGATCCGGCGTCGATGACCGACGCCGCATCCTGAGAGCGGTGTCCTTCAGACCCCCACGGCCACCGGGACACTCGAGAAGCCGGCGACGTTGGCCATCTGGACCCGGCGCAGTCCCCCTTCGTCGATGGCGAACCGGGGCCAGCGCCGGGCCCACTCCTCGATTGCGATCCGGCTCTCCATACGGGCCAACGCCGCGCCCAGGCAGGTGTGGATGCCGTGGCCGAAGCCGATCGCCAATCCGGGTTTGCGATCAACGTTGAATCGGTCCGGGTCCGCAAAGGCCCGTTCATCGCGGGTTGCTGCCCCGGTCAAGAGGAGGATGGGCTGACCGGCCGGGATGGTGGTGTCGCAAAACGTACGTTCACGCATCGAGAATCGCCCCTGGTATTGGGAGGGTGGCCAGTAACGAAGGATTTCTTCCACTGCCGCCGGGAGGCGATCTTTGTCGGTGAGAACCTTCTGCCACTCGGCGGGGTTCCTGGCGAAGAGCACAATGGCGTTGGCCACCAGCTTGGTCACTGTCTCGGCCCCTGCCGCGGCCAGCAACATGGCGAAGCCGGTGATCTCCACATCATCAAGAGCCGTGGTCACGCCGTCCTCGCGGGCCACCTCGGCGCTACAGAGTCTGCTCAGCATGTCGTCGGCGGGGCGTTGACGCTTCTCGGTGACCAACTCGTAGAGGTAGGTCGCAAACTCGAGCATCGATCGGAGCGCTTGGTCGCCGTACTCGGTAGCGCCGACCTCTCGGTGCAAGAAACTGTCGGCCCAGTGCCGAATCCGTTGACGGTCTTCGACGGGGATCCCGAGCATGCGCGAGATGATCTCAACCGGGAACGGCCCGGCGAAGTCGCCGACGGCGTCGAAGTCTTTGCGATCGGTGAGATCGTCGAGGACTGATCCAATGACCTCACGCACCATTGGCTCTAGCTCGCCGATGGCGTGAGGCGAGAAGATCTTGCTTACGAGCAACCGCATGCGGTGGTGCTCGGGTGGATCCATCATGATCATGCTCGGCGGAGGGGTCTCCCCGCTGCGCAACATCACGAGGTCGACGCCTTTGGTGCTCGAATAGGTCTCCCAGTCTCGGGTGGCGGCAACCACGTCCTCATAGCGCGAGAGAGCCCAAAAACCGTACTGCTCGCTGAAGTACACGGGCGCTTCGTCCCGGAGCCGTCGGTAGAGCGGATAGGGATCGTTGAAGAAGGTGGAGGAGAACGGGTCGAACTCGGGCGGTCCGACGGGCTGGCTCTCCTCGGACTCCGACAGCACGGGCCCTAATCTACGGGTACGACGTCTCGGCTGCGCGGCGTCGGTACTTGCTGGGCCACCGGTCCGAGAATGCCGACAATTCGCTTGGCCTAGTGTGGCCTGCGCAGTTCGAAGAGGGGGCCCTGATGCAGAATCGATTCACCGTCGCCGGCGTGCTCCGGGCTCACAGCGCTGAGCGCCCCGATGCCCCGATGCTGGTGGCAGGTGGACAACGTCGAACCTGGGCTGAGCAGCACGAACGAGCGAGCCGGGTGGCCCAGGCCCTCTTGTCTGAGGGAATCGGGCCTGATACCCGGATCGCCTTCCTCGACCGCAACGGCCTCGCGTATTTCGACATCCTCTTCGGCGGTGCCTTCATCGGGGCAGTGAACGTGGCCGTCAACTGGCGCCTGGCGCCCCCCGAGATGGAAGCGGTGATCGACGACTCGGAGGCCGTCCTCCTCGTCGTGCACCCCGACTACCTGGGGTGTCTCGTCCAGATGGAGGGCGGACTGCCCCATGTCCGGCGGGTGGTCGTGCTCGGTGATCCAAAAGAGCAGGCTGACCTTGGGGGAGCATCGGAGCTCGCCCGGAGGGTCGGCTTCGACGAGTGGGTGGCCGACCGACCGAACGTCGACCCGGGGTATGTCGGTTCGCCCCAGGCCGTATCGATGCAGCTGTACACCTCGGGCACCACTGGACTGCCCAAAGGCGTCATGCTCACCAACGCCAACATGGCCACGGCGATCAGCGAGGCCGGCGGCACGTTCAACGTCGATAAGGCGACCGTGAGTCTGATCGCCATGCCCCTCTTCCATATCGGTGGCTCGGGTTGGGCCCTCTGCGGCATGTCGCGCGGAGGGAAGTCGGTCATCCTGCGAGATGTGGACCCAGTCGAGTTCTTGCGGCTGATAGAGGTCGAGCGCATTACTGAGACCTTCGTCGTTCCCGCCGTCCTCATGATCCTGCTCGTCACCCCGGCCATCGAGACGACTGACCTGTCGAGCCTGCGCAACATCTTCTACGGGGCATCCCCCATCTCCGAGGACGTGCTGGTCAAGTGCCTGAAGGTCTTTGGGTGCGATCTCACACAGGTTTACGGCATGACCGAGACGACCGGGGCGATCACGGCACTGCGTTCTGAGGACCACGATCCCGACGGTCCCCGCCGCTACCTGCTGCGATCAGCCGGGAAGCCCCATCCCCATGTGGAGCTACGGATCGTCGGTACGGAAACCGGCGCCGACCAGGCGCCCAACTCAGGTGGGGAGCTATGGACCCGATCGCCCTACAACATGCTCGGTTACTGGAAAAAGCCCGAAGAGACCGCGCGAGTGGTTGACGCGGCGGGCTGGCTTCGTACCGGTGACGCCGGGTATCTCGACGAAGAGGGGTACCTGTTCTTGCGCGATCGGATCAAGGACATGATCGTGACCGGTGGCGAAAACGTGTACCCGGCCGAGATCGAAAACGTCCTGCTCTCACATCCCGGCGTCGCTGACGCCGCGGTGATTGGTATCCCTGACGAGACGTGGGGCGAGGCCGTCAAGGCCATCGTCGTGGGAGTGCGCGGTGAAGGGATGGGCACAGCGGTTACGTGTGATGAGCTCATCTCTTTGTGTCATGAGAGGTTGGCTAGCTACAAGTGCCCGAAATCGATCGATTTCGTCGATTCCCTGCCGCGCAACCCGTCGGGCAAGGTCTTGAAACGCCAGCTGCGCGACCCGTTCTGGGAAGGCCGGGAGCGCAAGATCTCCTGAAGGTCGGTCCTGCCGCCGCCCCGCCCAATGGCACTGTTGGCTGAAAGCTGTCACCTTCCGGGCACCCAGTCGGGGCACGAGGCTCCGGCGGCTGGCGCACCGGACGGCACCTGCTCGTAGAGTGGGGCACCGCGAGCGAGGAGGGGTCCCAATGCCCACGGCCAGGTCCAACGGAATCGAGATCGAGTACGAGACCTTCGGCGAGCGGGGCGCCACGCCGCTCTTACTCGTGATGGGCCTCGGGGGCCAGCTGATTGCCTGGGACAGCGAAATCTGCGAGCAGCTGGCCGAGCGGGGCTACTTCGTGGTCCGCTTTGACAACCGCGACGTCGGTCTGTCCACCAAATTTGAACAGGCGCCGGCCCCCAACTTGGCGGCGCTGCTCGGCGGGGACACTTCGAGTGCTCCCTATTTCCTCTCGGACATGGCCGATGACGCGGCCGGGCTCCTCGATGCCCTCCATGTGCACGCCGCCCATGTGGTCGGAGTGTCGATGGGCGGCATGATCGCCCAACAGTTGACCATCGACCATCCCGACCGGGTGCTCAG
This sequence comes from Acidimicrobiaceae bacterium, assembly GCA_003161575.1. Classification (GTDB taxonomy): domain Bacteria; phylum Actinomycetota; class Acidimicrobiia; order Acidimicrobiales; family RAAP-2; genus PALSA-457. The sequence goes on along the minus strand of PMOE01000069.1, from coordinate 12,275 downwards.
CTTGTGCTCGATCATGTCCACCACCGGGGATCCTTCCGTTGGCCGCCCGAGCGAGAAGGCACTCGAGATCCTTGTGACGCCCCCGCCGAGTGGGCGCGACGAGTTCATCGCCCACGAGGTCGAGGTCTGGCGGACCATCGGCTCTCCGGGGTTTCCCTTCGACGACGACCGCATCCGGCGCCGAGCCGCGGCCGCCTTTGACCGATCTTTTTGTCCCGAGGGCGTCGGTCGGCAGTTTGCGGCCATAGTGGCCTCGCCGGACCGCACGGCCCGGCTGGGCGAGGTGGCGGTGCCCACCTTGGTCATCCACGGCGACGGCGATGTGCTCGTCAACCCGAGTGGTGGCCGGGCGACCGCAGCAGCGATCGCACACGCCGACCTGCTCATGATCGAGGGCATGGGCCACGACTTGCCGGTCGAAGTATGGCACCAGGTCATCGACGCCATCGTGAAGAACGCCGGGCACTGACGGCGGGTCGGGCGGCTTCTCCTGCTAGGCGGGCGAGCGATGGGCGGTGGCCGTAGCCGCCACGATCAGACGGTCCTCGGCTCCCGCGTCGGTCAGCCGCACCGACAGATGGGCCGTACCCGGGGCGATGCCGTTGCGGTCGGTTTGTGCCGCGAGCACGTCGGCCCGAGCCTCTACCGGCCCCGACCGGCCCGGGGCGAGGAAGTGAAGAGAAAGCCCGTCGACAATGCAGTGGCCTCCGAGCGCCTCGGCGGCTGCTTCTTGGGCAGCCAGCTCGGTCAAGAGGGCGGCGACCCCGCCGCTCAGGACCTGCCAGCTGTTGCGGACGTTGTCGGTTAGCTCCAAGGCGAGTCCCCGGCCAGGCAGGGATCGGGGCTCGAGGACATCGCTCAGAGAGGTGAGCGGCGTGACTGGGGCCAGCTGGCCTGTGTGCTCGGCGATCGCCGAGTCGAGCTTGCTACCGCGCTGTTGGCTCAACAGGCTCAAGGTCACTGTGGCAGTGGCCAACGGTCCGTGGCCGTCCCGTCGCCCGCTGTCGCGCATCGAGATCTCGAAGACCCCGCCGGACTTGCGCTGTTTGAGTAGACGTCCCGTGGCGATGATCTCGTCGCCGACGACGGTGCCGAACGGTCCGTGAATGCCCAGCTCCGACGTCCCGACCCAGGCCATGTCGAACGCGCTGAGGGCGTCAAACCCGGCGACGCAGTCGGCCAGGATGGTGAGAGCCCCGATGCGGACGAGGCCCGGAGCCGAGCACAAGGCGGGATGTACCGGGAGACGTCCCGTGGTGACGCCGTCGGTGGTTTCGAAGGCCAGCTGGAGCTGGCGGATATAGGACCCGACCGGGTCGGTGGCGATGGTGGCCATCTCGTTCAAGCGACTCAGACGATCGAATGGGATTGGCTGACCCAGGTGGCGTACATCTCGGCATAACGGCCACCGCGGGCGACCAGTTCGTCATGGGACCCGACCTCGGCGATGTGCCCCTCGTCGACCACCACGATGCGATCGGCCCGCCGGGCCGTCGAGAGCCGGTGGGCGATGAGCACCGCCGTGCGGGCCTCGAGGAGGGCGTCGAGGGCGGCCTCGATCTTGGTCTCTGACTGCAGATCGAGGTTGGACGTGGCCTCGTCGAGGACGAGAACCCGGGGATGGGCCAGGAAGGCCCGGGCCAAGGCGATGAGCTGGCGTTCGCCTGATGAGAGCGATTGCCCCCGCTCGTGGACCACGGTGTCGAGCCCGTTGGGGAGGCCCTCGATCAGTTCGCCGAGCCCGACGGTGCGCACCGCTTCTTCGATTTCCTCCTGGCTCGAGTTGGGCCGGGCGAAGGAGATGTTGTCCCGGATGGTCCCGGCGAAGAGGAATGGTTCTTGGGGCACGACGCCCAGCTGACGCCTGAGCGAGGACAGCGTGACGTCGCGCAGGTCGTGGCCGTCGATCCGCACTGCGCCGGCGGTCGGGTCGTAGAAGCGAGTGACCAGCTTGGCCAGGGTGGACTTGCCGGCCCCGGTCGGACCGACGAACGCGATCGTCTCGCCCGGGGCGATGCGGAGGTCGACATCTTCGATCACTGGGGTCGACGGGTCATAGCCGAAGGAGACGTGATCGAAAACGATCTCTCCGTCGATGAGCGCCAACTCTGTGGCGTCGGGCGCTTCGACCACGGTGGGTTCGGAGGACAGCAGCGCGCGCAGTTTGAGCACCGAGGCCTGTCCTTGTTGGTAGGTGTTGTACTGCTGCACCAGCAGTTGGATGGGCTGGAAGAAGCGGTTCAGGTACAAGAAGAAGGCCACCAGTGCACCGATGGAGAGTTGGTGATGCACCACCATGTAGCCGCCGATGGCCAGCAGTACCGCCTGGCCGATCACGCCGAGGAACTGGGTGCCCGGCCCGTAGAAGGCGTTGATCTGGGCCGTGTAGTTGTTGGCGTCGCGGTAGTCACCCACCACGTTGCGATGGTGCAGCACGTTGTGGCGCTGGCGGTTGTGTGCGGTGACGATCCGGATTCCGTGCAGGCTCTCGGAGAGATCGGCCAGCACGTTGGCGATCCCGTCGCGGACCCGATCGTATCCACGCTCGGAAGCCTTGCGGAACCAGAGCGTGGCGATGGTGAGGGCGGGGACGATGAGAACAACGGTGATCAGAGCCAGGCGGACGTTCGTGGTGAACAGCAGAACCGTGATCACGATCATGGTCAATCCCTGGATGGCGAACTGGGAGAGCCCGTCTTGGAGCAGCTGTTGGAGGTTCTCAATGTCGCTCGTCATACGGGACATGATCACGCCCGCCTTCTCCTCGGTGAAGTAGTCGAGCGAGAGGCGCTGGAGGTGGGTGAATATCTTGACCCGTAGGTCGTTCATGACCCACGCAGCCAGCCGACCGGTGACCTTCATCTGGGCGTTCTGGGCGAACCAGGTGATGCCGACGGACAACAGGTACACGGCGGCGGCGGCGGCCACGATCCAGAGGTGCTCGTGGTGGGGCGACATCCCGTCGTTGATGGCGAACTCGGTCAGTTTCGGGCCCGCCTGCATGACCACACTGATGATCACGATCAACAGTCCGGCCAGCCACAGCATGCCGGGGTACTCCGTGAGCAAGTGCCACAGGGTCAAGCGCCGTCCATCGGCTGCGCTCTTTTGCTGGGAGAACGTCACGCCGGGCTCGCCGCGTTCTGGCTCTTCGGCCAGCAGCTGGTCCACTCCCTTTTGGAGCTCCCACGGGATGCCCCCGAAGGGCAGACCACCCACCGCCTGTCCGGGCGTGCCGCCCCCGCCCATCGGGGCACCGCCCATTCCTCCCCAGCCCATCAGTCGACGCCCTGGGTTGCGGGTTCGCGGTCGAAGGCGGCCTCTTGTTCTTCGGCTTGGGCCAGTACCTCGCCATAAAGAGGCGTGCTGGCGAGTAGGGAGGCGTGGGTGCCGTCGGCCACGATGCGGCCTTGGTCAAGGAGCACTACGCGATCTGCCAGGCTGATGGTGGAGAGCCGGTGGGCGATGATCAGGGTGGTCCGACCCTTCATGAGCTCGCGCAAGGCACCGTGGATCTTGAGCTCGACCTGGACGTCGATGGCGCTGGTGGCGTCGTCGAGGATCAGGATCGGAGGGTTGACCAACAGCGTGCGGGCGATGGCGATGCGCTGGCGTTGGCCACCCGAGAGCGTGTATCCACGCTCACCGACCACGGTGTCGTACCCCCCGGGCAGCTCAGCAATGAACTGGTCGGCGCCAGCGGCGACAGCGGCGGCCTCGATGTCGGCCATGGGTGCGTCAGGCTTGCCGTAAGCGATGTTGTCGCGGATGGAGACCGAGAAGAGGAACGGCTCGTCGAGCACGATGCCGATATGCGAGCGCAAGCTATTCATCGTCACGTCGCGTACGTCGTGCCCGTCGATCAGCACCCGGCCACCCGTCGCGTCATAGAAGCGGGTGAGCAGCCGAGCCACGGTGGACTTGCCGGTCCCGGTCCGTCCCACCATGGCGACCGTTTCGCCCGGACTGAGGTGCAGATCGAGGCCTTCGAGGACCAGTGGTCCGTCCGCTCCTCCGTAGGCGAAGTCGACGGATTCATAGCGCACATCCCCCTCGCACTCGACCAGGTCGAACGCCCCGGGTCGATCGACCACGGTGGGCTGTTCGTCCAGGATCTCGTAGATGCGGTCAGCCGACGCCGCGGCCCGCTGACCCATCATGATGATCATCCCGAGCATCATGAACGGCGCTTGCAACATGAGCAGGTAGAAGCTGAACGCGAGGATGGCGCCCAGGCCGAGTTGCCCGTGGATGACCATGTACCCGCCGAAGAAGAGGACCAAGGCCAACCCCACCTGGGGCAGGTTCTGGATGGCCGGCGCCCACCTGGCCCGTAGGTCGGCGTCTTTGATGTAGCCCCACTGCACCTTGTCGGCCGCTTTGGCCAAAGATGTCAGCTGCTGGGGTTCGGCGGCGAACGACTTGACCACCCGGACCCCGTTGATGTTCTCGTCGACGATGGTGGCCACATCGGCCAGGCGGGCCTGGATCAACCAGCTCACCGGGAACATCGACTTTCGCATCTTGACCCCAACGAGGTACACGAAAGGCATGGTGGCCATGGCAATGAAGGCGAGCAGAACGTTGATCGAGAGCATGTAGCCGAAGGCCACCACGGCGATGGCGCACTGGACGAGGATCATCGGGGCGAATGTCATGTACATCTGCACCGAGCGGATGTCGGAGTTGGCCCGCGAGATGAGCTGGCCCGACTGGACACGGTCGTAGAAGCCGAACGACATCCGGGTCAGGTGTTCGTAGATGATGTTCCGCAGATCGAACTCGATGTTGTAGGCGGTCTTGAACAAGAAAAGCCGCGAGATGTAGCCGGTGATCGCGCCGAGAACCCCGAGCCCAACAACCCACCACACGTAGTGGCTGAGAGGGACGGTGTGGTGCTGGATCGAGTTGTCGATGGCCTTGTTCAACAGGTCGGGGATCTGGACCTGGAGGACCAAGCCGACAAAGGAGAGCACCAGGGCAGTGATGAAGATCCCCCGGTGGGCCTTCATGATCGGGAGGGCTCGTTTGAGCCAACTCTTGGAGGTGTCCGGGTCGATCGTGGCCCGCGGGGCGCTGTAGCGGGCGACCTCACCCACTGGCACGAACGGGGACGTGTCGTCGGGGCCCTCGGGTCGGCCGCGCTGGTCACCGGAACGATTGGCCAAGATGGTCATCGGGCGGCCACCGCTGCGTGGTAGTCCCGGAAGGCCTGTTGCCAGAGCCCGAGGTCATCGATCGCTCTCGTCGCCTGGCTGGGGTCGGCCAGGCTCCGGGCGATGTCGGCCAGGCGACCTTCGACCGCGGTGTCGGCGGCGGCCAGCACCTGTCCGCCCTCGCTGGTGAGCACATGGGAGACCCGGCGCCGGTCGTCTACCACCGCCCGCCGGTCGACCAGGCCGCGAGCCACCAGGCCGTCGACGATTGCGGTCACGCTCGAGGGGCGAACAGCGAGGCGGTCGGCCAACGCCGAGGAAACGGCGGGGCCGGCGTCGAGCAGTCCGAGCACCCGGTATTGGGGGAGGGAAAGGTCCACGGTGGCCAGGGCGATCTCGACCTGCTTGGCCAGCCAGGCCGCAGTCCGCCCGAACGAACCGGGGCGCCCGCTCTCGGGCGTATCGGGAGAGTTGCGGGCGGCTGCTTCGGCATTCACACTATTAGAGTATCTAATGATCAACCGCCTCGGCGCGCTGGCCGACCGTCGTCTGCCCCCAAGTGGGCCGCCTGGATGAAGCGCGCGTCGGGCCCGCGGCGTCCGATTCGAGCTTCGGTTCGACATAGCAGAACCATGCTGGCCTATGCTCGGTGGTCGAGCAGGACGGGTGCAGATGTCGAACGGAACCACGGAGCCCGAGCCGGGGACGGACTATCGAGTGAGTTCGGTCGACAATGCGATGACCCTGTTGGCGGCCCTGAAAGATCTCCCCTCGCTGGCTGTCAAAGAGGCGGCGGCCCTCCTCGGGGTGGCACCCTCCACGGCCCATCGCCTGCTCACAACCTTGCAAGGACAGGGCTTCGTTGCCCAAAATCCCGAAACCCGGCGATACGGCGCCGGGCCCGCCCTCTTTGAGGTAGCCCTGGCCGCCCTCCAGCGAGCCGACGTCCGCCGGGCGGCCCGAGCCCACCTGGTGGCCCTCAGCGCTGAAGTGCGCGAGACGGTGAGTCTGACCGTGCTCGAGGGCACCTCCGTGCGGTTTATCGATTCGATCGAGGGTCTTGAACGGGTCCGAGGGGTGGCGCGCAGCGGGGCCACGCTGCCGGCCCATTGCACGGCCGGCGGCAAAGTGCTGTTGGCCGCGCTGTCCGACGTCGAGCTGCAGCGTCTGTATCCCAATGAGGAGTTGCGCCCGCTCACTGTGCACTCGATCACCGGACGGGCCGAGCTCTTCGACGAGCTGGCAGCGGTCCGCCGCCGCCACTACGCCACGAGCTTTGAACAGAGCACGGTGGGGCTGTCGGCAACGAGCGTGCCCGTCAACGACCCGCAGGGGCGGCCGATCGCCGCCCTGGTGGTTTCGGTCTTTGCGGCGCGCCTCGACAACGACACAGTCACCGCTCTGGTTGAGGCGTCCAGTGCCCGGGCTCGCCGGGTAGAAGAAGAGCTGCGGGCGCCGTTGAGCGAGCTGTCGGCACGAGTCTGAACCCACCGCCTCGTCCCAAGCGATCCCTATCTGGTGAGGATCACGACGCCCGCGTTGGCTCCGCGCCCCACGGTGTGCGCCAGCGCCACCCGGGCGCCTTGCACCTGGCGCCCCGTCGCCTGGGCGCGCAGCTGGCGGGTGAGTTCGACCACCTGACCGAGGGCCGACGCCCCGAGGGGCTCACCCTTCGAGAGCAGGCCACCACTCGGATTCACCGGGAGACGCCCCCCGAGGGTCGTCGCCCCTCCTTCGAGGAAGGAGGCGGCGCCGCCGGCGGGGCACAGGCCCAACTCTTCGTAGCTGAGCAACTCGCGGGCGGCGTCGGTGTCCTGGCACTCCACCACGTCGAGATCGCTCGGGCCGACGCCCGCCCGCTCGTAGGCGTCGGTGGCGGCCAAGGTGCTCGCGGCGGGAATGGTGTCGTCGACGGTGCCGGCGAGCGGCGTTGACTCGCTGAGGACCGACCCCGGCACGTGGGAGCGCAGCACGGCGGCGGCAAGTCGGACCCGGCCGTCCTCTCCTTCGTTCGTCCGCTGGAGTACCACCGCGGCGGCTCCTTCGTTGGGTGTGCAGAGCATCCAGAGGTGGAGAGGCTCGCAGATCACCCGGGATCCGAGCACCGAGGTGGCGTCGACTTCGGAGCGGAACATGGCATCAGGATTGGCGGCGCCGTGACGGCGGTTCTTCACCACCACGCTCGCCAGATGTTCCTTGGTGACCCCAGATGCAGCCATGAGTCGTTGGGCCCTGAGTGCGAAGTAGGCGGGGGTGGCGGCCAGCCCGGCCTCTTCCTGCCACGGCTCGAAGAACGAGGAGCGAATGATCCCTTTGGGCATCTTTTCGATACCGAAGACGAGGACGGTGTCGTACTGTCCGGCTGCGATCGCCCCAGCGGCCAGCATCAAGGCGGCGCTGCCGCTGGCGCAGCCCGCCTCCACATCGACGATCGGCATCCCGGTCATGCCGAGTGCTCCGAGCACCTTGTGTCCGGACGCCACCCCGCCGTAGGCGGTGCCGCAGAAGGCGGCCTGAAAGCCCCCCCGCCCGACGTTGGCTTCGGCCAGGGCCGCCCGGACGGCAACCACGCCCATGTCGGTGATTGAGACGCCCTCGAATCGACCGAATGGATGGATCCCCACCCCGCACACCGACACCCCGCTCACCGAGCCGCCTCGTCAATCGGGTCGGCGACGTCGTTTCTCCCGCGGTCCGGGGCGAAGGCATAGGTGACGACCTGGTTACCGTCGTCGTCGGCGTGGAGGGGTACCACGGTCAGGCGCATCGGTTGTCCGGGCGTCAGGCGGCTCGGATCGGACTCGGTCAACCGGGTGACGATGCGGATACCCTCTGGCAGCTCGACCACCCCGAAGCCGAAGGGCACCTCGCCCCGGTAGCCCGGCGGCGGTGCGGTAACCGCCGTGAAGGCCCAGAGCCGTCCGGTGGGGGACAGTTCGACCGGACGAGCCCCATCAGCAGCGCAATACGGACAGGTCTCGTGCCGTGGGAAATGGTGGCCGCCACAGGCGTCGCAGAGGCTGCCGACCAGGCGCGGCGGGTCGGCAGTGAACAGCCCTTCGCGCACCGGCACCACGCCACTCATGGCGTCGAGGCTACCGGGCCGATCATTGGTGGCCGGGCGGCTCGGTCAACGTGGCATGGTTGGCCGGCCACTCCGGCGGAGGCTCACTCCGGCCAGAGCGTCGCGGATGAAGGAGGTCATCTCGTCCGCGATCTCTTCGATGGGAGCGGTGATGAATCCCGAGAGCCAGTCGACCACCACCTGGTAGATGCCGCCCACGATGGCCAGGGCCACCATGTCGAACGCACCAGGCGGGGTCTCCGATCCTCTCACCCGTTGCGTCGCCCCCGCGGAGATGAGGTCGGCGAAATCATGGAGGATGCCCTGCCGGCGGCGTTCAAGGGTGGGGTTCTCCCCGGCCACTTCGATGCAGATGATGCGAGCCCGGCGCGGGTCGTCGAGCAAGCCGTGAAAGAAGGCGGTGACATCGGCGGCAATGGGTATATCGACGTTGATTCCTTCTGTGGTGCCCAGCATCTTTGAGACGGCCCCGAGCAGCTCTGCCGACAGCTGCTCGTAGATCTCGGCGAGCAGCTCCTCGCGGCTCGAGAAGGACTCGTAGAAGTACCGGGGGGTCACCCGGGAGGCCCGGCACAACGCCTCGATGGAGGTGGCCGAGTAGCCCTGGGTCCCGAACAGGTCGAGGCCGGCCTCGAGGAGCCGTTGGTGGCGGCCGGCCGTCCGTTCAGCCGGTGATTTCCCCCCGTACTGCCTGCCGGGCTGAGGTTCTGAGGCCGACATGGCCAAAGGATATGGTCCGGCTCCGCTGAATGCTGGTCGAGCGAGGTCCACCACCCTCGTCCGGCTCCGCCCCGCCGTCGCCCAGCCGATGGATCAGCCGAGCTCGGCCAGGAGTTCTCGACAGCGAAGGGCATTGCCGACCAAGGTGGCCCGGAAGGCGTCCATGCGCGCCAACTTGGCGTTGAGCTGTTCGGCCAGAGACTCGTTGAGCGCCAGGGCCTCGTGGAGGAGTTCTTTTTGTTGGGTTCGAGCGGTTCTGGTGCGAACGTCCTTTTTGGCCTGGTAGGCGGCCCGCACCTCATCGAGACGAGTCTCTGACTCCAAGAATTCCTTGATTTCCTCGAGGTTCATCCCGAGAACCTCACGCAGCTCGAGGATGCGCCCGAGTTTGCTCAGGTCACTCTCGGCGTAACGGCGTTCGCCGCCGGCCGTATACCCCGATGGGCTCAGCAAACCGAGCTGCTCGTAGTAGCGCAAGGTGCGGGCCGAGACCCCCGCTCGGGCGGCGGCATCACCGATGCGAAGACCCGCGTCGGGATCTGCGCACTTGGGCACCGGCGCCGTGCTGGCCGGTTCGACGATGGTGGTCGCCCCCGGTGTCTTCCCCCTCACGGCGACCCGTGCCAACTACTCCACCCCCAACAGAGGCTCGGTCTCGGCGACGGCCTCTTGTGCGGTCTCAATCGGAAGAACCGTCGTGGTCGGATCGGCGTAGTGGTACTTGCCGCCTCGCAGCAGCGAGGCCACTGCCCCGAGGACACAGACGATGGCCGCGAAGTCAAAGGCCTTCTGGAGTCCCTGACCAAAGGGGCCCGAGATGAGTCGGGGGAAGAAGGAGCGGCCGGTGATGTAGCTGACCTGGGCGGAGGTCATGTGATGCAGGGCCGACGGTCCGAGCAAGGTGGCCATGGGGTTGTACCCGAGAAAGGCGGCGAACAGGGACCCGACCGGGGGGAGGTGCGACACCCGGGCAGCTGTGGCCGTCGGCACGCCCTGGGCCACCAGACCGTGGAACAGTGTGGCCGGCAGAGTGGCGGCGAGTCCGAGGATCATGAGGGTGAAGAAGATTCCGATCGAGAGCACCTGGGCCGAGGAGTTGAATGTGGCGGCCATGCCTGCTCCTGCCCCGCGCTGATCAGCCGGGAGGCTATTCATAATGCCGGTCTGGTTGGGGGCAATGAAGAGCCCCATGCCGACCGAGTTGAAGAAGAGGAGCGTTGCGAAAACCGGGTAGGAGAAATCGGTCGGCAGCAGCGTCAGCAACAAGAACGTGAGGGCGACCAGCAACAGACCCCCGGTGGCGAACGGTCGAGCGCCGTACTTGTCGGCCAGATGACCCGACAAAGGGCCGGCCACCAAGAAGCCGACAGTCAGGGGGATCATGTAGATGCCGGCCCACAGTGGGGTCGAGCTGAAGCTGTAGCCGTGCAGGGGCAACCAGATCCCCTGGAGCCAGATGATCAGCATGAACATCAACCCGCCGCGGCTGAGCGAGGCCAGCGCGCTGGCGAAGTTTCCGGCGCTGAACGCCCGGATGCGGAACAGGTTCAGCCGAAACATCGGATCGGCGACTCGCGTCTCGATCACACCGAAGATGATCAACAAGAAGATCCCGCCGATGATCTCGGTCAACACCACCGGGCTGGTCCACCCCATTGTGTGGTGGCCGTAGGGGAGCAGGCCGTAGGTGATGCCAATGAGTATGAGCACGAGCCCAGCAGCGAAAGTCGCGTTACCGGGCCAGTCAATGTGAGCCGGCGTTCGGATGCCGCGGTCCTCGAGCTTCAGGTAGGCCCAGACGGTTCCGAAGACCCCGAATGGTACGGAGACGAGGAAGACAAGGTGCCATTGGACGGGAGCCAGCAGGCCCCCCAGCACCAAGCCGATGAAGGCACCGCCGATGGCGGCGACGTTGTTGATACCGAGTCCGAGTCCCCGCTGGTCGGCAGGAAAGGCATCGGTGATGATGGCCGACGAGTTGGCAAAGAGCATGGCCCCACCGACGCCTTGGCCGACCCGCATGCCGATGAGCCAGATCGCTCCCGGCGGACCCTGGAGCCAGGTGACCGACAGGAGGATCGAGAAGAGGGTGAAGACTGCGAAGCCCAGGTTGAACATCCTGACCCGGCCGAACATGTCACCCACCCGACCCAGCGTCACGACCAGCACGGCCAGGACCACCATGAAGCCCAACAACATCCACAGCATGTAGCCGGTGTTGGCCGGGGTGAGCGGGTTGAGCTTGATGCCGCGAAAGATGGCGGGTAGGGCGATCAACACGATCGACTGGTTGATGAAGACCATCAGAGTGCCGAGCGTGATGGTGCTGAGAGCGACCCACTTGTAGCGGCTGTCGTTCGACCGGTGACCGTTAGTGGCGGCGCCGTTGGTCAACGCAGCTCCGTGGCCGTTGCTCGAGGCCGCCCCGGCGCTCCGAGAAGAGTTCGCAGATTGCCGCATGGGACTAAATATTAACGTTGACGTTAAGGTCCTCCTGCATCCGGGGTCTGAGCTGGGAGGATCTGGGGATGGCGCGGTATCCGTCCGGTCCCGGTGGCCTCGGTCCGCCCCTTTGGCGCTGCCACGCGTCGCGCCCCGCCATCTCGGGCGACCTCGGAGGATCAGAAGCTGCGGACGACCGAGTCGGGACCCATGACGATCACCGGATGCAGGGCGGGGTTCAGCCAATCGAGTACCGCAATCAGGTCAGGGTAGGCCAGGCTGACGCAGCCCTGGGTGGGTACGCCGATGTCGGTATGCAGAAAGATCCCTGAGCCGAGGGGTCCGATGGCCGGGGTGTTGTAACCGATCGGGATCATCGAGGGGTACGCGTTGCCCTCGGTCCATAGTGCTTCGCTGGCGTTGGCGAAGGCGGGGGTAGTGCCACAGGCCACGTGCTCGAAACTGTTGTAGCCCGGGTCAGAGGAATCCTCGTCCCACCAGTCCCCGCACACCAGTTGGTGGTAGGGGTACTGGACCCCGGGGTCCGGCTGGGTGCCGTAAATGGTGTCGGCGAAGGGGTAGATGCCCGCCGGTGTGGCGTCGTCGCCTTCGTGGCGCATCGGACCCAGCACCCAACCGGACCCCCCGTCGACGGCCGCCATGGGGTCAAACTCCTGATACCACCCGCTGCCGTCGTTCTCGAAGGTGTACAAGGTGGCTGTCGTACTCGAGAAACTCGGGGCGTCGACCACCACCACCTGCTGGGCCCCCCCGGTGTTCGCCAGTTCCCCGACGAGGAGCGGGTTGATCTGGCCTGAGGCCGATCCATCGAAGGCTGCGCCGGCGAAACTGAAGATGCCGCCGTCGGAGGC
>PMOE01000041.1:38359-51026 GCA_003161575.1 Acidimicrobiaceae bacterium | reverse complement strand
GTGCTGGTCGAAAGAATCTGGCGACTATACGATACGCCTCATGGCCGGAAGCTCGTGCGATACGCCATGGTGTCCGCCATTTCGGCCTTGGTAGCCTTTGTCGTCCTCACAATTGTGTACGGGGTTTTGCAACTCTGGACCGCGGTGCCAAGCGTGCTCTTCTCCAACATCGTGGCTGGTTTCCCCGCCTACTATTTGAACCGGCGGTGGGTTTGGCAAAAGTCGGGGCGATCGCATTTGCGCCGAGAAATCCTTCCCTTCTGGGTGATGTCGCTGACGGGCATCGGGGTTTCCATTGTCGCGGCTTCACTGGCACGGAACTTCGCCGAAAGTCACCACCTTCACCACCTTGCTCGTACGGTGCTTGTGGTGGGTTCGAACATTGCAGCATTCGGAATTCTGTGGTTCGTGAAATTCCTCATCCTGAACCGCCTCTTCGCTTTCGACTCGCTCGCATCGGCGGAGGTGGAAACCTGATCGATCTCGATTGCGAGAAAACTAAGGATCGTTGGGTCTGAGTGCGGAATGTGTGGTTGTGAACCGCCAAAGCACTGTTTGCTTGGTAGCCTCGACGTGTGCGGGTCCCGCCGTCGACGGCCCTCGGTCGGGTCCTCGGGGTGATCTGCCTGGTAGTGATCCTCTTCGTTGGCGCCACAGCGAGATTGTTTCTATGGCCGCCGAGTGATCGGCCGACCCGGGCACAAGCAGTCGTCGCTTTGGGTGGGGACCCTGGGCAGCGCCGGGCGAAGGCGGCCGTGGAACTCGCCCGGTCGGGGTACGCACCGGTTGCCGTGATCTCCCTCGGAGGCGACGCCGAATGTCCGCCGCCTGTGCATGGTGTGCGGATCATCTGCTTCCGGCCGCGTCCGGTGAACACACGCGGGGAGGCTGAATACGTTTCTCGGATTGCCCGTCGCCGCCACTGGAACCGGTTAATTGTTGTATCGGAGCGGAGTCAAACGACCCGAGCTCGTGTGCTCTTCAAGCGGTGCACTGATGCACGTATTGAGATGGTGCCGGTAAGTGATCCGCAGCCTCCCCGACTGCTCTATGACGTGGCCTACGAGTGGGGAGCATTGATAAAGGCGTTGGTCTTAATTCGATCTTGTTGATCGAGTTGGGACTCTCGAGGGCCACTACTACTGCGCCTCAATGCGTTCTGTCAGTGAACTTGGGGACTGTGGGTCGGAGTCGCCAATGATGCCGGCGATGTCCCGCATTGAGAACGAGCGCATGCCATCGGACTGGGCGAGCCGGTCAAACTCGTCGAGAATCGTGTTCAGGAGGTCGAAGCTCTGGCGCGGGAAGCGAGCAAAGTTATGAGGATGCCACCATAGATGGAAGATCCGTCCTCTGCGACCAGCGTCACGGAGCCCAGCTTTGAGTCGGGCGATGCGAAGCGGCTCCAACGCTCGGCGATTGGGAACGTAAGGACGCAAGAAGGCGCTCGCTGGTACGTCGCATAGATCGTCGTCCCGCCGCAGGCGGTCCCAAGCGATGGTGGGTGGCGCCGAGAGGCCACCGTACGCATCCGCCAGCCGTGCAGCACGGTGGGCGAGGCTTTGACCACCTTGGCTGCGCCCTTCGTGACCCCACGAAGGTTGAGGCCCTCGGAAGCAGTTGAAGCCGCTCTGGAGCACCGCAGGGGCGTACAGCGGATTCCATTGGTTGCGGGGCAGCACGAGGCTGGTCAGGTGAAGATTGCGAGATCGAGCGATGGCTTGAGCGGCCGCCAAGTCGGCGCGGAATGAATCCACGTCCTGGCCCGCCTCGAGGCAGTAGTAGTGAGAGAAGGTATGAGAGGCGACTTCTTGGCCCGGTGTACCACTGAGCAAATCGACGAGTGATCCGGCCATATGCTCTGGATCCGACGCTTCGTCGTCGCCTACCGTTTCGACAAACGGGTCAAGTTCGGGCCGCTTATAGTTCGGTCGCACCTCAGGCGAGAATGCCGCGATTTCTTGGCGTTTCGAAGCGAACAGAAACCCGACTGTGGCCCAAGTTGCCCGAATACTCCGACGAGCGAACAGCTTTGCGAGGTCCTCCACGACGGGGCGCGATGCCGAAAGATCTGCGAAGTTCGGGTCTTCGCGTCTGGTGTGGTCCCTCATGCCCCAGTGCAACTCGAAGTCCAGCGAGATCACGAGCGCGCCGGGCTGGGATGGGGTGGTCATAGAATAGGCCTCGCTCAACGCTTCCGTCTCTCTTCTTCGTCTGCTTCCGCGAACAAACGACCATCATGGGATCCCCGGATCACGTGGACCCGTTGCATTTCCCAGTTGTCCAGATGGTATTAGTGAACACCGGTGACGATCCATTGTCGCAGGTATCCCCACAGGGTGGGGTGCGTCAAAAGTCGTGACTCTCCAGGTGACGATTCTTCGGCGCTCGGTCGCAGCACATGACCGGCGAGCACATGGCCGACTTGGTCGGCCAAGAGCGGAAGACCGGCCGCAAGATGCAGATACGGGTACGTGGCGATCGAGTCTGCCGGCGATGTATCGAAATAGGCCTTGGCCAGAACGGTCCCGGTGTCGACCCCCGGATCGACGACGTGAACCGTTGTCCCCACTTCCTCGGGGTGTCCTTCGGCCAGCGCCCAATAACCCCCATGGACGCCCCGGTAGTGAGGGGTGATCCCGGCATGGATGTTGATGAACGGGCAATCGAGGGAATCGAGGACCGAGCTGGAGATGATCCGGGTACCGTTTACCACCACCAGCTGCGGCTGGAGGCGTTGCAGCAGGGCGATGGTTTCGGCGCTGTTGACGGAGCTGACGCGGTGCCCGGGCCGGTAAGAGCTGTCATTGAGGTTCTCCTCAGTTAACACAGCGCGCCGACGCGCCCGACCGAGTCGACGGAGCAGTGGCATCGCCAGGACGACGAAGAGGATTTGACCCGCGGCCGCAACCCACCCGATTCGCCGTGCTCTTCGCCGTGCCAATCTGACGCGGGACGGTGCCCCTTCCATCACTACGACTAGATTTTGCACCCGTTCCGCAAGGCGGTTGGCGACAATGTCGGTACTGTCACCGGGCCCGGCAAGCAGAATCACTCTGGGGGTCTCTGAGGTGTCCACGGGCAACAGAGTACGGGAAGGTCTGAAAGTGACGGTCAACCCGGTCCGCCGGCGCCTCTGAGCCGACTGCGGGATTTGCGTTTTCGGGCTGCCAGTACCGGCGGAGAGTGAAATTTGGCCGCGGACATGGGTTTCTGAGGCGTCGGCGCTGGCGCTGCCTTCAAAAACAGGTCCGGACTCTACCGTTACCAGGGCTTCAGCGGGGCTCGTGGTCCAGCATGAGCCTTTCCGCGGTCGGTCTCTCCGGGAGCCAATCCTCGACAGCCGATGACATGTCATGAGGGACTGACGGTAGGTCTCCGTGACGGTAGAATGACTCTGCACCCAGCGGTACGAAACGCGTACTACGGCAGGACCACTGTTGTTGAGTCGATTCTTGTTCCGAGAAGGCGGGGGAGGCGAACTGATATGGCACCCGGACCCAGGAAGGAAGTCAATCAGCCGGAACCACCGACTCGCCAGGAGAAGATAGATACCAACCTGCGGCACTTGGACACGGCTTTGCGAAAGGCCAACCAGGCTGGTCCAGTCGATGCAAAGGCAGTCGATGCGGGAAGAGCCGCCGCCTTCGGTATCCGTGCGTTAGCCCTGATGCAGATGGAGGCCAACGAAATGCTCCGTGCGTTGGCCCTCATGCACATGGAGTCCAACGAACTTCTTCGCCAACTCGTCAAAGATGCTGGCGATACACCCTAACTTGGGTTACTGACTTACTAGTTACACGACTTCGCCCAGAGCTTTGAGGGGGTGTTTCAATTGTCGCTCCGCCCAGCGCGCTCTGCAACAATGAGAGCGAGTGTTGGGGCCGCTATTCGATCAGGAGGCCGCATGGAACCAGTCCACCGTGGCCTGAAGCCCCTCGTCGAGGGCGACGGGCTCGACGTCGGGAAACAGACCCCTGAGCCGAGTCTGGTCGGCCTGTGAGTCGCGCACATCGCCGGGGCGTGGATCCGAATGGTGGCGTGGAAGTGGCCTACCCAGCAGTTGCTCGAGGAGCGCGATGAGTTCGAGGAGCGAGACTCTCGATCCGAAGGCGAGGTTTACGGGCTGCGGGTCGGTGACCCGACGGCGAATGCTGTCGGCCAAGACGGCCGCAACACTCCCCACAAAGGTGAAGTCCCGCGTCTGATGCCCGTCGCCATGCACCGGCAGAGGGTGACCGCGTAGCGCAGACGACACAAAGACGGGCACCACGGCGGCATAGGCATGATCGGCGGCTTGCAGGGGGCCGAATACGTTGAAGAAGCGGAAGGCAAGGACCGGTAGGTCGAAC
This sequence comes from Acidimicrobiaceae bacterium, assembly GCA_003161575.1. Taxonomy (GTDB): domain Bacteria; phylum Actinomycetota; class Acidimicrobiia; order Acidimicrobiales; family RAAP-2; genus PALSA-457. Next base: position 46,674 of record PMOE01000041.1, on the reverse strand, counting down.
GAAGTGCCGTAGGCGAGGGTATAGGCCTCGGTGGCCAGCTTGCTCGCCGCGTAGGGACTGATCGGCATGGTTGCCATGTCCTCGCGTTTGGGTATCGCGGGGTTGGCGCCGTAGACCGAGGATGACGACGCAACGACCACGTGCGGCCCTCCGCTACGACGGGCGGCTTCCAACACCATCATCGTGCCGGTTGCGTTGGCCTCGTGAGTGGCCATTGGATCTTCCAGCGAACGGGGTACCGACGGACGGGCCGCCAGGTGCACAACAGCGTCTATGCCGTCGAAGACCGAGTCGAGCAGGGAGGAATCGAGAATTGATCCCTCGACCAGCTCCACTTGGTCAAGACTCGCCAGATTCTCCCGCCATCCGGTCGACAAGTCGTCCAAGGCTATGACCTTGTCCACGCCGGGGTCGTCCGACAGCGCCCGACAGAGGTTGGCCCCGATGAAACCCGCGCCCCCGGTCACGACGACCCTCATGGCCGAGAGACCGCCGAGGTCTTGAGGTACCGGTCCGGATCGAGCCGTGCGCTCACGACCTCAGCCCTTGGCTGCGCCGCCAGGATTACAGTCGCTCAACGGTCGGGCCATCCAGGCGGTTCCGCGTATCGAAGACATACCGGGCATGGGTTCGGACCAGGTCGTAGTCGAAGGCATCGTGATCGGTCACCACCACGACGGCGTCAGCGGAGTCGAGTTCCTCCGCGCTCAGCTCCACGAGCGGGAACACCACCGACTGGTCTGAGAGGTGGGGGTCGGCAACACGCACGTCGGCCCCGAGCGCCGACAAGGATTGGGCGATGGCCGTTCCCGGTGACTCACGGTGATCACCGGTGTTGGGCTTGTAGGCAAGACCGAGGAGCAGGATGCGCGATCCGTTGATGGCTCGCCCCATCCGGTTGAAGCCCAAGACCAGCCGCCGGACGACATAGTCGGGCATGTGCTCATTGACGTCGTTGGCAAGCTCGACGAAACGAAAAGGCTGGCCGAGGCTCCGGCGTACCTTCCACGACAGGTAACTCGGGTCGATGGGGAGGCAGTGACCGCCCACTCCCGGTCCGGGAGTGAAGCGCAGGTAGCCGAAAGGCTTGGTCGAGGCGGCGTCGATGGCCTCCCACACGTCGATATCGAGTTCCTCTGCGAACATTGCCAGCTCGTTGACGAGGGCGATGTTGACGTGGCGGAAGGTGTTCTCGAGGAGCTTGGTCAGCTCAGCCTCTCGGGTGCCAGATACCGAGATCGTCTGGTCCACGATGCGGTCGTAGAAATTGCGGACTGCTTGCAATGACGATTCATCGATGCCCGAGATGACCTTGGGGGTATTTTCCAGACGCCAGTCCGGATTACCTGGGTCGATGCGTTCGGGGCTATAGCCGAGGTGGAAGTCGCGTCCTGCGACCAACCCCGATCCTTCTTCGAGAAGGGGGGCAACGAGTTCCTCGGTTGTGCCCGGATAGCTGGTCGACTCGAGCACGACGGTGGCTCCGGGCTGGACGTGCGGGGCAAGCAGCGTGGCGGCGCCTTCGACGAAAGAGAGATTCGGGTTGCCGTCGTGCAACGGAGTGGGAACATCGATGACCGCTACGTCGAAGGCGCCCATGCGGCCCGGGTCGCTCGTCGGCTCGTAGCGCTCGGAGCCAAGAGCCCGGACAAGTCGGTCGTCGGGAATGTCTTCAATGTAGGAGTCGGCGTCGGCAAGGCGCTTGACCCGGCCTGTATCGGTGTCGAAACCCACGACGTTGAATCCGACTTCTACCGCCCGAAGGGCGAGGGGAAGTCCGACGTAGCCTTGGCCCACAACGACGAGCTTGGTCGGGGCGCTCTCCAGGCTCACCCGCGGTCGCCGCGGATCGGGCTCATGCTGAGGTCGAGATGGCGGGGGACGGCGAGCCATTCGCGCTCCGGGGCACCAGCATCGGTGTTGGCTCGGGCGCTCCAACGGCCTCGGTGAGAGCGACGGAGTCTGGGTCTTGTTCGGCGGACACCGCTGTGAACAGGAGGGCCCGGACGGCCGGTACGTCCCGGTTGACCGCAGCCGCATGGAGGCGCGACAGCTTGGTGTTGAGCACCTCGGGGGGGGTGGGAACTGGGGCGAGCCGGTGAATGTGGGGATGAGTCGTGCTGAGCACCTGCTCTTCGGGCGTACAGAGCTCCTCGTCCAGTTTCTCGCCCGGCCGCCTGCCGATGATCTCGATCGGGATGTCGACCCCCACCCGGTAGCCAGACAGCCGGATCATGCGCTGGGCCAGGTCGATGATCCGGACCGGCTGACCCATGTCCAGCATGAAAATCTCACCGCCCGCAGAGAGCATCGACGCCTGCAAGACGAGCTGGACCGCCTCTTCGACGCTCATGAAGAACCGGGTCATCCGAGCGTCGGTCACCGTGACCGGGCCACCGTTCGCGATCTGTCGGGCAAAGGTCGGAATGACACTGCCACGGCTGCCGAGGACGTTGCCGAAGCGAACAGCGCAGTAGGCCGCACCCTTTGGGGAGCGGGCCAGCACGATCTGTTCGGCGAGGCTCTTGGAGGCCCCCATCACACTCGAAGGGGTGACCGCCTTGTCCGTTGAGATCTGCACGAATCGCTTGGCGCCCACCTCGACGGAGGCCTCGACAACGTTGAGAGTGCCGAAGACGTTCGTGTTCGCGGCCTCTACCGGGTACAGCTCGAGTACCGGCACGTGCTTGTGAGCGGCTGCGTGGAGGACGACCTCGGGCCGGTAGCGGTTGAACACATCGAAGACCGCGCCACGGTCGGTGATGTCGACGAGTGCCTGTTCACACGGACCGGGGACCGTGGCGGCGGTGTCGTGGAGGTGGGTCTCGTCGTGGTCGAGGAGGACCAGCAGGCTCGGCTCCAGGCTGGCCACCTGGCGGCAGATCTCTGAGCCGATAGAGCCGCCAGCGCCGGTCACGAGCACCCGGTGACCGGTCAGCGAGGAACGAATCGTATCGAGCTCGGCGGCCACCGGTGTGCGGCCGAGCAGGTCCTCGATGCTCGGTTCACGCGCTTGGCGGATGGCGGCGAGATGGGTGGGGAGGCTCATGAGATTGTGGACGCCCGGGAGGACTTTCATCGACACGCCGGCCTCTTCGGACGCTCTGAGCACCTTTTCGACCAACTCGGGCGGCGGTGCGGGGATGGCCAGCAGCACCTGTTGGAGGGTGTAGCGGCTGGCGGCGTCGGGGATGTCGTAGATGCTCCCGACGACGGGGACTCCGAGTAGGGACAGACCGTGAGCCCGGGTGTCGTCGTCGAACACGGCGACCGGGATCAACCCGGCGCTCGGACAGCGCTGCATCTCGCGGATGGCGGCGGCTCCCATGTCGTGGCTTCCGACGATGGCCACCCGGAGCCCCATCTGCCGTGATCCGCGCTGCCACGCAAACAACCGGGAGTGAAAGCGAAGGATCCCCATGCCCATGGTGGAGAACAGGCAACCCACCACCACCACACTGACCGGCACCAACTCCGGGCTGTACATCCGCCAGATGAGGTCGAACGCCAAGAGGACGCACATGGTCACCACCGCGGCGAGAAGAAGCTGTCGAGCCTCTTGGGCCCCGGCGTGACGCCACATCCGCTCGTACAGCCCGAAAAGCTGGTTGGCCACTAGCGCGACGATGACTGCGACGACCAAGAACAAAGCGAAGTGCTGCCAGTAGTTGGCGGGCGCTTTGTTGCGAAAGTAGATGACTTCGGCCAGCCCATAGCCGGCGAAGACGCAGATTGTGTCGAGCAGCACGAATAACAGGCGGGCCCGGACGCGACTAGCCCGGACGGCGACACTGTTCTCCCTCACCGCGCGCTCGGGCGATTCATCGCGTGGCTCCCACTCGGCCGCTTCTTGCTCAACCATGCCCATCTGACGGGTCCCCCCCCGATTCCGACACCCCCCGAGGCCGACACGCCCCCCAGGTGGCCTGTCCCCAGTCACACCTTCCGCAGAGTCCCTCTCATTGAGTCCCCTCTCTTATCACACGAGGAAACGATTGCGCCTGCGGTGCTACGTACAAGCTAGACGCTTGGGCACTGCGTTCGCCCTTCAGGGTGATGAGCTGGTGATTTTTCTGGACGTATAACGGCGTTGAGTGAACCTCGTCAACCGCCGTGTCGTATCCGTAATCCCATGGTTAAACCGCGTTATGACACCGGATTGCAGGCACGTGGCCGTCGTTGGGAGACCGCCGCGTTGAGCCCCAAGGGGCAATTTGGCGCTCGGCAATGCAAATAACTGAGGTGTATCCTTTCGTCCGATCACTGGGTGAGGCTGTACTGCCCGATCGATCGAATGGTAGGCGTTTCGCCCTCGGCGACGATGCCGACGAGGGGCAGAGGAACCGAGGACGGGGAGTGGGGCGGATGGAGCCGATCGACTTCGGAGGTGCGCTGCTTCGGCGCTGGTGGCTCCTGTTGGTGCTCGGCCTCGTGGGGGCGATGGTAGGCCTCCTGCTTCCGGCGGGCCACGCCAAGCATGCGGCCCCATCCTCTTGGAGTTCGACGGCGGTTGTCGGGGCGTCACCGGCGGGCGGCCCTGGCAACCTCGTTGTACAGTCCGGAGACGTCAGCACCGACCAGATTGTTTTCTACGCGCGCAATGTGGCGGTGGTGACCGCCGCAGCCAAAGCAATCGGACGGTCGGGCTCGATTTCCCAGTTGGAACGAGCGATCACCGTGACCGGTCCGACTCGCAAGACTGGGCAACTCGGCGAGGTGAGGATCAGCGCAACGGGGCCGACGTCGGAAGGATCGGCCGCGTTTGCGAATGCGTTCGCCAACCAGCTGGGCACCTATATGAACGGCCTGGTTAACCAGCACAACCAGTACCTGTTGGCTCTGGTACGCCAGAAGGTGGCCGGACTGGAAACCCAGATAAGCGCACTGGGCAAAACCAAAGGGGGCAACAGCCTCCAGAACCAGCTGAACGTGGCCCTCGCTCAAGAGCAAACCCTCGCGGCTACGGCGCCGACCACCGGATACCTGATACTCCAGCCGGCCCAGGCGAGTTCGGCGGCCAAGGTTGCGGGAGGTTCGGGTGGCCTGGGATCGAGCCGCTTGGTCCGGGGAATCGCCGGCCTCGTGGGCGGCCTGATCGTGGCTGCGGGCATCGTGCTGGCGATCGAATTGCTGGACAAGCGCTTGCGCGGCGCGGCGCGCGCCGAGGAGACATTCGGGTTCCCCGTCATAGCCGAGATCCCGATGCCCTCGAAGGAGAACGGCGACGGGGTCGTGTCGGTCTTCAACGGATCATCCTCGTCGAGCTCGCCGATGGCAGAGGCCTACCGGATGTTGAAGATGTCGGTGCTGTTCGGCGCCTTGGTGGCGCCGACGCGCTACGACAGCGGGGTCGGTAACGGGCGCGGCCGGGATATCGCGAACGGACATGCCAAAGGGGCCGGCAATGGGCATGGCAACGGATCCGCCAGCCTGGCGTCGACGGTCGGCCCTCGCCCCTTCTCACCTCCCACACGCCAGGTCATCATGGTGGTGTCTGCGGGCACGGAGACATCTCGACCGCTGGTAGTGACCAACCTGGCTGCCACGTTCGCCGACGGTGGACAGCGGGTGCTCGTGATGAGCACCCACGATCTCCATCTCCATGCCGGCAACCGAGTTAGTCAAGGGAGCAACGACCCGAGAGCCGTTATTGCGCCGGCCGAACTCGAAGCGACACTCCACACGTCCCCGCTAGCAAACGTCTCGTCCATCCCATTGGGTCTATTCGTGGCGAACAGCGGCCAGTTGGCTCTGCGAGCACCGGCCGTGCTCGAAGCAGCACGCCAGCTGGCCGACGTTGTCCTGGTAGAAGCGCCTCCGATTCTGGGCTTTCACGACGCTGAGGCATTGGCCCCCGCGGTAGACGTTGTCCTCGTGGTGGGAGAATGCCTGGCGACCACCTTTGACCAGGCCAAGCGTTCCGGCGAGTTGCTGCGCCGTATCGGTGCCCCGGTTGTCGGTGTTGCGCTCACCAACATGCGCATCGGGGCGCGCGACATCCGCCGGTCGGTGGTGCAACCCCCGGTGGGGCCCAAGAATCATCTCGAGCCCGAGCAGGCTCCGGCCGCCGATCCGGACGCCTCGCCCGCCCAGATTAAGCACTAGCTGCCGGTGCTCCAAGCGGCGCTCGGGTGAAAAACCGATATAATCACTTTGGGGGCGCACACAGCCTGGGGGGACCAGTGGCTATCGTGGGGCGGCGGGCAAGTAATTCGGGGGGGGTATAGCCTCCAATCGATACATTGGGTTTAGGCAGACCTATCAAGCCGAGGAACGAGGAACTGGCGGATGGAGCCGATCGACTACGGGGGAGCGTTGCGTCGGCGCTGGTGGCTGCCGGTTGTCCTCGGTGTTGTGGGCGGGTTGGCGATCATTCTTTTGTTCCCGGGCACTCACGCCAAGTCTGTCGGTGATGTAAAGGGCACGGCGGTCTCGTCGTGGAAGTGGGAGTCGACGGCGCTGGTCGGCGCTCCCCCGGGAGGTCGAGGGGCAACCGGGGCGTTGAGCGGCGAGGTCACCACCCAGGAGATTGTTTTCTACGCGGGAGAGACCGCGGTAGTGGCCACAGCCGCCAAAGCGGCCGGGCTGACCCAGCCGGTTGACCAACTCCAGGGTGTCGTGTTTGCCGTCGGTCCGAGCAAGACTTTCGACCTGCCCGGTGAAGTGCTCCTCACCGCCTACGGGCCGACTGCGAAGGTGTCGGCTGACTTCGTCAATGCCTACGCCAAGGCACTGGGCAGCTACATGGATGGTCTGATCTCAGGAAAACAACAGGCCCAGCTGCAACAGGCGAAACAGACAGTCAACGAACTGGCTCTTAAAGTTTTGGCTGCCGGCGGCAAGGCCCCGGCCAACCTGACCAACCAACTGACGACGGCCCAGGCACAGGAACAACAGCTCGCTACCAGCCCTCCGACGACCGGGTACCAGATCATCCGACCGGCTGCCGCGAGCGCGGCTACGAGAGCATCGGGGAAGGTAGCGAGCGCGACAAGCAGCAAGTGGGTTCGGTTGGCCGTCGGATTCTTGTTCGGGCTCCTCCTCGGGGCGGCCATCGTGCTGGTCCAAGAGCTGCTCGACAAGCGGCTGCGTGATAGCTCTCGGGCGGCAGAGACATTTGGGTTCCCTGTAGTGGTTGAGATCCCAGTTCCCTCGAAGTTGAACGGCGAGTGCGAGATTTCGGTGCTCGAATCCACAAGCCGTCCGGACTCGCCTGTGGCCGAGGCCTATCAGATGCTGCGCATGTCGGTGCTCCTCGAAAAATTGGCGGGGGACCTGGTCTACGACACCGGATTTGTTCCGGACATCGACGCCGATAGTGCGCCTGCTGCGAGTAACGGCGCGGCCAACCTGTTGGGTACCGACCAGTCCGGGGTGCCTGCGCCGGGCACTCGCCAGATCGTCCTCGTGGTCTCACCGGGCACCGAGCCGAGCCGTCCCGTCGTCGTGACCAATCTGGCAGCGACGTACGCCGAGGCGGGCCTCCGTGTCCTCGTGATGAGCACCCTCGATGTCCGGTTGAACGCGCTCGCGATCGGTGGGAGCGGTCCTACCGGGGAAATCACCTCTGCCGACCTCGCCGCACGTTTGCGGCCCTCCGCCATCAAGAACGTCTCGTCGGTCTCTCTCGGTCAGTTCATCGCGAACAGCGGTCAGCTGGTGCTCCGTGCCCCGGGGATCCTCCGGGCAGCGCGCGACTTGGCCGACGTCGTCCTCGTGGAAGCGCCCCCGCTTCTGGCCTTCCACGACGCCGAAGCGCTGGCCCCCGCCGTCGACGTGGTGCTCGTCGTAGGCGAGTGCCTCTCGACCACCTTCGATCGGGCCAAGCGAGCTGGCGACCTGCTGCGTCGGATAGGCGCTCCAGTGCTCGGTGTCGCGCTCACCAATGTCGAGATCGGCGCACGTGACATCCGCCACGCGGTGGCAACTACTGAGCAGCGGCCCACGAATCTCCAGCCCCCGAACCTCGAGCCCGAGGCAGTGGAACCCGAGGTCCTCGAGCCCATCAACCTCGAGCCCGTCGACGTCTATGCCCAGAGCTCCGAGCCCGAGAGCGAGCCTGAGAAGCAGCCGCAGAGTCTCGAGCCCGTAGGGAACGGCCACGGGAACGGGAATGGCCACGGGAACGGGCAGAAGCAACCCGAGCCCGAGAGCGAGCCTGAGAAGCAGCCGCAGAGTCTCGAGCCCGTAGGGAACGGCCACGGGAACGGGAACGGCCACGGGAACGGGAACGGCCAGAAGCAACCCGAGCCTGAGAAGCAGCCGCAGAGTCTCGAGCCCGTAGGGAACGGCCACGGGAACGGGAACGGGAACGG
>PMOE01000041.1:0-38292 GCA_003161575.1 Acidimicrobiaceae bacterium | reverse complement strand
ACGGGAACGGGAACGGGAAGAAGCAGAAGGAGTCCGTGCTCTCCAAGATCGGACTCTCAGCGGCACGCCGCCAGCGCCAGATTCGGCCACTGCAGCCCTAGAGGGCGCTGCCCCAAGTGCCGATCCTGGGCGTCTCCATACCGTCGGACCCGGTCGTCGCGCTCGCGCTGGCCGGAGTCCTCTTTGGCATCAGCCGCCCCATCATCCAGCGAGTCGCATACGCCGAGAAGAACCCGTGGCTCGTCAAGGTGTTGACTGTCAGCCTTCTTCTGCATCTGTGCGCTGCACCTGCGCAGATCTGGGTGGTCGATCACTTCTACAACGGCATCGCGGACTGGCTCCGTTACGACAACCAGGGTGCCGTTCTCTCTTCTGGGTTCCGCCACTTCAACTTCTCGCTGCCTTCCGCGATTGCCAAGACGTCTGTCGGCGACAGGTCCGTAAGCATGACCGCGGGAGGAGTGTTCGCCCTGATCGGTGTGAACCAGCTCGGCGCGTTCGTCCTGTTCAGCTGGTGCTCATGGCTCGGTCTTCTTTTCTTCTACCGGGCCTTCAGCCTCACCTTCGCCGGTGCTAATCACCGTCGGTACGCGTTGTTGCTCTTCTTCTTGCCGTCGCTCATCTTCTGGACTGCCGACGTCAGCAAAGAAGCCATCATGACGCTCTCGCTCGGGCTCGCCGCCTACGGCGCGGCCAAGATCCTGGCCCGCCGCCGGGGTGGCTTCCCGCTGCTCATCGTGGGCGCCGCCATAGGGGCATTCGTCCGACCCAACGAATTGTTGCTGGTCATGGCCGGATTCGCCATCGCCATCATCATCCTCCCCGCGGGTCCCCGTCGCACCCTCGGGGGGGTGCGACGTCTCGGCGCCATTGCGTTCCTTGGCGCGATGTTTGGTCTGTCGGTGTACCTGACGTTGCACTACATCCATAGCTCCGGAGGATCGCTCTCTTTGAGCCAGATCTCGAAGAACCTCAAGGGCTCGAACATCGGGACCGGCAGTAGCAACGTGGTCTATACACCGGGCCCCGTAGGTTTCCTGCACGATATCTATACGGTGATTCTGGATCCGCTGCTTTACAACGCCCACGGGAAGGGTGAGCTGTTGGCCTCGGTGGAGAACCTTGTCATTGTCGGAGTGATCCTCTCCTCGTGGCGACAGCTGCGGATCGTGGTGCGAGCGTCGCTCGCCCGCCCCTACCTGCTGTTATGTGGGGTCTACTCCGCAGGATTCATCTACACCTTTGCGGCACTCGGCAACCTGGGTCTGATCACGAGGGAGCGGACCCTGTTGTTCCCCTTCATGTTGGTGGTCCTCTCGATCCCGCTTTCGCCCAAAGGGGAAGAGGCTGGTTACGAGTGGGAGTTGCGTCGACGGGACCGCCTCGCGCGCCGACGCACTGGGGAGGTCGAGAAGCACGCGCCCGCTGTTACTGGTCAGGCTCCTCGCGTCGGACCGAGAATCTTCCGTCCGACGAGCCTGCCGATCCGAGAGCCAATTCGAGCTACGGCAGGGGGCTCAACCCGGCCCGAGGATCCGGGAACAGCGGACGGAGGATCGTCAACCACCGATCCGCCACCACCGACAGGCTGAAGCGCTCCACGCAGCGTGCCCGGGCTGCCTGTCCCATGGTGGCGCGAGCTCCGTGGTCTTCGAGCAGTCGGGCCATCGCGTCTACGAGGCCCCCCAGGTCGTCGGTGGCTGCCACCAGGCCCGTCTCACCGTCGGCCACGATGGTGCTCACCCCGGGCACAGCGGTCGCCACCACCGGCAGCCCACACAGACCCGCTTCAATGAGCACACCGGGCATGCCCTCTCCGGCGGGCAGGCTGGGAAACATCAACAGGTCGGCCTGGCGAAGCAACGCCGCGACATCGGAGCGTGCTCCGAGCATCTCGACCCCGACCGCCTTGGCCGGGCCGATCAGTTCCTCGTAGAGAGGTCCGTCACCAATGACCTTGGCCCGCAGCTGAATCCCCCGAGCTCGCAGTGCTGCCACCACGTCGATGAAGCGGTCAGGGCGTTTCCCAGCCGTGAGGGCACCCACGAAGACAACCGTGGGCTGTGTCGGCACAGCCCCGGGCTCACGAGGGAAAAACACAGCGGGATCCCGACCGTTGGCGGTCAGGAACACCCGCGCAGGTGGCACGCCCAGCAGGCTCGTGCATTCGGAGCGAACCTCCTCACCGCAGGCGGCCACCCGATCGGCCCGGCCGGTCAGGAACCGCCAGAGGCAGACCTGCAGACGGCGATCCCGCGGTCCCGCGTAGGTGCCGATGGCGTAGTACACGAGGGGTCGCCGCCGACCGATCATGGCCGCGACCAGGTATTTCATGGGATCGCTCCCGTGCGAGATGACGACGGTGGGGTCATGGTGGGTGAGCGCAGCTCGGAGGCGCGGGACCAGGCGCGGGTCAAATCCCGCCGCGTTCGTGGCACCGGGGAGGCCCACGGAGAAGTCCGGGGTCACTTCGGGTGAACCGTCGAACAGGCTGAGCACCTTGTGGCGGCGAACTCCTGGGGAGTCGAGCTGGTCCGCCAGAGCCCGCGCCTCACGTTGAGCGCCCCGGGCAGCCGGGGTCGGGATCACGTGCAAGATCAGCGGCGGGGTTGTTGGATTCCAGTGCTCGGTCATGCTCGGGCCTTCGTGGGCGCCGGCCATCCCGGCATCAGATCATACCGTTCTTGTACGTTGCGCCGGCTCTTCTTCACCGCCGGAGGCGCTGGGAGCAGTCGTTCCACTATCATCGCCAGTTCGGACGAATTCGCCGCGTCCCATCACGGGCGGCGCCTCCGGGAATCTGCCTAGATGGCGGAACCGGGCACCTGGACATCGATGGTTGACATCGACGGCCGGTGGGAAGATTGCATAACTCAAGGGATTGATGGCTGATGAAGATCCTGACCGTCGGGGAGTTCTTCCCTTGGCCGACCACGGGCGGTGGACTAATTCGGCTGGCAAACTCCGTCGAAGCCCTGTGCGCCCTCGGGGAGACGGATCTCTTTGCTCTCTCCCCACGGGACCGCAAACTGCCCTGCGTATTGCCCGCCGACTTGAAGGTGGAACGTCTAAAGGTTGTGCCGTATCCGAAATTCCCGTCCCGTCTTCAATGGCAGGCCGCCTGGCTTTCGCGGCGGGGTATCCCCCGAGAGGTCGTGAAGCGAAACATCGACCTCACCGCCCGACTCGAATTCGAGTCCTGGGTGGCGGACCACTATGACCTGGTTTGGTTCAGTACCGCGGCTCTCTTCGCCTGGATGGGTCGACCACATCTCGGCCCGACAGTGGTGGACTTCGTTGACCTCGAGGACGAGAAGGCGCGTCGGCGGACGCGAATCATGGCACCTTCTCGGTCTTCGAACGTTCCGGCCAGAATTCGCCAGGCGGTGGGAGCGGCTCAGGAGCGAATGAACGTTCAAGACTGGCGGCAGTTTCAGCGATCGGTGGCGGGCGAAGTTGACCGGGTAACCCTCTGCAGCGACCAAGACGTTCGCAGTTCTGGCCTGCCCAACGCCGTGGTGGTCCCCAACACATATGCTCGCCCGGCGCGAGCAGTCGGTCGCGATAAAATCGGTGATCCCCCGACCCTCCTGCTCCAGGGGACGCTCGCCTACAAGCCCAACACGGATGCAGCGAATTGGTTGGTGGGAGAGATAGCACCGCGGATTTGGTCCAGGATACCGTCGACCGAAGTCAGGCTGGTCGGGACTCCGATCCCCGAGGTCAAGCTTCTGCACCGACCGCCTGCGGTGACGGTGGTTGGCCAGGTCCCGACCATGGAGCCTGAGTTGGCCCGGGCCGACATAGCAACCGTTCCCATCCGGTTCGGAAGTGGCACCCGCGTGAAGATCCTCGAGTCGTTCGCCCACCGCGTACCGGTAGTGTCCACGACGATCGGGGCAGAGGGCTTCGATGTCGTTGATGGCGTCCACTTGTTGTTGGCGGACGACCCTGAAGCGTTCGCGTCCGCCTGCGAGCGACTACTGACCGACACCGGCCTCCGCGAGCGGATGGTCGATGCCGCGGAGCAATGGTATCTCGAGAGGCATCAGGAGTCGGTAGGACGGGATCGCCTCCAGGCTTTGGCCCGCGAGGTGGCCGGGTCCAGCACGCGCTGATACGCGGCGATCGTCCGAGCGATGACCTCGCGATCGTCGAACTCGGCTTCAGCCTTGCGGCGCGCCTTTGCTCCCATGGCGGCGCGTCGGGCCGGATCCGACGCCAGTTCGCCCACTGCCTCGGCGAGGGCGTCGACGTCATGGAGTGGCACCAACAAGCCGGTCTCGTTCGGTTCCACCACCTGGCGGCACCCTCTGATATCGGTGGCGATCACGGGGATCCCGCAGGCCGCGGCCTCCATGGCCGAGCGAGGGAAGCCTTCTCGGTACGAGGGCAGGACGAACAGGTCGAAACCGGGGTAGAGGGCCTCGACGTCGTCGCGATGACCGGTGAAGATGACGTTGCCCAGCTCCCGGGCGCGTGCGACGTCATCGGCGGTGAGGGCGTCCCCCTTGGCGGCGTCGTCGGGTCCGACGACCACGAAGACCAACTCGGGGTGGCTCCGTCGCAGACGGGCCGCCGCCGCGAAGAGCTCCTTGAAGCCCTTCTGCCACACGAGACGCCCGACGGTGCCGGCGACGACGGCGTCGGCGTCGACCCCGAGGTCGGCCCGGGCGCGGGCGATGTCGGCCGGGCTGCGCTGAGGCTGGAAGCGGACCAGGTCGACCCCGTTCCCGAGCAGGACCAACTTGTCGGCGCGAATGCCCAGGTGGCGCAGTACCGCGAGGTCCTCGGGGTTCTGGACGAGCTCGACCTGTGAGCACGAGGAGGCGATCCGCTCGAGTGTGTAGACGGCCGCCCGGCGGGCGCGCGAGTCCTCGGGGGCGGCGTAGAGGCCGTGGACGGTGTTCACGATGCCCGGGACACGGGCGGCCCGGGCGGCCAGTCGGCCGTAGAGGCCGGGCTTCGGGTTATGGGTGTGGACGATGTCGGGGGCCAGGCGGCGGAAGAGGCGTTCGAGTTCGGGGAGGGCCGCCAGGTCGTGGCGAAGGGCGACCGAGCGCGTGGCGTGGCGGAGCGGCACGTGGCGAATCCCCCACCCGGTCAACTGCTCGACAAAGGGCCCGGGGGCGGAGACGCCGATCACCTCCATGCCGGCGTCGGCGAAGGCCCGCAGCTGGGGGCCGAGCAATAGGGCCAGGCTGATGTCGGTCGTGGTGACGTGGACGAGCCGGCGTCCCGACAGCTCCGTCATGGTCTCGGGCCGGCGAGTTGGCGGTAGATGTCCTCGATCTTGGCGCTGGCCGTCCGCACGTCGAAGGCGGCGCTTCTCGCCTTGGCCCCTTCACCGAGGCGACGGCGCAACGCCGGGTCCGAACAGACGCGCACTACTGCGTCGGCGAGGGCGTCGGGACGTCCCGGCGCCACGAGAAGTCCTTCCACCCCGTCGGTGATGAACTGAGGAATACCCCCGACCGCGGTCGCCACGACCGGCAGGCCGACGCTCGTGGCCTCCATCAGAGCCACCGGTAGACCCTCATGGTGAGAGGCCAGGACGAAGACGTCGGCACCGGTCAGCAACCGCAGCACGTCATCGCGCTGACCGAGGAACGTGAAGTGCTCGCCAAGATCGAGGGCGCGGTGGCGGTCGGCGAGTTCATGTTCGAGGGGCCCCCGTCCGACGGCGACAATGCGGATGGGAAGGCCGCGATCGGCAATTAGCCGGGCCGCGGCGAGGAGGACGTCATAGCCCTTCTCTTCTCGGAGATTGGCGACGGTCATGACCAACACCTCGTCGGCGGGGACGTCGAGCTCGGAGCGCACGTCAGCTCGAATCTCGTCGCGTCGGGCGACCAAAGCGTCGGAGCGTGAGAGGTCCACCCCGTGCACCACGACCGTGGCGTGGGCCTTCAGCGAGTCGGGCAGGGCGTCGTGAGCGGCTGGAGACACCGCCACCAGCGCTTGGTCAAGCCCGATGGTGGCTCGGTTGAGGACCCTGACCGGTCCCGCGGTCTTGTGCCACAAGCTGTGCTCGGTGTACATGAGGGCCGGACGGTTGGCCCGGGGGAGAGAGGTTGCCACCAGCCGGCCCAGCGCCGCGGCGTAGGGCAGGTGAAAATGGACGATGTCGAAGTGGCCGTCGACCAACAGCCGGCGGAGCCGGGCCATCCAACGGAGGTCCCCGTTGTGATGGGCTCCGAGATCGTGCACCGGGACACCGCTGGCCCGGATTGCGGGGACGAGGGTGTTCTCAGCCGCCAGCACGTAGGCGAACTCGTAGTCGAAGGCCAGGCGGTCCCTGGTCGCCACCATGTCGACCAGGAGCCTTTCGGCGCCCCCGTATCCCATGCATTTGATGACCAGGAGCACCCGGGGCCGATCCCCCGCTTCGTGCGCACCGAACTCCCCCCGGGCGGACACAAGCCGATGCTAGCGGCCGAGGGGGGTGCGGCCGGCGGCGCCTGGAGCCCGCGGTAGCATTGTGCGGAGCTCAGGTAATCGATCGGCCCCCGGGGCCGGGCCCGGAGGGGGATGTGTCGTCGGCGGTTGAACCTAGTCCACTAGGCCAGGATTTGCTCCGAGTCACCGATGTTTCGGCAATTCCTGCCGAGCCGCCGCCCGAACTCTTCTACCACCACCGGGCCGGCATGCTCGCGTCGGCGAAGCGGCTGTGGGCGCACCGCGAGATCATCTTCACCTTGGCCGAGCGCGATTTTCGCGCCCAGTACAAGCAGGCGACGCTCGGAATCCTCTGGGCCCTGCTCAGCCCGGTGCTCACCCTTGTGATCATGATTGCCGTCTTCTCACGGGCCAAGAGTTTCGGGACCGAGGGGATCCCCTTCGCGCTTTTTTCATTCGTGGGCATCTTGTGCTGGTCCTTCTTTGCCTCGGCGCTCGGAACGGGCGGGAACTCGCTGTTGTCGAACAAGGCACTGCTCGCCAAGACACAGTTCCCCCGGGAGTGCTTCCCGTTGGAAACTATGGGGGTTACCGCGATCAACACCGTCTTGTCCTGGATACCGCTGGTCATCTTGTTCGTCATCTTTGGCCGGGCGCCGGCCGTCGCCACCTTGTGGGCGCCGCTGTTCATGGTCCTCGAAGTGGCCTTTGCCGCCGGGGTCACTATGGCGGTGGCGGGACTCATCATCCAGATGCGCGACCTGGTCCAGGTCCTCCCGGTCATCATCTCATTGGGATTGTTCGTCAACCCGGTGATCTGGCCCTTGTCGAAATTGTCTGAACCAAGCGTTCCGAAGTTCGTGCTCCCCCTCTATTGCTTCGTGAACCCGTTGGGTCCGGTCATCGACAACGTACGACGCACCATGCTGCTCGGGTTCGAACCGAACTGGTATCTCGTTGGGATCGCAACGCTTGGGGCGCTGTTCTATCTCGTTGTCGGCTACCGGCTCTTCAAGCGCTTGGAGGTGAGCTTTGCCGACATTGCCTAACGGGTCCATCCAGGTCGAGCAGGTCTGGAAGCGGTTCCGTGCCGATCTGACCGCACCGCTCTTCTACGACCAGTTGAAGCGCCTCAGGCATTCGATCGGCCCTGGGCGCCGGAACTACCGCTGGGTCCTCAAGGACATCAACCTCGAGGTCGAGCCCGGAGCCTCCGTGGCCCTGATCGGTATCAACGGCTCGGGGAAGACCACACTGCTCAAGGTGATCAGCCAGGTCACCTACCAAACGGCCGGGTATTGCAACGTCCGGGGCCGGATCGGGGCACTGCTCAGCATCACCAGCGGCCTCCACCCTGACCTGACCGGACGGGAGAACGTCTTCTTGTACGGCACGGTGCTCGGCATGAGTCGCCAGGCCATCCGGAAGAAGTTTGATGAGATTGTCGAGTTCGCCGACCTCGAGACTGCCATCAACCGCCAGGTGAAGTTCTACTCCGTCGGGATGCAGATGCGCTTGGGCTTCTCGGTCGCCGCGTTCTTGGAACCCGATGTCCTCTTAGTAGACGAGGTGCTGGCCGTCGGAGACGCCAATTTCCAACAAAAGTGTCTTCAGCGCATCGGGGAGATTGTCAGGCAGGGCACCACGCTTTTGTACGTCTCACACGACCTTGCCTCTGTTGAGGCCTCCTGTGACCGGGCCGTGTGGTTGGCCGACGCCGTCATCCAGGCGCAAGGCCCCACCAAAGATGTGGTGAGGATGTACCGCACCGCGGTCGAGCACAACGCCATGCTGGTGACCGCCAACGACGGGGAGCTACGGGTCTTAAAGGCGGAGGTCAAAGCGACCGACGGGGGCCAGATCCGCTCTGATTGCGACGTCGAGGTCATCTTGACCGTCAACGCCCGCGAGTCGCTCGATGGCAACTTCTTCATCGGCGTCTCGCAGGGCACCGCGTTCCCGATGTTCGTCGTCTACCAACATGGAACCCTTCCCGAAGGAGACTTCGAGATCCGATGCGTTCTCAACCACATTCCCTTGCCGAAGGGGCGCTATTCGATTTGGGCGGCCATGGTCGGATCGAAGAACAGCCCGTACATGCCGTGGAACCCCGTGATTTCGTTCGAAGCCTTCGGGCCCGACCAGTTCCGTCCTCCCGAGGGGGTCATGATCTTGACGCCCATCTACGTGAAGGCCGACTGGCAGGTCAACTGAGCGATCGGTGGGAGGAGCCACTCGCCGCTGCCGACCGAACATGTCCGCCCGCCCCCACGCCGGGGGCCTGCGGTGAGCCGTTAGCCTGTCGACGCCATGAATGATTCTTCGGAGGTGGCCGACCGAAGCGACGAGCGGCCGCGGTCACCGCTCGATTCGGTGACCGCGGTGGTTCTCACCCACATGCGCCCAAGGCTGGCCGGCGACCTCACGAGGTCGCTCCTCGAAGTAGAGGGGCTCCCTGCCGATCGTGTCGTCGTGGTTGTGAACGGCGTGGGTGGTCTCGACGATCCCGGGCTCGAGTCCAAGGTTCGGATGCTCCGCCTCCCTGAGAACGTCGGCCCAGCCGGCGGTTTCAGGGCCGGGATGATCGAGGCGTTCTCGGACACCTCCACGCGTTGGGCCTATCTCTGCGAGGACGACATCGGGCTCCTACCGCTTCCCGCACCACGCCTCGGGGATCTCCTCGAACGCATCAACGCCCGGGGCCCCGATCGCGTCGGAGCCGTGGTGGCCTTCGGGCGGAACTTCACCAACCGGGGGGCCCATACCGTGAACACGGTGCCACCGGTCGGGACCCCCCAGGATCTGGCCCCGGCCGACGTCAGCTCCTGGGGCGCGACCGTCGTCTCCCGTGCGGTCTTCGACGCCGGGGTGGTTCCCGACCCGGACTGGTATTTCGGCCTCGAGGACTTCGACTACTTCCTTCGGGTGAGCGCCGCGGGGTACGAGGTGCTGGTGGACGCCGAGTCGGCTCGACGGGTGGCCGTCCAACAGTCCTCGGCCGGCCGGGAGGAAGCGCTGCGCTCCCGGCGCCCGGTCGACGTCGACGAGGCGTGGCGTGCCTACTACCACGCCCGGAATTCCTTCGAGATCGCCCGCCGCTACGGGGATCCCAGCTGGCACGCCTGGCACCTCGCCTATTCGGTCCGCAAACTGCAGCGGGCCCGTAGCGGAGCCGAGCGATCGGCCATCGCCCACGGTTTGTGGGACGGCATGCGGGGCCGGTTGGGCGAGAACCCCCGCTACCGCCGGCGGGTGGGTGAGATCGACTCGTTCGACGCGGACGATGCGTCTCCGCCGGTCAAGTAGGCGAAGCTCGGCCACAACGTGAGGTCGATCTCGGGTCGGCGAGCGACCAGTGCCGCTACGTCGTCGGCGTAGAGATCCACCAGGCGGGCCCGGACGTCTTCGTCGTGGGCTCGGCGAGCGGCGTCTCGGGGTGGTCGAGCGGGTCGCTCGGAGTCGGAGAGGTAGTACTCGCTCAGACCGAGAAATTGAAAGGTCGTGGCCAGTTGACCGTCGGTATCGTTGACGCACCGCTCGTGCTGGAGCACCAGGATCTGGCTCGGGTCGAAGTGCTCCAACCACTGCGTCAGGGCCTGGTTGTACATGCCGCGTTGTACGGCTTCGGCCATGGTCGGGCCGTCGCAGCGCAAACCCAGGCGTTTTTGGTGGGCAAGTCCCGAAAAGTACCGTTCGACCGGATCCCGCAGCAGTAACAACAGTCGGGCCTGCGGCGCGGCGCGGCGGACAAGCGGTGCAACCCACGGATGGGTGAAGTAGTCCGGGGTCCATTCGCCGGCCAGGGTCCCGGGTCTGCGGGGGAACCACCCGTAGTAGTCCTCGATGTCCGAGGCGCCGAACGGCTCGTCCCCGAAGCGGTCGAAGAAGTGCCGTTCTTTGTGGATGTCAGGGCGCGAGGAGATGCCCGGGTGGGTCAACAAGAGGGTGTACCACCACGTCGTGCCGGCCTTTTGCACCCCGATACCGACAAAGTCGGGTGGGCCCGCCTCTTCTCTCGGGTCGAGCGGTGGAGGGGTGAAGTCGAATCCGGCCTCCCAGGGTGCGTAGCGGCCGAGGCCGTGAAGTGCCGAGAGGCGGACAGCCGGCGGAAGCGCAGCGAATCCGCGACGCAACACGCTCATGGTGTTTCCCTGGCCGTCACCGCACGCAGGATGCCATAGCGGGTTCGACGCCACAAACCCGCCGACCGTCGTGGCGAAGGTGGCTTGACGACACCCTCGGTTGGGCCGATGATCTCGTGATGGCCGGGCCAAAGGGGGGTGGGGCAGGGCTGAGCCGCCCGTGGCCCGGGGCCATTCCTAAGATCGGGGCCTGAGCGGTGTGCGGGATCGCTGGGCTTTTCGACCCGCGGCGGACGCTCGGTGAAGCCGAACTCGCCCGCCGGGCCGTCGAAATGGCGGGCACGCTCATCCATCGTGGCCCCGACGACGAGGGGTCATGGAGCGACCCCGAGGGACGAGTGGCCTTCGGGCACCGCCGCCTGGCCGTCGTCGGGCTTGGCCCCGAGGGTCACCAGCCGATGGTGTCGCAAAATGGGAGGTGGGTGCTCGCCTACAACGGCGAGATCTACAACTCCGGGTCAATTCGTCGCCGGCTGGAGAAAGAGGGGCTGGCCTTCCGGGGCGGGTCGGACACCGAGGTTTTGCTGGGGGCTGTCCAGCAGTGGGGGTTGGAGCCGGCGCTCGAGACATTCGAGGGGATGTTCGCCCTGGCGTTATGGGACCGCCAAGTGGGGGAGCTGCACCTGGTGCGGGACCGCTTCGGAGAAAAGCCGCTCTACTACGGATGGGTGAAGGGCCAGTTGGCCTTTGCCTCCGAGCTCAAAGCTCTGTGCTGGCTGCCCGAGTTCGCCGCGCCGCTCAATCGCGACGCGGTAGCTCTGTTTCTCCGTCACAACTGCATCCCCGCTCCCCACACGATCTACCAGGGTGTGGTGAAGCTGGCGCCGGGACATCTGGTCACGATCGAAGGTGGTCTGTCTGTCGGCGCGCTGCCCGTTCCCATGGAGTACTGGTCGGCCCGCGAAGCGGTCGAAGCGGCCCGGGCACGACCTCTCCCCGGATCGCCCGAAGAGATGGCCGACCAGTTAGAGCGCGTGCTCATGCGTTCAGTCGAGGCCCGGATGGAAGCCGACGTGCCGGTCGGCGCCTTCTTGTCAGGGGGAGTGGATTCGAGCGTGATCGTGGCGCTCATGCAACAGCAGAGCAGCCGCCCGGTGCGGACCTTCACCGTCGGTTTCGCCGATCGCGAGTTCGACGAGTCGGCCGAGGCCGCTGCCGTTGCCGCACATCTTGGGACCGAGCACACCCCGTTGCACGTCGGAGACAGCGACACCGCGGCGGTCATTCCCGAACTGGCCGACATCTGGGACGAGCCGTTCGGTGACATCTCCCAGATCCCATCTCTCCTCGTCAGCCGGTTGGCCCGGACCGAGGTCACCGTCTCTTTGTCAGGGGACGCCGGCGACGAGCTGTTCGCCGGGTACAACCGCCACGCGTGGCTGGAACGACTGTGGCACCGATCGGCCGTCCTGCCCGATCCCGTCCGTCGCTTTGCCGGATCGACCCTCGAGCGGGTGCCCCCGGGTATGGTCGACCGGGCGGCCCGGGTCACCCGGGTGCTGCCCTCTCGCTTCCAGATTCGTAATCCCGCCACCAAGGTCCAAAAGGTCGCCAAGGTCCTGGGCTCGGCCGGTCCCAACGACGCCTACCTCTCGTTGGTGTCGCATTGGGATCACCCCGAGTCCCTCGTGATCGGCGCGGGCCCCCAGTCGTCGGTGGCCATCGAGTCCTCACGGTGGCCACCGCTGTCGGGCATCACCGAGCAGATGCTGTGGCTGGATCTGGTCGGTTATCTGCCCGACGACATCTTGACCAAGCTCGATCGCGCCGCCATGGCCGCGTCGCTCGAGACGAGGGTGCCCTTCCTCGACCGCGATGTGCTCGAGACGGCATGGCGGTTGCCGATGACGGTGAAGCTGCACGGGGGGACCACCAAGTGGATCCTCCGCCAGGTCCTCTACCGTCACGTGCCGAGAGCGCTCGTCGAGCGCCCGAAGATGGGATTCGGTCTCCCCATCGGCTCCTGGCTCCGGGGCCCGCTGCGCCCGTGGGCCGAAGACCTGTTGGCCGAGCGACGCCTGCGAAACCAAGGACTACTCGACCCGGCGCCCGTCAGAGCGGCCTGGCAGCAGCACGTGGCCGGTCAGCGGGACCTCGGCTACGAGCTCTGGGACATCCTGGCCCTCCAGGCGTGGTTGAACCGCTGGATGCCGGCGCTTTCGCGGTGAGCTCGGAGCTCACCTCCCGGTTGCTCGGCCGAAATCCTCGGCGGACCAGGTGGTGAGCGGGAACTGGGCAAGCACCCGTTGCATGTCGTCGACCTGGTGCGGCGTCAACCGCCGCTTCCAGTTGTCGGGGAGGTCGGCCGCCACCCGTTGGGTGAAGAAGCCCTCCCCGGGGCGGTCGTTGCCGGCGAGGAAGGTTGCCACCGCTTCACCCCACGTGAGCCCGAGGTCGGCGTAGAGCTTCTTGAACTCCTGCTCGGGGTCGTGGCACAGCTGCTCGTGGGTGCGAACCAGCCAACCCGGGTTGCGAGCCGCGGCGGCCTCGAGCGCGGTGGTCAACACCCCAATCGAAAAGACCATGCGCTCGACAGGATCGGGCCCGGGCCGCGCCACGTCCCAGGGTTCGAGTAGGCCGGTCCGCACGGCCGGGTTCTCTTCGAGACGGACGAACTGCTCGTTCAGATTCAAGGAGATCCAACTGGAGAGCACATTGCCCGGATGTCGGAGGAGCACCAGGACGTCGACGTCGAACTGTGAGGCCAGCCACTCGACCGAAAGAGGAGCGTGGACGCTTTTCACCAGCAGCCGGCGGTCCTGGAGGTCCACACTCTTGGGGCGGCTTGGGTGGCTGGCCATCGCCCCGGCCAGGGTCATGAGCGGCACGGGTCGGCCCTGGAGGAAACGGGTCCGGCCCGGTGGCTGCACGGGCCGGAGCACCTGACTCGCCAGGCGGAGCCTCGGGCTCCTATAGGCACCACCCAGGATCCACGCCCAGAGCGCGTGGTACGCGTCGTCCCGGTCGCCCGGCCGCAGCGCAGGAAACCGTCCCGCTTTCCTCTTGGCCCAGATCGCGGGGGCCGACGCTCCTTCGTTGTCGGGCTCCATCAGCGGATGGAGGTTCGGGTCGGCCCCGAGAACCTGCATGGTCCAGGTCGTGCCCGACCGGGGAATCCCCACCAAGAGGAGAGGTCGCCGGGTGGGTTCCTCCGTGCCCGTCATCGCCAGTCAGATGCCGTCTCGCAGCGGCGGGTCCCCTGAGCGACCGTCCGAAGACTGATCGGCGTGGGTTCGCTCTTCGGGTACGCCACGGTCATCGCGGCCAGAGTACCCCACGCCTTGTTGGGTACCACGAGGCGATGTTCAAGCATGCACGGCGTAGTGCGGACCGATCAGCAATGTGGGGTCGAGTAGTCTCTGCAGTCAATCATGGCGACGGAAATCGGCGTTGGGCCGACGGCTCGGGCCCAACGTTCATCCAGGTTTTGGTGACAAACGGAGACGGCCATCGCCTCCGACGCGGCGATACGGTCTCCCGGGGCGGTGGTTGCCGGTCTCTTTGCTTCGGCACAGATGACAGTTCGTTGTTCATCGGGCCCCGAGAAGTTGCTTAGGGTGACGCTGTGAACGACAAGCGGGTGCTGACCGTCGCCAACCACCTCGGGTCGGTCGGGGGTACAGAAGCCGCGCAACTCGTTGTCTTCCGCGGCCTCGTTGAACGGGGGTGGGAGGTGCACCTGCTCTACGTCAGCCGAGGGGACTTCTGGCCGGCGTGGAAGGAACTCGCCGCCTCGACGACGCAGATCCGGGCCAGCCTCCCCGACCCCTCGTCGCCAGTGAGGTCAACCATCGGCACCATCGAGGGCGCGCTCAAAGGCATGCGCACCTTGCCGTCGGTTACCTACGTCCACAACGCCGGCGACGTGCCGGTCGCCCTGGCGGTGGGCGCACGCTCGGGTGCCCGGGTGGTGGTCCACCTTCACCTTCCACCCCCGATCCGCCAGCCATCCTGGCTGAATGCCCTGATGCGTCGGGCCGCCGCGGCCATCGCGCCATCTGCCGACACGGCGAACCGGTGGATATCACGGGCCGGGTTGGATCCGGCCAAGTTGTCGGTCATACCGACCGGTATCGACATCGATCGCTTCGTCCCGCTGCCGACAGAACAGCGGATGGCCGTGCGGGCCGGTGTCGATGTGGGTGAGCAAGAGTCCATGGTGATTTTTGCCGGACGACTGGAGCGGATCAAAGGGCCCCACTTTTTGGTCGACGCGATGGGCCGGCTCGGTGGTGACTCCCATCTGGTCCTGTGCGGTGCGGCCAACTCCAGCAGCTATCTGGCCGAGCTGCACCACCTGGCGCAAGGGCACCGCGTCTCGTTTCTCGGTCCCCGTTCAGACGTCCCCGCCCTGATGGCGGCCGCCGACCTGTCGGTGCTGCCCAGCATCTTCTTGGAGACCCAGGGGCTCGTCATCAGCGAGTCGATGGCCTGTGAGACGCCGGTGGTGGCGTCGGAGATCGGCGGTCTCGGCGCCACCATGCGGGGCTTTCCCGAACAGCTCGTGCCACCGCGCGACCCGGCGCGCCTCGCCGAGGCGATCAAGCAGTACGTGACCTGGCGGCGCATCGAGCCGGACCTCGGGGCCAGATCGAGGGCCTGGGTACTAGAGCATATGACGTTCAGCCGCACCATCGCCGCGATCGATGATGTGATCACCGAGGCCGCCTCGGTCCTCGGACCTCCGAGCCTTCGAGAGATCGGTAGAGACTCCTAAGTCCGCCGGGCGGGGAAGATCGGCACATCGCTTGGTACACTGCGCGACATGGAGGGGCGAAGCCCGGTGGGCCCGAATCAAGCAGCGGTCGGGCCACGGACCGATGCTGTCCTGCGGAAATCAATCAGCAGGAGATGACTCGCCCTTTCGAATGTCCGGACGAATCGTCCTCCAACAATTCGCTGCGCGAGCCGAGCCCCCATTGCCGGTGGCTCCGACTGCGGCGGGCAGCGGCTAAGTGAGCGACGGCGGGAAATCCCGGAGCATCTCGGAAGGAAAATCTCCCCTCTCGGTCGCTGTCGTGGTTCCGACGACGCACAGGGTTGAGAATGTGCTGGGACTCGCGCAGCAAGTGCGAGCGACCAGTCCGCTCCTTGCGACGATCACCGTCGTCGACAACGGCCCTTGGGCAGATAAATCGGGATGGAATGAGCTCGATGGCAGTGTCGTCGTGCATCAAAGCTATCTCGGTGCGGAGCAGGCCTTCGTGCTCGGATTGAAGAGTGCACCGAGCGCCGACTGGTACCTCCTGCTCGATCACGATGCCGACCTTCACGAGATGTGCCTAGCGACGCTGTTGGCGGCGGCGACGGATTCAGATGCTGTCTACTCTGCGAACCAAGGAGGGGACGGACGAGCCTGGAATCGGGGGAACGGGCTGGCATCCGAACCGATGGATCTGACGACCGAGACCGTGGCAGTGGATTTCGCTCCCTGGTCGGGGTTGTTGCTGAATCCCCGTGCTGCTGACATCGTCAAGTCTCAGGACTCTGGGTACTTCTTCGGCTGGGACGACTACCTGGCTTGCTGGCGTCTGACCCACACCGGCATTCAGATCTGGGGCGTGCCGGGAGCGGTGATCGGCAACGATCGGTTGGACGACTGGCTCGCGCCATGGCGCGCCTACTACCGGGCGCGGAACCACGTCTTGTTTCATCGCGAGACTGGCTTCGGAGATATGGCAACGCTATTGAGGGTGCGAGGCAAGGATTTGTACGGAGCATTCGCAGATCGTCGCCTTGACCGGGCGTCAGCTATGACCCGGGGCTTCATGGATGGACTGATGAATCGCCGCGGAGCTCGGATGGTTCCATTGTGATGCTGAAGACGCCATGCTCGTCCTCGCAGAGTTGGTTCGGGGAGACTGCCGGCCCCCGAAGAGGCTTGGCGCCCCCGGTACGGGTGGAGGCATCCTCTTTGGATACGTCTCCGATCCGCTGCCAGTCGATCGGGCCGTGGGATCGAGCGCAGACGCCGCTGGCGGTGACCCTGTCTGCCGTAGTTCTGCACCATGGTGGGGCAGCGGGTTCCGGCTAGGGCTTGGGTTGGGTCCGCTTCTGGAGCTTCAATCTCTGACGCCGTGCCTTACTGCGCACGACCGACCATCCAGCGAGCGCTGCTCGGTGCGAGACCAACAGCGGCAGAGGTTCGTGTCGTCGGGGACGTGCAGGTAGGAGCAACTGCACCGTCGCCCAGTTGTTCGGGACCAAATTCAAGATCGTGGCCTTGTCACCATTCTCCAAATAGCTGTACGTGAGTTGAGAATACTTCGATTCGATCTCTTCATAGGAGTCCTTCAGAACGGTAGAATCGGGTTGCAGTCCGGTGATCACCCCGAGGCCGGTGGGACCAACATCTACGACCGAGACCCTCAACTCGGGGCGTCTCTCCTTCAGCAGCACGATCAGCTTCCACACGTCGCCACTCCACAGTCCGGGTGGCCGGACACGGTCGGCGCTCGGCTCATCTATCGGGTAGCAGTCATGGACGAGCACCGTGGTCTCAGGCGCGGCATTGCGCTCAATGTTCATGAAATCACGAAGTGCGAACTCAAAGTGGTGCATGCCATCGATGAAAGCCAGATCGAGGGGTTGCCCCGCGAGGAGTGTCCCGAGCTCCCGCCCGGCGAAGAACTCGTCACTCGTCTCAGCGAAGATCGTTGTCGTGCGGGTCAGTGGCATGGCGACCTTCGGTTCCGGGTCGACGCCGATGTTCAACGCCCCAGGAAAGGAGAGTGTCATCGATGCACCAGACGACACCCCAATCTCAAGGTACGTCCTCGGCAAGAGGTACTGGTGCATCCTGTCGAGGAGATGAAAATACGGCAGGGCGTAAGGCCGAATCCGCCAGTACTCGCGATTGACAACTCCGACGTAAGCCCGAGAGACGGCTTGAAACCTCTTGAGTTGAGTCGACATGTCCACTCTCTCGCTTCTTGGGTCAGAGTGCTCGGGGTTCGGTCCCTGTGTCCGAGCGCTGTCGACCCGGGCACGTTCGAGGACCGTTCCTGGTCAGGAAGTGCTCCACTATGGGCACGTATACCGAGCGAATGACACCACCGGCACGACTTCCAGTATGTCAGATGGCGATGGACGCTCCTTCGTGACCCCGGGGGACGGTACCGCCCGTCTTCGAACCCCGGGCGACCGATGCCTGAGGGTCCGTATGCGTATTGGACGACGGCGTGCTGTCCGCTGTCACGGCGCGAGGCCTCGGGCCATCCCAGGAGTGGGGCAGCGGGGGATGTCGAACACCGAGGGCTGCACCCCACGGCCCGCTTCTTTCTCGAGACCCGTACCATCGGAAGGAAATAGCCGGGCCGACCGGCGCCCGGGCGCTCGACAGCGTGAAGTCATGATCAAGAAGGTCTACGCCTGTTGCTGGTTGACAGGGGTCTACGATCCCAAGGAAACTCCCTGCCAGTCTAGGAATTCTATGCGGGGGGGTTATGACTGAGCCAGCGGTGCTCTCTACGGAACAGTCGGATGGCGGGAGCAGTAGCGACGACAAGGGGAAGCTCGTCTCATGGCTGTCCCGGCACAACACGATCCTGACCGCCGCAGCGGCCTGTGTGCTTCCGATCCTCTATCTCCTATTTGTCGATCATTACGCCATCAATGTCCTGCAATTCGACGACTGGTCCACCGTGACGCTCGTCAACTCGGCCGTCCACGGGCACCTCTCGCTGGGTCAGATCTGGGACCAGTATTACGAATCACGTGTTCCGTTGGTCAGGGCCATCTTCGTGTTCTTTGGTCGCATCGGCCGGCTCGACACGCGCTCGGTGGTCTTCTTCTGCGCGTTCGTGGCCATCGCGGCGTACGGCGTCGTCCTGGCACTGTTCCGCCGATACCTCGGGAGGCGTCTCACGCCGATCCCTGTCCTTGTCATCGGACTTATCTGGTTCAGCCTGGCAGACGTCCAACTCGCCTTGTTTGCGTGGCAACTGTCGTTGTACCTGCCGGTCTTCTTTTTCGTCGTGATGGTGTTCGCGTTCATTGCGCCGTCCACCCGTCGTTGGCTGTGGTTCGCCGTGGCTGTCGTCGCGGCACTCGCCGGCTCGTTGTCCTTCTTCCAGGGCGTCATCCTCTGGCCTCTGGGTGCGATCTGCATTCTTTGGTGCCAACCCTGGGCGCGACGAGCGCGAATCGAGATCGCTGTATGGATCGGCGCCGCGCTCGTCACGGTTGCCCCGTACCTCTGGGGATACAACTTCAACAACAACGGTTGCCAAGCCGCCATCTCCGTGAGATGTTCCTCTGTCGTCGGGCTACAGCACCCCGTTCGGGCATTTCGTTACTTCATCATCCTCATCGGCAACGTCATCCCCGGCGGGTACTTGGGCGCTCCGTTACGGAGCTTTGACCGCTTCGAACTCGTGGGTCTGGTGGTCTTCGTTACCGCCGCGTTCATCGTCATCCAATCGTGGCGTTACCGAGCATCGCGGGAGCGAATTCCGCTTCCACTCCTATTTATTGTCTTCTCCCTGCTCGTCGACGGGACGATCGCCCTGGGTCGAAGTGGACTGAGCTACGCCGATGCCGTCAACAACAATCGCTACATCATCTCGAACCTCGTTCTCCTCACCGGGATCGTCATGTACGGGTGGGCGCACATGCCACCGTTTCGTCTGCGGGCAGACGATCATCGTTCGCAGGCCAGGTGGACCTGGTGTGCACTCGTCGCCTTGGCAATCCTGGTCATCGTCCAGGTGGTGGTGGCGACCGGATTCGGCCTGGACAATGCCCGGAAGGACCGCGAGATGTTGTCCAATCAGGCTCGCCTGGCCGTCAACCTGGACCGCGTGCCAGCCGAAGACCGAGCCTGTGAAATCCACGTCGTCCTGTGGGATGACGTCGGCGTTCCCCCCTGGTTCTCGCAGTCGACGATCCGCACTGCTGCCGCGGATAAGTTGGGCCAGTTCCAATCGAGCTCCTACCGCTTCTACCGCAAGCTCGGGCCGCCGGCCCTCTCCCCGCTGTGTACGACGGCCGGCACACCTTCCAACGTCCCGACCCAACCTGGATAACTCGTCCCGGCTCTGAACGAGCGGTGAGCCCGCCGGCGCGAGACCCTGACTGCGAGCGGTTGTCCCTGAACAGTCATTCATCACAGAGGGAGAGGCTCCTTGAAGCTGGTTGAGGACGGGTCAGCCCACACATGGACGGCCTGTCCCACGGAGCCAGCTTCGAGCTGAAAGCCTGCTTGCCGGCCCGACGGGTCGGGACCCGTCTCCCGGCTGAACTACAGCGCTGTGACTTCAGCGCTGTGACTACGGCGCATCGCCACGCGGCAGCATCGTGTCCTCGCTCCCCGCCTTTGCCTGGACACCACCGTGACCGCAGGAGGGATGCCGACCAGCCTCGCCGACTGTGGCAGCCTTAGACGATGGGGATACGCGAGGTCACCGTCAAAACGCTCAAAGATCTTCCTCTCGGGGTTCACCAGATTGTGCCGCCAGGGATCCGGCGCGATCTGCGACATCGTCTGGGCCGTTATTACCGCTATGAGGCCGAATTCGACTTCCACGACACACCACCGCTCGGACCCCGAGAGGTCGACGGCCCACCCGAGTTCGTGGGCATCGGCGTGCAGAAGGCGGGGACAACGTGGTGGTTCAGGCTCATCGTCGAACACCCCGACGCATCGCAGGTCCTCTCGGTCAACAAGGAGCTTCATTTCTTCGCCCGTTTCGGGGCGCAGGCGTTCGGATCGTCTGACGTCGCCGATTACCACCGGCAGTTCCCGAGGCGCAAAGGCGCGGTCACCGGAGAGTGGACGCCCGACTACCTTTACTACCCGTGGGTGCCGCCACTAGTGGCCCAAGCCGCACCAGACGCCAAGCTGCTGTTGATTCTTCGCGATCCGATTGAACGGTTCCGATCCGGACTGGCCGGCGAGATCCGAAACGGTGCCGCCCACGTAGGCGCCACCATTGCCGAGGTCGTGGGGTACACCATGTACGCCGAGAACCTGCGGCGCTGGCTCGACCATTTCCCGGTCGAGCAAATCTTGATCCTCCAGTACGAGCGCTGTGTCGACCAGCCCGAAGAGCAGTTGGCACTGACCTACCGCTTCTTGGGCCTCGATCCCGACTACCACCCGACCACCATCCGCCGCCCGGTGAACAAGACGATCGAAGACAAGATCAGCCTCGATCCCGACGTCAAGAGTCGCCTGCGGGACATCTTCGCTCCCGACGTGGCGGAGCTGGCCAAGCTCGTTCCAGCACTTGATCTCTCTTTGTGGGACGGAATAGGCGGGGCGTAATCAGCCATTCTGTCCAGGGGCAACCCGGGGGAATGGGGAGATCGAACCTTCGCGTGGAAGCATTTGGGTCAGCTCACGGGTTGGCGACCCGCGGTGCGGCGATCTCTCTGAGACAAGAGGAAACACTCAATGAGCGAGATCAGCCACGTCTGGATGTACTGGGAGGACTTGCCAGGCCGTACCCGGCCCGCGTATCTCGATCTCTGCCAGGAGACGATCCGCCGCCACCTGGGACCCTCGATGACACTCCATGTCCTCGACAACGAGAGCGTGTTCGATTGGCTCCCGGACATGGAGGCCTCGATCTGGCACCGACTGACGGTCCCGGCCCAGCGCGCGGACTACGCGAGGACCCGTCTCGTCTACAGCCACGGTGGTCTGTGGTTGGACGCCGACTGCATCGCAATGGGTCAGCTCGATGTGCTCGCCGGCTACCTGGGTGGCCACGAACTGGCGAGCTGGGGATCCGACGTGGGGGCGCGATTCTTTAACAACCTGTTTATTGCTCACGCCGGTTCGCCAGTTCTCGAACTGTGGATGGAGAGCCAGGACGCCACGCTGGCCGCCAGCGACGACTGGACTGCGTTGGAGTGGAGCGCGCTCGGTTCAGACGCCTTCCGTCCTGTGAAGCGGGGCGCCAACTACGTCAACGTGCCCTTCAAGAAGGTCGCTCCGGTCCTGTGGTACGAGTGGCGACGCTTCCTCTCTCCGTTCCAGTCGCCCGCGGACGTCCTGGCATCGTCGCCGGTGACGATCATGTTGTGGAACAAGGGCATGGGACCGGTCCTCGCCGATCGCTCCGCCGCCCAGCTCCGCACGAGCAAGATCCTGTTGTCGCGGCTCTTTCGGATCGCCCTCGGCGAGTCGACGGTGGAAGAGGAGCTCGACCGCTACACCCGCTTCAGGCGCGTGTCGGATCTGCGCTTCGGAGCGAACGGGATTCGGATCGAGCGTCGCCTGCGTCAGTGGTTGCTGGCCACTCAGGATCCCGAGGCCGTGCCCGAGGAGCCTTGAGCGGCGCCGGCGACCCGCGAGACTCGCCTTCTCGATCTGGTCACCGGAGGCGGCCCGGGCTAACGGGCACAGGTGTGGATCGCCTCTGCGACCCGGGCTAGATCGCTCTCCGAAAGAGCCGAGCCACTGGGTAGGCAGAGTCCACGCTCGAAGATGCCGGCGCAGACCGCGCCGCCCAGCCCCGGCGCGTCGGCGAACAGCGGTTGTAGGTGGAGCGGCTTCCACAGCGGACGGGATTCGATGTCGACGGCCTCGAGAACCAACCGGATGGCCTCTCGATCGGCCCCGAAGGCCTCGGGGTCGATGAGGATGCAGGTCAGCCAATGATTGGGCTCGCCGTATGAGGCGACCGGCATGAAGGTCACCCCGGGCAGGCCGCTCAGGGCCTCTCGGTAGAAGCCGTTGATCTGACGACGCCGCGCCACCCGGTCATCGAGGCTGTGGAGCTGAGCCCGTCCCAAGGCCGCCAGCAGATTGCTCAGCCGATAGTTGAAACCGAGGGCCGAGTGTTGGTAGTGGGGGAACGGATCGCGGGCCTGGGTGGCCAGGTGGCGGGCGCCCTCAGCCATCTCGGCCGATTCGGTGACGAGCATGCCCCCACCGCTGGTTGTGATGATCTTGTTGCCGTTGAACGAGAACACCCCCGCAAGCCCGAACGATCCCGTCGCGCGTCCCTTGTAGGAGGCGCCCAACGCTTCGGCGGCGTCCTCGATCAGTGGGATCTCGTAGTCCGTGCAGAGCGCCACCAGCGGTTCGTAGTCAGCCGCCTGACCGTAGAGGTCGACGGTGACCACCGCGGCTGGCAGGGTGCCCCGCCGGGCCCGGTCCTTGAGTTCAGTGGCGATGAGGGCCGGATCCAAGTTCCAGTTGGATGCCGAACAGTCCACCAAGACCGGTCGGGCCCCGAGATAGCAGACGGCGCTGGCCGTGGCCACAAAGGTAAAGGAGGGGACGAGGACGTCGTCGCCCGCCCCCACCCCGGCCAACAACAGCGCCAGGTGCAGGGCCGCCGTCCCGCTCGAAAGAGCAACAGCGTGTCCGACACCGACCCGTTCGGCGAGCTCGCGTTCGAAGGCATCGACGTCGGGCCCGAGTGGGGCGATCCAGTTCGAGTCGAACGCCTCCAACAACATGCGTCGCTCCTCGGGACCGACGTCGGGTGGCGACAGATAGATCCTGGTCACGTCCGGGCATCCTCGTCGGGGGCAAGGGCGCCGGTCACCGCGGCCGACGCCACCAGCAGAGCGGCCCCCGCCACATCGACGACCATGGCGGCGGCGACCGACGCCCGTAGCCCGGCGATGACCGCGGCCGTGGCGAGAATCCCTTCCATGGCCACGTAGGCCAGGCTGGCGGCCGGCCGGGGCCATCCGGATGCCACGAGACGGTCGTAGGGATGGCCGCGGTCGCCGGTGACGAGCGAACGATGCCCGCGCCAGCGGCGGACCACGGCGAAGGCGACCTCTGCCGCCGGGATGGCCACCAGCGCCAGGGCGGCCGCCGCCCGTGAGGCCGGGACGCCCGGCGCCCAGGTCGCGGCCAGGAGCACGGCCAGGGCGGTGCCGAGGAGGTACGAGCCTCCGTCTCCGAGGTAGACCCGGGCGGGAGGCCGGTTGTAGGCGAGGAAGCCAACGAGCGCGGCAGCGAGGGCCACCCCGAGATGGCGACCCCACCCGCCTAGCAACAGGGCAAAGGCCAGCGCCGCCACCGCGACCACGCCGCCCGCCAACAAGTCCAGGCCGTCGAGGAGGTTCACGCCGTTGATCAGGAGAACGCTCACGACGATGATGGTCGTCGCGGCGGCGACGCCGGGCAGGTGGACCGGGCAGGTCACCACGACCGCAGCCCCTACGAAGAACTGACCCGCCAGCCGCACCCACGGGGAGAGCTCGAACCGGTCGTCGGCCACGCCCAAAACCAGAGCCATCCCCAAGGGCACGAGGAGAGTCGGCCGCCCGGCCAGTGCGCCGACCGCGGCACCGGCAAAGACCGCCACCCCGCCAAGGTAGGGGACGGGGTGCGACTGGGGCTTGAGGGCCCCCGGCCGGTCCATGACTCCGGTCCGGCGAGCCGCAATGATCACGACCGGCGTCACCACCAGCGCGATGCCGAGGGAGACGACGGCAATGACGAGATTGGTCACGGCGGCCCCGCCCCGGTCTCCGGCGAACGAGTAAGGCGGTGCCACTGCATGAGCATCGACACGGTGCCGGCATGCAACTCAAACGTGTCGACGGCCACAAACCCGGCGTGCTCGTACAGGGCGATGGCGGGCCCATTGTCGGCCCCCACCACGACGTGAGCTGCGTCCAAATTCCGCTGGTGTACTTCGCCGAGAAATGCGGTCACCAAGAGACGCCCCACCCCTCGT
Organism: Acidimicrobiaceae bacterium; assembly: GCA_003161575.1. Classification (GTDB taxonomy): domain Bacteria; phylum Actinomycetota; class Acidimicrobiia; order Acidimicrobiales; family RAAP-2; genus PALSA-457. The sequence goes on along the minus strand of PMOE01000041.1, from coordinate 14,099 downwards.
CCCTGCCACGCCGGATCGACGGCGATGGACAGCAGTTCGGCCCCTTCACCGATTCCGGCCCCGCCCGAGTTTCGATGCCGCAATGTCTCGAGCGTTCGGCGCGGCGCACGGAAAAGCGAGCCGGCGGCCGAGCAGGCTGCGCCCAGGCCATCGCGCCACAGAAAACGACGGTAGAGACCGGCTAGGTCGGTCGAGCCGGCGACGAACCCGACCGTGCGGCCTCCGTCGTGGGCAACGAGGAGGAACGATGTCGGCATCCGGCCAATCCGGCGATACAAGCGGCGTAGGAAACGTGGTCCGAGGGAGGACAGGAAACCCTCGGTGATCTGGCCGGCGTGCAATGTCGCAGCGCTTTCCGAGTCGGGGTCACCCCCGGCTCGCACCACGATCGACGAGCATCGGCTCATCGGATTGGTTCGTTGGCTGGGGGTGCCCCGCTCTGGAATCCGAGAAATACCCGCCGGGGCGGAGGGCGTCCGGCGTCCGCGTTCGTTGGAGACCATCGTCGTTGTTCCTCCGACCCCACCGAAACGAGCCCTCGGCGCCGCCCCGTGCCCGGCATCGATGCAAGTCTACGGCGCGATCGAGGTGGACAGGCCCCGCGTCACTCTCGGCGATCCTGCGCTCTATGGCGCCACTATCGCGAAGCAGTCTCCGATGCACCTAAAGACGATGACATCGCCGATGCTTTCTCGACCGTCTCCCAGCGCAACAGGACGACTGCCCGTCATTCCCCGCCGGGGCGTGGTGAGCTCTGGCCGGCTGACTCGGCTATTGGTCGGTACACCGAGCGAGCGGCAATCTTCTGGTCCGTAGGCACGGTGACAGGCGTGGAACCGCTTCGTTGCGTGTCCGCACCTCGGATCCATGCCCGTTCGAGGGCGGAGCACCCAGGGGCGAGGCACGAGGCCTCTCGGCGCGGAGCAGGCGGGTTTGTTAGTGTACGACCCCATGAAATGGGTGCTTGTTGTTGTGTTGGTGATCATCGGCGTGCTGGCGGCGGTCGTGGCGATCGAATATCTGACGGTCCCGATTCACTCGTTGCCGAGCTTCATTCCTGGCCACCATGCGGGGGCTGGCCACTACCACAAACGGGGCGCGGTCGCAGCATTGGTTGCTGTCGTGGCTTTCGTCGCCGCTGGGCTGCTGGCCGTGCGTTTCCGGCGCCAGGACGCACCAGCGGCGGTCCCGGCAGCCTCGTCGGCCGGCGATTTGCTGGCGTCGCCGCCTACGACGCCCGAGGATCCCGGGCACTAGGAGAACGTCGGCACTCGGAGGCCCACGGGCACCAGAGGTTCGTCGGCGACCCTGTGGGTCCGGGCGATCCGAATCGGGCCTCTGCGACCTCCAACGGGCGTGTCGGAATCCGGCGTCCGAGGTCGACCGCGCACGACCGGTCATTCCCGAGATCGTCCTCCCGGCGGCGTGATGCCACCTCCTCGGGCCCACAGGCAGATAGTCCCTGGTCACCTCGGTGATCGTGCATCGGAGGACGGCGAACACTGGTCGGCTACGCCGGATCCCCCGCCCGCCCCACACGGACCGCCCGGGGCGATGGGCCGAGCAGTGCCGGTCTCGGGTACAGTCCCAGGTGTCCCGGGCAGGCATTATTTTCGGTTTTCCTGGGTGGAGCGGTGCACAAGCGGGTCGAGAAGCTGCAGCGGGACTGGAGGGGGGCGGATGCACAGGGGGACGGGACTTCTCGGCGACGGCTGGCACCCCGCGGTCCCTCGCGTGCTCGCCGTTGGCGTGGTCGCGTTGGCTGGGGCAGTTGGTTCGTTGGCCGGAGTTGGCGTCGCGGTGCCCGGAGCTGGCGCAGCGATTCCCGCGGCGCACACGAGCGCGCAAATCACCGTCACACCGACGGGGCTCCCCTTCACGGGTGGGAGCGTGAACCTCTCGGCTACGTCAACCTTGGCGACCACCTGCACGTTCTTTTCGGACCCGAGCGTCGTCGGGCTGCCCGTGACCCTTCCCTGTGCGAGCGGTACGGCGTCGACAAACGTGATTCTCCCGGCGAATCAGACGCCGTCGAATAATATCTACACGTTCCGCGTACGTGCCGTGGGAACGGGGGTGTGGACGTCCGGCCAAGAAAGGGTGATCGTGGCGCCCGTGCCGCGCCCGAAGGCCCAGATCACGGCGAACCCGCCGGTTCTTCCCAACGCCGGCGGATCGGTCACCGTGAACGTCTCGGCGACCAATGCCCAAACCTGTCTCTTTACCGCCAAGCCGGCGGTGAATGGCTTGCCGGTCACCCTCCCGTGCGCAAGCGGCAACGCATCGATGGCCGTCGTTTTGCCGGCCGACCCCCATCCGCTCATCCCGGAGTACTACTCGTTCTATGTCCGGGCCCAGGGAGTGACCACCTGGACCCCAGCGCCCGCCAACGTTGCGGTCGGTGGCAGTTCGAACCCTGGTGCGTTTGCTCAAGGGTATTGGACGGTGGCCAGAGATGGCGGTGTCTTTACGTTCGGCGGAGCGTCCTTCTTCGGCTCGATGGGTGGCCATCCCATCAACCAGCCCGTCGTCGGCATGGCCTCTACCATTAACGGGGGCGGGTACTGGCTCGTGGCCTCTGACGGCGGTGTCTTCGCGTTCGGCGACGCGCACTTCTACGGATCGATGGGGAACAGGCCGCTGAATCAACCGGTCGTCGGAATGGCAATAACGCCCGACGGACAGGGCTATTGGCTGGTTGGCCAAGACGGGGGGATCTTTTCCTTCGGCGACGCGCACTTCTACGGATCGATGGGGAACAGGCCGCTGAATCAACCGATCGTCGGGATCGCTACCGATCCGGCGACCGGCGGGTACTGGGAGGTAGGTGCCGACGGCGGGGTCTTCTCGTTCAACGCGCCCTTCGACGGATCGGCCGGGAGTATCCACCTGCGGGCGCCGGTCGTCGGAATTGCCGCCACCGACGACGGCGGTGGCTATTGGCTTGACGCCACAGATGGCGGGATCTTCGCTTACGGCGATGCACCGTTCTATGGCTCCATGGGTGGCCTGCGCCTCAACAAACCGATGGTGGGCATGACGGCGACCGCGGACGGACTCGGCTACCTCCTCGTCGCGACCGACGGTGGAGTCTTCGCATTCGGTGATGCCCAGTTCTACGGATCCATGGGTGGGCTCCACCTCAACCAACCCATGGTGGGCATGGCCGCGACCTTGGACGGGTAGCGACCGGAACGCAAGGTGCGCCCTGGTCCGGGTCAGCTCTTGTCGGGGGCGGTGGCGTCAGGACCGACGCCGGCGAGGGGACGGGCCGACGCGAGGTCATGCTCGCGCAGCGAGGTCACCGGATAACGGATACCGAGTCGGCCGAAGGCGCCATCGAACAGCCCACGGGCGATGACCACCAGGCAGCGGAGGCGACCCCGGCTCTGTCGAAAGACCGCCCTTCCGACCAGCTTCGAGAAATTACGAGGAAAACGGCCCACCTTGTGCATGATGTGCAGGTGGTAATAGAGCATGTTGCGGGATTCGTAGTAGTACTTCCACGTCGGCATCTCACCGCCCTGGCGGATGGCGTCGTGATGAACGACCGCCTCCTCGATGAGACGCCGCTTGAAGCCCGCCTGGGGGATCCGCCAATGGCAGTACTCGGTGTCCTCGGCCCACCAGAAGAGTTCCTCTCTGGGCAGCCCGACCTTCTCGACGATCTCCCGGGCGATCATGAACCCACACCACGAGCCCCACCGGCCGACGGTCCCGTCTGGTTGGATCGACGCCGGGACGACGAAGGCCCGGGCCGGGTCCTCGTCGGCTGCCGCCCACAAGGTGGCCAGGCACTCGGGCTCGGGGACGATGTCGTCATCCATCACCCAGGCATGGCTGAAATCACTGGAGAGGAATTCACGCAAGGCGATGGCCCACCCCCCAGCCGGCCCGAGATTCGTGGCGGATCGCAGGACTTGCGTCGGCGCTCCGCCCGGAGGGAGCAGAGTGACCAGCACGGGCGGATTACTGGCATTGTCGACGACCACTATTCCCTGAGGCCGCTCCGTCTGCGCGGCAATGGCGCTAAGGCAGCGGGCGAGCGACTGGGGTGCATTGTGGGTGAGCACAAGGGCCACGATCCGGCGCCCCCGACCGTCTGTCATGGCCCACCTTTCCTCGAGATTGCTCGGGCTGTCCGAGGCGCTGCCAACACGGAATGCTACCGCGCCGCCCTCTGCCTGCGCACCCTGCCCCCCTCCGAATGGTGACTGCCCATCGAGGAGAAATGCTCACCTTCGCGCGGATTCTTGGTGGCTTTCATCTCGTGGCGTTCAAGGTCCGACGGTTCCTTGTGCGAAATCGACGGCGACGAGCCGGGCAGTGAGGAGCCAGGCAGGATCTCTAGGGCGGGGAATCATCGCGCCTTGTCAACACCTACATCTGGGGGCGGACTACCGGTGCCGGTAGTAACCTCACGGCCACGAAGAGCTCGGTGGGTGCGGCCCCAGGGCGGCCGGAGAGGCGAAGGGCAGGAATGGTGAGTTCGACATCGAATCGGGTCAAGGTGCCTGTGAGGCCGGCCGAGAACTCCGGCAAGGGTCACTTTCTCCAACCGAAATGGGGCGACGGGCCGTGGGGCGAGGGCTCGTTGCGTGACCGTTTCGAGGTCGTCAGGCCGCTGATTCGCGGTGAGTCCCTGCTCGATATCGGGTGCGCATCGCGTTACGGTCGCCCCGACTGGCTTCACGGCCTTTTGGGCCAGGAGGTCTCCGACCTGGTCGGCATCGACATCAACGGCGCCACTGTGGAGAAGCTGCAGTCGGAGGGCTATGACGCGAGACTCGGCGACGCCCGCGATTTCGATCTCCACCGGAGATTCGATGTCGTGTTCGCCGGCGAGTTGATCGAGCACCTCGATGACGTCCGAGGGTTCCTTGCGAGCGTCCGACGGCACTTGAACGACGGCGGCCGACTCGTCCTCACGACGCCCAACGCCTTCTACGTCGGCAACTTCGTCTACCGCTTCGGCGGCCACGGCCAGGTGCACCCCGAGCACACCTGCTGGTATTGCGAGGACACCCTTCGACAGGTGTTGGCGGCCAATGGGTTCGGGACTACCGACGTCACATTCACGGGGCACACGAGCCCGACGAGGTCCCGCAAGATCGCAACGTTCTCGGTGCAACACGTCCTGCCGCCCCGGCTGGCGTTTGACACGCTCATCGCCGTCGCTACCGTCGGCTAGAACGGTCCTCGGGGGCACACGACCAGATCCGGTCGGCGTCCGATCTCGACGTCGGAACGCGCCCCAGCCCATCCATCACAACAAATGCGCAGCCACCTGGTCGGCCGTCCACGTCCTGCAGGGAGGCACGGTGTCGAAGACTCGCCGTCCTCGGCCGGGACACGTGCATCTCGCCGTCGGACTTGTGAAACGCTGAAGGCTCCGTGCCTACTGCTGCCTCCCGTCCGCGGATCTGTCTCATCGAGAACTTTGCCGACGGCGCGGCGGGTCACTGGGGCGACAATCTGATCCGACTCTGCGACGGTGCTGTCGATGCCGGATTCGATCCGATGGCCGTGGCCGTCCACGGGTTGCACCCCCAGGTGCGCGACGGCCTGGAGGCGACGGGTGCGCGTATCGTCGACCGACCCAGCGGCCAAACGGCTCGGGCGGCCCTGTGGGTCTCGCTGCGGCTGCGGCCGTTGCACGGCGTGCTCTACCGGCTGTTCCCCAAGACCCATCTCCCCGCTCAGGCACGCTACGTGCAGAGGTGTCTCGCCGAGGTCGCGGCTCTGCGGACGGCCACCCGGTTGGGTGGGGGCGGTGAGGTGGTTGTCATCCTCACCGCCAGTCAGGGCCTGGCTGCCACTACAGCCCAGCTGGCGGGGACGTCCCATCTTCGATTCGTGCACTACGAAGGGGCACCCGAAGGAGCGATCCTGCGCGTAGCCGAGCGCATTTTCGCCCGGGGAGGACGCAGCGTCGTTGTGGTGTGTACAAACCCGACCATTGAGGCGACTACCCGAAAGCGCCATCCGAATCGCCACACCGTCGTGCGGCCATTCGCAGTGGCTGATCCCGCCATGTACATCGCAGACAGCGAACGACAACCCGCCCGCCAAGAACTCGCTATCGCCGATACCGAGTTTGTTGTCGCGATGATTGGTGGATGGTGGCCCTACAAGGACGTCGGGACGGTAAAGCGGGCCCTTGAACGCGTCGAACACCCCGTCGCCCTGGTTGTGTGCGGGATCCCGATCAGGCCGGCAGAACTGGAGCCGGCCGTGAAGCGTTGCGGCGGGAGGATCGTGAACCTGCAGGGCTCAGTCACCGAGCGCGAGCTGCGCCGGATTTACGCGGCCAGCGACTGCGCCCTCGTGACCCGCACGCCGGGGTGGCCCGAAGAGATCGGCACGATCTTTGACGCTGCCCGCTATGGCGTGCCCCTCATCGTGTCCGATCACGACCGGGCCCTGTCTGAAAGGCTGTCCCGAGAGCCCTGGGTCCGACTCTTCCCCACCGGTGATGCGTCCGCATTAGCCAAGACGCTCGACGACGTGGCCGATGAGCCACCGTCTCGTCCCGATCACGGCGCCCCGGAGCGGTTGGGCCTGCATCCCGCCAGCGAGACGATCGTTGCCTTCTGCGGGATTGCCGCGACCCTGCCCGAGCAAAGGCACAGCGCCGACCGCCCGGCGCGCCATGGCAAGAACCGCTGTTGAAGGAGGGTCTGGGACCGCCGGCCTGTTTCTCGGCCCCGGAGGCGGGCCTTTGACACGGGGGACTCCCTGGTATGGTCCTGCGGTCGACCGACGTCAGCACCCGCGTACGCGGGACCCTTCAATGGGTTTCGAAGGTCCGCACCCGATTGCTCCGATCAGCGATCTCGTCGTGCAGTTTCTTCGGGGCCTGACTTTGCCATACTCTTCCTATGCCGTCGGCCCCAGGGGGGGACAGGTGGATCGAGTCTCCAGGGGAGCCGCAATGATCACCCACGCGCCGAGAACACCGAGCAACCCCGCATCCGGGAGGATGGGGGCCGGTCGGGCGATGGCGTCGGGATCCTCCCGCGGGAGCACACTGACACTGGCGTTGCTCTCGATCCCCCTGCTGCTCGTTGTGGCGGTGCTCTCGGTGAGTGGGGGAAGCCAGACGGGGCTTGCCGGGGCCGTTGGCGCCGTCACGAGAGCGCCCGTGCAGGCTCTGCGGGCCCTGGTCCAGTCCGACATGGGAGGTTCACGCGCCGAGAGAACGGTTGGCCCGTCGCTCTCGGTTGGGGCTGCCGGAGGGTTGCGGATCACCACCGGGTCCCATCACCCGGCGCACTGGGCGCTCGTCCCGTCGGGGTTCGGACGTGAGCAGGTCCGCCCCCTGGCCGAGGACAGCAAGGTTGTCCGCGGGACGACGCGCACTTATGACCACCGGCAACTCTCGGTGGCGTACTCGAAGACCGCCACCGGTTTCGAACAGCGATTCACCATCGACCGGCGCCCGGGCGGAGCGAACCGGCCCGTCGTCATCGCCATGGCGTCGTCGGGAGACATGACGCCAATCCTCAACGGTCCGACCACGGTGACGCTGCGCGGGAACAAGGATCTTTCCAACGTGACCTATTCGGGACTGAGGGTCACCGATGCCACGGGAAAGGTGCTCCCAGCGCACCTGGTGGCCTCGGGTCAGAGCATCCACATCGTCATCGACGACCGGGGTGCCACGTACCCCGTGCTCGTCGACCCGTGGATCCAGCTGGCCAGCCTCATTCAACCGGCCAACGCGGGCGTCTTCGGCACGGCGGTCGCAACGTCGGCGAGCGGGACGGTGGCGATCGTCGGCGACCCTCTCGGCGGAACAACGACTACCGGCGCGGCCACCGTGTACGCCTACAGCAGCGGGTCGTGGACTGCCGTGGCCAACCTCACCCCGCCTTCGGGGGCTTCGCAATTCGGGACGTCGGTGGCCATGGCGGGCAACGGCGAGACCGCACTGGTGGGCGACCCTTACAACGGCAGTAACGGTGCGGCCACCGTCTACACGTCCAACGGGACGACGTGGAACACCACCGGAGTCTCCTTGACATATCCGGCGAGCGCAGCCTTCTTCGGGACCTCGGTCGCCCTTTCCAGCAACGGGGACACCGCACTGGTGGGCGACCCGGAAAATGCACTTCCCCTGATCCGCGGACAGATAGGTCCTGGAGCGGCCACCGTGTTCACGTACAACGGGACGTCGTGGGCTACGTCCACCGGCACCCCGCTCTCCGTCCCGACGGTTGCGAGGGCCTTTGGCGCGTCGGTCGCCTTGTCGGCCGACGGCCTCACGGCTCTCGTCGGTGACCCCACCGGTGGTCAGGCCACCCACGGTGCGGCCTACGCCTACGCCTATAACGGCGCCTCATGGGTGCAAGGGCTCGCCCTCACACTCCCGGCAAAGTCCTTCGCCTTCGGCACCTCGCTCGCCCTGTGGACGAACGGCACATCGGCGACCGCACTCGTCGGTGACCCAGCAGGTGGTGCGAGCGGCACCGGTGCCGCGACAATCGATACATCCACCAACAGCGGCGCCTCATGGGTGATATCCGCGACCCTCGCCCCACCGTCCGGCGCCGGGACGTTCGGCACTTCGGTTGCTCTCACTTCATCGGGAACCGGCGCGCTGGTCGGTGACCCGGGGGGCGGCGGGGGGACCGGCGCGTCCACCGTCTACAGCTCTACCGGGGTCACCTGGTCGACGGGCACCTCGCTGCTCCCACCCCCCGGGGCGTTCTCTTTTGGAACTGCCGTGGCGCTCTCCGCGGCGAGCGCGCTGGTCGGGGATCCGGCGGGTGGAACGAATGAGGTTGGCGCGGTCACGGTGTACTCGTCGAGCGGGAGCAACTGGAACCTTGGCGTCGCCGCTTCCCAGCCGGCTTTGGACCCCAGTGAGTTCGGGACCTCGGTTGCCGTCTCCACGGACGGTTCGACCGTGGTCGTCGGGGACCCGGGGGGCGGTAGTACCGCCAACGGCAGCGCGACGGTGTACACCTATAACGGAAGGTCGCTGACGGGAGGAACGAACCTCACACCGCCCAGCGGCTACGGCGAGTTCGGCGCCTCGGTGGCCGTGTCGTCGAACGGGACGACCGTGCTTGTCGGTGACCCCGGCGGCAACAGCTTCATCTCCGGAGCGGCGACCGTCTACACGTTCAGCAACGGATCGTGGTCGACTGGGACGCCACTCGCGCCTCCCGACACGGCCGGCGGGTTCGGCGCTTCCGTCGCGCTGTCTTCGAATGGCACGACGGCCATCGTCGGTGACCCCCAAGGCGGAGGACCGCTCGGGTCGGATCCAGGCGCCGCCACCATCTTCACCCTCAGCAGCGGGTCATGGTCGGCGGGCACTCCCCTCACGCCCCCGGTCAACACGGTCGATCAGTCATTGTGTTTTGGGTTCACATCGGTATGCTTCGGCACGTCGGTCGCCCTCTCGGGAAACGGGAGCACCGCGATCGTCGGTTTTCCGATCGATAATTCCACGGGGTCGGTGACTGCCTACGTGGCCTCCGACGGATCGTGGTCCGGCGGCACCGCCCTTTCGGTGCCGAGCGGTGCGTCCGCGTTCGGAACCTCGGTTGCCCTGTCATTATCCGGGAGCACCGCAATCGTCGGTGACCCGACCGGCGGGGGTTCCAACAAGGGAGGTGCCGACGTTTTCAGCTTCAACGGACTGGCGTGGTCGTCCGGCACGTCGCTTGCGACCCCGGCCGGGGCGGCGGACTTCGGCACCTCGGTGTCGTTGTCATCGAGCGGGACGACGGCCTTGGTGGGCGACCCCCAGGTTCCAGCGGGTAGCTTTGCGACCGGTCCGGGAGAGGCGACCGTCTACAACTACCAAGGCCCGGGATGGTTCCCCGGCGTGGCACTCACACCTCCCGCCAACTCGGGCCAGTTCGGGACTTCGGTCGGACTCTCGGGTGATGGCCTGACGGCGGTCGTCGGCGATCCCCTCGGGAACGAGGACAGCGACGGCGCGGCGACGGTTTTCAGCTTCGATTCCACGCTGGCTCCCTCGACCGTCACCGCCTCGGCCACCCCGACATTTTCAACTTCGGGTGATTCGGTCACCTATGGCGCGACTGTCGCCCCCACGTCGGGATCCGGGTCACCAACGGGCACCGTGAGTTTCACCGTGGGACTAACGACGCTGTGCACTGCCACCCTCGCCTCGGGCTCGGGACACTGCAGCGTCACGGACACCCCGATCGGGATCGGATTCGTGTTCGCACACTATTCGGGGGATTCCACCTACGCAGCGTCAATCGGGAGTGCACCCGTGACCGTGGGACTCCCATCGACCACCGCCGTCTCGGTCAATCCCGCCGTGACCTCGTTCAGCCAGCCGGTCACCTACTCGGCCACTGTCAACGGCGGTGGGACACCGACGGGTTCAGTGACCTTCACGATCGGGGGGACAACCCTGTGCACCACCGCACCCCTTGTGTCGGGCTCGGGGAGCTGTGTGGCCTCGACCGCTCCGGCCGGAAGCGACACCGTGACCGGGACGTATTCGGGTGACGGCACGTTCGCCGGCTCGGACGGAAGCGCCCCGTTGACCGTGGCCCAAGCGCCGACAACGACGACGATCTCGGTCAGTCCCGCCTCCACCACTTCTGGCTCGCCGGTTACCTACACCGCGACGTCCGTTCACTCCGAGGGCGGGAACCCGTCGGGTACTGTCACCTTCTCTGTCGGGGGCACCATTCTGTGCACCACCAGCGGTCCTTTGAGTTCGGGTCTCGCGAGTTGTGTCGCCTCGAACGCACCCGTCGGGACCGACACGGTGATCGGGACATACCCCGGGAGCGAGGATTTCTCGGCGTCGCTGGGGACGGCCCAACTCATCGTCAACTTGCCCAACTCCACTTCTTCATCGGGCTACGACCTGGTGGGATCGGACGGCGGGGTGTTCGTATTCGGGACGCCGGGTCAGGGCTTCTTCGGGTCCCTGCCCGGATTGGGCGTGAAGGTCAACAACATCGTGGGCATCGTGCCGACCAGCACCGACGAAGGGTACTTTCTCGTCGGTTCTGACGGCGGGGTCTTTGCTTTCGGCAACGCCCCCTTCGAAAACTCCCTGCCCGGTTTGGGCGTGAAGGTCAACAACATCGTGGGCATCGTGCCCACCGCCGATGACCAGGGCTACTTCCTGGTCGGTTCCGACGGCGGGGTCTTTGCCTTCGGCAACGCCCCCTTCGAAAACTCCCTGCCCGGTTTGGGCGTCCATGTGAACAACATCGTGGGCATCGTGCCGACCGCCGACGATGGGGGATACTGGCTGGTGAGCGCCAACGGTGCGGTTTACGCCCTCGGAGACGCCCCCTTCGTGGGAAGCCTCGGGGGTAATAGCCCGACGCCGATCGTCGGCATCGCGGCCACCCACGACTCGGGCGGCTACTGGCTGGTCGGCCAGAACGGCTCGGTGTTCCCCTTCGGTGACGCCAGTTCGTTTGGTTCCCTTCCGGCCCTCGGCGTCAGCGTGTCCAACATCGTGGCCGTCGTCCCCACCCCTGACGGCCAGGGCTACTGGCTCATCGGGTCCGATGGCGGGATTTTCGCCTTCGGGGATGCCACCGAGATCGGGTCACTGCCCGGGCTAGGAGTGAGCGTGAACAACATCGTGGGTGCAGTGCCGACCGCCTGAGGTTCGCGGAGTCCGGTTGCAAAGCGATGCAGTGAGGGATAGTGCTCGGCTGCCCGCCTCCGGAGGGCGTAAGGAGTTCGGCGGTCTGGCTCGGCCGAGGTCCGAACTTCAGGGTCCGCAGCCGCTCGGACTGCGCAGCAGCAAAGGAATCGGCGTTGTCACGGCACAGCCTCTTGTGGTGGGCGGAATTACCGACGGATTTAAGTTGGGTTCCACTTATCGATGGCCGAACACGTCGTCATTCATTCCTCGAATGGTGAGAGCCGTTTCGATTAGTGCCGTGGCCATGTCACCGGCGCCACTCGACTCCGGGGATGGGTGTCTCCGCAGCGTTTCGGGGACGGTCACACCCGGCCACGCCTCAGTGTCAGGATCCTCTCGTCATTGCCGGTTCTTCTCGGTCTTCCAACCCGCGAGTTGCCGGACGGGTCATCGGGTCTGTCCGCCGCCTGAAGAACGAGACCGCCGCACCCTCTGACCACGATCGTAACTGCCATTGCAGTATCACCTGAGTTGCGGATCCTGGACCCTTTCCTTTGACCGCGTATGAGGGTGGCGCCTTCGATGCGCCGCGTTGTTCAGACATAGCACGGGGGCCTTCATGCCGGCGTCTCCCTCTTGACGGTCGCTCCGGTGCCTCGATGACCGACTGTGCGCATCCCCTCAGTCGGTTTTCGAACTCGGTCCGGGCAGAAGCTCTGCAGAGCGGCCCCGGGCGGAGTCCTGGCGTAGCCGGAACCGTCGGTCTTCCGCTCGGAGGGTGGCGCCCCTACCCACGCCATGGCTCCGGGCTCGAGCCGCCAGCCTCTCGGTCTAGATCCCGCCTCAACCGGGGACCCGGCTGGATCCCCGGCGGAGATCGTCCCGCCGGGCAATGCCGTCCTAGGCGTGCCCTTTTAGTTGGCCCGGGCGAGATGACGGAAGCTCCTCGGGCGGGTTTTTTTTTTGGTTTGGATATTCCGTTTTTGGTCGTATAGTCCCGGGTGAGCAATCGTTGGCCGTGGAATTCGGTGGCTGGGGGACTGGGGGGCCGCCGGCCGAGGATCACGCGGCCAGGAGGGGAAGTCAACCATGGGCATCCACAGTGGATCTCGTCGAGTCGCTGGATTCTTGAAGGCGGGGTTGGCAGCGACCCTGTGCCTCGGCACCCTGGGCCTGGCCCTGACCGCCGTCGACGTGCTTCCCGCGGCGGCAGCGTCGGTTCCGTCAGTGCATACAGTGACCCCGGCGGGGGGGCCGCCGGGAGGCGGCACCGCCGTGCAGATCACCGGCTCAGCCTTCACCAATGCCACGGCGGTCCATTTCGGGACCGTGGCGGTGCTTCCGCCCTATGCGCAGGACACTACGGGTTCGATCAAGCTGACCGCCCCCGCCGGCGCCCTCGGCACCGTTGACGTCACCGTCACGACGTCTGGGGGAACGTCGCCGATCGTGCCCGCCGACAAGTACCTCTACGCGGACCCACCGACGGTGACGTCCATTCACGGCGACAATGCCCCGAACAACGGGGGCAACACGATCATCATCTTCGGGACCAATTTCACCCCGGCGGCCGTGCCTGAGATCGCCGCCCCGACCGTGGCTCCCTTCACTGTCTTTACCGTCGACAGCAGCACCGAGATCACCGGTACGGTCCCGGCGGCGCCCACCGCCGACGTCACCTCGCCGGCCACCACCTACAACGTGGTGGTCTCGACCGTGGGTGGCCTCTCGGCGACCTCCCTCGCGACCAACTTCTACTGGTTCGGCCAAGCGAACTGCACCTTCAGCGGCACCGGCGTGGTGAGCACCAACCCGCCGCCCGGTACGAACGCCTACGTACTCGACGCCGTGCCCGGCACGACGGCGCTCGGGACGAGTTGCACCAACGTGAACTACGTCGCACTCACGACACCGTTCATCGAGTCCCTGAACGCCCCGGCGGCGGCGATCGTGACGGGGACCGGACCGGGCGGCAACGGGGGGAACGAGACCTATCTCGGGTACTCGGGGGCCCATCAATACTGGCAAATCACGGACTCGAACTACACCGCACCGGCTCCGGGCTTCGTCCTGCCGTTGACGACCGGAGTGGGTTCGGTACCCACCGGAGGGTGCCCGATCGGGGCCGACTGCAGCCTTGCCCAAAGTATGGGCATCAGCGCGTACTACGGCACCGATACGCAGGCCTCGTGTCCGCCGAGCCAGGTCTTCGTCGACGCCGGACTCGTCAACTGCACGGTCGGGGCCCTGATCGCCGACCAGTACAACCACACCTACATCGCCACCACCGCGGCGCTCTCTTACACCACCGATCTCACCCCGGACCCGGCGACGGCCACCCTCAGCGCGACGACCGGCCTCATCGCCGGCCAGTCGGTCAACATCACCGGCGGCACCAACTGGTGGGGCGCGGGAGAAGACGGCGCCCCGTCCATCATCCCCTCCACCGGGCAAGGGACCGTCACCCCCGTCCCCGCCCCCGCCGTCTGGA
>PMOE01000025.1 GCA_003161575.1 Acidimicrobiaceae bacterium | reverse complement strand
CGGGGGGATCTTCTCCTTCGGCGCCCCCTTCTACGGCTCGACCGGGGCGATTCATCTCAACCAGCCGATCGTCGGCGTCGAGGCGGCGGCGGACGACTCGGGCTACCGGTTCGTGGCGGCCGACGGTGGCGTCTTCTGCTTCAACGTGCCCTTTGAAGGATCGATGGGGAGCGTCACCTTGGCCGAGCCGGTGAGCGGTATGGCGGCGACGGGCACCGATGGGTACTGGCTGGTGGCCGACGACGGCGGGATCTTCACCTTCGGGGGGGCGGGTTTCTTCGGGTCCTCGGGTTAGTTGTGCCCGCGTCGGGCCCGGGGCGTCCCCGTCCGCTCAAGAGCCAATGCAGGCGGCGGCCGCGGCTCGGGCCGCCACCGAGGTGGCGACACCAGCGTCTCGGCCCAGCTTGACCAGCTGACCGATCTTGGAGGGCCGGGTGATCATGAACCGGGCGACAGCGGGGAGGTTGGGGCTCCCGTCGGGATTGGTGAGCCCGAGGACTGAGTCGTTGACGATCCCGTCGGCGACGGTGTCGCTGATGGCCCGGAACGTCAACCAGGCGACGTCGGCTTGTTCGCACACCGCGGCCAGCGCCGCGGTCTCCATGTCAAGGGCCACCACGCCGCGCTCGGCCAATGCGGTCAGGGCGTCGGGGTCCATCACCATCGTGTCGGAGCTGTGCAGGGTGCCACTGTTGGGGTGGCCGGCGACCGGGGTCGGGTGGTACTCGCGACCGGTCGCGCCGTCGAGCACCACCTCGGGCACGACCAGGTCGCCGATCACGAGCGACGGGTCGAGGCCGCCGGCGATGCCCATCATGATGACCTGGTCGATCCGACCCTCGGCCAGCATCCGCTCGGTGGTTTGGGTTGCCCCGGTCATGCCGATTCCGGTGATCGACGCCAGTACCTCGGTGTTGCCGGTCGTTCCGCGATAGATGGTGCCCGAGCCCCACGGTTCGGGGCGAAGCGGGAGCAATTTCACGAACGGCCGCAGCTCGTTTGCCATGGCGCCGAGCACCGCCACCCGTCGCATCTGAGTGGAGTCGCCCATCGCCTCAAACCACCTGCTCGCGCTCGAGCGCTTCGAGCTCGTCGGTCGTCAGTCCCACCAGCCCGCACCATACTTCGCGGTTGTGCTCGCCCAACCGGGGCGCGCCGACCGGGTGGACCGGGGGCTCACCGACGAAGCGCGGGAACGGCGCCTGCTGGCGCACCGCACCGATGACCGGGTCCTCGACGGCGATCAGGTCGCCCCGCTCGGCCATGTGGGGGTCCGCGAAGATGTCGGCCGCGCTGTAGGCGGTGCCGACCGGGACGTCGTGGGCCACGCAGCGCCGCTCGATCTCCTCGGCACTCAGCGAGACGGTCCACTGGGCCACGATGGCGTTGATCTCCGCTCCGCGCGATGCCCGCTCGGCCAGCGTGGCAAAGCGGCTGTCGGTGGCCAGATCGGGTCGCTCCATGGCGCGGCACAGCCGGGCAAAGTTGGCGTCCGAACCGGCAACGATGCAGACATAGAAGCCGTCTGCACTGGGGTAGTTGTCGAGGGGAGCCGAGTGGCCGAGCCGGTTCCCCTCGCGTTGGCGCACCGTGCCCAGGCGGTCATAGGCAGCCAGGGTCCATTCCAAGATCCGCAGCACGGCCCCGTAGAGGGGGGCGTCGATCACCGCCCCACCGCCCCCCGAAGCCCCCTTCGCCCCGCCCTCGCGTTCGGCGTCGCCGATGTCGCGCCCGTAGAGCCCGGCCACCGCGGCACAGGCGGCGAACACGCCGGTGAGGTAGTCCGACACGGTGACCCCGGGTCGCACCGGGGGGCGGTCCGGATCCCCGGTCAAGTGCAGGAGGCCGCCGTAGGCGATGCCGAGGCGGTCGAGTCCGGGTCGGGGCGAATAGGGCCCGCTCTGGCCGAAGACGCTGATGCGAACGTAGATGAGGCCCGGGTCGAGGTCGCCCGGTCCGAGACCCCACTTCTCCATGGTGCCCGGCCGGAAGTTCTCGCACACAACATCGGCCTGAGCGGCGAGGCGGATGAAGATCGCCCGTCCCTCGGGGCGACGCAGGTCGCAGGTGACCCCCCGCCGTCCCCGTCCTTCGACGGCCCAGGAGAGCGAATAGCCCGGGCCCTCGTCGCCGACGTCGACGAACGGGCCCATGGTGCGCATGAAGTCGCCTTCGCCGGGCAGCTCGACCTTGATCACGTCGGCGCCCAGCTCGCCGAGCAGCCCGGCGCAGAATGGGGCGGAGATCCGGGTGCCGACGTCGATGACCCGGATCCCCGCCAGTGGCCCGGCCACCTCAGCGGTCGCCCGGGAGGTCCCCTTTGTCCCGGTCGGCCAGCACCTCCTTCATGGTGGACTTCTTTTTGCGTGTCTCAAGGGCCGAGAGGGCGGTCTGGGTGTTGTGGGTCCAGTGATGGGCCATGAAGTGGTACTTCCACGAGTCCGACTTGCCCATCAGTTCGGCCGTGTAATTAATGGTGTCTTTGACCACCTGGGCGGTGATCGGGGGGACGAGGGCGACCCGGTCGGCCAGCTCACGGGTGCGCGCCGTCAGCTCTTTTCGGGGGACGACCCGGTTGACCAGGCCGAGCCGCCATGCCTCGTGGGCGTCGATGGTCTCGCCGGTCCACAGGAATTCCTTCGCCTTGCGGATGCCCAGCTCCCAGGGCTCAACGAGCAGCTCCACGCCGGCCCCGGTCATCTTCAGCACCGGGTTGGAGAACTGGGCGTCGTCGGCCGCCACGATCAGATCGCACATGCAGGCGAGCATCAGCCCGGCGGCTACGCAGCTTCCCTGTACCGAGGCGATGGTGGGCTTGCGGAAGTCATGGATCCGCTTGTTGCGGTCGTAGTACATGACCTTTTCGTGGTGGAACTTGCCTTCGGGAGTCTCGCGGAGCTTCACCCACTCGTCGGCCTCGGCCTGCCCCACGATCGCCTTCAGGTCGTGGCCGGCCGAAAAGTGCTTGCCCGCACCGGCCAGAATCACCACCCGCACCGCGTCGTCGGCGTCGGCCAGGTCGAAGGCGGCGTCGAGTTCGTCGATGAGCCGGCTGTCCTGGGCGTTGGCCGCCTCGGGCCGGTTCATGGTCATCGTGGCGATGGCCCCGTCGACCTCATAGAGAATCGTCTCGAACGTCATGGCCCCATCCTCTCTCTTTCTCCAAATGGCGTGCTCGGCGGGCCCCACAGGACCGAACCGAAGGAGTTCAGCCCCGGGGCAACCCGAGGACCCGCTCGGCGATCAGCGTGCGCTGGATCTCGTTGGTCCCCGCGAAGATCGAAGACGCCTGGTAATACAGCCAGCTCCGCTGCCAGGCGCCCCCGCCGGGGTTGCCCTCGGCCCCCGCCCACAGTGGGGCGGCCGGACCGAGCACGTCCATGGCCGTGCGGTGGAGGCGCTTGGACATCTCACTCCAGTACAGCTTGAGGGCGCTGCCTTCGGGGCCGGGCTCCTCCCCCTTGGCCAGCGCGCTGAGCGAGCGCCAGTTGTGGAGCTGAAACAGCCGGACCTCGGTGTAGGCTTGGGCGAGGGCCTGGCGACGACGGCGGTCGTCGAAACCCCCCTCGGCCTCGGCAAGTGCCAAAAGCTCGGCGATCAGCTGGCTGTGGATGACCAGCTGGCGCGGGTTGACGCCGCGCTCGTGGGCCAAGGTGGAGCCGGCCACCGCCCACCCTTGCCCTTCGGTTCCGATCAGCCGGTCGGCCGGGACGAAGACGTCGTTCAGGATCACCTCGTTGAACTCGGCCTCTCCGGTCAGCTGCACGAGCGGGCGCACCTCGACCCCCGGGGCGTGCAGGTCGACGACCAAGACCGAGATGCCCTGTTGGCGCTTCGGCGCGTCCGGGTCGGTGCGCGCCAGGCACAGGCCCCAGTCGGCGAACTGGGCGTAGGAGGTCCACACCTTTTGCCCGGTGACCCGGTAGCCGCCCTCGACCGGAGTGGCCCGGGTGCGAAGCGAGGCCAGGTCGCTCCCGGCGTCGGGCTCGCTGAACAGCTGGCACCACAGTTCGTCGGCCGAGAGGATCTGGGGGAGCCACCGGCGGCGCTGCTCGTCGGTTCCGTGGGCGAGAAGGGTGGGTCCGACCAGGTTCACCCCGATGCGACCCACCAGTTCGGGGGCCCGGGCCCGGGCCAGTTCTTCTGTCACCACGAAGTTCTCCACCGCGCCGAGGCCGCGCCCACCGAGGTCGCGCGGCCAGGTGACTCCGACCCAACGTGCCGCGGCGAGCGACGCCTGCCAGCGGCGACCGAATGCCACCGCCTCGGCCAGGTCGTCGATGCGGGGGGGCAGACCGACGCCGTACTCCCAGGGCAGGTTCTCGGTCAGCCAGCCCCGCAACTCCTCGCGCAGGGCCTCTTGCTCGGGCGTCGTGCGCAGGTCCATCGGGCAGCCAGCATTGCACAGCGACCCCGCGGAGGTGACACGAGTGTCAGTGAACACCGTAGACTCGCCAGCCGTGGACTTCGACCTGTCCGCCGACCAGATCGACCTGCGGGACGCGGCGGCCCAACTACTCGAGCGGCACGCCTCGCGGGGTCGGATCCGGGCCCGGGTGGGTGACGGCGTCGTGGTGGGCACGCTTCCTGGCGCGAACCTCCCGGGACAAGACGCGGCGGGCGCGGATGCCGCGTCGGGCTACGACGCGGGCGTGTGGTCGGCCATGGCCGAGCAGGGCTGGCTGGCAGTGGAGCGGCCCGAGGCCGGGGGCGGCCTCGGGCTCGGGCTGGTCGAAGTCGCCGTGCTCTGTGAGCAGCTGGGGCGGCACACCGCGCCCGCGCCGTTTCTCTCCTCGGTCCTGGTCCTCGACGCGCTCGCCGGCACCGCGGCGCAGTCCCCCGCAAGCCCCGCGGCGCGTTGGGCCGCGGATCTGGCCGAGGGACGCGCCGTCGGGTGCGTGGCCTTCTCCGCTCGTCCCGGCGCGGTGCGGGTCGAAGACGGGGGTGCCGGACCGGTCCTCTACGGGCGCCCCGACCCCGTCTTGTACGCCCCCTCGGCCGATGTGGCGGTAGTACTGGTGGACGACGAGGTCTTTGCCGTCTCTTTGGAAGAGCGAGATCGCCCAAAGCCCGAACCCGCCATGGACCGAACCCGCGAGCTCGGCTGGTTGGAGTTCGACGGCGCGTCGGCCCTGCGGCTGGGTGGTTCGGCGGCCGCCACCCGCCTGCTCAACCGGGCGGCGACGGGCACCTCGGCCGAGTTACTCGGTGGCGCGTCGCGCGTGCTCGAGATGGCCGTCGAGTACGCGAAGGACCGGGTCCAGTTCGGCAAACCCATCGGCAGCTTCCAGGCGATCAAGCACATGCTGGCCGACGCCCTGGTCGACGTGGAAGGGATGCGCTCGACGGTGTACTACGCCGCCTGGTGCAACGCCTCGGAGGACCCCGACGCCTCCCTTGCCGCCTCCATGGCCAAGTCCTGGTGCTCGGACGCGGCGCGTCGGGTGCTTTCGACGGGTCTGCAGGTGCACGGGGGGATCGGGTTCACCTGGGAGCACGATCTCCACCTCTTCTTGAAGCGTTCGCAGCTCGACCAGGTGAGCTACGGCGACGCAGCGTGGCACCGGGAGCGGATCGCGGCGATCCTGCGGGAGCGGCTGAGCGAGGGCCGCGGCGTCCTGTGAACTCAGCGACCCGAGCCCGCGCGTCGCGTGTCGAGTCGGGAGCACCGGATCAGCCGGAGGGGAGGGTCCAGTTACCGATCCGCAGGAAGCGCACGCTGCCCGTCAGCGTGCCGTTGCCCTGTGAGGAGTTGATGGTGATCTTTTCCAGCACCGACGTGAGATAACCGTTCTTGACGGTGAGGGCGACACCGGCCGACGCGCCTTCACGAGTCAGGGCCGGATTGACGAGAGGGGCGGTGTAGAGCCCGCGCTGGTTGGTGAAACCGTTGACGGTGCTGAGGGCGGAGATCGGCTGGAGGACCCGGGTGGCGGCGGTGCCGTTCAGCACGAGTTTCTTCGGGCCGGTGGTGGCCGAAGAGGTGAGGACAAGGTGGGCCGGGGCGCGGAAGTCGAGCCGGGTGACCGCACGAGTCTGGGAACTCGATGACACGGCGACAAAGGTCGGTGCAGCGAGGGTCTCTCCGACCGCATTGTGCACCGCCAGATCGGCCGATGCCGGGGCCTGGAGGAGTCCCAGGGCGACACCGCCGAGCGCGAGTCCCCCCAACGCGCACAGGATGATCCACGGCAGGCCGAAGTGTCGTCGCACGGCCTTGAGGGTACCTTGGCCGTAACGTGGCCCGGTGCACTGGCGAACTCGGGCCGCCCGTTGCTGTGGCCGAGGCCCGATCCGGTCCCGCGCCCATGATCGGCACCGACGGTCCCGCGGGCCGGCTCGGCCGACAGACCCCGGTCACCTGGTGCCCGGTCCTGAGCGGAAATCCCCGATCCAGGCAACCCGAGCGCGGCGTCGTGCGTCTGTAGAGACATGGGCGACCCAGGCGCACTGGCATTGGCCCTCCCGCTCGCGCCCGGGGCCGTGAGCGTGCGACCCGGGCGCGACGAGCTGGTGTCCACCCTGTTCGACGAGCACTACCCCGGTCTGTGCCGGCTGGCCTCGCTGCTCCTCGGTGACCCAGCCGAAGCTGAAGAGGTGGTGCAGGAGGCGTTCCTCAAGACCTACGCCCGGTGGTGGCGGCTGCGTCATCCCGAGCGGGCGCAGTGGTACCTGCGGGCCGCCGTGGTCAACGGGTGCCGGTCGAAGGGACGACGCCGGGTGAGCGAGGACCGCGGCAACCGGACCTTGTGGGCCACCGACGGGGTGGTTGCAGCCGAGGCGGTGGGCGAGCGCACCGGCGAGGCACTGGCGGTGGTCGCTGCGGTCCGGGCCCTCCCCGACCGCCAACGCGAGGCCGTCGTCTTGCGCTACTACGAGGACCTGTCGGAGGCAGACATCGCGCAGGCTCTTGGTTGCTCGGTGGGGACGGTCAAGTCGCAGCTGTCGAAGGCTCGGGCGACCCTGGCCCGACACCTCAGCGCGCAGGGACTCGGGGACGATCCGACATGACCGACCCCGACGGCTTGGACCGGGCGCTGCGCGACGCCCTGCGGCGCGCCCCGGGCTCTTATGTGGCCGACCGCGCCGCCCGAGCGGAGCTGCTCGCGGCCCTCGATCGCCGACGGTCCCGGCGACAGGTGATCGCGGGCTGCGCCGTGGTCCTTGTGCTGGCGGCCACCACGTCTGCGGTGGTGCTCTCGGCGCGCCGGGCCACGAGCCCGCACGTGGCGGCGGGATCGGCTCGACCGAGAACCAATCGGTCGGCGCTGGGCCTCGGCCCCGTTTCGTCGGCCACGGGCGCGTCGAACCCGGAAGCTGCCGGCTCGGCCGAGTCGCCGCGGCCCGGGCCCGGGGCGACGTCGTCGCCTGCTCCGGCCCCGGCCAGCGCGGGCTCCGACGCCGCTGCGCTCTGTGTGGAGGTCCAGGTCTCGGCCTCGACGGCCGCCTGCCGCGGGGCGGTCGGCCTTCGGGGCAGCGCGTCATTTTCGGCAAGATCGCGCACTGGGGCCTCATCGACCGCGGGCGCCCCGGGGGCCGAGGACCTCACGGTCGGCCAGTCGATCACCGCTGCCCTGCCGCCGTCACCGGACGCGAGGTGGTCCCCGCCGGTCGCCGTCGCGGTGGTCCCGTCCGCTTCGGACGGCCAGGCACGGGCCCACCGGGTGTTGCGGACCACGTACTCGGCGGCGGACCCAAAGAGCGGCAGCGCCACGGCCAGCTTCGTCGCCGACCACCCCGGAGTTGTGGTGCTCGAGTCCACTGCGTCGCCCATCTGCGCGAAGAACGCACGCTCGTGTGGGCCGAAAATGCAGTGGACGTTGCAGATCCTGGTCAGAGGCTCGTGACACGGGGCGATTGCCGGCGAGTCGAGCCAACAAAGGAGAGACCGATGATCGAATCCGCCACGAACAGACGCCGGGCCACGACCAGGCTGTCGCGAACGGCCCTGTCGGGGGTTGTCGCGCTCGCAGTGGTCGGCCTGGCCGCCTGCAACGCCACCGCCTCGGCGTCGGTGACGCCGGCTACCTGTGGGAGATCGTCCCGCCTCACGGTCCAAGGATCAGGGCTCGCCACCGGCACACCGAACCTTCTCACCCTGACCACCAGCGTGAACGCGATCGACGCGACGGCGCAGAGCGCGCTGGCTGCGGACAACAGCGACACGGCCGCAGTGATCGCCGCCTTGACCCGCGGTGGGGTGAAGGACCGGGACATCCAGACCACCGGACTGTCGATCCAACCGAATTACACCACCAACGATGGCAACGAGGTGCTGGCCGGCTTTGCGGTCAACAATTCGGTGGTGGCCATGATCCGCCATTTCTCGAGCGCCGGTTCGGTCATCGACTCGGTGAGCGCAGCGGGAGGTAACGCGGTGCAGATCCAGTCGCTCAACTTCTCTATCGCCGACCCCCGGGGGCTGCAGGACCAGGCCCGCCTGGACGCGGTCCACCAAGCGGTGAGTCATGCGAGCACGATGGCCGCCGCCGCCGGCGAGCGGTTGGGGCCGGTGTGCTCGCTGACCGATAACTCGTCGGTGTCCTCGGCTTCCCAGTTCGACGGTGCGGGGACCTCGGGGGCCGCGGCGGTGCCTTCCCCGGCAGTTCCCCTGCAAGCGGGGAGTCAACAGGCCAACGCCCAGGTGACCCTCGTCTACGCCCTCGAGGCGAACTCGAGAGCGAGGAGCTGAGCCGCTCGAGCGGCCTCGTTCATTGCAACGCGGCGGCGAAACCATAGGCCGACGCGGTTCTTACCGATGGAGGGACCGTTTACTCCGGTTGCGCCGCTCGTCGACGCAGGGCGGCGCGATCGGCTTTCCCAGATCCCATGAGCGGGAGGCGATCGATGCACACCACCCGCTCGGGGGTCTTGAACCGGGCCAGGCCCCGCTCGGCAAACCACCGCCGTACGAGTTCGAGGTCAACGGGCCCGTCGGCCACGACGAAGACGGCGACCCGTTCGCCCATCAGCTCATCGGGGTAGCCAACGGCCACCGCCTGGCGGACCCGTGGGTGCGCTTCGAGGGCGCCTTCTACTTCTGAGGCCGAGATGTTCTCGCCGCCCCGGATGATGACGTCTTTGATGCGGCCGACGATGCGTAGCCACCCCCCGGCGTCGACGGTGGCCAGGTCGCCGGTGCGGAACCAGCCACCGTGGGCGACAACCGCCGCGTTCTGCTCCGCGTCGGCGTAGCCGCAAAACAGCTCGGGCCCGCGTACCCACAGTTCACCGGCTTCGCCGGCTGCTCGGCGGGACCCGCTCTCGGGGTCCGACACCCGGAGCTCGACCTCGCCCACTGCCCGACCGTCGGTGTCTCGGGCCGACTCGGCTGAGTCCCCGTCGGTACTGGTGGTCACCGTCGGAGCTTCGGTCGAACCGTAGGTGCGCTTGACCCGGCAGCCAAAAGCCTCGGCGGTCGCCTCGACAAAGGCCGGCGTGACCGATGCGCCGCCGCTCGAGACCAGGCGGATGCTCGAGACGTCGCCCGCGCCCGGATTGTCCCGGTGCAGCGCGGCCATGGCGACGAAGAAGGTCGGCGGCCCGGCCAAGAAGCTGATGTGCTCCCGCTCGACGATGGCCAGGGCCTCTTCGGGATCGAAGCGCCGCACCAAGACCGCTTTCATGCCCGCCGCGCCCGGGACGAGCACCCCGTTGAGCAGGCCCGAGACGTGGGCCAGGGGGGCCGGCATGAGGACGGCGTCGCGGCCCGACAGCCCGTGGACACGGGCCATGAGCGCGGCTTTCCAGGCGAGGCCACGGTTGGTGTGCAACACCGCTTTGGGGACCCCGGTCGAACCCGAAGTGAACAGCACGACCGCCAGGTCGGACGGGCGCACGGCGATGGCCCCAGGGGCGACCGGCGGTCCGTTGAAGACCTCGAGGAGGGCTTGTGGGTCTGAGGCCTTGTCGGCGGCCAACTCGACGATCACGGCGGGGTCGACCTGGGCGACGGCAGCGGCCAGTTCGGCCGGCCCGAGGGAGTGCAGGACCGGGGTGGCGACTGCGCCCAGTCGCCAACAGGCCCGTGACAGCACGGCGCCGGCCAGGCCGTTGGGTAACTGCCAGGCCACGGTCCGGCCCCGGCGCACGCCCCGGGCGGCCAATCCGCCGGCCACCCGGGCCACGAGGTCTTCGACTTGGGCGTGGGAGAACCGGCGGTCCCCGTCCACGATCTCTCCGCCGCGAGCCGACAGCAGCGCGTCGAGGGTGGGGGTATCCCAGGGCCCCCCGGGTCGTCGGTAGCGGCGGGTGTGGGACGGGACCCAGGTGGGCCGCAGGATCGCACCGGCACTCCTCACGGCCGCACCCTACTTCGGCCCACCAGTAATGTGACACCCGTGTCAGGAACGGGGCGGTCGGGGGCGGGAGGATCGTGGACCTCTCGCTGAGCGCCGAGGACGAGGCCTTCGCCGCGTCGCTTCGCGTCTGGTTGGCCGAACACCTCGAGCAACCACCGGCCTTTGGTGACCTGGCCGACGAGGTGGCCTGGGGGCGCCGGTGGCAAGCCACCCTGGCCGAGGGTCGATGGGTGGGGGTGCACTGGCCCGAGGCGTACGGGGGCCGGGGCGCGACACCGGTGCAGGTCGCGCTCTATCAGAGCGAATACGCCCGGGCCCAGGCGCCCCAGCCGGTCAACCGGGTGGGGATCAATCTGGTCGGACCGACGTTGCTGGCGCACGGTTCAGAGGACCAGCGGCAGCGCTGGATGCCCGCGATCCTCTCGGCCGAAGAGATCTGGTGCCAGCTGTTCAGCGAGCCGGACGCCGGGAGCGACCTGGCATCGCTCAGCACCCGGGCCGTGCCGGTCGACGGGGGCTACCGGGTCACCGGACGCAAGGTCTGGACCTCCTACGCCCAGTTCGCGGACTGGGGGTTGTGCCTGGCCCGCACCGACCTCGATGCGCCCCGACCCCAGCAGGGAATCACGGCCATGGCGCTCGACATGCGCGCCGAGGGGGTGGACATCCGCCCTTTGGTGCAGCTGACCGGCGACGCCGAGTTCAACGAGGTCTTCCTCGACGAGGTCTTCGTCCCGGCCGAACACCTGATCGGTCCCGAAGGCCACGGTTGGACGGTCGCCGGATCGACGCTCGCCCATGAACGCGGGACGAACTTCCCCTTCAAAGAGCAGGTGGTCCACGAGACTTACTTGGCCCGCCTCTACGCCGAGGCCGCCGCGTCGGGGGCACTGGAGGATCCCGAGGTGGCCGACGCGTTGGCGTCGGCCTGGATCGAACTGGGGGTGCTGCGGCTTCACAACCTGCGGACCCTGACCCGCCTCGGGCGCGGCGAGGAGCCCGGCCCCGAGTCGAGCTGGATCAAGTTGACCTGGACCTCTATGACCCAGCACCTGTCTCAGGCCGGACTCTTGGTGGTCGGCCGGGGGACCGAGTCGGGTCTGGCCGGCCCCTGGGCCCGCCAGTGGCTCTGGAGTCGGGCCGCCAGCATCGCCGGGGGGACCTCGGAGATCCAACGCGACATCATCGCCGGGCGCATCCTGGGACTGCCGCGCCGGTGAGCACCGGTTGGGCGAACAACGGCGCCGTGAGCCGGTGACGGGGTACCGTAGGCCCTCAACAGGCCTGGCTCGTCGGCGAGTGGGGTGTGTGACGGGAGGTCATGATGTCGGGGGTGGAAGCGCCGAGTAGCGCGGTCGGACATGCGGGTGTCCGGGCGAACGGGGTGAGTTCGGGGCACGTCCGTGCCCGCTCGGCGGTGATCACCGCACTCACCGTGACCGTGGTCGCGGTGATGCTCTCGGCCTGTGGCATCCACATCTCGAAGAACGGGATCAGCGGAAACATTCTCGGACACAAGTTCTCTGCCGCCTCGCACTCGCTTCCGGCGGGATTCCCGAGCGAGGTGCCGTTGCCCGACAACTCCAAAGTCCTCGGCGGTGGTGGCGTGAGCGACAGTTCGGGCACCGTCTACGACGCGGCGTTCGCGGTGAGCGGGACCGTCGGTCCGGCCACGTCGGCCTATGAGGCGAAGTTCCGGTCCGCCGGTTACACGCTGAGCAACGTCCACGCGCCGTCGCCAATCTCCAACGGCTCAAGTACAACCGGATCGGGGTCCAACTCCACCTCCACCACCGTGACGGTCACCGGGGGGACGTTCACGGCGAACAACGGCTCGTGGACCGTGGGTGTGTTGACCGGGAGCAGCTCGTCGGCCGTCGGCTCCGAACTGAAAGCCGGCCAGGTCGGGATGAACATCACGGTGACACCGACCAGCCATACCTCGACGACGTAGCGGGCGTCCCCAGCGCCCCTAGGCGCGAGGGGATCAATCGCAGACCGAGAACCCGTGGATCGTCGACCGGTCACCGGAGCCGTGGGGCCGGTCGCCGATCCGTTGAGCGAACTCTTACGTGTTGGTGTCTTCGGGGGCGACGATGCTCGGGTCCGGGAGGCTCGGCGCCGCCCCCGTCTCGTCGGTGACGACGGGCCGGCGGGTGCCGAGGCCGTACGCCGCCATCGAGAGGGATCCCATGGTGTAGCCGTCGACCAGCACGTGTGCTCGGTGAGCGCTCGCGTCGGCCAGGCCGGCGAGATAGAGCAGCGGAATGAAGTGGTCGGCGGTGGGGACGGCCAAGGCGAAGTCCTCGTGATCTTGCAGTGTGAGAACGTCACCGGGTTTCTCGGTCATGACCTCGACGGCCGCCTCATTGAAGCGGCGAGCCCAGTCGAAGCCCTCTGCCGCCCGGCTCCCGTCAATGAGGTGGAGATTGTGGACCACGTTGCCGCTTGCCACGATGAGGACCCCGCGGTGTCGGAGCGGCGCCAACCGGGAGCCAACGTCGAAGTGATAGTCGAGGGGTTCGAGCGCATTGATCGACAGCTGAACGACGGGAACGTCGGCGTCAGGGAACATGTGGGACAGGACCGACCACGCTCCGTGGTCGAGACCCCAAGAGTCGTGGTCCAGGCCTACCCAGTGGGGCCTGACCACATCAGCGATCTCCTGGGCCAGGTCGGGGGCCCCGCTGGCGGGGTACGCAAAGGCGAAGAGCTCATCAGGGAACCCGTAGAAGTCATGGATCGTCCGCGGGTGAGCCATCGCGGTGACCGCGGTGGAGCCGATGAACCAATGGGCCGAGATGACCAGGACGCCGCGGGGCCGGGGCACTGAGGCTCCGAAGGCACGCCACGTTTCGGTGTATCGGTTGTGCTCGATTGCATTCATCGGATTGCCGTGTCCGATGAATGCGTCCGGTAGCGGATCAGGCGACGGCATCAGGCCGGTCCGGGTTCATCCAGACGATGGTAGTGGTGCGCCGATTCCCGGTCGATGCGAGACGTGCTCGTGTTAGCCGACGAGCAGGTCGGCGAGGGCGTCGAGTTGATCGGGCGTCACGCCAGCGTGAAGCGCCCAGGATCTGGCGCCGCCGTGTCGCTCATCGACACCATCGAGGAAGCGGGCCATCGTGTCCGCCACGACGGCGAAGGCCGAAGGTGGCACCTCGGCGATTCGCCGGCCGTACACGGGGTCCCGCCGCAGCCTCTCGACGATGCGGTCCATGCGCGCCGCGGTGATCACGTAGTCGTCGATGATGCTGCGGCGTTGGACGCCGAGGCAGCTCAAGAGGAGCGCCGCCAGCACCCCGGTCCGGTCCTTGCCGGCGTAGCAGTGAAAGACCAGCGGGTAGTTCTCTTTGATCGCCATGACCCCCAGGGCCGTGACCAAAGCCGGACTGCCGTTTTCGAGGTAAGAGAGGTAGCGCTCGGCTACGTCGCCGCCCCGTGGCGTCGGGGCGGCCTGTTCTTCGCCGGCACCGGTGTGCAGCACCGACGCGTTGATATGGAGAATTGGTTCGGACGCCAGAAGGCCGCGACCCACCCGCTTCACCTCGGCGGGGGTGCGAAGGTCGACGATGGTGGTGAGGCCGAGTCCGCGCAGCACTGTCAGGTCATCGGGCGTCACTTCGTGCAAGGTGTCGCTTCGAAACAGGATGTTCCATCTCGTCTGGCGCCCCTCCGAAGTCGGGTAGCCGCCTAGGTCTCTGAAGTTGTATGCACCGGCGAGAGGGAGGAGGCGTGTGGGGGTTCGCATCCCGCCATCCGGCCCAACGGTGTCGGGTGAGACTTCGTTCACCGGGGGAGGCCGATGGGGTTGAGCGAGGGGATGATTCCCGACCCCCGTATCGCGTGAATCATCGGTTGGACCAGGTGGCGGAGTGTGTCGGTGCGTTCTTCACCGAGCTGCTGCCAGGGCTGCGTCGCCAGCTGATCGGTCAGGTCCTCGATCTGGCGTCGCCAGTCTCGGCCCGACTCGGTGAGGTGCCCCTTCGAATCGAGGAGCTCTCGGCCCCTCAGCGATGCTTCGGCCTCGGCCCATTCGTCGTCGGTCCAGCCCCGTGAGGTTTGGAGTATCGGTCGGGGCACGCTACCGGTCGCGGCGAACGACACGTGGGCCTCGCAACCGCCGAGCTCGGCGGCGACGAGCGCGCTGATATGAC
Source organism: Acidimicrobiaceae bacterium (assembly GCA_003161575.1). Lineage (GTDB taxonomy): Bacteria > Actinomycetota > Acidimicrobiia > Acidimicrobiales > RAAP-2 > PALSA-457. The sequence goes on along the minus strand of PMOE01000025.1, from coordinate 72,370 downwards.
CGTCCCCCCGGTGCTCTCGCAACACGGTTGCGGCATGCCAGAGGGCGTGGAGTGGATCGTCGGGGATGGGCAACGCCAGGTTGGCGGCCGCTAGGGGCCGGCCCGCAACGTTCAGGCCCTCGATGGCCGCTCTGCCAAGCTCGGCGGCCTGACGCACGGTCTGCGCGCTCGCCGACGGTCCGAGCATTTTCTCCAACGCCCGGCCGACCCCGGTGAGGCGGGCCTCGAGGACGTGCTCGGGCGTGGCGAAGCCCCACGCGTCAGGGATCGCCCGGCTTACCATGCAGGGTGCGAAGTTGTAGAAGGTGGCTTCCACCACCGCGCTGGGGACTGCTCCCATCGGGGCCGCCCGTCCGGCGAAATAGCCCATCCAGAAACCCTTCAGCCCGGCCCGCTTGAACGCATCGACTGATTCGGGAGCGAAGTACGTCACCGCGTGCATCGGTTCGAACAGCAACCACATCCGACGGGCGATCGGCATGTCCACCCCCGCATCGTGCCAGAACCTCGGGGACCTGGGTCGGCCTACATCGCATCACGCGGTAAAAGGGCCCGGCGCGCACCCGTCAGGGGTCCGATGCGACCCGGTGATCTCGGACGCCCGGCCGGGGGCCCAGGCACGGCGACGCCCCCGAACAAGGACATCGAGGCGTTCGCCGGGATGACGCTCGGCGGCCAGGGGTTCGGTTGCCAGCCTCAGCGGGCGATGGTGATGTCGTAGTTCCCGTGCTCGTCGAGGTGGGCGCTGTCGTCGGGGGCCAGCACGATGACGGTGAAGGGTTCTTGGATCAAGGCGGGCCCGGTGATCCGGGCTCCGGGTCCGAGCTGGGTGCCGTCGTAGGTGGAGGCTTCGATGAAGCCGTCACCGAAGTGGGCCGGACGAGACCCGGTGCGAGCCTCCTCGGCGTCGGTGAGCGTGCCCAGGCGGGCCAGCACCGGTGGCTTGGGGGTGACGCCGCGCTCGACCAGTCGGATGCCGCGCACCAGCGGTTGCTGGGTGGGGAAGGCGAAGCCTCGGCTGGCCTCGTGCATCCGGTGGAAGCGTGCGGCCAGATCGAGCAGGTTCTCCTCGGTGATGTGCTCACCCTCGGGGATGGGCACGCTCATGTCGAAATTCTGGCCGTGGTAACACATCTGGGCGAAGAGGTTCGCCTCCACCCGGTCCGAGCCGAGCATGGCCGGGGCGAGTTCACGGTCGGCCTCTTGGTGCAGCCCGGCCGCCAGCGCGCGCACCCGCTGCACGTCGACATCGGACAATTTGGCCACGTAGGCCCGCATGAGGTCGACGACATAGTCGGACACGAGCAGACCGAGCGCGGAAAAAGCCGGGGATGCCTTGGGCACGAGGACCCGGTCCATGCCGAGCTCGCGGGCCTGGGCCCAGGCGTGGACCGCGCCGCCACCGCCGTAGGCGATCAGGGCCAGGGTTCGCGGGTCGGCACCGTGGCTCGAGAGGACCTTGCGCACGGCGTTGGCCATGTTGGCGTTCACGATTCGCTGGATGGCCCAGGCCGCATCGTCGACCGAGACGCCGAGCGGTTTGGCCACGTCGTCCTCGATGGCCCGGCGGGCCGCGTCGACGTCGAGTTCCATCCGGCCGCCGGCGAATCCTTTGGCCGGCAGGTACCCGAGGTAGGCGTCGGCATCGGTGACCGTGGCCCGTTCGCCCCCCCTGGCGTAACAGGCCGGGCCCGGTGAGGAACCCGCGCTCTCCGGACCGACGAGCAGGGCGCCCTGGCGGACCCGGGCGATCGATCCGCCACCGGCACCGACACTGTGGATGTCGACCATGGGTAGGTTGAGGTAGTAACGGTGACGCCAGTTCCAGTCGGTGGCGACGGCGGGGGCGCTGCCTTCGACCAGGCAGACGTCGTAGGAGGTCCCGCCCATGTCGGCCGCCACGAAGTTGGTGATCCCACTGCGACCGGCGGCCAGCGCTGCTGCCATGACCCCACCGGTCGGTCCCGAGCCGAGGAGGGAGACGGCCCGGCGGGCGACCGACTCAGGCGGCATGACACCGCCGCTCGACTGCATGAGGACGACCTGGCCGCCGAATCCGGCCTCTCGGAGGCGCTCGACCAGGCGGTCCACATACGCGGTGATCCGGGGGGCCACGTACGCGTTGACCAAGGTCGTCGAGGTCCGTTCAAACTCAGGGGCCCGGGGGAGGACTTCGTGGGAGAGCGAAATGTGCTCCACGTCGGGGAACTCTTCGAGGATCAACTCTCGGGCCCGCAGCTCGTGTTCGGCGTTGACGAAGCTGAAGAGGAAACAGACGGCGATCGAGTCGATACCCAGTTTCTTCAGACGGCGGACCCCCCGTCTGACGGCCTCCTCGTCGAGGGGCAGGATGACATTTCCCTCGAAGTCGAGGCGTTCGGGGATGGCGATGCGGGCCCGGCGACGGGCGATAGGTACCGGCGGCGGGTACGTCGGATCCCAGATCTCTTCTTTGTGGTCCCGTCGCAGTTCGATCTCGTCGCGGTGCCCTTCGGTGGCCAGAAGCCCGGTGGCTGCCCCGCTCATCTCGATCATCGTGTTGTCCGCGGTGGTGGTGCCGTGGACGAACGCCTCGAGCGATCCGCAGAATCCGGCGAGGTCGACTCCGAGCCCCGACGCCAGCTGGCCAAGGCCCGTGACGACGCCTTCGGACTGGTCGTCGGTCGTGGTCGGGGTCTTGTCAAGGATGACCTCACCGTCCGGCGTGATGCAGATGAGGTCGGTGAAGGTCCCACCGACGTCGACGCCGACCCGGTATTTGCCTTTCTCCTGGCCCGCCCCGTTTCCCCCGGCACTCATCACGCGTCTCCCTCCGACGACTGCGATGCACGGGGCACCGGCCGCCGGGCGAGTCTAACCTGACGGCAGCGTCAGCAAACAGGCCCGGGCCCGGGCTACGTTGACCCCCGTGCCCGTCTGGTTGACCGAGTCCGAATACCGGATCCTCGAAGCGGCTTGCGCGCGCTTGGTCCCCGCGGACGATGCCTTCGGCGGGGCGCTTGAGGCCGGGGCGGCCGACTACATCGATGCCTTTCTCGGGGCCTTCAGCTTTGACCCGCCGCGGATCTGGGCCGGCGGTCCGAGCTCGGGCCGATTCGGCGGCGCGGCCCGTTTCGGTGATTTTCACCGTCTCACCGCCCTCGACGAGCTGGCCTGGCGGACCCGCATCGAGGGGTCGGAGGGAAGGAGCGAACGCGAGTTCAACGGACCGGTGATCGGACTCCAAGAGCGCTACCGGGTCGGCTTGGCCGCGCTCGGTGAGGAATTCGCGACGCTCAGTTCCCAACAGCAGGGCATCCGGCTGCGGGCCAACGTGGAATTCGCCACCTTGGTGTTCGGCCATGTCTGTGAGGGAATGTACGGTGCCCCCGAATACGGGGGCAACCGCGACCTGATCGGATGGAAGAGCATCGGGTTCGCAGGCGACGTCCAGCCCCGGGGCTGGACCGATGCTGAGGTCGCTGGTCCATGACCGAGCCTCGTTGGTGACGTCGTGAGTGTCGATGCCGTTGTCATCGGATCCGGACCCGGCGGAGCGATGGCCGCCGACGTGTTGACCCGGGCCGGTTGGACCGTGGTGATCTTCGAAAAGGGACGCAACCATCTGCTCGACCCCGAGGATCTGACCAAGCCGTCGAGTGACTACTCCAACGACGAGATCAAGTTTGTCGACCGTTTCTTCCTCGGCCCCGATCCGTTCCTCGAGCCCCGGACGTTCCGCTCTGGCGTCGAAGAGGGCGACCACTCCTACGTCGGCGAAGTGAACTCGGTTCCTTCGACCGTCGGGGGTGGCGGTACCCATGCCGACGGCAAGACGCCGCGCTTTCGAGAAGATGACTTTCGCCTGCTCTCGACCTATGGACCCCAGCCCGACGGTGAGGTGGCCGACTGGCCCCTCACCTATGACGATCTCGAACCCTTCTACGCCGAGGTGGAAACGGCCATCGGGGTGGCCGGCACCGCCGGGTCCAACCCGTTCGAGGCGTGGCGCTCGGGACCGTTCCCCATGCCCTCGGGTGCCCCCATGTACGGCGCCACCATCTCGTCGGCCGCAGCCGAGCGGCTGGGATTCCACCCCTATCCCGCCCCGACGGCAGCGAACAGCGTCCCGTACGACGGCCGCCCCGCCTGCAACAACTGCGGGTTCTGCGCCTACCTCGGGTGCCCGATCCACGCCAAGGGGGACCCGGTGGCGCTGCTCACCCGGACCATGGCGACCGGGTTGGCCGAGCTGCGGAGCGAGACCTTCGTGTCTCGCATCCGCACGGTCGGCCGTCGGGCGACCGGCGTCGACTTCATCGGGCCCGACGGGATCGAACGATCGATGGACGCCCGGCACGTGATCGTGGCCGGCGGTGCCATCGAGACACCCCGTTTGCTGTTGCTGTCGGGGATCGAGAACCCGGCTATCGGCCGCCATCTCATGGTGCACTACCAGACGATCGTGGTGGGGACGATGCCGTTTCGGGTGCACAGTGAGCGCGGCCGGGCCGTGACTCACGTCCATGACGACGCGATCGTGGGCGACAGCGAATCTCGGGCCGCCGCCACGGCGGCCGGACTGCCCTGGATGCGCGGCGGCCTGGTCGAGCATGGCGGGGCGTCCCTGCCGATCATGGAGGCCAAGATCTACCCCTGGGGATCCAACCACACCGCTCTCATGAAGGACTCCGCAATGCGCGACCGATTGTGGGCGTTCATCATGCAGGGTGAGGATCTGCCCTATGTCACCAATACCGTCGACCTCGACCCGACGGTGCGCGACGTGCGGGGTTTCCCCGTGGCCCGGGTGACCTACAGGGCCGGCCATCACGAGTTGGCCGCCTCGGCCCACTACGGCCCGCGCCTTGAGGCGGTCCTCAAGGATATGGGTGCGCAGTGGACGCTGCTGACGTCGTCACCGGGCGCCAGTGCACACGGAGCTGATGCGGCGAAGATCCCCGAGAGCCGCCATCTCATGGGCACGACACGGATGGGTGAGGACCCCCGGTCCTCGGTGGTCGACCCGTTTGGCGCGGTGCACGGGTTGGACAACGTGGTGGTGGCCGACTCGTCGGTCTTCGTCACCTCGGCCGGATACGGTCCCACCCTGACGCTGGTCGCGCTGGCTGCACGTTCGGCCGCAGCGCTGGCCGGTCGGGACGGCCCGGGCTGAGCCCCCTGAACTTCGGCGACGGCGGAACGGCGATCACGACGAGACCGGGTCACCTCTCACGCCGACGCCGCCAGCGGCATCATGACCGTTAGCAAAGCCCGGGGCACGTCAACCGGGCAGGTCTTCACTGTTCTGTGGACGGCCGGCACCAGCACGCCCCGATCGTCGGGATGCCAGGTCTGACGCGCGGCGGCGGGTGAGCGCCCGCACGGTCGGGACGGGACCCATCGTGGAGGTCAGGAACGCGGCACGACGGGAGGCTTGCCCTTCGGTGTAAAGACCTCGACCCCGGCCGGCGAGCCCAGCGAAGATGTGCCGGTCCCGAAGACGAGGGCGTCGCCGACGGTTGCGATGCCCGACCATGAGGGCGAGCCGGACGGCAAGGACGTGAGGAGCCGCCCCGTCGCCGCGTCGCGCACCTGGACGAGGGACTTGAGGGCCAACCCGTTGAAGGTCATTCCGCCGGCCACAGTTGTGGGGGAGACCGAGTACGCCAAAGAGGCCTGCCAGCGCACCTTGCCGGTGCGTGCATCGAAGGCGTGAACGCTGGGGTTCTCGAATTGTGTGTCCCGAGGATTGGACGGGTCGCACAGTTTCGGTCCGTTGGACTCGAAGCGTCCGAAGTCACCGAAGGCGGTCGAGCCGTAGACCCGGGTGCCGTCGTAGGCGGTGGTGGCGATGAACCCGCCGGAGAAGCCGCCGAATACCACGTTGGTGGCCCAGCGCCGCCGGCCGGTGCGCGGGTCGAGAGAGTAGTAGGTACCGTCCTTGCTGCCGAGGCCCAAGAACTTGGCCGTCCCGTTGGACCGTAATCCGACATTGGCCGAACCGCCGAAGTCGTAGTCGCAGTCAGGATCGGGGCGCGTCGGCCGGTATCGCCATACGACGCGACCGTTCGAGATGCGCAGGGCGAACACCGTCTCGGCGTCGGGCGGTGGATTGGAGAAGTTGCAGTCGGCCTCGCTGAAGACCACCAGGCCGGGGTTCGGGATGACACTCCCCGACGACCAGATATTTCCGCACCCGTTGTTGAGGATGTGGCCCGCGGCATTGACGTCGGTGTTATCGATCCAGACCGGGTCTCCAGTCTCGAGCGACGCTGCCACCACGTAGCCCCGTTCGTTAGATTGGCCGTCGACCGAGAGCCCGAAGAGCACTCGGTTGTCGACGACCACGGGGGAGGAGAAGATGCGTGCGTTGTCGTGGTCCGGATCGGACGCCGCGTCGGGTCGGCCGGTGTAGTCGTGACGCCAAAAGAGCTGACCCGTGTTGGCGTTGAGCGCGTAGAGGGTGTAGCCGCCACCGAAGATCACCAGGGGTGGCCGTGTGCCCTGAGCGGGCTCGTACCAGGCCGACGAAGTCACAAGTCCGCCATCGGAGTCGACCGGGCGGGAGATCTCACCGGGGAAAGGTTTGACCCCGTGTTGCTGGGACAGTTGGAACTGCCAACGCAGGCGTCCGGTGGAAAGCGAGATGGCATAGAACCGGGTGTCCCAGCTCCCCACGTAGACGGTGCCGTTGACCACCGTCGGGGAGGCGGTCACCGCGTCGCCGGTCGGGAAGAACCAGGCTTGCCTGAGTGTCTTGGCCTGGGCCTCGGTGATCGTGGTCCGGCCGTGGAAGCTGTGTTGGGCATCGTGGCCGTAACTGGGCCAATCCCACGGCCCCGGTGCTGCCGGGCCCGAGCGGTTCCCCGCGTTCGCCGCCGCCGCGACGCGTTGCTGGCCGACCGCCATCGCGCCGGCCAGGACCACGATGGTGGCGGCCAGGGTGCGACCGAGTCGGGACCGAAGATGGGCTGGCGCTCCGCCCCGCCACCGCTGCGCTGCCACCTGCCGCTTCAGCCCCCGGCTTCGGCCTTGGTGCCCTGGTCGGGCGCGGGCGTCTTGTGGCTCGGGTACGGGCAGATGCCCTTTCCGATCACACACAAGGTGACGCTGGTCGGAAAGTCGAACCCGCCGGCGATTTGTTGGGCCGGATTCGGCTGGCCGTTGGTGAAGGTCACCCGCATGACGCGCCCCTCGTTGTTGGTCGGTCCGCAGTTCCCGAGATTCCCCCCCTGGCAGATGATGTGGATGTCCACGAAGTACAAGGTGCCGTCGGGGGCGAAAGCCATGCCGAAGGGGTTGTAGGCGGTGGTCGAGGGCTTGCCGAAGTCGCTGATGGTCTCACCGGGGATGGTCGGATGAGCGGCGATTGGTTGGCCTGCGCTGTCCAGCCAGGCGATGGACGGGTCTCCGAACGCCGTATCGACGGCGAAGCAGTCGCACGTCGGATCCTTGGCCACGGCCATGGGCACCGGTAGCAGCCCGCCGCCTTGGAACCACACGGTGTCTTTGATGGCCGAGCGCGGATACACCCCGCCGGCACACTGGGAGGGGCTCTGGGGGAACGACGAGTGGGCGAACGCCAATACCTGGCCGCCGAGGCCGCCGGTTGGCGACGCGGCGACCGGGAGGAGAAGGTCGCCGTTGTTGTTCCAGGCCATCATCCCGGGCTGAGCCAGCCCCCCGCTCCCGTCTACGTGGTGATCGCCGTCGACCCCGCCGGTCGTGGGTCCGTAGAGGATGCAGGACTGCTTGTAAGAGGGGGCGAACCACTCGACCAGCCGCCCGTCGGTCGGCGTGGGAAAGGAACCCTGACCGGTCCCGATGTCGTCGGCGAAGACATTGTGCCGGGCGTCGACCGCACAGCCGGTGTAGGTCGACTGGCCGTTGAAGACGCCCTTGGCGTCGGGTGGGGAGTCCTCACCGGGGTCACCCTTCTTGTCGCGGAAGGGGCCGGCGACGAAGAGGTTCAAACCGGTCCACTGTCCGAACCGGTTGTTCATCTCTTCGCCGATGGGAGGTTGTTTGAACGCATGGTGCGGGGGACCACCCGGGTTGTGTTGGCTCGGGTTGGTTGGGTCGTAGCCGACGACCCAGCGCCCGGTGCCGTCGTTCAACAGGCACATCTGACCGTTGGGGTCCCAGGGCGTTTCCAGCTGGGCCTCGGCGCTGGTGGCCGAGGCGTAGTAGTCCTCTTCTTCGTTCTGGTCCCAATAGACGAGATAGCCCGATCGCGGTTCGTGGACCGCGGCCGTGGCGCTGACCGAGGCCCCGGCGGCCCCGCCTGGCCCGAGGACCGGCACGACGGTGGACACCAAGATGCCCAGCGTTACGACCAGCGTTACCCGACGTGGAGCCACGGATCCCCCCATTCCGTCGCCGGTTCGCCGGCGACTCCCCGCACGCGGCCCCCCGGGCTGCGTCCAGGTCAAGCTAGTCGGCCCGGCGGTCCTTTTGCTGACGGCGTCGTCATAGTCGCCCGCCAGGCTGGGTGGCGCCGGGGAACACTCGGGGAGCGACACCGCCTCCGGAGCGGTGGAGGGCCGCAACACCGCCGGGCAGGGGCCATCGGGGCCACTTCTCGCGCCCTCGTCGACCGAAGGGCCGGAGTTGTCCGGCCCGGCGGTCGCCGGTGCGCTTGGCGCGGGAGCTACCTGCCCCGGGTGAGCAGCATGCAGCCGGCGATGGGGCCGCCCCCGTTGGCCACCGCCGCGACCTCGTGGCGGCCGGGCACCTGGCGTTCGCCACCTTCGCCACGGAGCTGGACGCAAGCCTCGTGGAGCAGACCGAACCCGTGTAACCGACCCCCGGAGAGCTGACCACCCGCCGTGTTGAGCGGGAGAGAGCCGTCGCGGGCGATCCTCTCTCCGCCTTCGACGAAGGGGCCGCTCTCGCCCCGGGCGCAGAACCCCAACGCCTCGAGCCAGACCATGGTCAGCATGGAGAAGCCGTCGTAGAGCTGGGCCACGTCGACGTCGGCGGGACGGAGCTCGGTGCGCTCCCACATCGACGCCCCGGCGTCGCGGGCGGCCATCGTCGTCATGTCGTCGAACTGATCCCAGCTCGGCCTGCCTCGCATGGCGGTGCCGAGGGCGTTCACATGACAGGCCGGGTGCGGTGTATCGGGCGCGTAGTCGACGTGCGAGACCACCACCGCCGTCGAACCGTCGCACGGTGCGTCGCAGTCAAACAGACACAGTGGCGTCGAGATCATGCGGGCCGCCAGGTAGTCCGCCATCGACATCGGGTCGCGGTAGACGGCGTTGGGGTTCAACGCGGCGTTGCGTCGGGCGTTGAGGGCGATCTGGGCCAGCTGCTCCCGGGTGAGCCCGAACTCGTGGATCCGGCGTTGTCCGACCAAGGCGATCCAGTTGGCCGCAGAAACCGCCCCGAACGGGAGGTACCACTGCAAGAAGCTCCCGAAACGGGGCGCGCCGTGTCCGCCGCCACCGGTACCGCCGATCCCCGAACGACCGCCCATGCCCTGGGCCGTCGACTCGGTGACCGTACGATAGACGAGCACGTGGCGGGCGAGACCGGCCCCGATGGCCAGGCACGCCGCCATCACCGCACGGATCTGGGCCGGCCCCTCGCCGCCGCCGTCGTGCCAGTTGAGGCGCAGGCGCAGGGCGTCTTGGACCTCGGGGGTGGTGGGCCCGGCGAAGCCGGCCGTCCCCGCTCCCATGCCCGGGTAGGTCGAGAGCCCGTCGATGTCGTCGCGGGTGAGCCCGGCGTCCTCGATGGCGGCCAGGCTGGCCTGGACGGAGAGGTCGAGTTCGCTACGACCAAGACGCCGCCCGACGTCGGACTGGCCGATGCCCGAGATGATGGACCGTCGCTCGAGGGGCTCGGATGCCGGACCGCTCACTTCTCCCCTCCGACCCGACGGAACAAGGGCAGGTACACGTCGTCGTTGTGTTCGAAGATGACCTCGACGGGCATGCCGATGTGCACGTCCTCGAGGGCAACGTCGATTAGGTTGGTGGTGAGCCGCACGTCGGACTGCTCGACGATGGACACCCAGGCCACCATGTAGGGCTCGGCGCCCGGGACCCACTGTTGATGATTGACGGTGAAGCTCTCGAGGACGGCGCGTCCGCTGACCGGCTCGGGGGTCAGGTACTCGGCCAGACACTGGGGACAACGCGGTGCGGGGGGGTGGACGAAGGACTCGCAGGACCGGCAGCGCAAGAAGCGGAGCCGACCGTCTGCCCCACTTGTCCAAAAAAAGTGGTTGTCCGAGTCGATCCGGGGCAGCAGCCGGAACGGGGGGCCGTGAGCGAGCATGGCGGGATATTAGGGCCTGTCGAACTGCAGGACCGACGGCAGGGCCGAGATTTCGAGTCGGCTGATCTGGTTCCCGGCCACGGTGAACTGATCGACGATGGAGCTGTCCGTCCCGCCGACGTGCAGTTCGATGGTCACCTCGACCCGGGCCCCGTCGATGTCGAGCGCCCCGGGCCGCGGCAGGAGGTCGTCGAAAATGAAGGCCCCGGTCGCATAGAAAGAGACGATGTCGGCGGCGCCGACCAACGTGATGCCGCCGGTCACCAGCCGGGCATCGGGTGTGAACAGCCGGCGCAGGGCGTCTGGGTCCCGGGTGGTCACGGCGGTGAAGTAGGCGTGGACCACGGCGGCCGGGCCCGAGTGGCGCGACGGGAGCCCGTAGAGACCTCGGGCGTTGAGGCCGAGGACCTTGGCTTGGGCACGTGGGAGCAGTGGTGCCAACGTCGAGCGGAGCGCGTCAACGGCGCCGGGGAACGTGGCGTCGTGGTGGGGGTAGTCCGAGCCCCACACCACGCGGTCCTCGCCGATGAACGGAAGAAGGGCGGGCAATGTCGCCTCGTCAATCTCGTAGCTGATGAAGCACTGCCGGGCGAAGTAGTCGCTCGGCCGCTCCACCATGTCCGGGCAGAACCCCCCGAACGTCTCGGCCTGCTCGTCGAGGCGTTCGAGCCAAAAGGGCACCCAGCCGCCGCTCGATTCCAAGAAGACCACCTGCAGGTCCCGGTGGCGTTCGAGGACCCCGAAGGCGATGAGTTGGGCACAGGCCAGCATCTGTTCGAAGGAGTGGGATACGGCGTGGAGGATGAGCGGGTTGAAGGGACGATCGGAGCCAAGGGTCGGGACGATGACCGAGCTGCCCTCATGGACGCAGACGGGAACGCCCACCTCTTCGGCGGCCGACCAGACGACCTCATAGGCCGGGTCGGACAGGGATCGGCCACCGCAGGGATTGGGACGGACGAAGGCCGCGGGAAAATGCAACTCGTTGGCGGCCCGGCGCAGCTCGGCCGCCGCGGCCACCGGGTCTTGGAGGGGAAGCATGGCCGCCCCGAACAAACGCAACCGGTCGGCTGCGCAGTATGAGGCCAGCCAGTCGTTGTAGGCCCGGGCCAGGTGCACCGCGCTGTCGGGGTCCGCGACAGCGGAGAAGTAGAGCCCGATCGAGGGGAAGAGCACGGCCTGGTCGATGCCTTCTGCGTCCATGTCGATGAGGCGCAGGTGTGGATCCGATCCGCCCTGGTGGGCTTCGGACAGCGGCGCATACGAGGCGAAGTCGGCGAAACTCGATCCAGGGGTGGCGAGCGTTCCGAGGGGGACCGCCAGGATCTCGGTGTCGCCCACGATGACGTGTTCAATCCCGACCGAGTCGGCCACAATGCGAGGCCGGGCCTCCTCGGGGACATCGCTCCAGGCCTCGGGGGGTTCCACCACGTGGCCGTCGGCATCGACCACCACCGTGGTCACCAGGGCCTTGGGCGGGGTGCGCGGCTCGGGACGCGGGCCGGTCATGGTACCCGCCAATCGTCGTGCTCGGGGAGGGCCCAGCGGAAGAGGCGGGCGGCGTTGCCGCCGGCGATGGCTCGCAGCTCGGCCTCGGGGATGTGGCCCATGGTGGCGGCCAGCACCGCCTGGGTGTCGGGCCAGCTCGAGTCGGCATGGGGATAGTCGCTCTCCACCATGATGTGATCGACCCCGATCACGTGGCGAAGGGGGATCACCGACGGATCGTCGATGCTGCAAAACCAGAAGTTGCGCCTGAGGACCTCGCTCGGCCGCAGGGCCGAAGGCCAGGCCCCTGACTCGGTGCCCGACGCCGAGTGGGCCACGACGTAGTCGACGCGGTCCATCAGCATGGGTACCCAGCCCATGCCCCCCTCGGAGAGGGCGACGGCGAGGCCGGGGAAGCGCAGGGGAACACCGGACCAGAGCCACTCCGCCGCGGCGACCAACGCGTTCACCGGGAACAAGGTGGGGAGGAGCTCGAAGGGCGGGTCGGGGGAGGGGAGGGGTGCCCACGACGACGCCCCGGTGTGCAGGCACACGACGGTCTCGGTCTCCTCGCACGCGGCGAAGAACGGGTCCCAGCGCCCCGAGAAGATTGAGGGCAGTCCCAACTGGGCGGGGAACTCGGGAAAGCTCACCGCCCGAAAGCCGCGCTCGGCGTTGTGGCGAACCTCGGCGGCGGCCACCGTCACATCGGAGAGCCAGGTCAGCTGCAGCGGGATGATCCGGCCCGGGTGGGTGCCGGCCCAGACGTCGAGATGCCAGTCGTTCCAGGCCCGGACGCAGGCGAGGCCCAGCTCGGGGTCTGCCGCACGGCTGAACACCGAGCCGCAAAATCCAGCCACCAGGGAAGGGAAGCAGAGCGAAGCCCAGATTCCCGCCGCGTCCATATCGCCGACCCGGGCGTCGATATCGAAACAGCCCGGCCGCATCTCCTCGAAGCGGGCCGGGTCCATGCTCCAGTCCTCTTTCGGGCGTCCCACTACCGCGTTCAGGCCCACATTCGGGTAAAGGTTCCCCTCAAAGGCCCAGGCCTCCCGGCCCGATTCGAGTTCGGTCACCCGGGGGGCCTCGGCCGCCAGCTCGGCGGGCATCCGGCCCTCGAAAAGGTCGGGCGGCTCGATCAGGTGGTCGTCGACCGAGATGATCGGGACCACGATGGCCCGGGCCTCGGGATCGGGCAGGAGTGAGCCCCGGCCCGGTCTGCCGGTCGCCGTCATCGCCTGCTCCCGAGAGCCGTGTCGCGCACCGAAAGGTGACACTATCGTCAGAGACGAGATAGTCCTCGGTCCGCACGGACCGGGGCGGAGCACCCGGTCGAGCGAGACCTCGCTCGCCGCAGACCGAAGTGGGGGCGACGTGGACGAACAATTCGGACTGGTGATCGATGGTCAGGTCGTGGCGGGGGCGGGTGGCTCGTACGCGGTGACCAATCCGGTGCGGCCGGCCGAGGTGGTCCTCACCGCGCCCACCGCATCACTGGCCCAGCTCGATGAGGCGGTAGCCGCGGCCCGGCGGGCCTTCCCGGGGTGGGCCGCCACCAGCACCGAGGACCGGTCCGCGGCGGTGGTGGCCGCCGCCCGGCAGGCGGCGGCCGCGGTCGACCGCGGTGACCTCGCCCGCCTGCTCACCCGGGAGCACGGCAAGGTCCTCTTCGAGGCAATCTTCGACGCCGGCACGATCGGTGCCATGGCGGCGGGCTTCGCCCCCTTCGCCGCCGAATCGCTGGCCCCGCGCCACATCGGCTCGGGGGCCCGGCGTACCGAGATCGAGCACGTGCCTCACGGCGTGGTCGCCGCCTTGCTGCCGTTCAACTGGCCGGTGTCGGTCATGGGCAACAAGGTGTTGCCGGCGTTGCTGACCGGGAACACCGTGGTGGCCAAGGCTCCGCCCACCTGTCCGGGAGCCGTGCTGGCAACGGTGGCCGCCCTGGCGGCCGCGCTCCCGCCCGGCGTGCTCAATATCGTCAACGGCCCCGACGCGGCGCTCGGTGAGGCGCTCGTCACCCACCGAGATGTCGACATGGTGTCGTTCACCGGGGGTGTGCCGACGGGGCGTGCCGTGATGGCCTCGGCCGCCGCGGCCACCAAGCCGCTCGTCCTCGAGCTCGGCGGCAATGACCCGGCCATCCTCGCCCCCGATGTCGAGATCGACGACGCATTGGCCGGCCGGCTCGTCGAGGCCGCCTTCGTGACGAGCGGCCAGGTCTGCATGGCCATCAAGCGGCTCTACGTGCACGAAGACTCGATGCCCGCCCTCATCGAGGCGCTGGTGGCCCGGCTGTCAACCGAGGTCGTCGGCGACGGGCTGGTCGACGGAGTGACCATGGGCCCGGTCCACCGACCACAAGCCCGGGACCGCGTCGAATCCTTTATCGCCGAGGCGGCCTCTTTGGGGGCCCGGGTCCACCGGCCCGCCCAGCTGCGCGACGAGGACTCCGAGGCCGGTGGGTACGTGGTCTCTCCGGCCATTGTCGAGGCGCCCCCGCCCGACGCGCTCATCGTGCGTGAAGAACAATTCGCCCCGGCGCTCCCGGTGCTCGGCTACCGCGATCTCGAAGAGGCACTGAGCGCGGCGAACGACACCGACTTCGGTCTGTGCGCGTCGATCTGGAGTAACGACGAGGCCCTGGCGGCGTCGATCTCCCACCGCCTCGAAGCAGGGACGATCTTCGTCAACACCCACGGCATGTCGGCCATGGACTTCCGGGCGCCCATGGGCGGCTGGAAACAATCCGGCTTCGGGGTCGAACTCGGTCCCGAGGGGATGCGGGCATTCACCCGGGCGCGCACCGTGCTGACCCACCCCGGACCGGCCCGGGCCGGGTAGGAGAGGCGCCCGGGTGCCCGAGCGCGAACGGTCCGCAGGCGCGGTGCTCGATCTTGTGATCCGCGGTGGCACGGTGGTGGACGGCACCGGCGCCCCAGGACGCCTCGCCGACGTGGGGGTGTCCGACGGGCGGGTGGTTGCCATTGGGGGGATCGAGGATGCTGGCGCTGCGGTCATCGACGCGGCCGGGATGATCGTCGCTCCCGGTTTCATCGACCTGCACACCCACTACGACGCCCAGCTCTTCTGGGACCCGACGGCCAGCCCGTCACCGCTCCACGGGGTGACCACGGTGCTCGGGGGCAATTGCGGGTTCTCCCTCGCACCATGCGGTCCGAAGAACACCGCGTACCTCTCACAGATGATGGCCAGGGTGGAGGGGATGCCGCTGCGCGCCCTCCAAGAGGGTCTCGACTGGAGCTGGACGTCGTTCGGGGAATGGCTCGCCCGTCTCGACGGTCGCATCGGTGTCAACGCCGGTTTCTTGGTCGGCCACTCCGCCCTTCGGCGGGCCGCCATGGGCGACCACGCGGTGGGTGAGGTCGCCTCGCCCGACCAGGTGGCGGCCATGGTCGAGGGACTTCACCAGGCGCTGACCGACGGCGCCATGGGTTTTTCCACCTCCAAGGTCCACACCCATCACGATGGGGACGGCCGGCCGGTGCCCTCCCGGGCCGCCGAGCGAGGCGAGATCGAGGCTCTGGCCCGGGCGGTCGCCGACCACCCGGGCACGACCGTCGAGCTGATCGTCCCGGGGTGTCTGAATGGCTTCAGCGACGAGGAGATCGACTTGATGACGACGGTCTCCTTGCTGGCCGACCGCCCGGTCAACTGGAACGTGCTCGGGGTCTCGGCCATGGATCCCGCCGGCACCGAGCACCAGCTGGCCGCCTCGAGTGCTGCGGCCGAGCGGGGGGCGACCGTGGTGGCGTTGACGCTGCCGCACACCATGCGGTTGCGATTGTCCTTCGACCACGGGGCCATCCTCGACGGACTGCCCGGGTGGCGCGAGATCCTCTCGCTTGCAAAGCCAGAGCGTCTTGCCGCGTTTTCCGATCCGGAGGTGCGACGACGCATGGATCGCAGTGCCCAGTCCGACGAGGCGGGCATCCTGCGTCACTTGGCGGTGTGGGAGCGGCTCGTGTTCGAAGAGACCTTCTCCGCTACGAACGCGGCCTACGAGGGTCGCAGCGTGGGCGATGTGGCGGCCGAGCGTGGTCAGGGACCATTCGACGCGTTGCTCGATGTGGTGGTGGCTGACGAATTGCGCACCGGGCTGCGCCTGCCGATTCCCGAGTCCGACGCCGATTGGCAGGCGCGGGCCGCGGTATGGCGCGATCCTCGGGCGATCATCGGCGGCTCGGATGCGGGCGCCCATCTCGACACCATGTGCGGAGCGATCTACTCGACCTCGTTGCTGGGCGACGGGGTGCGCCAACGTGGCTTGCTCAGCTGGGAAGAGGCGGTCCATCAGCTGACCGACGTCCCGGCCCGCTTCTACGGGCTGCGCCACCGGGGCCGACTGGCCGAAGGCTGGTGGGCCGACATCGTGGTCTTCGACCCCGAAGAGGTCGGCCACCTCCCCGAGCGAACGGTCGACGATCTTCCCGGGGGGGCGAGCCGCCTCTATGCCGAAGCGACCGGGATCGGGCACGTGCTGGTCAACGGCACCGAAGTGGTCCGCCACGGTGCGTTTACCGGCGAGCTCCCGGGCCGGGTGCTTCGTTCCGGACTCGACAGCGATACGGTCAACGCCGGCTCAGACTGGGTGGGACCGGACCCGAATCTGCCCGGTCCGCAGGCTCCAGCGGATGCCCCGCCACCGTGAGTGCAACGCAGCGCCGGGTGCGCGCCGCGGTGCTCCATGGCGTTGGTGAGCCTCTGGGCGTCGAAGAGATTGAACTGGCCGAGACCGGTCCGCACCAAGTGCGGGTGCGACTGGCGGCCAGCGGTGTCTGCCACAGCGACCTCTCGGTCCAACAGGGCCGACTGCCGTTCATGTTCCCGACCGTCCTCGGACACGAAGGGGCCGGCGTCGTCGAAGAGGTTGGCAGCGCGGTGACCCGAGTCAGCCCCGGGGACCACGTTGTCCTCGGATGGAATCCGCCGTGCCGGAGGTGTTTCTATTGCCTCGCGGGTCAGCCCATGCTCTGCGACATCGGCCTGGCCGAGGCGCTCGGGAGCCCCTACGGCACAGCCGCCGGCGTACCCCTCATCCGGGGTCTCGGGGTGGGGGCGTTCGCAGAGGCGACGCTCGTCCCCGAAGGCAGTGCGGTGCCGGTCGACCCGAAAGTGCCGCTCGAGCAGGTCGCACTCGTCGGCTGTGCCCTGGCTACCGGGGTCGGTGCGGTGGCCAACATCGCCCGGGTCACCCTCGGTTCGTCCGTCGTCGTGGTCGGCTGCGGTGGGGTCGGGCTCTGTGTGGTCCAAGGAGCCCGGCTGGCCGGGGCGTCGCAGGTGATCGCCGTCGATCGCGTGGCCGCAAAGCTCGCCCTGGCCGAATCGATGGGGGCGACCGCATCGGTGGACTCGTCCGCGGGCGATGCGTTGGATCAGGTGCGTGCGCTGACCGAGGGGCGGGGGGCGGACTTCAGCTTCGAGGTCGTCGGGCGCCCCGAGACCATCCGCCTCGCTTATTCAGCGGCCCGGCGTGGGGGCACGACCGTGGTGGTGGGTGCGGGTTCGGACGCAGACGTGGTTCCGTTCAACGCGATGGAGCTCTTCGCCGACGCCAAGGCCCTATTCGGCTGTGTGTACGGGTCGACCGACCCTGACCGTGATTTCCCGATGCTCGTCGACCTGGTTGCACGAGGTGACCTGGACGCGTCATCCCTCGTGACCCGCCGGATCGGACTCGATGACGTCAACGAAGCCTTCGTTGCCATGGAGGCCGGGGAGGTGGTGCGCAGCCTCATCGTCTTCGGTGGCCACTAGGCCGGGTCTACGAGACATTCTTCGAGGGGCTGCCGGTCCGCGGACCATCGCTCCGGTCGATGTCGGCGACCCGGCACCGGTCGTGAGAAACAATCCCGAGTCACAAGGTGGGCCCGGCGAGGTCAGGAGTCAATGAGCCATGAACAGACTGCGCGACATCGTCGCGGTCCCCATCTTCCAAGCCCCGATGGCCGGCGGACCAAGTGGCGCCCCTCTTGCCGCGGCGGTCAGCGAGGCCGGTGGACTTGGATCGCTTGCCGCGGGCTACAAGAGCTGCACCGAGATGACCGCGGAGATCGCCGAGGTCAGGGCCCTGACCACCAAGCCCTTCGCGGTCAATGTGTTCGTCCCTCATCCCGACCACGCCGATGCCGATGACATCGACGCCTATCTCGTCGGACTCCGCCCGCAAGCCGAAGAGTTGGGCGTCTCCATCGGCGATGCCACATGGGATGACGACGACTGGTCGGCGAAGATCGAAGCGCTCGTCGCTGACCCCGTGGCGGTGACGAGCTTCACCTTCGGTTGCCCACCCAACGAGATGATCGTTGCACTCCAAGGGGCCGGCTCGAAGGTGATCGTGACGGCGACCAATCCCGAGGATGCGGCCACGAGTGCCCGATCAGGCGCCGACGCCATCTGTCTGCAAGGCATTGACGCCGGCGGCCATCAGAGTGTGTTCGGCGACTCCGAAGAGGACGTGCGGGGATTCGGCATACTCGCCCTTCTCGCTGCGGTGCGTGGCCGAGTCGACGTACCGCTCGTCGCTGCTGGCGGTCTGATGGAGGGTCGTGATGTCGCCGCGGTGCTCGTGGCAGGAGCCGACGCGGCCCAACTCGGCACCGCCTTCCTCCGCTGCCCCGAGAGCGGGACAAATGCCGCCCACAGAGCAGCGCTCGAGGCCCCCGATCTTGACCGCACGGCCCTCACGAGGGCCTTCAGCGGGAGGACCGCCCGTGGTGTCGTGAATCGCTTCATGACCACACACAGATCGGCCCCGTCGGGGTACCCCCAGATCAACAACGCCACCAAGTCGCTACGGCGCGCCGCTGCGGCACGCGGTGACTATCACGCGACCAGTTTGTTTGCCGGTCAGAACTTCGCCCTGGGCACGCAGCGTCGGGCGGCCGACGTCGTGCGAACCCTCATGGCTGACTGCGCCGATATTCTCGGGCCGACCGTCTGGACTTCGGGTTAGTCCTCATCACCGAGGTGTTGGCGTACGCACCGCTGCACCGAGGGACTCGCCAGGTCCTGCATCTGGGCGAACAGGCTCGTGAGCCAACGAGGCGGCCCGGCGATGGCGGAGTCAATCAACGTGATCTCGATCTCGTTGGCCAACGTGAGGTCCACGAACTGCCCGAGCTGCGCTGCGGTGGGTTCGAAGACCCGATCAGTGAACCGATCCCTGAAGGCGACGGGATTGGAGTTGCCAAGCTGCGGGTAGACGGCCTTGCGGTCACACGATGCGTAGAAGTAGACGATGTCTTCGACCTCGGCGGGGACTAGGTCGCGCAGCACGGCTCGCTTTCCGAGTGAGAGGAGGGAAGGGGCAAAACCGTCGGTCCCGTAGGTGGCGTGACACAGGCCGGCCAGCGCGAGGGCATCTGATGATCCCCAGGCTCGCAGCAGTCCTTCGGTCCCCTCCAGGTGCTCTGTGAGAGTCCCGCGGAGGTGGGGGACCGCGTCGGCCCCCTGTCGGTGCAGAAACTCCACAACCCGACGCCGCAGTTCGACGTAGTCGGGCAATCTGTTGACCGCACCTGCCGGGCGACTCACCATGTCGGCTCCTCACGGCCCCGAGGCGCAGTGGTCCCCAGCCGCGTCCAGATCATATCGACGTGCCCGTCCGGGCTCCTCGTTGGCACCGATCCGTCGCCCACGGAGCGGACAACTGCGCGTCAGATGCGATCAGCGTCTCGGTCCCGGCCCGTGACCTGCTCGTCGGAGGTGGCCTACTCGGACGATCCGGCTGCCGTCGCACCGGCAAATCGCCCGAACATGGTGCTGTCGCCGATGGAGAGCCCACTGGCGTAGCCCTGGGCGCACACCCCTGCGGTTGTCCGCCCGGCCGCGAAGAGCCCCGGAATGGGGTCACCGCCCAGATCGAGAACCTCACCGCGCACTGTTGTCTCGAGCCCACCCAACGTGAACGGCGCGTAGGGCGCGGCGCTCAGCCGTAGATCGATTGCGCCGAGTGGGGGTCGAAGGGGTCGTACCCAGCGGGGGTGTTTGTGGAAGACCGGATCCTCGTGGTCCTCGGCGTGACGGTTGTACAGGGCCACCGTCGACTCCAACGACCCGGGGGGCAAGGCCATTTCCCCTTCGAGCTCGCCGGCGCTCCCACAGACCCAGGTCGCAGCCAACCCCATCCAATTCGGCTCGTAGGACTCCTCGTCAACCACCAGGTAAATCTCTGCATCCTGGGTATACAGCGCCGCTTGGCCCACCCGACCCATGTAGGTGTCCTCATTGATGAATCGCTGGCCGTGCCGGTTGACCAGAATTCCGTGGATGAGGTTCCGGGGCGGGGTGATCGGCAATGAGACCTCCCCCGCGTACATGTTGCGGACGGCCGCGCCGACTCGTTGGGCCATCTGGATGCCCCGACCATCGTCTCCTTCGGTGCCGACCTTGTAGTTGCCCCGAACCAAGGGCGGCGCATATTGGGCGAGCATGTCGTCGTTGAAGACAAAGCCGCCGGCAGTGAGCACGACGCCGCGCCGAGCCCGAAGGCTCACGGTCCTGCCGAAGCTCCGAGCCATCACTCCGACCACCCGGCCGTCGGTGACGACCAGCCGCTCGGCGTGGGTGTCGAGCGAGACGGTGGCGGAGGTATCGCGCACCGCACCGGCCAGGTGTTCCATGAGAAGCCATCCGGTGGCCCGTTTGGTCTTGGCCAGGTGTCCCCGAGGGGCGGGGCGGGCGATCTGATCGAAGGGGTAGGCGTCCTCGCCGCCGGAGTACACGAGGCCCTCCACTCCGGTCGGCGCCATGGAGGTGTCGGCGCAGAAGGTCGGATCGAACGGCACACCGCGAGCCACGAGCCAGTCGAAGTGCTCGAGACTGTTGTCACAATACGTGGAGATCTTCGACTCGTCGGGCTCGGGCCCGCACGCCGCCATCATGAACTTGAACATCTCTTCGGTCGAGTCTTCGAAGCCGCACGCCACTTGGATGGGGGTCCCACCGCCGAGATAGATGATGCCTTCGGCCAACGCCGCGGCGCCGCCAGGGCCACCGGTGCGCTCAATCACGGTGACGTCGGCCCCCGCTTCGGCGGCGGCGTGGGCCGCCGTCGAGCCTGCTGCACCGAAGCCGACGACAATGACATCGCACTCGACGTCGAACGAGGCGATGTCGCTGCCAGCGCACGGGTCGATGGAGTCCTCCGTGCCCGCAGCTCTCATTTTCGTAGTCTGGCTGACCGTGCGACGGTCATGCCAGATCGCCGGGAGCCGGCCGACGGGCTCGCTCTGTCCGGGCCGGCCATGCAGGTCTTAGGGTGCCGAGGGTCGCGAGATTGCAGCTGCCACACGATGACGGCGGGCGCCGCTCGACGACCACGGGGCACTCGAGAGCCCCGACCGTCCACAGAATCGCCGGAGCATCCTCTGACGCGGGATCTCGCCGCGGCCCTACCCGTGGCTCGGCGGCCGGTCACTGTTCTGGCGCTCGACCCAACAGCGGTCGCAGTCCTCACAAAATGGTCTGTCCGATCCACGGGCAACGGCGTGGGTGCCGGGGTGACCGCAGAACCCACACGTGCCGGGGTCATTGTTCGCCATTCCCCATGATCTCACGGGGCTGCGCCCCCTCCGCTCGGTCAAAACGACGTGTCGGCTGCGCCGTGCACACGCCAAGAGCCGGGGTTGCTCAGGTCGACTCGTTCTGCACCCAATCGATCCCGAGGGAGTAACCCTCCAAGAAGAGCGTGGCGTCGTGCTGACGCGGGTGGCGGTTGGCGAGCGAATGGAAGCCGGTCGAGTGGTTCGGATGCACGAGATGGGCCAGCTCGTGCACGATGGTGGCGTCCACCACCCATTCGGGCGCCCCCTGCAGGCGATGGGAGAGCCGGATCTCTCCGTTCTCGGCCGAGCACGATCCCCAGCGCTTCTCTTGGTTGGTGACCCAGCGGATCGCGCTCGGGCGCACCCCGTCCACGAAGCGGTCGGCCAGGGCGGCGGCCCGGACGCCGAGAGCCTCGTCCGACGCGCCCGCACGTGGTCGCTTGGCCAGCACCCGGGCCACGAGCCAGTCGACCAGCTCGGCACGGTCGGCCCGACGGACGTGGGAAGGCATGACCACCACGATGCGCCCGCCCTCCCAAAAGGCCGTCGCCGTCTTGCGCCGTCGGGTGCTGGTGCGCACCTCGACGTCGGGCCGATCAGGAGTTGGCGCCCCGATCCCGCTCGACGTGACGTCCGGTGTGCTGAGCGTCGGTCCGGTGGTCGGGCCCACCTCCTCGCGCTCGGTTCGTTGCGCCGCGGCCGGGGCCGCATCGACGCTCGGCTGGCCGGGCCAGCGCAGGGGGAGTGTCTGTGACGTGTGGACCTCGGGCACCTCCCTATTCTGGTGGGCGCGGTGCCCGACACCGCACATCCCCGGATCGGCCCAGCTCGGGACGCACGCTTCGTGGTACCAGGAGGTGGGCCGACGCCGGGAAGCGTGCGAGCGTTCAGCGGGAGTCGAGCACCTCGGGGTTCACGATGTTGACCGGCCGGGCCCCGGCCAGGATCCGGCAGAGGTCGTCGGCGATTGTCTTGGTGTGGTTCGACTCGGTGTCGTAGGTGGCGCCGCCGATGTGGGGGGTGAGCACCACCGAGTCGAACGTGGTGAGGGGGTGTGCGGGATCGAGGAACTCGCCCTCGAAGTGGTCGAGTCCGGCGGCGGAGACCTTGCCCGAGGTGAGAGCCGCAACCAACGCATCGGGGTCGTGGACCTTGGCCCGGGCGGTGTTGATGAAGATGACCCCGTCACGCATCTTGGCGAAGGCGTCGGCCCCGATCATCCCGCTGGTCTCCTCGGTGACCGGAGTGTGGATTGAAATGATGTCGGACTTGGCCAGGAGCTCCTCGAAGCTCGACGTCGCGTCGGGCGCGTAGGGGTCGTAGGCGAGGACCTCGATGCCCAGGCCTTGGAGTCTCCAGCGCAGGGCCCGCCCGACCGCGCCCAAGCCGACCAGCCCGGCCGTCTTGCCCGCCAACTCCCAGGCCCGGAAGCGCTGATACGGAATGGTGCCGTCCTTGTAGATCTCTCCGGCCCGAACGTCTTTGTCCGCGGCGATCACCCGGCGGTTGGCCGCGAACAGCAGGGCGATGGCCAGCTCGGCCACCGCGTCGGCGTTTCGCCCGGGGGCCCGCAGAACCGGGACCCCGGCCGCGGTGGCCGCAGCAACGTCCACATTGTTCGGGTCGCCCCGGCAGCTGCACACGGCGATCAGAGGCTCATCGCGCTCGAAGAGCGCCCCACCGCACTGGTCGCTCTCGACGATCACGATGTTCGCGCCCTCGGCTGCCACGCGTTCGGCGAGCTGCTCGGCGTTGTAGATGCGCAGTGTGGGCTGGTCGAGCCAGGAATCGATGACCAGGTCGGCCAGCTCACCGAGCAGGACCAGGCCGGGGCCGCTGAGCGCGGCAGTGACGAGCGCTTTCGGGCGCGAGGTGGGCATGTGCTCCATAATGGCCCGGTTATGACGCACGTGTCAGGTTCATAGATGTCCGCGGCGATCACCGTCGGGGTCGACATCGGGACGACGTCGGTGAAGGCCCTGGCCGTCGACGGCAACGGTCAGGTCGTGGCCACGGTCCGGGTGCCCCACCAGGTGCTCACCCCCGCCGCCGACATGCTCGAACACGATGCCCGCCGGGCCTGGCGTCAGGGACCCCGACGGGCCTATGCCGCGGTGACCGCCAGTGTCGGCGCACCGATCGCCGGGGTGACGGTTGCCTCCATGGTGCCCTCGCTCACCGCGGTGAACCGGCGCGGGATTCCCCTTGTCCCCGGACTCCTCTATGGCGATGTCCGCGGCCGGCCCACGGATGGCCGGAGCATGTCCGAGGGGTTCGACTTCCCCGGGTCGATGCCCGACGCCGAGGGATTTCTCCGTTGGGCCAAAGAGCTGGCCCCCGAGGCCGCCGGATACTGGCCCTGCCAGGGCGTGGCCACCCATGCCCTCTGCGGGGTCCCCGCCGTGGACTCGGCCATGGTCTCCTCCCTCGGGGCCCTGCACGCCTGGGGCTCGTGGAACACGGCGCTGCTTGAGCAGATCGGGGTGAGCGAAGCCCAGCTCCCCGTCGTTGTCCCCATGTGCGAGGCCGGGGGCACCCTGCCTGGTGCCGACACCATATTTACCGGGGGCACCATCGACGCCCTGTGCGATCAGATCGTGGCTGGGGCAACCGAGCCGGGGGACGTGCTGGCCATCTTCGGGGCGACCCTGGTCATCTGGGTGGTGACCGACACCTTGGTCACCGTCCCCGACTTCATCAGCATCCCCCACACCGTGCCCGGTCGCTTCTTGGTCGGGGGTCCGAGCAACGCCGGCGCCCTCTTCGTCGACTGGGCCCGGCGACTCTTGCGCGGCGTTCCACGTCCGGGTCCGGGGGCACCGGCCACCGAGGACCGCAGCGGCGACCCTGAGCGGGTTCCCGTCTGGCTCCCGTATCTGCGAGGGGAGCGCACGCCTTTTAACAACCCGATGCTCCGGGCCAGCGTGCACGGCCTCGACATCACCCAGGGCCCCGGAGCCATCGAGCGGGGGGCGTACGAAGCCAGCGGTTTTGTCATCCGTCGCATGCTCGAGCGATCGGGCATCGAGGGCCGCCGGGTGGTGGCCAGCGGCGGGGGTACCCGGGTCGGGCCGTGGATGGCCGGGGTGGCCGACGCGACTGGACTACCGGTCCACACAGTAGGAGTCGCCGAAGGTGCCGCCTACGGCGCCGCCTTCTTCGCCCGGCTGGGCGCCGGCCTGGAGTCCTCACTCGAGGCCTCGCAGCGGTGGGCCAGCACCGGTCGACGGATCGAGCCCGACCCGGTCTGGGCCCGTGCGGCCTCGGCGCGCTATCGCCGCTTCGCCGATCTCGGGCCCGGGAGCTGAGTCCGGCCGACGAGGGGCGCCGGCGCCCTCCGATCGACGCCTCGCGTTCTCGGTCCGGCCGACTGGCTGTGCTGATCAGCCGAGCCGACGTCTCGGGCCTGAGTCTTGGAGAAGACCAACGAGTGAGACCAGCCCGAGGGGCTGCGCCGTTCGTTCAGGCGCCGGCAACCACCAGGACGAAACCGGCGTCGATCTCGTCGAGCAGGTCGAGCTCGGCGTGTCGGGCGGCCCAGGCCCCCGACTCGAGGTCGGCCGCCAGCCTGCGGATCCCCTCGTCGATGGCCTGGTGATCGCCCTGGGCGAGCGCCGAGTTGTTGGCCCGCACCACCGGATCGAGGTAGGCCTCAGGCCGGCACCAAAAGGCGGGCAGCACGCCGTCTTGCATGTCCCGGGGGACCGTGAGCGCGACGACCCGGCTGGCCCCGAGTTCGGTGGCCACGTCGTCGACGCCGGGCATCCGTCGCCGCTCGAAATCGAGCACGGACGGCATGTAATCGCGCACCAGCCAGAATCCGGCGTGGAGCTCGGGGTCGTAGGTGAGCACCACCCGGCGGCGGGCGACCCGCCGCATCTCGGCGATCCCCGCCCGCCAGTCGGTCCAGTGGTGCACGGTGAGTACGGCGAGAGCGGCGTCGGCCGTGTCATCGCCGAGGGGGAGCTGTTCCGCCCGGGCCTGTACCGCAGGGGCCGCCGATGCCGGCCGTTGGCCGAGCATGACACTAGAGGGTTCGACGGCGATTACCCGGCGGTCCGCGGGTTCGTAGGAGCCGGCTCCGGCGCCCACGTTCACGACGGTGCGGGCCGGACCCAACTGCTCGAGGATCGCCGCCGCCCAGCGCGGGTCGGTCCGACGCCCCGCCGAATATTGGCGCCCGATGCGGTCGTAGACCGGCTCGGCTGCCCCGATGCGATCGGTCACACCCGGCCCGGACCGGATGGGGTCACCCTCCGCTCACCCCTGCACGGACGTCACCGACCGTCGTCGCTCGGTCCATGGCCGAGGCCGCCACTCGTTGCCTCGGCGACCGTGTCCGCGTCGAGCTCGTTGTTCACCATGGCCTGCATGCCGTCGAAGAATCCGTCGATGTCGGCGGTCTTCATCTCCACTACTGCTTTCATGTCCGGCAGGTAGTGCTCGAACCGGTCGCTGTCGATGCAGGCGACGATTCCCGCGGCGACCTCGGCGGCCGGAACGAGCGGCCCGGTGTAGATCGGTTGGTCGTTTCCCGGTTGCTCCCAGATCTCGGTGTCAATGGCCCCGGGCAGGACCAACTTGACCGCCACGCCGGTCCCGACGAGGTCGGCGGCAATCGCCTCACTCCAACCAGCGAGGGCGAACTTCGAAGCCGAGTACGCGGCTTCGGTAGCGATGCCGAGACGCCCACCAAGGCTCGAGACGTTCACGATGGTGCCTGAGCTGCGCTCGAGCATGCGGGGAAGGACGGCCAGGGTGATGGCGACCGGGGAAAGGTAGTTGACGGTCATTACCCGCTCCACCTCTTGCATGGTGAGACGACTCACCGGCTTGCGCATGGGGATGCCGGCGTTGTTCACCACTACGTCGATCTGGCCGAAGGCGTCCCAGACGTTGAGCGCCAGGTGTGCTGCGCCTTCGGGATCCGAGAGGTCGGCGACCCAGCGCCTCGAGTCCGGGGCGCTCGCCACGCAGTCCCCGAGCACCTCGTCGAGCCGGGCGCCGCGCCGGGCCACCAGTGCGACGGTCGTGCCCTGTTCGGCCAACAGCCGCGCTGTCGCCGCGCCGATGCCCGAGGAGGCACCGGTCACGAGGGCCACCCGTCCACCAGGTGTCGTCATGGGCTCACCCGAGGTCATCTGGCCCCCGTTT
The DNA here is from genome assembly GCA_003161575.1 of Acidimicrobiaceae bacterium. GTDB lineage: Bacteria > Actinomycetota > Acidimicrobiia > Acidimicrobiales > RAAP-2 > PALSA-457. Next base: position 45,890 of record PMOE01000025.1, on the reverse strand, counting down.
TCGTTGGCTGCACCAGCCCGGTCGCGCCGGGCCTCGGTGCCTTCGGGGTGAGCGAGGGGACTCGAACCCCCGGCCTCCAGGACCACAACCTGGCGCTCTAACCACCTGAGCTACGCCCACCGAGGTGCCCAGTGTGGCACACCCCTGCCCCACCTCCGTCGCCCCGACCGGACTCTTGGGACCGCCGAACCGGCGGTCGGCGCCGCAGTAGTCAGCGAGCCGGGACCTTCCATCCCATCCCTTCGGCGATCTCCTTGCAGGTCGGGCAAAGCGCGTAGCGCTTGGGGTCACGACCGGGGACCCAGACCTTGCCGCACAGAGCTCGCACCGGCGTGCTGTTGACCATCCCTTCGACCACTCCGGGGCCGGCTGAGACGAACTCGCCGTCTTTGGGTGTGTAACCCTCGAGCACGATATGGGCCATCCGGTCGTGGTCGCCGTCGTCGAGTGCCGGGTCAGGCCGGGCCGGAGCGAGGGTCGGGGAGCTGGCCGGCATGGTGGTCTGTGGTGTCGTTGTGTCCGGGCCAGTCATGTCGCCTCCTTGAGCACTGCCGGGCGGCCCTGGTCATGCTCCTCGTCGAATCCCGTTCCGCTGACACATTCAAACCCATTCGCGTCGACGGTATCTTGGCCGCGGCTGGTCCCGGTAGTCCGGAGCGTGCGCCGGGCTTGGCTCGGTTACAGTTGGTCTTGGGCATGATTGTCGTGTCGGGGGTCACGGGTGTTCGGCGAATCCAATTTCTCCTGAGAAAGAGCCGATTCGCGTATGCACGCTGATCAGCGCGGCTCTGGCCGGCGAGGTGCTCACGAACGGTCAGTGGGGCCAGAGGTCCAGGTCCTGGTGGTTTGCACCGCCAATTTGTGCCGTTCGCCGATGGCCGCCGGCTTCCTGGCGTCGTCCTCGGCTGATCTTGGTTCGGTGGCGGTTCACTCCGGGGGGCTCCTCGAGAGTGGGCGGGCGGTGCCCGTCGAGGTGGCCCGGGCGGCCGCCGAATACGGGCTGGATCTTGCGGCACATCGGAGCCACCAGATTACGGCGCCCGATGTGGCCCGGGCTGACCTCGTCATCGGCATGGCCCGGCTCCATGTTCGCGAGATGGCGGTCCTTGAGCCCTCTCGGTGGCCGGTGACCTTCACGCTGCGAGAATTGGTGCGGCGGGGTCGGTTGGTGGGGCGCCGGGGACCGCGGGAGCCCTTGATGGAGTGGCTGGCCGGATTGCATGCCGGCCGCCGGGCTACGGACCTGCACGAGGAATACCCCGATGACGACATCGACGACCCCATCGGGGGTCCCTACGAGGGTTACCGAGCCATGGCCCGCCAGGTGCACGCGCTCACTGGGGAACTTCAACTGCTGATCTGGGGTGACGCGGCGTCCGGGTGAGCCGTGCGGGACGGCCTCGGAACGCCGCGCGGCTCAGGCCGCCTTGCGGCCGCGGTGTGACCGCCGCCGGGTGGCGATCACCAGCACCGAGCCCACGGCGAGCAGCGCCAATCCACCCGCGACGGTGGCGGCGATGTCGGCACCGGTGAAGGCCAGGGTGGTGCTGCTGCCCGAGCTGGTGCTGCCCGAGTTGCCGCTGCCCGAGTTGCCGCTGGCTGGGGTCGTGGTCGGGGTTGAGCTCGAAGCCTGGACGATATTGAGCGTGACCGAGTTGGCGATGGGTGTTCCCGCTTGGCTGACGCCGCTCCCTGTGACCGTGGTCGTGCCAAAGTTAACGGCTATCGGGGTGTTGCCGTTCACCGCGACGTGGGGGTCGGTAATGCTGATCGCGATCGGGACCGAACCGTCGGGTCCGGCGGGGCCGCTGCCGTCCGGGGTGCCGTTGACCGTGTAATTGACGTTAGAACCGGCCATGTAGCCGGTGAAGGTGGTGCTGGCGCTCTGTCCGGGGACGAAGGTGCCGATGAAGGTGGACGTGCCCGGGGGGTAGGCGGCCTCTGCGGGTACCGCCGAGATCACGAGAGCCGCCCCGGAGAGTGCTCCGGCGAGCAGGATCCTTCTCATGTCATCACGAGGTTTGCGGTGCATCAATCCCCCGATACCCGGTTCGCCCTTGCTCGCACAAGGCCAGACCCGGGCCCCATGTCCGCTTGCCAGTAGCCACCACCGATCCGCTAATCGGGCCAACTAATGGTGACTGAGCTGCCACGTTACCACGGTCGTCCTGGTGAGGCTCCCACCCGGCACGTGGGCGCTCTCCACCGTCCAAGCGGGCGCCGACAGGTTGGCCGTGAAGGTGATCGGGGCCAGTCGGGGTTGAGGGACGTAGGTCAACGCCAGGAGTCCCGACGTCACGGCCCCGGCGATGGTGGTGGTGAAATGGACGGTGGTCTGGTGCTGGGCCAGCACCGAGATCGAAGTCTCGCTGACCCGAAGTCCTGACTCGGCCACGCTGCCGACCTGCGTTGAACCCCGGGGCCCCCAGAGGTACACGTTGGCCACGTACTGACCCGGGATGATCGAGGTCTTGTCATCTGGCCCGAGCTGATAGGAGGGGGGCTGTCCGGCTGGAGCCCGATTGGTCACGGTCACCGCGGTGTCGATGGTGGCTGAGCCCCCGCCGTCCACCTCGATGTCTTGGTGCACGCTGACCTGCACGTAGTAGTCGAGCTTGGTCGCACCGGCGTTCTCGACCGCCACGTGGAACGCCCGGGTGGGGTTCTCGGTGTCGATGGCACCAGAGGCGCCATAGCGGACCAAGATCGCCTCGTTGGTCGGCTGGGCGTCCCAGACGATCAGGTGCCGCCCGGCGACGTCCTTGGCCAGCGAATGGGCCAAGGCGGCTACGTCGACCGGGCGGGAGGACAGGGCGTTGAACACGGCGCTGGCGACATCGGCGTTTTCGTCATGGCGCGCGGCCTGGTTGCCCGCCGGTGCGCCGGCGTAGAGGTCGTGCAGCAAGAGCGGGGCCACATTCCCCGCCGTGACCGGCCGGGGGATGCCGGCCACCGTGACGGGTCCGGTCAGGGCCAGCAGACTGGCCAGTGTCGGCACGTCGAGGGCCACCACCCCGTCCACCGGCTGGCTGGCGCCCGCCGCGGACATCGCGGCGAGGTCCGTCCCGCTCCACGGGAAATCGGCGGTGGTGTTGGCCGATTGCCAAAGAAGGGTCGGCTGGAAGGCGCCGAACACGGTTTGGAGCCCAGCCGGGACGGGAACGGCGACGGGCTGCGACAGCGGGTACTGGCCGACGCTCTGGGGATGGTCCGTGTGGAGGGTTCCCCCGCTGGCGTGGAGAAAGTCCACCGAGAGCACGGCACCCTGGTCGCGCATCTCGGCGTTGTTCTCCGTGGCCAGCAAGTAGGTCCGGGGCCCTTTCGCCCCCAAGAAGTCCGACGCGTACCCGAGGATCTGTTGGCCTCTTGCGAGTTGGGTGGTGAGGCGGACGTCTTGGCGATTGAAGGACGCACGGGCTTGGGCGATCGGACCCCACAGATCGCCGGTCGGCCGTCGCAGGTGCACCAACTGCGCGTGGGCGAGGTGGACGGCCTGCACCAGCGCCGAAAGACGCGTCAGATCGATGGTGGTGCCATGGCTTGTGGCGGTAACGGCGTCCACCTGGTCGAGCAGGGAGCTGCTGATCTGAGCGGCGCTCTCGGCGTCACTCGCCAAGTCCAGCACGCCTTGGCGTTGCGTACTGAGCAAGGGCACGTAGCCCACTGCGTCGAGGGCGTCCGACGACTCGACAATGGCGCGGGCCGAAGCGGCGTCACGTTCGATGGTCTCAATATTGCGGCCCGCCGCGGCCCGGCCTTGGGCGCTGAGTAACTGATTGGGGTCCTGCTCGAGCTGATCGACCAGCTGGCGAGCCTGTTCGAGTGGGGTGCGGGCCCGATTCAACGACTTCCAAGAACTCCACGCCACAAGCGCACCGAGCCCCAGCACACCGACCACGGCGACAACGCAGACGACCAAGACCACACGCCGACGTCGCGACGGTGTCCGGATCCGGCGGCGGCCGTGGCCCCGCCGCCGAAGATTCTGGTGCTGATGCGTCGCCAACGCTTAGCGATCGACGGGACCAGTCACGCGGGCGTCCACGTATCGGGCGCTCACGTCTTGGGTGGCAAGGTCGCGGCGCCGGGCAAGAGGACCACCCCATTCGACGCCTTGTTCCGAGAGCGCGTGCTCTTGCTCTTTCCGTTGCTCTTGCCGCTGCCGCTGCCGTTGTCCGTCCCAGGGTCGCTTCCGTCGCCGTTGCCGTTTTCGCGGCCGGACCGCCCCCCGTAGCCGTACTGCCCGCTGTAGCCGTAATAGACGTAGGAATCGCTCTCTGAAGCGTTGTTGAGCACCACCCCGGTGACCGAGGCGTCCACACTATGGAGGAGTTCGATGGCCCGCGACAGGTCTCGGCGGGTGGTCTCGCCGGCGGCGGTGACCACGATCGACCCATCGGCCACTGTGGCCAGGATCGAAGCATCGGTCACGGGAAGCAGCGGTGGACTGTCCAATATCACCAGGTCGACGGCCTGGGACAGCGTGGTGAACAATTCGCGGGTTTGAGGGCTCCCGAGGATCTCAGAGGGATTGGCTGGCAGGGGCCCTGAGGGTAGGAGCGTGAGGCGGGGGATCCCCGGTACGTGCACCAAGGCATGGGGCAGATCAACTTGACCGGCCAGGACCGAAGTAAGCCCCACTGTATTGGGCAAGGAGAAGAACTCGTGGACCCGCGGCCGGCGAAGGTCGCAGCAGATCAAGACCACGTTCTGGCCGGCCTCCGCCATGGCTACTGCAAGGTTGGCCGAAGTCGTCGTCTTGCCGTCGGCCGCGGCCGGGCTCGTCACGTGGAGGATGCGGATGGGGTGGTCCAGACGCGCAAACTGGATCGAGGTGCGCAGGCCACGGTAGGCCTCCGCCGCAGGCGATTTGGGACGGTGGGCGAAAGCCAGGAACGGGACTTCGCTGTCACGCCAGTCATCGATCCGAGGGATGATGCCGAGCACCGGGAGGCCTGTGGCCACCTGTTCAAGCTCGGCCTTGTTGTGGATTCTGTCGTCGAGGTATTCGCGAAGCATGGCCAAGGCGATACCGATGATCAGGCCAATGACACCGCCGATCACTGCGTCGGCGACCGGCTTGGGCGACACCGGGCTGGTCGGGACCGTGGCGGGGGCCACCAGTTGACCGCCGCTGGGTGTCTGTGCGGCCTCCACCGTGAATTGGCTCAGTTGAGTGTGGAGGGTTTGCTGCTGGGATTCAAGCGTCCCGAGTTGCGCATCGAGGTTGGCGATTTGGGTCTGGTTCGTTCCCGACAGGTTGATCTGGGTCTGGACCGACTGGATCTGGGTCTGGAGCCCATTGATCTGCTGCTGGATCTGAGACTCGGCGCTTTGTTGGTTCGCCAGATACCGGCTCTGACTATTAGCGATGTAGGCGCGGACGTACGCGTTCGCCGCTTTGGTGGCGAGTATCTTGTCGGGTGAGGAGACCGAGATCTGGGCCACTTCGGTGGTGCCGACTTGGTTCACGGTCACCGGCGGGGGGACAGCGCCCAGATTCTTGGCCACCGTGGCCTTGATCGCGGCCCCTTGGACCAACTCGATGTCTGTGGCGATGTCAGTGGGGCTGAGGGGGACGATCGTTCCGCCGCTCGAGTAGTTCTGCGAGACGAACAGGATGTTGGAGGTGGCTCGATACACCCTGGTCCGGACGGCGTCGATCCCGATAGTGGCCCCGACGGCGACGATGACCGCCAGGATGACGATGAGGCGCCGCCGCCACAGGACTCGGACGTAGTCGAGCAGACCGGGTTCACCGGTCGATTCCTGTTGGACCACCCGTCCAATGTACTCCCACCCCGGGCGGGGTAATCGACTAGCCCTGACAAGCTGGCCGAGCAGGTAATCAGTCGCCTACGTGCGGCTCCTCTCGATCTCGAACGCTATGGGCGCTGCGTCGAACGTTGGCCAGTGCCGGACGATGGGCCAGCGCCGGGGCCGTGATGGCAGGGTGACGTACGCGAAAATCTGGGCCACCACTTGAATGGAACCGATGGTCGAGAAGGCTACCCACATTCTGAGGTATCGGAAGATGAACGTGGCAGGGTCCCACCCGAGGTGTCGACTCGACGTTGGAGGGCGCCGATAGCCAGACCGACCCCGAGGGACTGGAATTTAAGTACAGCATCACCGAGGCCTCAACCGAATTGGGGCAATCCGCCATCCGCGATTCGGGTGGACCTCTCGACCAACTACAGACAATGTCCAAAGTCCATCGTTGTCACGCCGGCAACAACGCCGCCATTTTCGGCGCGTCCTTCTACTTTTTAGGCGCGGTCGCTTGCGACTACATCATCCTCGTCGCGCCTCGGACGCCGGCCGCGAGAACGACCCGCATCTGCGAGGTTACGGTCAACTGGTAACCGACCCGAGGCAACCACCTGTCGATTTGCGCTCAGAGCCAATCGACGAATCCCCAAGAGACCACCAATCAAGACCACGAGGACCACAATCCCCCGCAGGGTCGTGGTCCAGGTATCCCATGATGCTTCGTAGTTGAGGACGCAATAGAGCACCCCGAGGGATACGAGCATCCGAACTGGTCCGAGGTCGCGGCGAACCCATCGATCCAATGCGGCGAACGCCAATCCCAAGAAGAACGCCGCCACGAGCATCCCCGATTCCCCCAAGATTCCAAGCAAGGTTCCGAGCTGGGTCGGCAAGATGTCGAGATAGGTTCCCGTATCGCCAATCAAAAGTTCAGGGATGGGGAGGTGCTCTTCGACATAGGTCTTCTCCACTCGGTTTCCGGGATCCCCGGAGTCCTTGTTGGGATTAAGGAAGCTGGGTACGGCCAACAAGACATCGTTCTTCAACGGCGTTAGTCCCACTGGATGTGCCCCCGAGCGAAGGGCCTCTAGTTCCATTGCCCCGTAGCTGTTCCCGTCGAGGCGGTATCCGGCTGTAACGGCGAATTGATGCCAGGTCGTGGGGGAGAATAGATTCTCTGAGCCGGTCGTCAAGAACGTCAGCCGAACACTCGATCCAGAGGTTGTATTGAACCTCCCTTCAATGCCCCGGGCAGCGGTGATCGCCCAAGCGAAAAGCACGAGCACCACCAACCCGATCACCGCACCCCTGCGCTTCGGCTTCATTCCGAACTGCGACAGCACGTAGATCAACATCACGGCGCCGATGACGATGGCCAGCCGTTCCCCGACGAGTGCTAGCAGGACTGATTGGACAATCAGGACTGGGACAATCCACCGGCTCCCGAATCGCATCACGAACCCGAAGCCCGAGAGCACTGCGCCGAGGATGAAAAACTGTTCCGAGAGCCCCAGGGTCGCGCCGACGCCCCCTTGTACGCCGCCATTTGATCCGTATCCTTGACCACTCAGGGTGAGGAGCAACAGCGGGAGCGTGATGAGAGCCATCAACTTGTAGTTGAAGACACGCTTGGTGATTGCCGCTTCGGGGGTGTCCGAAGGTATCGGCGCCCTGGTTCGTCGCCCCACTGCTGACACGTAAGCGACGGTAAAGAGCAAGATGGCCGTACTGATCAGCAAGACGAAAGGCCCCACGTAGCTGGTGTCGAACAGCGGCCGATAGGGGTTATAACCAGGGAACAGAGACACAAAGATCTCTCCGACCCCGTGGTATAGGACAGCCATCACAATGAAGATGCCACCGAGGTGGCGATACCAACTGCGCCCGAGCTTTGCGAACAATAGAAGCAAAGCGAGCAGCTGGAGCAGTAGGCCCAACATGGTGTCGACGGTCATCAGCTCACAACGACGGTAGAGATGAGGAGGCCGATGGCCCCCGCGCCGGCCAAGAACAACAACACCCTTCCACCCGGAATGCGGTCGATGCTTCCCCACCAGACGTCGGACTGGTCGGTAACCTCACGTCTGGTCTCAGCGATCTCATACCGCACCCGCGGCTTGTTCCAGGGGTCCCACCACACTCCGAGATCCTACCTAACCCGTTCTTCCCAGCTTCTCCAGAATCAATCGGCGGTGGCAGGGGGATCTGTCCCCGAACCATCTCCCCACTCGCCGATTCCCTGCTCGGAGATGATCGACTGTTCGACCAACATTTTCTCGCGATTTGCTGATCGCCGCCGCGGCCGCAACAACGCGAACTCGTGGCCTCCAGGGATTATGAGAGATCGGAGATGAATCTGGTTCAGCTTTTTCCCCTCAAAAAGCAACCAGAGCGTTGTTGTCCCATAACCCGCTACTGATGAGATGGCAGCACCAAGAATGCCATAGGACCCGAGTAATGCCGCGAGAGTTACTCCGGTAACGATCAGCCCGATGAACTGAGCACGTACCGGTCCGCCTGTCCAGCCGGACCCTAGGAGTGCTTCGCTCAATATGTAGTTGAGCCCGAGTAGGCCGCCACCGATAACGAGGAGAAGCGCTGAGGGAATCGAACCCACGAAGGCATGACCAAAAACCAGTTGGATGGCGAACGGTGTCACAGCGAGCGTCGGTACGACAACGATTACCGCCAACAGAATGCCGAGTCGGCTCGCATGCGCGAACATCGCACCTCGGTGTTTCGGGTCTCGTTCCCGTGCCAAGCGTGGTAGAACCATCGAACCAAGCGCGTTAAGAACGGGACTGACCACCTGTGCCCAAGCGACTGCCACCGCGTACAGGCCAAGTTGGCGAGCGGGCAAGAATCCAGCGATCACGAGTTGGTCCACTCGTAGATTCAGCCACTGTGGAAATGTCGCGAACATGGCCGGCACACCGAAACGGGTGAGCGGTCGAACGAGGTCCGCAGCCGGACCGAGTGGTCCTTTGAGCCGACGGTAGGAGACTAAGACTATTGGTGCGGCCATCAGGGCCACCTCGACCACGAATGCACCTGCTAACTGGCCTGGTGTCACGTGGAACGTGCCGGTGATGGAGAAAACGGCGGCGCCGACAAGTACAAGTAACCACCCACCGGTCAACGAAAACCGGGATATGTTCCACCTCAGGTAGTCGTTTGCCCCTCTCAGCGCCTGGGCAGGCAGGGTTGCAAGAAGGTAGGGAGGTAGCAAGAGGAGCGCGTACTGCGCATCAGTGACGATGACGTGTCCTTGTGATTTCAGCGCAAAGGGGAGAACGAAGACCCCGAAAACGATAAAGAGTACCGAGGCAGACAGTGCAATAAGTATTCCGGTACTCACGTTCTGCCGGCCCCGCTCCGGATTGCGGGCAACGAAGAACGAGAGTGCTTCGGGCATCCCAGCCATGGAGAGAACGATGAGGAATCCGGGCCAGATCTGGATAGCGGCGAGCTGACCCCGGCCAACAGGGCCGAGTACTCGTGCCGCCAATGCAGCGGCAGCGGCGCCCGTTAGGCCGATGGCGATATTTGTCGCTGTTGTGGATGCAAAGGTTGACCCCGATCCGATGTGAAGGTTCTCAATTTTCCCCAGAGGAGCGGGAGGCGGTGTTCTGGAGAATGGCTTGTGAGACCGCGGTCTGGTCAATTCCGAACTCCACTACTCGGTGTGTTGTGGCGTGCGACAGCGCTCACGGGCGAGATCCGTGGGGCTAGTGATTAGCTAGCGTTCGAAGTGCTTCGGCCCACCGGCGGAAATGAACCCGATTGCTTATTTCAACAGAAGCAGCACCCATTCTGCCTACTGCGGTCCGAGGCATGGCCAGGGCGCGGTGGAATCCGGCCCGCGCCGCGAGATCCCCATCGCCCACAAGAATGCCATTGACGCCGTCTTCGAGGAGATCCTGGGTCGCACCGACCCGCGTAGAGCAAAGGAGCGGTAGCGCACTCGCAACGGCCTCGTTGACGGAAAGACCCCACGGTTCGAGCTCGGGAAGATGGACGAACCAGTCAGTTGCGGCGTAGAAACGGGGAAGTTCTGCGTATGGTTGATAGCCAGCCAATATCACGCGGCCACCGCCAAGTTCACGACAGAGTTGCTCAATTCCCGAGCGGTCGGGACCATCGCCCACGAGGACAAGACGTGCCGAAGGGTATTCGGAGGCCGCCGATAGGAAGGACCGTACAACGCGCTCCGGTCCTTCCCGTTGGATTAGCTTGACCACCGCCAGGAAAATGGGAGAGTCCGGACTGTCCACCCCGGCAATATTGGTTCGCAACGCATCGCGTTGGAGGCGCCACGCTGCGGTATCGGCAGCTATACGGTCATTATCGACCGCATAGGGCAGCACGGCGATGCTCTGCTCGCTGACGCCGTTTCCGACCAAATGCGTGCGTGCCGCATTCCCCGTAGCGCCGAAGTGCAGCCCTGCTCGCCCCAGGCTCCGCAGGACAACGCCTCGCGCATGCGAACGAGAGGTGTCACGTTCTGTGAAGTCAGTCGCATCTGTAAAGATCACGGTTCGTCTGCGAGCCTTGCCTGATGTGATGGTGGCAAGAAGTACTGTGCGAGCCAGCGCAAAACCCCATCCAGGGAGAACCACGACATCGAGGTCCCGTCGCCTTGCAGTCGCCATAGCCCACCCGATCAAGGAGGACCGACGCCCGCGTAGATCGGTGTAGTTGAATCCGTCGCGCAATCCGTACTCGCCCCAAGCCGGGACACGCCCGATTTCGGGGTCTAGCGGCGTTGTCGGTGCGGCGAACGCCACTTCAAGTTCAAGGCCCTCCTCGCGAGCGAGGAAACGAAAGAGTGGGCTCTGCCACTGGCTGGGTGCCTGGCTGATGATAAGAACGCGCAATGGCTTCATGTCTTGAGTCCCACTGCCGGACTTACTTGGAGTCACCACATACTGCGTCGTACTCATTATTTGATAGACCGTATCCTCGTCATCGCACTGCGACCGGGCCATCGCAGGTCAGTCCCATCGCAATCAGTGTTGGTCCCAAAAGTCTAGCGTCCACTGCGGTGAGGCAGCCATGGAGGAATAGCTTGAGCATCATCTTCGGTTGCATGGGAGGCACCAGAGCGGAGGTACCTTACAAGTCGAGCGGGTCACCATTCGGCGATGAACCGGGCCTCGTGGTCCACCGGCCGCCAATCGAACGAGCGAGGAGCAAGGAAGGGCAAGCGGGATCGAAGTGACGGAACGGCTTCGCCACTCCACTGATGCCTTGGCTGGGGGCGACTGCGGTTCGTCCGCTTCAAAGAGCCAGTCGTTGTCGGGCTCGCTTGTCACGGAGAAATTCTCACCCAACGAAAGCCGGGAATCGCCAAATTGAGGTCCCACCTTCAGGTCGATGCGCCGAGCTCAGCCCTCGACGGTCACTGGCGGGTTCTGACTCGCACTTCTAGGGTTGGCCCGTGAAGCTAAATCTTGGATGTGGACTCACGGCGCCGATTGGCTGGATCAACATCGATCGCTCCCCCAACCTCCTGCTTGACCAGGTTCGTCCGGTAAAGAGAGCTTTGGGGCGCCTCGGTCTGCTTTCCGAGGCCCACATGACATCGTGGCCGCGGAACGTCTTTCGGGTCAACGTTCGCAAAGGACTGGCCTATGAATCAGGCAGCATCGAGGCCATCTACTCCTCCCACATGCTCGAACACATCTACCTCGACGAGGTGACGCCTATCCTCAAAGAATGTCGGCGCGTCATATGTGTCGGTGGCGTCATGAGGGTTGCGTTGCCGGATGGAGAACAATGGGCGGCGGGCCTCCTCGCCGGAGATGACCGCGAGACCGGCGAACCCGGGCTGGAGTTCAACAAGCACTTGAAGGCCCAGCCATTCGCTCGACCGTCCCTCCAAAGCCGCGTGGTGGGCGTTTTCGGTGCCTCCCCTCACCGATGGCAGCCGACCTACTCGCTTGTGGCCAAGATGTTCAAGGACGCCGGTTTCGTGGACGTGGAGCGACGAGAATTCCTAACTGGGAACCTCCCCGACATCAGTAGCGTCGAGCACCGACGAGACAGCCTGTTCATCGAGGCTTGGTGAACTCCTCAGCGGAAACTGCGTCAGATCTGCAAGGTAGCCAGCGCCTCATTGGTCAGAAGTCACCAACCGCGATGCGCTTTAAGCCGACGACGAACGTCATTGCCCTGGTATTCGTGCGGATTCCCGGTTGGTCTGGCCATGCAAACCGATCCCTCGATCGGTCAGGCCTTCAATGAGGAATTCACTGGCGTCGTCGAGCCTCGTGACCACTTCCCGTACCGGATGACCAGCTCCGCCATGTCTCCGGGCGTGCCATTGGGCGAGGGGACATTGCTCCTCATCCTCCTCGTCTGCACAATCGCCGTGACTGTCGATCTGAGTAAGGACCACCACCGAATGCCTCTGTTTGTTTCGTTACTCACAATTACGAACCAGCCCGAAAGTGATAGAACAGCGCTTCCGCCGGGCCTATTCCGGATTGTCGCACGTGGCGGGCGCCGGTCGCCGCGCGGTCGTTCCACACCGTAGATGACCACCATCTCGTTGCTCCAGGACCCGGCGAACGAAGGCGGGACTGCGACGGTCGCCAGGTCGTACGAAGAGTGGATGACGGTGCACAGCCGCGCACACCGCACTTTCTACCTGGATGATCGAGGACCAGGTGGAGTGTTGCGCCTAGCGCGTTGGGACTCGTCGAAACCGGCTGTTCCGAGAGTGCTCCCTCGAGCCCACCTCCCCATGTACGCAACAGCCAAGGTTCGAATGCGGGGTGTCTGGAACGACGTCGACGAGACCCACGTGATCGGTGCATTGTCCATGCACGGCTCGTTGGCTCCTGCGACGGTACCGTCCTTGGTGTGGCTGGCCGCTCTGGTCTCCGACGAGCGATCTTCGAGTTTGAGCTTGCAAACCTGGTCGCGCCAGCTTCTCTACCGGACCACGCTCGCTCCGTTGTCTCGGATCGAGGCGACGGTGCTTGGTCGGGCTTCGAGAGTCCTGGCGATGAGCCCGCATACTGCCGATCTCATCATTCGACAAGGTCTCGCGTCTGCAGACCGGGTAGAAGTCCGGACCGTACCCATTGATACAGACATATTCGCTCCACCGGAGCACGACGCCGAACGATCCGGCATCCTCTACGTTGGACGCGCTCACGATCCGCGCAAGGGGTTTCACCGAATTCTAGCGCTGCTAGAGGCATCGCCGAGGGCGCGAGCCGCTGGGGTCGACGTCGTCTCACCAGGCTGCCCGGGCGAAGCTGACGGCATCCGGTGGCGGGGCAATGTAGAAGATCTTCCCCACATGTACGGGAAGGCAGTGCTTCTGATACTGCCGTCGATGCAGGAGGGACTCGGAATTGTCGCGTTCGAGGCTTTGGCTTGTGGCACCCCTGTGGTGGCGTACCGGTGTGGTGGGCCCGACCGATTGCTCGCGGAATCAAATGGGGCGATCCTCGTCGATGACGACTCCGCATTCCGGTCGGCCGTCGAAGGACTGTTGGCGGACGAATCTACCCGGGACGAGATGGGAGCTGTTGGTCGCCGTTACGCAGTCGAGCAGTTTTCGTCCCGCGACTTTCTGGCCGACCGGTCGCTTTTCACACTGACGGACTGACTATTGGACGGTATGTGTGAATGGACCGATTCGGAGAGAAATCTCGGATTCCCGTCGCCCGGACTGGCTTTGTGTCCGAGCACCAGGGAATAAAGGTCGCGGTGGCGCGTGGTACACGCGGGAAGGACTAATCGTGCGATTGCACATTAACGGTGTCGGAATGGTCACGGGTGGCGGCGCGACGCATCTCGAGGAGTTCGTGCCCGCCCTCACGGCAGTCCGGCCTGACTGGGATGTCCTCGTATACGTCTCCAGAAGGTCGCAGATGTCATCGGTGCCCGGTGTGCGAATCGAGTCGGTGAACCGGAGTTCGTGGAGACGAATCGACTGGGACGCGATCACTGTCGGTCGTCGATCCAAAGACGAGGGTGCCGACGCCTTGTTGAATATGGCCAATTATGGGCCCGTGCGAGCGCCTCTTCCATCGGTGCTTTATCAGGCGAATCCGAAATATTTCGATCGAACGTGGGTCCGACGGATGAGTCGTACGCAACAAGCCACCGCGATCTTGCGCAGGGATCTTGCATTCATGATGATGCGGCACTCCGCAGCGGTGGTAGTGCCGAGTGAGGCGATGATGGGCTACCTTCGAAGCTGGCCACTGTGCCCGCGTGAAGTCTTGATCGAGGCTGTTCCTCACGGGATCGATTTCAACCGATTCGAGTTTGTCCCGACACCGAGGTCGGGTCAGGCCCGCATTGTCGCCCTCGGAGACTCGTATCCTCACAAAGACCACGGCGTGCTCGTAGAGATGATGGAGGAGTTGCGGCGTCGTGACGTCGATGCAACGCTCGAACTGACCACACGTGACGACGACTCCCTTCGCCATGTTGCGGTGTTGCGAGAGCGCATTCGGGCGGTCGGACTTGAGGAGAGAATCCGACTAGTCGGGAAAGTGGATGCACCGTCGTTCCTCTCTGGTGCCGATGTGATGGTGATGCCATCGGTGACCGAATCGTTCGGGTTTCCGATCCTCGAAGCGATGGCGAGCGGGGTTCCGGTCGTTGCTTCATCCATCCCGTCGACGAAGGAGCTGTTGGGTGATCTGGGTTCGTACTTTCCGATCGGAGATGCCGTTACCGCAGCCGACGGGGTCGTCTCGGTGCTCGAAGCCCATCCCTCGGAGATCCGTCACCGGTTGGCATCAGCCAGAGAGGTGGCCGGCCGATACACCTGGGAGGCGAATGCGCAACGTGTCGCTCAGATAATTGAGGCTGTCGCGAAGACCTCATAAGTGGGCGTGCACGTTCACGAGGCAACTAAGCACACGGATCCGACGGCCACTCGAGGACCCACCCCAACGTCACCGGCAGATCGGTGGATTGGATTTCCACCCGGTGTACCGTCGACGGGCGGAGGTGGCCGAAGCCCCACGCAGTGGTGGATGGCTCGGAAGTTGCGTGACCACCTCGCCCGGCGATCGAGCCCGAAACCGCAACCGGGGTCACGTGCAGACGGCTTATCACTCGATGGCTGCCCGAGCCAGTGACGGTGTCAATGATTTCCACCCGCCCGGGAGCGATGCGCCAGCGTCGCCGGTGCAATGGGGATCCGGGCAGGTGGCGATAGCCGTCGTGGGACGCCACGAGCTCGACAGCGCCACCGTCGACCGTGACGAGTTCGAGGGTCCCTCGTGCCCGCCGCCCCGCCCGGAAGATTCCCCACACCTCGGTCTGATCCTGCCCGTCGATTTCGACAGTGTTATGCGCCGCGGTGGACCGCTCGTACATTCGTCGCGGGCCGGCCTCGTAGGTCGACGTACCGGTGTCAACTACCCACCGTTCGTGGCCGACCCACAATTCGAAGGACAGGCAGTCTGCGTGGGCGTGGGCCGGTAGATCGTCAGGACAGGGATCGCCGACGTCCACGATGAGCTGGGTGTGGGCGTCGGGTCGGACCACCACGTAACCCGACGCGGCCAACTCGGTTACCGCCCCTTGGGTCGGGGGAGCGGGTGCGAGCGCCGCGAGCCTGCGCGTGCCTACGGGTATGGCGTCGTTGCACAGCGCCACCTCGCCATCGCCTCCCACCATGGTCCCCAACCACTGGCGCATCCCCTCGATGGCGCCGCCGAGGCCGGCGACCGGCGGGGCGCTGGCGGCGGATAGAAGGCCGAGGATGTCGATGAGGTCCCCGAGAACCTGGCAGTGGTAGGAAGGTGATCGCTCGAAGTGGCCGCCGTCCGCCAACACCTGAACGGGTAGTTGGGTCTGGAGAAGTCGCCGTCCGGTCGAAACGAGGTCGGGTCGGCCGAGGAAATCCCCGGCGCCGATCAGGGCCTTCAGGTTTTTGACCAGGTGGTTGCCGCCCACATCGAGTTCAAGATGGGACTGCACAAAGCCGGCGTGCCAGGCGATCTGTTCAAGGAAGTCACGCTCGATGTCGCTATCCCGCACCAGCGGGTCGAATACGCCGCACAGCACCCAGGCCCGGAGGGAGACCACGTATGGGGACCAGGCGTCACCGAAGGCTGGCGCGACCGAAGCGCGCCACGACCGCCAAAGCCGGGCAAACGACGCCCGGGCCCACGCACGGTCTGGTGCCTGTGCGAGCGCCCAGGCCCACTCGAAGTAGTGGAGGTGGAACCGCCACAGCTGTGACGCCCCTGGCTGGTGCCAATCGGCAGGTTTTCCGAGAGAACGCTCCTCGCTGAGGAACGTGAACTTCCCCGCGCCGATCTTGGCCGCGTCTCCGTAGTCGAGTGGGGCATCCAGCGGGCCGAAGGCCGCGGGCCATCCGGGGGTGACGCCCGTCGGCGGATTGACGGGTCGCGTGGCGAGACCGGGCCAGCGTTGCTCGGCAACGCGAAGCGTGCGTAGCCGGATCCGGTGGGCGACTTGGGCGGGGCGGAGCCGCACCGCGGTGCGAGCCAACCGCGCGGCGTCGTGCAACCGGCGGTTCGGGTGTGGTCGGCCTCCGTCCCCCGGGTCGTCGTTCGAGACGCCTGGCGGCGTCACCGGAGCAACGCCGCCTCTCTCTCGACGCCCTCGTCGAAGGACCGGGGCGCGTAGCCGAGCGACATCGCTGCACCGATGTCGAACGTCTTGTCCTCGTTCAGCCGCAGTACCTGCTCAACTTTGAGCCTCGGCTTCGTTGCTAGCCGTTCGTATGCCCGCACCGCGGCGATGGTCGGACCGAGCGGGAGCGACACCAGCCGGGGCCGTCGGCCCACCACTCGACCGGCAGCTTCGACGATCTGGCGCAGGGTGAGCGGCTCCGGCCCGGCCACGTCGTAGGAACGACCGACGGCGGCGTCCGCTTCGATCGCCGTTGCGATGAACCAGGCGAGGTCGTCGACGTGCACCGGTTGGATGAGCCGATGTCCACCTCCGGGCAGGGGGACTACCGGGCTCCGGCGCACAAAGGTCAGCAGCCTGGCCACGTTTCGGTCACCCGGTCGGCCATAGATCATGGTCGGCCGCACGATCGTCCAGCGGAGCCCGCTGGCCCGGATTGCGTCCTCGGCGGCGATCCGGACAGTTCGCGAAGCGGCCGGCAAGGAAGTGAAGATAGCGGTGGTCGAGATGAGGACAGCCCGTTCGATGCCGGCTTCCTCGGCGGCGGCGACGATGGTCGTCGCGTGCCCGAACCCGAGCGAGGCCAGGTTGACCAGGGCATCCGCTTTCGACTCGGAGAATGCCGCGTCGAGGGCGGCGGGGTCATCGAGGTCAGCCCGTTGCACCTCGGCCCCGAGCGCGGTCACGGCGCTGGCCGCAGTAGCGCTGCGAGCCAGGGCCACTACCTCATGGCCCCGCCCGACGAGGTCCGGCACCACCGAGCTCCCGAGGAATCCGCTGGCTCCCGTGACCAGGATCCTCATCGCGGGCCTTGCTCAACCGCGGCTGCCCGGCCGTTTAGTACCGACGCGAGCGCGGCGAGCGTGGCCCGGGAGCTGGCCAGGCTCTCTTCGGTAATGGTGCCAGCGCCGCCCAGATCGAGGGCGCGCGCAAAGCCGGCGACCAGCGCCGCGTGCCCCTTGTCCTGGGAGCCGGACCACACGCCGGCACCGTCGACGGTCAACGAGCGGAAGTCATCGATCACCAGGGTGTGGCCGCCACCGAGGACCTCGATGCGCTCCTTGGCCGTCGATCCGTGGCCCCCGCTGGCGTAGGTGATGGTGGCCAGCGATCCCTCATCACAGCGAAGGGCCACAGCCAGGTCGCTCCCGCCCTGGGCCTCGCCGGCCGGCCCGGCCACGGCCACGACCTCGGCCGGTGAGGCGCCGGCCAATGCGGCACAGGTGTCGACGAAGTGACACACCTCGCCGATCAGGCGTCCTCCTTGGCGCCGATCGGCGTACCAATGGGTAGGAGCAATGGGGCCGGCGTTCACCCGGTAGGCGATGACGACCGGGCCGCCGATGCTGGCCAGGTGCCGCCGGGCTTCGCCCACCGCCGGCGAAAAGCGCCGGTTGAAATCCACCCAGAGTTGGCACCCGCTCGACCGCCAGGCCTCCTCGACGTCGTCAAGCTCGGTGACGGTGAGAGCGAGGGGCTTCTCAGTCAGGACGTGTTTACCGGCCCGGAGTGCCGCTGCCGCCAGGGCGGCATGCGAGTCGTGCGGGGTGGCGATGACCACGACGGAGACGTCCGGGTCGTCGATGACGGCCTGGGCCGACGGGGCGACCTGCTCGAACCCGACCCGTTCGGCCAGGCGAACCGCGCTCAATCCCGACGCCGAGGCCACCGACACCAAGTGTCCGAACCCGGCTGATTGCAGTGCCGGCACCAACACCCCCCGGGCGAACGCGCCGGCGCCGATCAGGCCCACGCCGTTGCTGCCGCTGACCGCGGGAGCCAGCCGGATCCGGGTGGTCCGGTCCGGGACCGTCGACGGGTAGACGAGCTCGATCCCGAGCGAAGGCGTGTCGCTCTCGAGGAGTTCGTAGGCGGCCAGCGCATCGTCGAAGGGAAACCGGTGGGTGACCAGATCGGCGACGGCGACTCGGCCCCGGGCCACCAACCCGATGAACGCCTCTTGGTTGCGCCCCTCGGTCCACCGGACGTGGCCGGGCGGGTAGTCGATGCCCCACTCTTCGTAGGAGCGTTCGTAGCGGCCCGGCCCATACGATCGGGCCACGCGGAGCGACAGCTCCTTTTCGTAGAGAGGGCGACGATCGAGCTCCAGGCCGACATCGCCGACGAGGACCAGCGTGGCCCGGTCCCGAGCCAGGTCGGGGGCCCGGCGTATCGGGTCAGATGAGCGGGTGGCCGCGGTCACCAGTACCGCATCCACCCCGACCCCGCGGGTCCACGCAGCCACCGCGGCCGTCGTGTCAACACCCGCCTCGACCAGAGCCAGGTCCACGCTCGAGCCGTCGGCCCGTTCCACCGCCCAGGGGTTCACGTCGATCCCGACGACCTCGCACCCGGTCGCTCGGGCCAGCCGGCCGGTCAGCTGGCCGACCAGCCCTAGGCCGATGACGGCGATCCGGGACCCGGGTCCGACGTCGGCCAGGCGCAGACCGTGCAGCGCGATCGCCCCGACGGTGGCGAACGCAGCATCGGCGTCGTTCACGCTCTCGGGGAGGCGAGTCGCCAACAACCCGGCAACGGCCTGGACCGTGGCGTGGCCGGCACCTCCCGTCGCCACTCGGTCCCCCGGGCGGACTCCAGCTACGGCTTCGCCCACCTCGAGCACGGTTCCGGCCGCGGAGTAGCCAAGGGGCATCTCGTCGTCGAGGCGGGTGCGAACCACCCGGACGGTGGGCAGCACACCGTCGGTGCGGGCCCGGCGCAGCACCTGGCGCACCAGATCGGGCCGGGCCCGGGCCTTTTCGATCAGGTTGGCCGAGGCGAGCCTGCGCACCGCCCGTTCGGTTCCGGCCGAGACCAGCGAACACCCGGTGGCGACGAGAACCTCGGTTGGGCCGATCTGCGGGGCGGGCACCTCGACGAGTCGGAGATCCCCACTGCGGACCGACTGCACCAGCTGTTTCATCGGGTCAACCTCTCAGAATTGCCGAGATCTCGCGCACCGGGCCAGGGTGGCACGGTACTGGGCGGCCAATTGTCGCCGGTCGAAGTAGGTGGTCACGTACTGGCGGGCTTCGGCTCCCATGACTGCGCGCCGGTCCGCATCGCCGGCCAGTTCGGCGATGGCATCGGCCAGTGCCGTCGGGTCACCGGGCTCGACGACGAGCGCCCCGCCGTCTCGGAGGATTGCGGCTGCCTCGCCTCGCAGTCCGCCGATCACCGCCTTGCCGGCTGCGAAGTACTCGAAGATCTTCGACGGAATGAACGTCGAGAACAGCGGCACGTCGCGCAGCGGTACCAGGCAGATATCAGCCGCTGCGAGCAGCTCCGGCACTTCGTCCCTGGGCACGCCGGGATGCATGCTGACGTTCGTCACCCCCAACCGGTCGATCTGGGCTGCCAGCGAGGGCCGTTTGGCCCCTTCGCCGACGAGGGCGATCCGAACGGGCACCCCTCGGGCATCCGCCACCGACGGAGCCGCTTCCACGACCGTGTCGAGACCGTGGGACAGGCCGTGGGCGCCAAGGTACAGAGCAAGAACTTCTCCGTCGGCTACCCCGAGCCGACGGCGGCCCGGGCCCGGGTCCCCGCCGGGGATGAAGCGGTCCACGTCTGCACCGTTGGGGATGGTCGTGATCTTCTCAGCGGGGACGCCTCGGCGAATCAGGTCTTGGCGGAAGCCTTCGCTGACCACCACCACTTCGGCCGCCTGCCCGTAGGCCCACAGCTCCAACCGTTCCAGAAGCCAGATGACCTGGCGGTTGGTGAGCACACCGAGTTCCACGAAGATGGCCGGCCACAGATCGCGCACGTCGATGACCAACGGGGCGCGCTTAAGTTTGGCGATAGCCCAGGCTCCGAAGATCGAGAAGAAGGTCGGGGAGGAGACGGCCACGACGTCCGCCGTCCCTGTCCCCCGAGTGCCGAGCAGCACGCTTGAGACCATGAAGCTGAGATGGCCGATCGTCTTCTTGATGAATCCTTCGTTCGGCGTTGCATACAGCCAGGACCGCACGACCCGGTAACCGTCGATCTGCTGAACCATCCGCACCCGGCGGCGATACGCAGGGGGAATCACCCCTGTCGGGTGGTTCGGCATGCCGGTGACCACCGTCACCTCATCGCCGGCATCGGCCCAGGCGCGTGCCAGTTCGCTGAGGCGGGCCTGTGGGGCCCCGATCTCTGGGGGGAAATAGTGGGTGACGAGGAGGATGCGCATCACCGGGCTCGGTGGTCCGAGGGCCGCAGCCGGCCCTCGGGGACGCCGACCAGAATGTCGGCGATGCGTACGCTGGCCTTGCCGTCCCACAGCGCCGGTGACCGTTTCGGCCACCCGTTTGCCAGCACGTCGCGAGCGGCCAGCAGTATCCGCTCCGGTGACCGGCCGACCACCTGGTTGGTTCCCTCGGTGACCGTAATCGGACGCTCGGTGTTGTCTCTCAATGTGAGACACGGCACGCCGAGCACCGTGGTTTCCTCTTGAACGCCCCCCGAGTCGGTGAGGACCAGCGCCGCGCCGTGCTCGAGGGCCACAAAATCGAGATAGCCGCATGGCTCGATCAGCATCACCGCGGCTGGCACGGCCAGGCCTTCCAGCTTGGTACGGGTGCGCGGGTGCAGGGGGAACACCACGCGGATATCTTCGGCCAGGGAGCCAAGGACCTCGATCAGTCGGGCGAGCACCCCGACGTCGTCGACGTTGGCAGGACGATGCAGGGTGACGAGCGCATAGTGCCCGGCCCGCAGACCCAGACGGGCCAATGTGTCGCGTCCGATCGCTCGGTCGAGGTTGGCCAGCAGCGAGTCCACCATGACGTTGCCCACCAGGTGGATCTGATCGGTACGGCACCCCTCGGCTTGCAGGTTGGCGACCGCATCCGCCGAAGGGGCGAACAGGTCGTCGCTGACCCGGTCGGTGACCACGCGGTTGACTTCCTCGGGCATGGCCCAATCGCCGCTGCGCAGGCCGGCCTCGACGTGCGCTACAAACGCCCCTGATTTGGCCGCCACCAGCGCGCAGCCGACGGTCGAGTTCACGTCGCCCACCACCACCACCACGTCGGGCCGCAATTCGGACACGATCGGTTCGAAGGCGACCATGACCCGAGCTGTTTGTTCCGCATGCGTCCCCGATCCCACCCTCAGCGACAGATCCGGTTGGCGGAGTCCGAGATCGTCGAGGATCACACCGGACAAGGAGTCGTCGTAGTGCTGGCCGGCATGGACGAACGTCGTCTTGGCCCCCAGGGCTTCAAGCTGGTCAATGACGGGCTTGATCTTGATCAGGTTTGGCCGCGCTCCGGCCACGCAGATGGCATCGATCATCGATCAGCCGGGGAGGCTCGGCGGCCGAGTGGCAACATCTCGCGGCGGTGTTTGATCAGGCGCGGCAACATCAGGTATCCGGCGATCAGGGCGCCGATCCCGCAGTCCGCAGCGACGCGTCCGGCGATCGACCCGAGGAGGCTCACCGATCCGAGCACCGAGCACAACGTTACAAGCGTGAACACGAGGACGGTGGTTTTCGTGTGGCTCCACCCGAGGTCCACCAGGCGCTGGTAGGTGTGTTGGCGATGCGAATGGAGCCACCTCTCGTGCCGGTACACCCGCCTCGCCAGGGTCACCCCGGTGTCCGCCAAGTAGAGGGCAACCGGTGCCATCATCGCCTCTGGTGGGATTGATCCTCGGAGACCGATGAGGACCAGCACAGCCAGCCACGCACCGGCGAAATAGCTGCCCACGTCACCGAGGAACACCCGCGCCTTGGGGAAATTGAACGGAGCGAAGCCGATCGAGCCGGCCACCAGGGCGAGCGCAGCCGCTTGGAGCTCGAGCTGGTGTTCATGTCGGGCGATCAACCCGAACGCCACCCCGGCCACGATGGTCTCCGCGCAGGAAATCCCGTTGATGCCGTCCATGAAGTTGAACGCGTTGACGAACGAGACGACCCAAAGGGTCGCCGCGGCGCCGACGAGGACTGCCGGGAGCACGCTGTGCGACGTGTGCTGCCAGAGAACGGCGACCACGACGACAGCGGCGAACAACTGCAGTGCCAAGCGCACCGAGATTGCCAACGCACCGGACAGATCGTCGGCGAAGCCGATCGCGCCGAAGCCAAGGCCTGCGACGACCACGGCAATCCCGGACCCAACCGGGTCGGTGTGCGCAATCGCCATAGCTACCAGAGTCCCGGCGGCCAGCCCGATCCCGCCGCCTCGGACCGTCGGCCCGGCGTGGGATGACCGTTGGTTCGGTACGTCGAGGACAGCCCGGCGGCGCAGCACCCGGATGGCGAGCGCGGTAGCTGCCATGGCCGAGACGACGCCGGCGACGATGCCAATTAGCAGGTGCATGGGCGATCGGGTGCTGCGGTAACTGGGGAGCGATTAAACGACCAAGTCGCAGCGTCGTGGTGCAGGTGGTGCGGGAATGCACACGGCGTCCCATCCGTCGCCGCGAGATATTCCGGGCGCCACGTCGGGCCAAGCGTACCGGCCCGGCCGACGTTGTCCAATACGATCGAGTGGCCGAAGGGGCGCTGCTCGCCGAATTCCTGCATGCACCGACCATATCGAGCGTCGATTAATTCCGCTAACTTGGGAGCATTGTCCGGCTCGGTCGCCGCAGTCCGCGTTGCCGCGCCAATAAATGTCGGCCACAAATCGGGCAGTCCTCGGATTATGTGGGGACCTGAACAGTCCGGTGGCTGAAGCGGTGCAGGTCGCGCAAACGGTACAGCCACCGTTCGACTCCCGTCGGGCCTTCGGCTAGGAGGTCGGGCACAGCCCGATGGCCGAGCGGATGGAGTGACCCACTTCTGATCCCGAAATGACCTGTCCGCCTACCCGGACCCTCCCTGTGACCTGTAGTAGCGCGCAATCCCCGGCGGTTCGCGGAGGCGTTTTGGAGCAGCTGAGGGGCCCTCTGGGTCAATCCAGCTCACTCGGGGTCACTACAGACGCTCAGCGGGGGGGAGTGAACCCGGGACCTATCCCCGCTGCGTAGATCGGACAAAGCGGCTCCGAGCTGGGCGATTAAGGTGGGACCTTCGGCCCTGGGGAACTTCGACGGGATTTCGTAGGCTCGCAAAAGGAGGTGCGAACCCATGTCACTCGAACCCTGGAATCAGGGCGTCACCGCGTCGATCGTGAACCTGAACGGGAACAGTCACGTCGTCAGCTGGGGCTTCATCCAGATCACGGTCGCCAACCTGATCGTGATCATCCTGATGCTGGTCGTGTTCGTCGCCGCCCTTTTGATCCCGTTCCGGATCCACCGCGGCCCGGCCCGCACGACTCCCGGTCCCGGTCCAGCCCGCGGCACACCACCGGTGACCCTCGAAGGCGACGAGGCGCAATGGAGCGCCAAGGTGCGGAGCGCGGTCGTCGAGGCCCTCCCACCTGACCGGCTGCTCCCCGACCGTCAACCGGCGTACGTGGCCTCGTGGATCTACGTGTTCGGGGTTCTTACCGTGGCCGCCCTCGCCGTGGTGCTCTTGTCCGGGGCCCTGCTCGCGCTCGGCGGCCCGTCGTGGTGGCACGAGTCGAGTGTCGGCCTCTTCGCCAACTCGCTCCACCTGTGGAGCGTGGAGGCCTTTATGTTCTTCATGGTCATCCATCTGTGGGGGAAGTTCTTCATGGCCGCCTGGCGGGGGCGGCGGCGCCTGACTTGGATGACCGGGGTGGCGGCATTCGCCATCTCGGTGGGCACGGCCTTCACCGGGTATCTCTCTCAGCAGAACTTCGACTCGGAGTGGATTTCCACGCAGGCCAAGGACGGCATCAATGCCACGGGAGGGGGGGCCTTTTGGAACGTCTTGAACTTCGGCCAGATGCTCATGTGGCACATCCTGCTCCTGCCCCTGGTGCTCGGTGCGTTCGTCGTCCTACACCTCCTGCTTGTCCGGCGCCGGGGCGTGGTCCCACCGTTCGAGCTCGAACCCGGCGGGGGAGCCGGCGCAACCGACGGTGAGACAGGGCCCGCGGCCGGCCAGCCGGTGGCCGAGCCCGTTCCGGCAAGTACCGCTGCTCACGCCGCATCGGTCGAGTCAGCGGGAGCACCGTCGTGACCATGGCCACCGGCACGGAGTCCACGGGCACTGTCACGCCGCCCCAGCCTTCGCGCAACCGGGCGCGCAGGTTCCGGCCCGACCGCGATGTGCGCGAATGGCACGGTGCTTACCAGCCCTACGACCTCATCAAGGAGTTCACGGTGGCGTTCATCGCCGTGGTGATCCTGGTCACGGGGTTGTCCATCATCTTCTCATCCCCCGATGAGGCACCCGTCACCGTCAAGAGCTGGTCGCTGCACGCGCCGGTCGACTTTGCCGGCACGGCGATCACCGAGCTCGATGGCACGAGCGGCACGGCCAGCTATGGGCCGCCGTACAACAACACCCAAGGGAGTTCACAGTCGATCGGGTTTTTCTCACCCCAGAAGTGGGTTGGGGTCCACATTCCGCTCAACACGGCCCAGGACTTTGTGCTCGGTCCGTTGCGGACCCTCCCGAACGCGCCGCTGGTCCAGGCCGCCGTCAATCGGTACTCCTCGGCAGCACCGTCGCAGCAGGCGGCGTGGACCTCAGCCTATGAGACCGGAGTGCAGAAGGCGACGTTCACCGCGGGACGGTTGCGGCTCCCCCCCGGTCGCTACGGACCGGTGGCTGTCATCATCAGCGACCTTGAGTCCATGGCGCGCAGCGGTGCGCTCGACGGCGCCCTCTTGGCGTCCAACCAGCTGTACGACACCAACTACACCAAGCCGCTCCTCTTCATCGCTGACGGCGCGTACCTCGGGAACCTGGCGGAGCAACAACACCTGACCGGTGACCAGTGGGGCATGATGAACGAGACGGGAAACTACCCCGGTCAGGCGTGGCTGTGGCTCTACACGCTCTGGTACCAGGTGGGGCCGATCAAGTCGTCGTCGAGTGCCGACCTGTGGGTGTGGGCCATCATGATGTTGTTGACCGTGCTGCTGCTGCTGCTCCCGGTCATCCCCGGGTTGCGCAGCATCCCCCGCTGGGTGCCCGTCTACCGGCTTGTCTGGCGGTCCCATTATCGCCAGACTGGTGCCGCACCGCCCGGAGGTCCGGGACATCGCTGAGCGTTGGCTGCGACTGGACAGGCAACGATGACCGACTCCGTCGTCTCCGGCTGTGAGCGACCAGATCCAGCCATGCGCGCAATCGGCTAGATCCCGCCGGCGCTCTCGCTGGCACGATGATCGAGAGAGCCGGCCCGATCACCGCCCACCCGGCCGTCATCGGCCGGCAGCTGAACGACAATGCGGGCACCAGAGTCGCTGTCGGCCACGGTGACCGTCCCGCCGTGGACGGCCACGACCTCCACCACGATGGCCAGACCCAGCCCGGTGCCCCCCGAGGGACGGTCCCGCGAGGCGTCGAGGCGGGCGAACCGCTCGAAGATCCGCTCCCGCTGGTCGGGCGGGATACCCGGCCCGTCGTCGGCCACCACCAGCTCGACCCACTCCCGCTGACGGCGGAGACCGAATCGGACGGTGCTCGTGGCGTGTCGCTCCGCGTTCTCGGTCAGGTTCCGGACCACCCGGCGCAGCTGTTCTCGGTCACCCAAGACCCGCCCGGCACCAACCTGTCGGAGATCCACAGCGACGCGGCCCCGGGCTCGAGCGCGTCCGCCCTCATCTAAAACCAGCTCGTCGAGGTCGACGGGGTCGTGTCCGGCGGTGAGGTGGCCCTCGTCGCTCCGGGCCAACAAGAGCAGGTCGTCAACGATACGCCGCAGGCGGGCGCCGTCCTGGATCACCAGGTCGGCGACCACCGGCCAGTCGGCGTTCTCGGGGTGGGTGCGGGCGACCTCCACCTGGGCGAGCAACGCGGCCAAGGGACTGCGCAGCTCGTGCGAGGCGTCAGAGATGAATTGGCGTTGCCCCTCGTTCGTCGTCTCAATGCGGGCGAGCATGGCGTTCATGGTCCGCGCCAGCCGGCTGACCTCATCATCGAACGGCGGCTCAGGTACGCGTCGGTGGAGGTCGCCGCCCGAGATGTCGGCCACTTCGGCCCGGATGGCTTCGACTGGCTGGAGGGCGCGACCGGCCAGCACCCAAGCGAACACCCCGGCAAAGATGGCCAGGATCGGCAACACGATGAGCAGCGGGATCGCCACGTCGTGCGTCGAGTCCTCCGCCGGCTCAGTCGAGGCCAGCACGTAGATCGTTGCCGGCCCCGTCGGTGATGTCACGGTGGTGGCGACCAGGAGGTCGGGGTCGTCGTCGCCGCGCAGGATGCCCGGTGTGGTGGAGACCGTACGCGATCCAATCGGGGGGCGGACCGACGAAACCGCTCGCCGGCCAGCCAAATCCGGACTGGCCGCGAGCACCCGCCCCGAAGGGTTTACCACTTGCGCCGCGAGCCCCGGGCGGACGTCGCCGAACTCGGGGTTCGATCCGTTGGCGACGAGTACCGCCATCTCGCTCGACTCGCTGGTGGCGGTCGAGGTCAGCGACTTCTCGAGCGAGTGGTGCAGTTGCCAGACGAGCGCGGTACCGCCGATGGCAAGGGTGACCGCCACCACGGCGAGTGCGGCCAGCGTGATCCGGACCCGGACCGATCCGATGATCGACCGGCGCTCGAGTGGCTGACGGGCCATCGATCCTCAGCCCCCGGAGGCGTCGATCCGGTAGCCGATGCCCCGGACGGTCTCGAGGGCGGCGCGCCCGAACGCCTGGTCGATTTTCCGCCGGAGATATCCGGCGTATACCTCGACGATATTGGGATCGCCCTCGAAATCGTCCCCCCAGACGTGCATCAAGAGGTCCCGTTTGCTGACCGCCTCACCGGCGAAGCGCATCAGACACTCGAGAAGGGAGAACTCTCGCGGGGTCAGTGCGATGGCCACGTCGCCGCGCCGGCACCGGTGCTCTGCGGGGTCGAGAGTCAGATCACCGGCGCTCAGCACGGCCGGTCGCTCCCGGCGCCCACGGCGAAGGAGGGCCCGGATCCGGGCCAACAACACGACGAAGGAGAACGGCTTCGATAAGAAGTCGTCGGCGCCGGTGTCGAGGGCCTCCGCCTCGTCGAACTCACCGTCTTTGGCCGTGAGCATGAGGATGGGGACCCAGTTCTCCTCGGCGCGCAAGGTGGCGCAGATCTGGAAGCCGTTGCTGCCCGGCAAGAGGAGATCGAGGAGGATCAGATCGTAGGAGAGTTCTCGGGCTCGCCACAGCCCGTCGGTGCCGTCGCTCGAGATGTCGACGGTGAAGCCTTCGGCCCGCAGGCCCTGGGCGACAGCCGAGGCGAGGTGTTCCTCGTCCTCGACGATCAGGATCCGCATAACACTGGTCTAGCCCGGCCCTGCCGGGTCAACCGTCGACGTAGAGTTGGCCGTCTGAGCCGAGGGCGATCTGGATCGATGAAAGCCCCCTTTGGGCGGGTCCCGTCTCGACCGCACCGTTGCTCGGGTTGAACTCTGAGCCATGGCAGGGGCACACCAACAGGTCGGCGGCCGAGGAGTAACCGACGGTGCATCCGGCATGGGGGCAGATCGCGTCGAAAGCCACGAATTGACCTCGGGAGGGCTGGAGTACGACGCCCGGGTCCCCGCTGCTCGGGTCCTGGAACTGGGCCGCGCCACCGACTGGCACATCGCGGGCGGCCCCGATGGCGGTCCCCGCCGGCTTGGGCGCTGTGGTGGTTGCCACGGGGGGCGCGGTCGCCGTGGGGGCACCGCCGGTCGGCGCGGTGGTGGCGGGGGTCTGGGTCGTCGACGTCGCCGATGAGGGCGCAGTGGTGGTCACCGCACCGGGCTTTTTCGGAGCCAGGGTCACTGTCCCGCCGCCCGGTGACTTGGCACCCCCAATCGCGCGACCAAGTAACGCCGCCGCGCCCGCACCGAACAGGCCGACCGCCGCCGCCGTACCGACGGCCACACTGCCGAGCACGAGCGCCCGCCGGTCGACGTCATCGGGCCTGCGGTGCAGCAGGCTCTCGTGGTGTTCGGCCAAAAACGGGCACGGGCCGACGTCGCAGAGCGCACCGGCGCGCTGTTTGCAGGCCCCCCGGTCGTACTGGCCGCAGATCTGCTGGATCAGCTCGAACTTGACCGGCACCACGGCAGGTGGTCCCAGCCGCGCCTCACGTCTGGTCCACGAGTCGATGACCGCGTCGAAGGAGAGGACGCCACCGGAGCCGGCCAGGATGAGGGGGATCCACGCGAAGAGAAAGACGATATCGGCCCCGGTGTAGTACGGCGACGAGTGGTAGCTCACCGTGAGGAACAACGAGAACGAGAGGATCGCGCCGGCGACCGCTGCGATCCGGACCCACAGACCGAGCAGGGTGCCGAGCCCAATGGCCAACTCGCCGAGGGCGATGAGTACACCAATGAGCGTGGAGAAATGCAGGAGATGCCCGAGCAACGGGTGCAGTGGGCTCAGCCGTGTCGCGGCGATCAGCTGTGCCTGGATCCCCGCCGGGCTGTTGGCATTGAAGAAGTTCGGGTTGGCCAGCTTCTGCAGGCCGGCGAAGCAGAACGTGAAACCGAGAAAGGCGCGCAGTGGCAGGAGGGCCCACCCCGACATGGTGAGCGCTCCGGGCGGTGGCGATAAGAACAGCCACTGGCGGGCCCGTCGCGGTGCCCCGCCTTCCTTCCCTCCACTCGATCGGGCTGGACTATTGCCACCCTTCGGGCCCGCTACAGCGCGGGTTTTCTGAGCCATGCCAGCAGTGTCCCGCACGGTTTCTGAGAGAATGCTGAATACGAACCCGCGGGGTCGGGGTCGTTTCGGACACCACCATGGAGTCGCGGGCCTTCATTCACCGCGAAGACCCTCTCATCGGTCGGTGGCCCGTGCGACCAGGTTTCTTGACGACGACTGACCCACCCGGTGGAGGGAGAGGGCCTTGCGCGGGCAGGCCCGCACCGCCGTTTCGGCGAGCTCGACTAACCGGGGCGGGATGGGAGTGTCGTCAATCACCGGGTAGCCCCACTCGTCGAGTCGGATCAGCTCGGGGAGGAGCTCGGCGCAATGCCCAAACGCGTCGCATGCGACGGGGTCGACTCGGAGGCGACGCGCTATCGCCATTCGACGACCTCCCCCACCGGTGGGAAGGCCAAGACACTTTGCTGGTTGGCGCCGCGGCAGGGTCCATGGTGCAAGTGGTGGTCCAAGTCGGCCGCGAAGGCGGAAATGGCGCTTTTGACCAACCGTACGACGCCGTCGGGATGGCGGCATGCGCCTCGTCCATCAATGGTCCCGAGCCGTGCCCAGAGCCGGTCAATGTCACGACGGCGGGTCCGGCCGTACGCCAGGAGCGAAAGGTCGTCGGCCACGGTGGGGAGCCCGAACACGCAAGGGCCACACTGGCCCGCACTTTCCCCAGCCATCCAGCGGGCGATGCGCGCCGTCTCCGCCAGGCCGCACCCGTCGGTCGGGAGGGCCACCATGACACCGACGCCGGTGGTGCAACCGACCGCACCGAGGGAAGCGGGGTCATAGGGTGTGGCCACATCAGCACCGGCCAGCCACGTACCGCCGTAGCCGCCGAGCAGCACGCCGGCCGGCCGCTCGACGACACCGGCCATGGCCAGCACCGACCAGACCGGAGTCCCGAGCGCAACCTCGACAATGCCCGGCGCCCGTACCGCGCCCGATACGGTGACCAGCGTCGTCCCCGGCGCCTCTTGGGTGCCCACTCCCCGAAACCACTCGGGGCCGTAGCGGGCGATGAGGGCGACCTGAGCCAGCGTCTCGGCGTTGTCCACCAGCGCCGGGCGCCCACTGACCCGCGGGAACGCCGGGCGGTCTGGGCGGAACAGCGGCAGGCTTTCCCCGCCGTCAAGCCAGTTGGCGAGGGCCGACTCCTCGCCGGCGACGTAGCGGGCAGGGGGCTGGACAACTTCGAAGGGCGCCTCTCTCATGCCCGCCCGCGCCCGTTCGGCGACCGCGGCGGCGAACGAGCGGGCGGCGACGCGAGATCCTCGCGCCACGCAGATCTGCACGGCAGAAGCGTCGAGGGAACGAGCCATCAGCGCCGCGCCATCGAGCACGAGGTGGGGGACCCGGGTGGCCAAGAAGTGGTCCTTGCCGCTGGCCGGTTCCCCCTCCATGGCGTTCACCACGACCACCGGCCGGCGGCGCTGGGCGCGGATGGTCTGGAGTTTCTGAGCGGTCGGGAATCCCGCACCGCCACGCCCGGTCAGGCCGGACTCGTCGAGTGCGGCAATGAAACGGTTCGACCAGCCGGCGTCCCGGCGCCCCGGCAACCGGAGCGAGCCGTGGACCGCCTCGTGCCCGTTGAGGTCGAGCCGGTCGGCGGGGTCGGTGATTCCGCTCAGCAGTCGGATGGTCACGGGCGATGCCTCGAGGGTGGTCATGAACGGGTCTCCCTCGGCTCAGCCCGGCTGACACGGCGCACTTCGGGGCGGGCGGCCACCGATGTGGCAGTAGCCGGCCGCCCGACCGCGGCGTGACCGGTCGCCGGAACGCCGGACGGCGGCACCGCGGTGCGGTGACCGCCGGGGTAGGGGTGGGCTCGGATCCGCCAAGCCAGAGCCGCCAATACCGAGACAATGCAGGCTGCGACGAGAATCTGCATCCAGCCGAACCGCAGGTCGGTGCCGGTACCGATCCCGTGGATCATGGCCACCGGCCACGAGGCATAGACCAGCCAATGCACCCCCCGGAACGCCCGCACGCTGATCCGCTGGCGCAGCAGGCTCGTCGCTATGACCGCGAGCAAAAGGTCAAAGGCGATTGCGCCGAGTCCGATCCAAAAAGGACGGTAGGTCGAGGTGAAGGGTACGACAGCGGCCGCCCAGCCAATCGGCACATAGGTATCGATGACCGCGGTGAGAATGTGCAGGCCGAGGAAGACAACGGACAATAGAGCGATCCGGCGGTGAAGATCGCTGATGGCGAACCGGGGAACGGCGGAGGTCGCCGCACGCGTGGTGGTCAAGATCCCGAGGATGACTGTCGCAGTGAGCAGCACCATTGCGACCGTGCCCGTCGCCCTGGTCGCATACCACAACACGGGCGACGTGGAGGCGAGCATCAAGCGCCTCGCTTCTCAATAGCGGGGGCCGGCGCGGCGTCCGGCCACCCGCCCACCGTCATGACCGAGCCGTCGCGGTGGACAAGGCGCCCCGCGAGACCAAGCTGAGCCAGCTCGAACGGGCCATCCTCGCCCCACACCACCGCTGCCGTCGAGGCAACGTTGGCGTCGACACACGAGCCGGCGGCAACCGTGACAAGTGACCACACCGGCCAGCTGGGCCATCCGGTGCGCGGGTCGATGATGTGGTGAAACGACCGACCCGAGCGCGACCAGATCCGAGCGCTCGTGCCGGAGCTGGCCATGCCGCCCCCACGGACAGCGACGACGCAGTCGTCGGAGAGGTCTGGCGTGCGGGAGTTCTCCATCACCGATACACGCCAACCGTCGGCCGGGGGCGCCCCGGACATGGCCAGGTCGCCGCCGACGTCGACTAACACCCCGACTCCGAGTTGACGGCTGACCGCGGTCGCCGCCATGTCCACGCACAGCGCCTTGGCGGTGGCGCCGAGGTCGAGGTGGACCCCAGGGGGGAGCTGCACGGTGCGGGCCACTGGATCGAGTGTCACACTGCGCCACCCAGCGACCGCTGCCGGGGCGCCCGAGAGCGGGGTGGAGGGCTCATCGGCGGCGATCACGTCGTAGTCGCGGTCATAGCCGAGCGCCTCGAGAGCGTTTCCGACCGTGGGGTCGACCGCGCCGCCGCTGCGCTCCGCCGCGTCGAGCGCCACCTGCAAGGCATGGACAAAGAGCGAGCTCACGACGACCCGTTCGCCCCGGGCCCCGTTGACGCGGCTCAGCTCTGAGTCCGGCCGGAACCGGTTGCATGCCGCGTCGAACGATGCGATCTCCCGCCGGACGATCGCTTCGGCCGGTAGCGCTTCGCTCGACGGTTCGGTGCCGATCGCGACCGTCGTTCCCCAGACGTTCCAGGTGGTGAACCCGACCTCGGTCACGTCTGGCCCGTAACGACCTGCGGGGTTTGACTGGTCGGGACAGGAGTAGACGGAGCCTGGGAGAACGTTCCGCCCGAGGCCGCAGACGAGGGAGCGCTCGACCCCGATGGATTCGAAGAAATGGAGCCGGACTGACCGCCTCCGCCGGACGCTCCGTTGCCCTGCCCGGCACTCGAGGGGGAAGCCGCGTGGTGGGCGGGCGTGTCGTGGGCAGCTACGCCGATGAGGACGCCGGTGGCGACAGCAGCAGCGGCAGCCATCATTGCACTCACTCGACGGACACCAAGAACAGCGCGGTCGCGGCCAGCAGCGTCGTGGCGGTGGGTGGTACCAGGGGGAGGCACAGTGACAAAGCTCATTACCCTCGATGGTCGCGGACGGCGGTAAGACCGAGCTAAGAGCAGGGGCTCGGGTCCCGCGTGGGTCCCGACTTCGGGGAAAAAGGAGCGGGTGACCAGCACTTTTGGCAGTGATCCCTTGCCTGAGGAGTCGCTGAGAGCTGATCGTGGCGGGCGGGGCGATGCCCGGGTGACTGGTATTCGGCGAACGCTGGGCAGAGTTGCTCATCGAGAAGGACCTCTTCTGCGCTCGAGTCACCGGCGCGACGACGTTGCCGGTGACGACCGCGATCTCCTGCGGCGACGACGATGGCGGGTCCGAAGACAGTCCAATCGGCGACAAGGTGATGCACCGGCCACGCCATGCAGGCGAGGATCACGCTGGGTCGGAGCGAAATCCTGATCCGAGAGAGCGGTGGGCGAGTGTTGACTGCGTCGTGAGTCTCCACGCTGGGCTCGGGGGAAGCCCGATGTCAGTAAGCCACCCGGCAGCGGTTCGCGGAGTCTGAGATTTCCATGAGCGTCGGTGGCCCGCTCGAGGGGGTCGGATTGCTACCGTCGCCCTGTGGTAGCTCACCCGTCCGTTGAGTCTGCCGCGGGTGCATTCGGCGACGAGTCCCCCTCGACCGGCTCCATACCCTCCAACTCCGGTGCTCGGTGGCCGACCGGCCGGAGCCTGCTGCGCGGCGCTCGTCCGCTCCAGTGGATCAAGAACATCTTGGTCTTCGTAGCCCCGGCGGCGGCGGGAGTCCTCCATGAGCCCTCGAAGGTGTTGGCCGCAGCGGGGGCGTTCGCAGCGTTCTGCGCCGCTGCCTCGGGAACCTATCTGGTGAACGATTGCCTCGACGCGGAAAGCGATCGCAACCACCCACGGAAGCGGAACCGGCCGGTGGCGTCGGGCAAGCTCTCGCCGCGGATTGCGGTGACCACCGGAGTCACACTCATGGCCCTGGCCGTGACGGCAGGGTGGTTGGATGCGGGCTGGGAGCTGGCTCTGGTGATCGGCGCCTACGTCGCCGTCAGCGTCTCGTACTCATTGTGGCTCAAGCACATCGCGGTGATCGAACTGGCAGCTGTCGCCGCAGGGTTCGTGCTGCGGGCCATCGCAGGGGGTGTCGCGACGCACGTGCCCCTCTCGAACTGGTTCCTCGTGGTGACGTCTTTCGGTGCGTTGTTCATGACCGTCGGCAAGAGGACAGCAGAGCACCACGATCTGGGTGAGCTGCGCGTCCACCACCGCGACGCCCTAGGTCAATACACGACGACGTTCCTGCGATCCGCCTTAACCATGACGGCCACCGTCACCGTGACCGCCTACTGCCTCTGGGCCTTGGACCGCACCGGCTTGGTATCGCGCTCGGGGCACCGTTCGGCCCTGATCGGCCTCACCGTGGTACCGGTGGTGATCGGAGTGCTCTATGTCCTCCAACTTCTCGACGCAGGCAAGGGAGGAGCTCCCGAGACATTGGTGTTCCACGACCGGCTTCTGGGGGTGCTCGGCCTAGCGTGGCTGGTGCTGTTCACGGTCGGTCTCTACGGGTGAAGGCCACAGCTCCTGGGGTATCCGGCGGCGACATCGTTGGGTTGAGGCCCGAGCCGGCCCTCGAGACCAACAACCACCGCTCCGAGGAGCCAACCCCCGCCGAAGCACGCCTCCTGCGTGGTTGGGGACGGACGGCGCCGACCACGGCTCACGTGGTTGCTCCCCGCGGCCCCGACGAGGTGGCCGCCCTTCTGGGAGTGTTCGACGCCCGGGGGCAGGGGGCTGGCCCTGATGGTCACACCGGCCGGGGCGGCGTGATCCCTCGAGGCCTCGGACGCAGCTACGGGGACGCCGCGCAATGCGCGGGAGGAACCGTGGTGAGCACCGAGCACCTCGATCGGATCGGTGCCATCGGGTCCGGTGGGTCGGTGGTTGTGGGAGCGGGTGTCGACCTCCACCGTCTCATCTGCGAGGTGCTGCCGTCGGGCTGGTTCATCCCGGTGTCGCCGGGAACTCGGCAGGTGACCGTCGGCGGGGCGATTGCCGCAGATGTGCACGGGAAGAACCACCATCGAGACGGGAGCTTCTGCCAGCACGTGACGTCGGTTACCCTGGCGACACCGACCGGTGTCCACCTAGTCGGGCCCCACGACGACCCGACACTGTTTTGGGCCACCGCCGGCGGCTTGGGTCTCACTGGAATCGTCACCGAGGCGATCGTGCAGCTGCTGGCGGTCGATACATCGTGGATGGTGGTCGACACCGAACGGTTCGACGATCTCGACGGCGTCATGGCCCGCATGGATCAGTCGGACATGTCCTACCGCTACTCGGTCGCATGGCTGGATTGTGCGGCCCGAACCTCGCGGCGGGGACGGGCAGTACTGACGCGGGGCGACCACGCGCCGCGGGCCGCCCTCCCCCGGGGAACCGAACCGGTCCGGCTCCCCCGACGCCCGGTGCTCCGGGTACCAGTGCCGGCTCCCCGAGGGCTGCTGAACGCCACCACCATCGCATGGTTCAACGAGTTGTGGTTCCGCCGGTCGCCGCGCAATCAATCCGGTGAGTTGTCGACAATCGAGTCGTATTTCTACCCGCTCGACTTCATAGCCGACTGGAATCTGCTGTACGGACCGCTCGGATTCGTGCAGTACCAATTCGTCGTGGGCGACGCAGAGGCCCTTCGCGCAACGGTCGATACGATCGGTGCGTCAGGGGTTCCGTCATTCCTGGCGGTGCTGAAACGCTTCGGGGCAGGAAATCCCGGTCCGCTGTCGTTCCCCATGGAGGGGTGGACACTTGCGCTCGACTTCCCGATCGGCCCGCCGGGCCTCCCGGGTCTGCTCCGTCGCCTCGACGATGTCGTGATGGAGGCGGGCGGGCGGGTGTACCTGGCCAAGGACTCTCGCCTTTCGCCCGACGCCCTGCACGCGATGTACCCGCGGCTGGACGAGTTGGACTCCGCCCGGCGCCGAGTAGACCCCGAGGGCGTGCTCCGTTCTGACCTATCGCGCCGCCTGCAATTTGCCGGGGGAGTGAGATGAACAACGCGTTCGGGGTCCCTCAGTCAATGGTGGTGCTCGGGGGCACCTCTGAGATCGCGTCGACCATCGTGCGGCGGTTGGCCCAAGAAGGTTGCCGCACCGTGGTGCTGGCCGGGCGTGACGCGATCGCGCTGGCTACGGCCGCCGCCGCCACCATCGAGGCTGGAGCCACGCTGGCGCCCACGGTGACATTCGACGCCCGCGCCGCCGGTGGTGCCGCGGCGTGCGTGGACGAGTGCTTCGCTTCCGCGGGCCCAGACGTCGACCTGGTGCTCATGGCGGTGGGGCAACTCGGTGAGCAGATGGCCGACGAGGGGGACCCCGACCGCACGGCCGAAATGGTCACCGTTAATTTCACCTGGCCGGCTACCGCACTTACAGCCGCGGCGGCGCGCTTGCGCCGCCAGGGGCACGGCCGAGTGTTGGTGCTGTCGTCGGTGGCCGGCGTGCGGGTGCGACGATCCAACTACACGTATGGATCGGCCAAGGCCGGGCTCGACGCCTTTGCCCTCGGCCTCGCCGAGTCCCTGCGGGACTCGGGGGTGGTGGTGCAGGTGATCCGGCCCGGGTTCGTCACGACGAAGATGACCAAGGGTCGAGATCCCGCTCCGTTCGCGACCGGACCCGACGACGTGGCCTCGGCGGTGGTCGCCGCGTTGGGCGGTGGTCGGTTGGTGGTCTGGGTGCCATCGACCGTCCGGTGGGTGTTCTTGGCTCTCGTCCACCTCCCAAGGGTGCTGTGGCGGAGGGTTCCGGGGTGATGCGCTGATGTCCGCCCGACCCTCCATATCCCTCCCCGATCTGGACTCCGATCCCGACGTGGGCCCGCGTTCGGAACCAGCACACCGGCCACGGACCAAACACCGTCGGCGTGCCCGGCGCACGCTTCGGTGGCGCCGGATCCGGGCCGCGGTGCTGCTCGCTCTGACCGTCTTTTTGGTGTGGCTGGCCGTGTCGCTCGGCACCACCCTGACCAACCCCGGCTACGGGAGTTCGATCGGAGCCCGCCTGGCCGAATGGGCCCGCGGGCACGGCGCGGCCACCATTGTGAATTGGTCCGAGAACGAGTGGTACAGCCACCACGCGCCACCGGTCGGGGGCACGCCGCCGAAGGGGGCCATAGAGGTGCCGCGCACGACGCCTACCACCGAGGCGGTGTCGGCTCCGGCACATCTCCCAACTCCGGCCTCCATGCAACCGGTGGCTAGCCCGTCGATCCCCGGGGAGGGGCAATGGGCGCCGGCGGGGCGCCTGATCGGGGGGATCCCAGCGGTGTACGTGACGCATCTGCGTCCCGACGCCACCCACACCAGCGAGGTGGTCGGGGTGGCCTGGATGGACACCAAGTTATTGCGCGCCACGTTGTACTCCGGCAGCATCATTCCCGGCGGTGGTCCGTACACCCACACGGCACCCATCTCACCGTCCGCCTCGACGTCACTGGTGTCGGCGTTCAATGCCGGCTTCCTTATGTCCAACGGCAACGGGGGTTACTACACCGACGGGCGCGCCGTTGTCCCCCTGGTTCGCGGCGCGGCGTCGTTCGTCATTTACAAGAACGGCGACACTGCAATTGGGGAGTGGGGCCGCGACGTGACTATGACCTCGCAGGTCGTCTCGGTGCGTCAGAACCTTGATCTGCTGGTAGACGGTGGGAAGCCCGCGGCGGGCCTTACCGCCACCGACACCACGAAATGGGGTTACACGCTCGGCAACGCCGTGTACGTCTGGCGCTCAGGGGTGGGTGTCACCGCCAATGGGGCGTTGGTCTACGTGGGTGGCCCCGGCCTCAACGTCACCGACCTGGCAAACCTGCTGGTCGATGCGGGAGCCGTGCGGGCCATGGAGCTCGACATCAACACCGACTGGGTAAACATGGCGACGTACGCCCCGGCGACGCCCGGTGGCCCGGCGACTGCAGCCAACGGCACCCTGCTGGTCTCGGGAATGACAGGGGGCACCGATCGCTATTTCGAGAGCTGGTGGGCCCGAGACTTCTTCACCATGTCAGCTCGCTGAGGTTCCTTCGCCAGTGCCGGAAGTGATTGCGGCAATCAACAAGCGCTTGCACATCAGGTGTTCGGGTGTCCCGAGCCCCGGTCGCGGTATCGGCGGGTGAACCGGCGCTTCGTCCGACTGGCGACCACGGTGGCGGTGCTGCTGGCCGGCTTGTCGGTTGGAGCCGTGGTGTGGCAGGCGCACCACCCGAGCCGCCGCCCAAATCCCTCTCGACAGCTGGCCGTCACGTCCACCAGCTACCGGGGCGTCCGTCCCCCTGCGCCGGCACCGGCCACTACGGCGCCGACGACCTCGCCACCGTCCACCTCGACCACGGTCGATCCCGGCTCATTGCCCCAGACCGCGGCTTTACCGGCCAGCGACACCGCCCAGTTCCAGTCCGAGATGACCTCGCTGTGGGATGGCATCACCCACCACTCGGTCGCCGACGCCATGCCCTCATATTTCCCCGAGGGCGCCTATCTCCAGTTGAAGACGATCGCCAATGCCTCGGGTGACTACCAGAATCGGCTGGTACACGACTTCGCACTGGATGTAGATGCGGCGAACTCCCTCCTCGGAGCGGGGGTGTCGGGGGCCACCCTGGTTGGTGTGGATGTCCCGTCTCAGTTCGCGCACTGGGTGCCACCGGGGGTCTGCGACAACAGCGTCGGGTACTTCGAGGTGGCCAATTCGCGGCTCGTTTATGAAGAAGGGGGGCAGACCCTCTCCATCGGCATCGCATCGCTGATCTCGTGGCGGGGGGTGTGGTACGTCGTGCACCTCGGAGCCATCCTTCGTTCCTCCGACGCCGGGATCGTCCTCGATCCCGAAGCCGGTCCGGGTGCCTCCCCCCCGTCGTCCACCTGCTGAGAAGTCAGTGGGTGGCCAACACGGTGATGAAGTCTCGGGTCCAGCCCAACTCGTACTGGTCGGCCGGTCTGTTCTGCCCGGGAATCAACGCCGAAAGTGGGGTCCCGGCGGTTGGGGCGGCGTCCGCCTGCACCCATTCAGGGTTGATGTCGAGCTCCATGGCGTTGACGGCACCGGCCTCGACCAGCGCCGTCGCCAGGTCGGCCGGGACGAGCGACATTCCGGCGGCGTAGAGGATGTCCCCTTGGGTGTCTTGGCCCAGCCCACTGCGCGGAACCGCCGGGCCTGGGCCCAACATGGACCCCCAAGACGCGGGGTCACCCACTGACGGGCTCGTCACGCCGCCCGTGACCAGCGGCGCCAGATTCTGGCGGACGCTCGCCACCTGCTCACCGGGAAGGGGCAGACCCAGTCCCCAGACACCAATGCGGGCTGAACCGTCGGTGTCGATGACCAGGCTGGCCATTCCCGGAAGGAGCGGGCTAAGGATCTGCCCGTCGAGCTCGAACCCACCGGCACCCGAGGCCATCTTGAAGCCGCCGTTGAACGCGGCCAGAAGGACTGGCGCCTCATCGGGTCCGATCGACGATCTGCCGTCAGAGGGGATCGTGGCGGAGCCGACCGGGGGGTCCTGACTGCCGACGTGAAGTCCGAAGCGCACGAATCCCGAGCGGAACCGGATCACCGTGACGAGTCCCCCGTTTGGCTCGGTGACGGTGCGCTCGTCGATGGCGACACCGATCTTCTCCGTACTGACCACGGTCCAACCGGGCTGCTCAGTCGTCGTGGTGGTGGTGGTGGGCGGCAGCGTGGATGTGGTGGTGGGCGGCACCGTTTTCGTGCTGATCGACGGGACAGCGCCGTGGCGCGCAGGGCCCCCGAGAGCGCCCCCGGGTCCCGTGACTGCTGAGGATCCGCACGACGTCAATACCACCGTCAGCACCACCGCGATCGTGGCCAGGGTTGACATTGTCACGATGGGACAGGCGGTCTTCCCGGCCATCTCACCAGGCCTCGGCGGTGCCCGACGGCTGCTCCCCGGTCCGATGCTCACCCGCTCATCATTTGTCACGACGGCTGAGCAGATGCTGAGTACGTCACCGCGAAACCGGGCGGCGTCGCACACGAGGACAGTCCGCGTGCCAAGGGCCTCGCTTTGTCGGGTTGGGCTCCGTGGGGTGCGACGCCACGCACAGCGCTGCTCCGCTCGTTACCGCAGGCTTTTGACTGGAGGCTGGAGGTATTGTTCAACGGCATCCGCTACCCCCTGGGCGATGGCTTCTTGCCCCGCCGCGCTCGCCGCAATGGTCCCTTCGAACGGATCGGTGATGAACAGCGGCTCGATGAGGGCACCGGGCATCTCGCTCGGTGTCGAGAAGTAGCCGGGCATTTCCGGACCGATCAACAGGAGATGGCCGTAGGCGCTGGCCGCACTAGAAAGCGGTGGTCCGCCGAGACTGATGTCGGACACGACCCCGTCGTTCGGGATGTTCCACCCATGAGCGTCCAGTTGGGCGAGGACGTCACCCTGCACCAAGGTGGCAAGCCTCAAGTTACTGGCCGAGAAGGATCGGTCGGTGTCGTATGCCGTGATGCTCCCGGCGTTTATCGTCGATGGGCCTGCGTCGAAGTAGATCCCGACCAACACATTGGCCTTTGCGAGATTGGCGCAGATGTCCCTCGCTGCGACGTCGTCGTGCGCCCCTTGCACCGTGAGAAGGCCGCCTGCCACGTCCCCGGGACCGAGACGAAGAACCGTGGAGGCACGAGTTCGCGACACGACTACCCGGTAACCCTGGGACCTCAGTAGCGTCCGGACGGCCAGCTCGACTGGGAGCGTCTGATCCGCCTCGTAAATCGTCTGCCCCGATTCGGTCACACCGACTGCGCCCGGGTCGATCCCTCCGTGGCCGGCATCGATAAAAACCGTCTGGTGCCGATCACCAGTGCTCGGGGCGAACGCCATGCAGGAGCCTGAGGCGAAGAGTGCGGGGTCCAAGGGCCGCCCAGCACTGTCCGAAGCGACGGACTGGTCCCGTGGGGAGGACCGCCGGGCTGCCGCGCGTGCCGTCTTCCCTCCCAACGGTCCGAATACCACCACCCCACCCACAAGTGCCACTGCCGCCGCCAGGACCAACACGACGCCGACCGGCCCGGTGCTTCGGCCGGACAATCGAACGCCGGTGTCGACCGACGTCCGGCCCCGATTGCATACCCCAGACGGCGTCACCGGCGTCGCCGGGTTCCCTTCAGTGGGCGGGTGGCGGCGAATTGCGTCCCGACCGCAGCCGAACGAGCGCCAGGGCGGTCGTCCCCCGGAGGCGCCGGACACCGGGCGCTGCGGGCCGGCCACGCACGGTGATGATCAGGCACGCTGCTGCGCGTCCGTGACGAGTTGCTTCTCCGACCGGGCCGCCGGCGCAACGTGCACGAGGACGTTGTACGTAACCAGCGCGATGGCCAGGTGCATCGAGATGAGCACGATTACCGCCTCTCCTGGTTGCCCCTTGAGCAGGAGCCAGACGTCGGGCACCAACAGCACCGCCGTCACCAAGATGGCCAGCCGGAGGAACAGCCAGCGGGGCGTCGATGTAATTCGGGTGACGATCGGCCAACCCATACTGGCGATCACGACGCCGACGACCGTCAACTTGGCGTAGTCAGGGAAGCGGAAGTGTCCGTAGCCACGAGTCGAAGGGAATACCAGCGTGCCCAGCGCCACCAGCGCGGCGTCCACCGCAAGCGATCCGGCGATCGCCAGCGCGGTAGCCAAGAGCACTTGGAGGACCGACGGCTGTCGGCGGGGTGGATTCCAGTCAACACGGAGGATGCG
The DNA here is from genome assembly GCA_003161575.1 of Acidimicrobiaceae bacterium. Classification (GTDB taxonomy): domain Bacteria; phylum Actinomycetota; class Acidimicrobiia; order Acidimicrobiales; family RAAP-2; genus PALSA-457. Next base: position 4,460 of record PMOE01000025.1, on the reverse strand, counting down.
CAACACACGGTCTATCGGCGGCGGGAACCGCGGGGGCAAGGGCGCTCCTCGAGATCGTCGGACCAGACCGGAGCACGGTATCGTTCCGTCGGTTCTCGACGAGGGCGCGCCCTCTCAGGAAACTCTCAGCATCGGCCGGCCTCGTGAGCAGGGGCTCGGTACGGCCCAGAAGAACACGCGACGCAAGTTCGTCCACGGTGGGAGGGGAAGTGCGTATGACCCGAATCAGGCTGAAGCGAAGTCTGCTTGCGGCACTCGCAGTTGGGTGTACAGCGGCGCTTGCTCCGAGCTTTGGGACCCCAGCGAGCTCCGCTGCGAGCTCCCCGGCGAGAGCGCTGGGCGTCACCTGGATGCGGGGCTTCTCCGCTCCGGGCACCCCAGCCAAGTTCAACAAGGTCGGCGTGATCAAGATCGGGCCGAGTAGCGCGAAGAATGTCTTGGTGTTGGAGCCGGGAACGTCCGCCGGAAGCGCCTACTTCGTGCCACTCGCCAAGTGGATCGTCTCGAAAACCAGTAGCTGGCAGGTCTGGTCGGTCGAGCGCCGCGAGAACTTGCTCGAGGACCAATCTGAAATGAACCTGGCCAAGGCGGGCAAGGCTTCAGCGACGCAGCTGTTCGACTACTACCTCGGTTACCTCAAGAATCCGAGCATCACGCGTCACTTCCAGTCCATCTCTAGCTCGAGCGTCGAGTTCGCGAAGCAATGGGGCATGAACGTCGCAGTACAGGATCTGCACGGAGTGATCCAGGCCGCAAAGAAGCTAGGCGGCAAGGTTGTGCTTGGTGGCCACTCCCTCGGCGGATCCGTGGTCACTGCCTACGCCACCTGGGACTTCAAGGGCCATGCGGGAGCTGACGAATTGGCCGGACTGGTCTACATCGACGGCGGCAGCGCCCCGAGCCCAGAGAGCACGCAGGCCGCGACCCAGGATTTGCAGGCGCTCGACGCTCCGACTGCCACCCCTTGGCTGGCGTTCGGCGGGATCTCCGCACCCTACGCCGGATTGTTCAACGCCACAGGATCTCTGGCGGCGCTGCTCTATCCGAACGATCCTTCGCTGGGTCAGACTTCGGGGCTTCTCCCCTCTGACATCGTGCCCCCGCTCCGGGTCACCAACGTCGCCCAGTACGGTTACGCGCTCAACGCGGCGACCTCGCCGCCGAGCTTGCTGGCAGCCCAGGCGCACCTCGGCGTTGGCATCACGGCGTCCGGTCCGGTCCATGGTTGGGACGGCACAGGCGCTCTCACCCCGATCAAGCGCTTCGCGACGATGTTCTCGGGGTACCCGATGAAGAACGTCGACGGCACCGAGTGGTACTTCCCGCAGCGCCTAACCGACGATACCGGCGCGGTGAACAACGGGAACGCAAATCCGGCGCAGAGTGTGCTCGATGTGGACGCCACCATGGGTCATGACCTCCCGAAGAACCTGCTGATCTATGCCTTCGGGGCGCGGTTAGGTGGGGCGGGCGTGCTCGAAGATGCGCGCATCCTGGCCGGGCAGTCGCACATACCTCTGAGCAACCTGACGCTGGTCAACCGCCAGAGCACTTATTCTCACAACGACCCTGCCGGTGCCTATCCAAACAACGTCTTCTTCGATCACCTTGTGCCGTTCCTGGCGAAGATCAGCTCTCACGGTTAGGTTCCCGCTGGGCTGATGACCGATCGGGCGTTGGATCGGTAGCGAGCAGAACCGCCAAGCGTGTCTATTCCCTACCCGAGTTGAGCGTGCCCACATGCGCCGGGTGCGCCGGGGAGGTCAATTGGCCTCGCCGAGTGGGCCGCACTGACACACAGAATGCTGGTCACGGTCGCCGAGTTGTTGCCCCTAGATCCCCACCCTGCCGGGATTGTGGGACATACCCGCAGCGACCAGTACGCCGATTCAGATTGACCCCGTGGCTGCCTGCCTGCCGACGGCCGGCTCAGCGCACGTCGAGGGTCGCTCAGTTCACGGTTCGTCAAGGCACCAGTGCTTTAGAATCCGCGTGGGGTGGACGGGATCATTCCCCGGCCTCCGATTCGCAAGCGCCCCGCATGGGATGGACAATGACCAGCGGACAATAAAGACCAAGCCCGCCCCCGTGGCCGAGAGGATGAGGCAACGGACTTCTAATCCGTTCTACGCAGGTTCGAATCCTGCCGGGGGCGCAGTTCAGAGGGGGTATGAGAAGCCTGATCCTCCGGCCCTGACTACTTACAGACTACAATCTCCGGCGTGAAGGGCACGAAGACCGAGATCCGTCCCGGCGTGTGGCGCTTGCGCGTCTACGCCGGCCGACGAGCCAACGGTTCGCCGATTCAGATCGCGAAGACGATCCATGCCGCCGATTCGAAACCCGGCGCGGGGTCGCGGTTGGCTGATCGCGAACTCGCCAAGATGGTGGCCGACGTTTCGAAGGGTAAGACGGCCAGCGGCACCGAGACGGTCGGGGATCTCCTAACCGAATGGCTCGACCACTGTGACTCTTTGGGCCGCTCGCCGACCACCATGAGGGAGTACCGCAGGATCGCCGAGAAGATCGTCCGGCCCGAACTGGGAAAGGTCAGACTGTCGAAGCTCACCGCTCGGGATCTCAACCGCGTCTATGGGAATTTGACCGCCAAGGGTAACAAGGCCACGACCGTCCGCCGGGTGCACGCTCTAATCGGCGCTGCACTTCACTACGCCGAGAATGGCGACCTCGTCGAGCGCAACGTCGCTCGGAGGGCTCAGCCGCCCACCGTGAGGGCAGCCGAGATCGAGGCACCGAGCCCAGCTGAGGTTCAGGCCATCCTTACACAGGCCGAGAAGGTCGAGCCGACTTTCGCGGTCCTGCTGCTTCTGGCAGCTCTGACGGGGGCCAGACGGGGCGAACTGTGTGCTCTCAAATGGCCCGATATTGACTTTGCTCTTGGCACCATGGCCATTGCCCGGTCGATTTATGACACGCCGGCTGGCGGCTGGGGAGAGAAGGGCACGAAGACTCACCAGGTCCGTACCATCGGACTCGACGCTCTCGGGATCGAGGCATTGCGTCGCCACCGGGTCACGATCGACGGTCTGGCCGCCAGCCTTGGTTTCGAGGTGCTGCCCGATGGGTTTGTGTTCAGCCGGTCCCCAGTTGGCGCTGAACCGATCCGACCCGACGTGCTGACCAAGTTTACGAGGCGCGTAGCGGCGGCGGCCGGGGTTGACAGTCACCTCCACGCGCTCCGCCACTTCTCGGCAACCCAGGCCATCGCGGCCGGCTTCGACCCGGTGACGGTGAGCGGTCGCCTTGGCCACGCTGACCCTTCGATTACGCTCCGGGTGTACTCGCACGCCCTCGTCCAGCGGGATAGGGAGCTGGCAGCGGCCCTCGGCCGGACGCTCATGCCGTGATCTACCACGCCAAACCTGTGGTTCTGTAAGGCGGTTGCGGTCGATTGACAGCCCAGTCATGAGCTCACTTGTTCCAGCGGGGCCTCGCCGTGGACCTCACGGAGGAACCGTGGCACTGACACGCGCCATTGGGCACCGACCTTGAAGGCGCCTGGGAGCTGGTCGGCAGCGGCCAGGCGATAGGCGGTCGAGACTCCGATCCCGAGCTGCTCAGCCGCCCAAGAGAGAGAACGCACGTCGGCCGGGAGAACGGTCATGGCTTTCCCGCCCACCCGAGCACGCCGGAGATCATGGGCCCGTGAGTCCGGTGGACATCGCAAGTCACCTTGGAGAGGACAGCGCTCATATCAACTCCGCTTCTGCCGGGCCCTCTCGGCGGGCCCAGCGATCGGTCTCCTCGAAGGCACGGGTGAAGTTGGCAGCTGCCTCGGTGACCCTGGACTCCATGCGGGTGAGCGCCTTGGCGGCGGTTGTTACCTCGGCCGGGACACTGCCCGCCGCTCGGCCCAGTTCGATCAGCGCATCGAGGCGATTCCTCGCCCCGACCAGCGTACGCAGGAGGGAATTGATCTCCATCAGCCAGTACCGGCGCTCGGCCACCGTCAAGGTCTCGTCGAGGACGGCCCCGATCACATAGCGCGGCATCGACACCCCGGAAGCAACGGCCTTGGCCTCTAGGGCCTCGAATTCGGCGTCTGAGACCCGGACCTGGACGACCCGGTGGCGACCACCCAACAGGTACTGCATTCGGCCCCCGGTAGGGATCTTGTGACGGCTGCTCGGTGTTCCCATCGCGGTACCTTTCGGCTCAGCGAAGCGACCCACCCTCGGTTTGGGCGAACCTTCTCCATAAGGAAACGGTCGGCCCAATTGCCCCTTGTGCGGGAGAAATTTGATCCGTAGTACGGATCACTGATCGGAAAATGAACCGTTGTCCGATCAGTCCCCGACCTTTTGTGGGGACAAAAGGCTATCTTGCGTCCATAGGCGACGCCCCCGGCGGAGCACGAATTTTTGCGGACCGGCGGGCGGAAGCGGGGCTACCGAACGCCACGGCGCGGGCTCCGCTTGTCGTTTGCCAGTCACATGGGA
>PMOE01000043.1 GCA_003161575.1 Acidimicrobiaceae bacterium | reverse complement strand
CGGCGTGGCCGAGTTCGTGGCCCGCCTGGCGCCACCGGCGAGCGAGGCCGACCTGTTGGTGGAAGCCGGCGACGAGACGTCGCTGCGCCGGGCCCTCGAGCTCGAGGCCGGTCACCCCGCCGCGGTGGCCGCGCTGGCCCGGCTGCTGATCGACCGCGGGGAACCCGACCAGGCGCTCGAGGTGCTGGCCAAAATCGCCGAGACCCCCGAGACCCGGGTGCTGGCGGCCGAAGCCCGCCTGGTGGGTCGGCAGGTCGACCTCGGCTCAGGGGATGTCGACTCGTTGCTCGACTCGTTGCTCGAGCGGGCCCGCGACGACCAGGCGGCCCGTCAGGAGTTCATCGACGTCCTCGAGACCCTCGGGCCCGACGACCCGCGCACCGCGTCCTACCGCAAGGCGCTGGCCGCCCGTCTCTTCTGATGGAACACCCGGGCGCCCCGGGCCCGTCGGGGGCGCCCGGTGGCTGAGCGGACGGGTGCGCTGCGTTCTCCGCACGGACCCGGGCTACCCGGTGGATCCGGCGCTCCGGTCCTCGCACTGGGGGACCGTCGATTCGATGTGACCCGGCGAGCGGTGATCATGGGCATCTTGAATCGGACACCCGATTCGTTTTACGACCGCGGCGCCACCTACGAGCTCGACCGCCTCTTCGAACGGGCCGAGCAACTGGTGGACGCCGGGGTGGACATTCTCGACGTCGGTGGGGTCAAGGCCGGCCCCGGGCCCGAGGTCACCGTCGACGAAGAGCTCGAACGGGTGATCCCGGCCCTCGCAGCGCTGACCGAGCGCTTCGACGTGGCGCTGTCGGTCGACACCTGGCGGGCCGGCGTCGCCCGGGCGGCCTACGCCGCCGGAGCGGTGATGGGCAACGACATCAGCGGGTTCTCCGACCCCGAGTACCTCCCCGCCGCGGCCGCCGCGGGCGCGTCGGTGGTGGCCACCCACATCCGGCTGGCCCCCCGGGTGAGAGACCCCGAGCCCCGCTACGACGACGTGATCGTCGCCGTGCGTGAGTTCCTGGCCGAACGGGCGGGGTGGGCCCGTGACGCCGGGATCCCGGCCGAGCGGATCGTGCTCGACGCCGGTCTGGACCTGGGCAAGACGGCCGAGCAGTCCGTCCAACTGCTGCGGGCCTCGTCCGGCTTGGCCACCCTCGGCTACCCGCTCTTACTGTCTGCGTCCAACAAGACCTTCCTCGGCGCCTTGGGCCTCGAGCTGACCGAGCGGCGCGAGGCCTCGCTGGCCGCGGCCGCCCTTGGGATCTCGTTGGGCTGTCGGGTGCTCCGGGTGCACGACGTGGCGGGCACCAAGAGGGTCCGCGACGCCCTGGCCGCTGTGCTCGGAGCCTGGTGAGCGCGGCACGCCCGGGCATCACCGACGACGTGGCGCCGGCCTATCTCGTCAAAGGAGACGATGCCGCCCTGGTGGCACAGGCCGCCCGCTCACTCATCGAGCGGCTGGTGGGCGAGCGCGATCCCGCCTTGGTGGTCGAAGAGCACGGAGGCTCATCGGTCGACGACCTCGACGCGGGAGCGGTCGTGGACGCGTGCACGACACCACCGTTTCTCATCGACCGCCGGGTGGTGGTCGTACGCGAAGCCGGGCGTCTCAACGCCGACGGCGGGGCCCGCCTGGCCAAGACCGTGGCCGACCCATTGCCCTCGACCGTCCTCGTGCTGGTGGGCGGGGGCGGGGCGGTGCCCCAGGTCCTCTCCAAAGCGGTCGCGGCCAACGGCGAGGTGGTCGATACCGCGGTCGGCAGCGGCAAACGCGACCGGCAGCGCTGGATGGGGGACCACCTGAAAGACGCCCCGGTGCGCCTTTCTTCGGGGGCCGCCTCCCGGCTGGGCGAGCACCTCGGCGACGACCTTGGTCGGCTGGCCGGGATTCTCCAGACCTTGGCGGCTGCCTACGGCGAAGGGGCGACGGTCGGAGAAGGCGAACTTGAGCCGTTCCTCGGGGAGGCGGGCTCGGTTCCCCCGTGGGATCTCACCGACAACATCGACCGGGGGTCAACAGCCGAAGCGCTCGGCACCTTGCATCGGATGATCGGACCCGGTGGGCGGCCCGCTCCCGAGGTGGTGGCCGTCCTCTCCCGGCACTTCTCCAACATGCTGCGCCTGGATGGCGCCGAGATTGGCTCTGACGAGGAAGCGGCGGGGCTCTTGGGCGTGCGCAGTCCCTACGTCGGGAAGAAGGCGCTCGAACAATCCCGCCGGATGGGCAGTGAGCGACTGGCCCAGGCCATCACTTTGGTGGCCGGGGCCGATCTCGACATCAAGGGCGCGACGGCGCTTCCTCCCGAATTGGTGCTCGAGGTGCTGGTGGCGCGCCTCAGTCGTTTGGCCCGGTCTCGCGCCTCTCGGCGCTGAGCCGGAGCAGGACTCAGCTGGCCTCGGCCTCGAGCTTGGCGATGCGGCGCATGAGCCGGGACTTGCGGTTGGAGGCCTGATTCTTGTGGATGACCCCCTGGGCCGCCGCCTTGTCGATCCTGGTCACGGCGAGGCGGAGGGCCTCCGCGCTGTCCTCGGCTCCGGCTTCAGCGCTCGTCACCGCACGCTTGGTCCGTGTGCGCAACTCCGAGCGGACCGCCTTGTTGCGCACGCGGCGTTTCTCGTTCTGGCGGTTGCGCTTGATCTGGCTCTTGATGTTGGCCACGTGAGGTCCTTGGCTTGCTCGAGGATGCCGGGGGCAAGACGCCGTTCCGGGGCGGCCAGGGGGCGGCAGAACCGCAGGCCACCGGGCGGATCACGATGGTAGCAGGCTACGGCCGGGGGTCGCCCCCGGGCGAGGGAGGTGGCGGGCCCGGGGGTCTCGTCGCCGGGGGAAGCGGGGTCACGGGCGGCGGGGGAGTCCCGGGCCACGCAGGCACCGGCGGCGCAACCGGGGCGGGCGGTGTCCACGCCGGTCCGGGTTGTTGGGGACCGGATTGTTGGGGACCGGGCCGGGCGACTTGGGGCATGGGGTCGACCGGGGGTGGCAGGCCGGGAACGAATCCCCATTCGGGACCCTGACCGCTTCCGGCGACACCCCACATCTGCGGCGGCAGGGTGGCGATCATGTGGGCCGACTGCCGGCGCAGCCGATTTCGTCTTCCCCGACGGAGCAAGACCACGACCACGATGATCAGGGCGACGACCAAAAGGAGGGCGACGATCCCGATGGCGGCGATGACGATACCGTCGTGTTTCACCTCGGCGCTTACGGACTGGCTGTCGAGGTTGTTCGGGCGTGGTCCGAGCGTCGACACGAGCTGTCCATGGTTGAAAACGCGGGTCCCGACCCCCCGCACGGTGATCCGCAGGACGTTGAAATATCCCGGGAGGTTCTGCCAGATGATGCTTGCGACCTGGTGGGCCTGTGCGTCGAGACCGCCACCGTCTTTGGCCGGGTCCACCGAGACCGCCACGAGCGACCCGGCGCTCGACTGGGAACTCGAGTAGTTGACGTTGGCGTTGGCGTAGCCCGCGCTCTCGAGGTCCTGGGTCGTATGCAACAGACCGGTGATGAAGCCGCAACCCGACAGGAGGACGGTGAGGGCCAGCGCCGCGAACAGCCCGCGGCGCCGCCGGCGCTTCGGTCCGCACCGGGTCGCGTCGACCTCGTTTGGCGGGACGCCTTGTGCCGGTGCGTTCGGGGCCAGCGCCTCGGTCCTCTGGTCCATCACCGGCGGCCCCATGCCCTTGTCACCCCTCGTCGCCCGCTGCGGGGATCGTAGCGAAAGGACCGTGGCGGGCGACCGGTACCATTCGAAGACCGTGTCCCCTGCTCCGCCCACCGGTCCGGTCCCAACCGAGCGCATCCGCAACTTCTCGATCATCAGCCACGTCGACCACGGAAAGTCGACCCTGTCGGACCGCATTCTCGACCTGACCGGTGCGGTCGACCCCCGGCTCATGCGAGAGCAGTACCTCGACTCGATGGATATCGAGCGGGAGCGGGGCATCACCATCAAGGCCCAGAACGTGCGGGTGCCCTACAAAGACCACGTGCTGGCACTCATCGATACCCCCGGCCATGTCGACTTCGGCTATGAGGTGAGCCGCTCACTCGCCGCCTGTGAAGGGGCGGTGCTGCTGGTCGACGCCTCCCAGGGCATCCAGGCCCAGACCCTGGCCAACTGCTACCAGGCCATCGAGCACAACCTTGAGATCGTGGCTGTATTGAACAAGATCGACCTGCCGGCCGCCGATCCCGAGCGTTGCGCCGCGGAAATCGACAAGGTGCTCGGACTGGCGGCCGAGGACATCTTGCGCATCTCGGCCAAGACCGGCGCCGGGGTGGCCGAACTCCTCGACGCCATCATCGAGCGCATCCCAGCGCCGTCTGGAGCGCGCGACGCGCCGCTGCGCGCCCTGATCTTCGACTCGTCCTACGACCAGTACCGCGGGGTGGTCAGCTCCATCCGGGTGGTCGACGGGACGCTGCGCGAGGATGCCCGGCTGCGGTTCATGCAGGCAGGAGCCGTCCACGACGTCGAAGAGATCGGCATCCGCACCCCCGAGCCGGTGCCGGCGAGCGAACTCGGCCCCGGCGAGGTCGGCTACCTGATCGCCGGAGTCAAAGATGTCGGCGAAGCCCGCTCGGGCGAGACGGTGACCGACACCTCGGCCCCGGCGTCTGAACCCCTGGCCGGCTACCTCGACCCAAAACCGATGGTGTTCTGCGGTCTGTACCCCGTCGACGGCGACGAGCTGCCCGAGCTGCGGGACGCGCTCGACAAACTCAAGCTCAACGACGCCAGCTTCACCTTCGAGCCCGAGTCCTCCAAGGCTCTCGGGTTCGGTTTCCGATGCGGATTCCTCGGCCTGTTGCACATGGAGATCGTGCGCGAACGGCTCGAGCGCGAATTCGACCTCTCCTTGATCGCCACGGCCCCGTCAGTCGAGTACCGCGCCTTTCTCACCGACGGGACCGAGGTGGACGTCGACAACCCGACCGAACTTCCAGAAGCGAGCCGCATCGACCATATCGACGAGCCGATGCTGACGGCGACGATCCTCACGCCGTCGGAATACACCGGCACGGTGATGGAGCTCTGCCAGGCCCGACGGGGCGAGATGGAGAAGATGGAGTACCTCTCGCCCGAGCGGCTCGAGCTCGTCTACCGGATCCCGTTGGCCGAGGTGGTGGTGGACTTCTTCGATCAGCTGAAGAGCCGGACCAAGGGGTACGCCAGCCTCGACTACGAGCCGGCGGGCTACGAGACCGACAACCTCGTGCGGGTCGACCTGCTCATCAACCATGTCCCCGTCGACGCCTTCTCGACCATCGTGCACCGTTCCCAGGCCGATTTCTACGGCCGGAGAATGACCGAGAAGTTGCGAGAGCTGATCCCCCGCCAGCTCTTCGACGTCCCCATCCAAGCGGCCATCGGCGGCCGGGTGGTTGCCCGAGAAACGGTGAAGGCCAAGCGCAAGGACGTGCTGGCCAAGTGCTACGGCGGGGACATCACGCGGAAACGCAAGCTGCTCGAGCGCCAAAAGGAGGGCAAAAAACGCATGAAGAACATCGGGCGGGTCGAAGTCCCCCAGGAGGCCTTCATCTCCGCCCTGCGCCTGGAGGACTGAGGGGGCGACCCGTGCTCGGGACACCTGGGTGCTGCGAGGGGTTGGCACTCGGTAGAATCGAGTGCCAACCCCGCGGGAGCCGTCATGCCCAAGACCGAGGAGCCAACGATCGATCACGAGCCCATCGCGCAGCGCGCCCTCGACGACCGCCAGGCGGCCATCTTGGAGGCCGTGGTCACCGAGTACATCGGAACGGCCCAGCCGGTCGGGTCCGGGCACGTGGCCAAGGTGGCCGGCGTCAACGTCTCGGCCGCCACCGTGCGCTCCGAGATGGTCGACCTCGAGCACGAGGGCTACCTGGTGCAGCCCCATACGAGCGCCGGGCGGATCCCGACCGACAAGGGCTACCGGTTCTTCGTCGACCACCTGACCGAGCCCGGGGTGCTCGGGCCGGCCCAGCGCCAGAAGGTGAGCCGCTTCTTCGACCAGGTCCACGGTGAGATGGAGCAGATGCTCGAGCGCACCTCGGGGTTGTTGTCGGACCTCACTTCCTACGCCGCCGTGGTCGTCGGGCCCACCCACGAATCGGCGGCCATCCGATCGGTCCAACTCGTCGGGCTCGGCCCACGCCTGGCCCTGTTGGTTGTGGTCCTGGCCGACGGGGCGGTCGAGAAGCGGTCGATCGAGCTCGGTGACGATACACCCGACGAGCTGCTGGCCGCCGCCTCGACCCAGCTGCAGCTGGGCCTCCAAGGCCGCTCGCTGGCCGAGACCGGTGTCGTGGCCAAGACCGGTGACGCCGCCGTGGACCGGGCGGTCGGTGTGGCCCACGCCGCGCTCAGCGATCTGTCGAGCCCCGGCGAAGCCGAGCACGTCTTCGTTGGTGGTCCCTCACGCCTGGCCGTCGCCTTCGACGCCGTCGAGACGGTCCGCTCGGTGCTCGGGATCCTCGAGCAGCAAATGGTCGTGGTCAGCCTGCTGCGCGACGTCCTCGACCGGGGCCTGTCGGTGTCGATCGGCGTCGAACACGGCTACGAGCCCCTGGCGTCGTGCGCGCTGGTGGTGGCGCCGGTCTCCGTCGACGGCCACGACGCTGGTGCGGTCGGACTGCTCGGGCCGACCAGAATGAACTATCCCCAGGCCCTGGCCGCCGCCCACGTGGTCGGCGAACGACTGGGCGAGCGCATTGGTGACGCCCTCGGAGGGTCGGGGTCCGAAGACCGCGGGGCCAAGCGTCCGAGGACGCCGGGCACCAAGGGCGGCCGGCGTGGCCGCTAACGACATCGGCGACCTTTACGGATTGCTCGAGGTCGCCCCGAGCGCCAGCGATGAGGAGATCAAGAGCGCCTACCGCAAAAAGGCTCGCGAGCTGCATCCTGACGCCAACCCGGGCGACGCCGCGTCCGAGGCGAAGTTCAAGGAGGTATCGCTCGCCTATGAGGTGTTGCGGGACCCCGACCGCCGCGCCCGCTACGACCGCTACGGGCCCGAGGGCGTCTTTGCCGGCGGGGCGGCCGCAGGATTCGACTTCGACGCCGGATTGGGCGACCTGTTCGAAGCCTTCTTCAGCTCGGCGACCGGTGGCGGCCGGGCCCGGCGGCGGGGGCCCCAACCCGGGGCCGACGCCGAGGTCACGTTGGGGCTGAGTTTTGCCGAAGCGGCGTTCGGGGCCAGAAAAGAGCTGGCCGTTCGCTTGCCCGTCACCTGCGAGTCCTGTGCGGGCATGGGGGCCGAGCCGGGCACCGAGGTGGTGCCGTGCCCGGACTGTCAGGGCACCGGCGAGATCCGACGCATCCGCCAGTCCCTGCTCGGCCAAGTCGTCACCGCCGTGGCCTGCGGGCGCTGCCAAGGGCTCGGCGAGACCATCTTGCACCCCTGTGTCAGCTGCCGGGGCGAGGGGCGGCGGATGGAGGACCGCAGTTTCGCCGTCGAGGTGCCCGCCGGAGTGGAGGACGGCTCGACCCTCCGCCTGGCCGAGCGCGGACCGGCCGGCCCGCGCGGCGGCCCCAACGGGTCGCTCTTCGTCCATTTGGGGGTGACCCCCGACGAGCGATTCGAGCGCTCGGGCGACGACCTGCACACGACGTTGCGCGTCGGCATGGTGGCGGCCGCCCTCGGGACCCAAGTCGAGGTCCAGACGCTCGAAGAGCCCCGGCAAGTGGTCGTCACGGCGGGGACCCAGACGGGACACGTCGTCCGCTTGAAGGGCATCGGGGTGCCCCATCTGCGCGGGCGTGGACGCGGCGACCTCTTCGTCCACGTGGCGGTCGACACGCCGACGGCGATCACCGCCAAGCAGGAAGAGTTGTTGCGCCAGTTGGCGCTCGAGCGGGGCGAGGAGGTCAGCCCGCCAACCGCCAACGAGGGCATGATCTCGCGGATCCGCTCCGCGTTCGGTTGAGCGTGGCGACGACGGGACAATCCCGGCGCGCCGGCGCGGTGGCCCAGGTCTTCGTGGCCGACCCGGCCACCCCGGTCCTCGCCCGAGACGACCACCACCATCTGGTCCGGGTGCTGCGGCTCGCAGGCGGCGAACAGGTAGTGGCGGCTGACGGCGCTGGGCGGTGGTGCCTGTGCCGGTTCGCCGGCGACCGGGCGGGACCCGAACGTTCGCTCGAGCCCGAGGGCGACGTGGTGAACGAACCGGCGACGGCGCGGCCGCTGACCGTCGCCTTCGCCCCGGTCAAAGGCGACCGGCCCGAGTGGGTCGTCCAAAAGCTCACCGAGCTCGGGATCGACCGGATTGTGCCGCTGCGGACCGACCGCTCGGTCGTGCACTGGGAGGGCGATCGAGGAACAAAGGCGGTGGCCCGCCTCACCCGGGTGGCCCGGGAGGCGGCGGCCCAGAGCCGTCGTGTCTGGTTGCCCGAGATCACCGAAGTCGCCACCCTCACGTCGTTCGCCGATACCGCCCGACACACGGGCGACGCGGTGGCCCTGGCCGAAGCCGGGGGCTCCCCTCCGACCTTGGAGCGCCCGGCGGTGGCGGTCGGGCCCGAGGGGGGTTGGTCAAGAGGCGAGCTCGACCGCGGCCTGCCGACCGTCGGGCTCTCCCCCGGGGTGCTGCGGGCCGAGACGGCCGCGGTGGTCGCCGGTGCGCTGCTCGGGGCGCTGCGCGCCGGTACGGTGGCACCGAGCAGGGCTGGGCCAGCACTGGGAGAGGCGTAGCAGTGGCGCAGAGCGTTCGGTGGTTGAGCACCAAAGAGGCCGCCGCCCGGCTCGGGGTGACGCTGCGAAGCCTCTACCGGTTCATCGACGAGGGTGACCTCGCGGCATATAGGTTCGGGCGGGTGATCCGCTTGAAAGAGGTCGACGTCGATGGGTACATCGAGTCGTGCCGGATCGAGCCGGGCGCCCTCGAGCACCTCCACCCGCCGCGCAAGCTCGACGACGAGGAGCCATGACCGACTGCCTGTTCTGCGGCATCGTCGCCGGCGACGTGCCCGCGGACATCGTCGAGCGCTCGGAGCGCTCGGTGGCCTTCCGTGACGTCAACCCCACCGCTCCGACCCACGTGCTGGTGGTGCCCCGCCGCCACATCACCGACGCCGCGGCGATCACCGCGGGTGACGCTGAGGACCTCGCCGACATGGTGGCGCTCGCCCATGCGGTGGCGGCGGCCGCGGGCATCGCCACCAACGAGCGCGGCTACCGGTTGGTCTTCAACGTCGGCCCCGACGCATCCAATTCGGTGGCACACCTCCATCTCCACGTGATCGGCGGGCGCTCGATGTCATGGCCCCCCGGGTGAGCACCACCGAGAGCGGATCGGGCGTGCGGCCCGGAGCAGGGATGGCCCGGGCCGAGACGATGGTTCCCCACAACCACCTGATGGCCGGGCTGCTCGGCCAGCGCGACGAGCTGCTGCGGCTGGTCGAAGACGCCTTCTACGCCAACCGGATCATCGTCCAGGGCAACCGGATCACCGTTGAGGGGCCCGAGGCCGAACGGGTGGCCCGGCTCTTCGACGAGCTGGTGCTCGTGCTCCAATCGGGCCAGGGCCTCGACGCGGCCAAGGTGGCCCGGACGATCGACATGGTGCGCGAGGACCTCCGGCCCTCAGAAGTCCTCAACGCCGAGGTCGTCCGGGGGGCCCGGGGCCACACCGTGCGGCCCAACACGGCGGGCCAGAAGCGGTACACCGACGCCATCGGGGCGAACACGATCACGTTCGGCATCGGCCCGGCGGGGACCGGCAAGTCCTATCTGGCCGTCGCCCTCGCCGTCCAGGCGCTCCAGAGCCGTCAGGTCACCCGCATCATCTTGACCCGCCCGGCCGTAGAAGCCGGGGAGCGGCTGGGCTTTTTGCCCGGTGACCTGATGGCCAAGGTGGATCCGTACCTTCGGCCCCTTTACGACGCCCTCTACGACCTGCTCGAGCCCGAGGGGGCCCAGCGCCTCTTGGACCGCGGCACCATAGAGGTGGCCCCGCTCGCCTTCATGCGTGGCCGCACCCTCAACTCTTCGTTCATCATCCTCGACGAGGCCCAGAACACCACCCCCGAACAGATGAAGATGTTCCTCACGCGTATCGGCTTCGGCTCCAAGTGTGTGGTCACCGGCGACGTGACCCAGGTCGACGTGGCGGGCGGCCGCTCGGGACTGGTCGGTCTCGAAGAGGTGCTCGGTGCGGTAGAAGGGATCTCCTTTGTGCGCCTGACCCGGCGAGACGTGGTCCGCCACAAGATCGTGGCCGACATCGTCGAGGCCTATGAGGTGGCCGAGGGTGAAGTCGCCGACAGCCGCCGGGGAGCGGAGAGCACACCTCCCGATGCCCGTTGAGGTCTACGCGGCCGACGAGCAGGCCGACCAGCCCGTCGAACTCGATGCCCTGATGGCCCTCGCCCGCTCGGTGCTGACCAACCGCGGCATCAAGGGCGACGCCGAGGTGTCGCTCCTCTTCGTCGACGAGGCGGCCATCGCCGCGTTGAACGAGCAGTTCCTCGGGCGATCCGGACCGACCGACGTGCTCGCCTTCCCGATCGAAGACGAGCCAGTGCCGGGCGGGCGTTCGCCTGACCTGGGCGGGACCGGCCCGGGCACCGAGCTCACCGAAGATCCACTGGTGCTGCTCGGCGACGTGGTGATCTGCCCGGCCGTGGCGGCCCGCAACGCCCCGGCGCACGAGTCCAGCTACGAGGACGAGATGGCGCTCTTGGTGGTCCACGGGGTGCTCCACCTGCTCGGGATGGACCACGCCGTCGACGCCGAGGCAGAACGGATGGAGCGTCTCGAGCGCACCCTCTTGGCCCGGTACCACCAGCCCACCCGGATCGAGCGGGTCGCCAGCGGGGACGCAGACGTGACGCCCGGGGCCGACGGGCGGGACCAGGACCCGCCGTGATCGCCGCCAGCGGGTTCCGCTCCGTCGACGCGTTGCTGATCGCGCTGATCGTCGTCTTGTTGTTGGTGTCGGGGCTGCTGGCCCTGGCCGAGACCAGCCTGGTGCGTACCAGTCGGGTGAAGGCCAAGGCCCTCCTCGACGACCGGCGTCGGGGAGCCCGCCAGCTGGTGCGCCTGGTCGAACACCCCGAGCAATTCTTGAACCCGGTCCTGCTCCTCGTCCTCATCTGCCAGCTGGTGTCGGCCACCTTGGTCGGGGTGCTCGCCTCGCAGTGGCTCGGGGCCATCGGCGTGGTGGCGGCGACCGTCTTCGAGGTCGTGGTCATCTTCGTCCTCTTCGAGGCGGTGCCGAAGAACTGGGCCGTGCACAACCCCGAGCGCGCTGCGTTGTTCAGTGCCCCGATCGTGGCGGCCATCGTGCGTTTCCCGTTGGTGCGGGCCGTCTCGTCGGTGCTGATCGGGTTGGCCAACCTCCTGATCGGTCGGCACAAAGACGATCCGGGCGCCATTGTCGGAGTGACCGAGTCCGAGCTCTTGGCGATGGCCGACGTCGCCCATGCCGACGATGTGATCGAAACGGCCGAACGGGCCTTCATCCACTCGATCATCGACTTCGGCGACGCGGTGGTGCGCGAGGTCATGGTGCCCCGGCCTGACATGGTGACCCTCGAGGCCGGCGCTACGGTCAGCGCCGGGCTCGAAGAGGCTTTGGCCGCCGGGCGTAGCCGACTGCCGGTCCACCTCCACAACGTCGACGACGTGGTGGGCATCGCCTATGCCAAGGACCTCATCAGGACCGAGCACGAAGGTCACGGCGGTGATCCGGTCAGCGACCACATGCGACCGGCCTCCTTTGTCCCCGAGACCAAGAGCCTCACCGCCTTGTTGCGCGAGATGCAGGACCACAAGTTCCACCTGTCGATCGTTGTCGACGAGTACGGGGGGACGGCCGGCCTGGTTACCCTCGAGGACCTGATCGAAGAGTTGGTCGGCGAGATCGTCGACGAGTACGACGTGGAGGAGCCGACGGTCGAGCGTTTCGACGACGGCAGCGTGGTGGTCACCGCCCGCATGGCGGTGGACGACGCCGACCAGCTGCTCGACGCCCGGCTGCCCCAGGGCACCTGGGACACGGTCGGGGGGCTCTTGCTCGATCTGGCCGGTCGGGTGCCAAAGGAGGGCGAAGCGGTGGAGGTGGACGGATTCCGGCTGGTGGCCCTTCAGGTCAAAGGTCGCCGGATCGGCCGGGTCCGCATCGAGCGGACCGCGCCGGCGGCCGACCACCATGGGTCGACGGACTGAGCGCGTCGTGCGGACCGGATTCGCCACGGTGGTCGGACGTCCGAACGTGGGCAAGTCCACGCTCGTGAACACGATGGTCGGTACCAAGGTGTCGATCACCTCGGCGCGCCCGAACACCACCCGCCACAAGGTGCGTGGGGTGATCCATCGGCCCGACGCCCAGGTGGTCCTCGTCGACACGCCGGGCCTGCACCGCCCGAAGACCGCCCTCGGCGAGCGGCTCAACCAAACGGTCGCGGCCTCCCTCGAGGACATGGACGCGGTCATCGCCCTGGTCGACGCCACCGCCGCGGTGGGCCCCGGAGACCGGACCGTCCTCGGCCGTTCCCTCGACGCCCTGCGGCGGGCCGACGGGAGCGGCGGTCTCATGGTGGCCGTGAACAAGGTCGACCGGGCCAAGTCCGACCAGGTCCTCGAGCGTCTGGTGAGCGTGGCCGAGACGGTCGAACGCCTGCTGGCCGAGCGCCACTGGGGCGAGGCGTACGAGCCGGCGGTCGAGTACTTCCCGGTTTCGGCAGTCACCGGCGCCGGGGTCGATGCGTTGGTCGACGCGGTGGTGACCTTCCTCCCCGAGGGCCCGGCGTACTACCCCGACGACATGGTGACCGACACCCCCGAAGCCGAGCGGGTGGCCGAGCTCGTACGCGAGCAACTGTTGGTGCGGGCCCGCGAGGAGCTACCCCACTCCATTGCCTGCCGAGTGACCGAGTGGGAGTGGCCCCGCATCCGAGTCGAGATCCTTGTCGAGCGGGACTCCCAGAAGGCCATCGTCATCGGCACGGGAGGCGAGGTGTTAAAAGCGGTCGGTTCCGCCGTGCGCACCGAGCTCCCCCCCGGTGCCTACCTCGAATTGTTCGTCCGGGTCGAAAAGCATTGGCAGCAGCGCAACGACGCCCTCGACCGTCTCGGCTACTGAGCGCCCCGTGACCCTTCGCGTTCGTCGGTGAGGATCCGGCCGAGGAAGTCCTCGACCTGTCGACGATCGGTGGTGCGACGCATCGGGGGCAAACCGGCCAACAAGACGCGGCGGTAGCCGGCGGTGGCCAAGCGGGGATCGAGGACGGCCACCACGCCGTAGTCGTCGGC
Source organism: Acidimicrobiaceae bacterium (assembly GCA_003161575.1). Lineage (GTDB taxonomy): Bacteria > Actinomycetota > Acidimicrobiia > Acidimicrobiales > RAAP-2 > PALSA-457. The sequence goes on along the minus strand of PMOE01000043.1, from coordinate 51,265 downwards.
CGAGCGGATGAGCCGCCCTGCGCCCTGGGCCAACAACGTGGCCGCCCGGGGCAGGTCGATGACCCGGAAGGCGGCATCGCCGGCTCGGTCGCGCCGTGCCTGGAGAAGGGGATCGTCGGGGCGGCCGAAGGGGAGCCGGTCGAGGGCGACCAGGGAGAGGGCGCGACCGGGCACGTCGACGCCCTGCCAGAAGCCCATGGTGGCGAACAGGCACGAGGACTCGTCTTCGGCGAAGAGGCGGAGCAGGCGGCCCTTCGGCAGCGCACCTTGCACGAGCACCCGGTACGAAAGGAGCGGCTGCAGGCTCGACGCGGCGAGTTCGGTGGTCCGCCGGCTGGTGAACAGGGCCAGGGTCCGCCCGCCGGCGGCCCGAATGAGCGCGGCGAGTTCTTCGAACAGCGCCGGTTCGGACTCGGGGCGTCGGCGGTCGGGAAGGTGACGGGCCACGTACAAAAGGGCGTGGGTCCGGTAGTCGAACGGGCTCCCGACGTCGAGCTCATCGACGGCGGATCCGTCGAGGCCGAGGCGCTCGGACAGTCGCTGCGGGATGGTGGCGCTCGTGAGCACCGCGGTCACCTCATCCCACAGCAGCCCGGCCAGGGGCGGTCCGACGTCGATGGGGGAGAGGCGCAGCAGCGGGGCCCGCCGCGTCCCGTCGACCCATGCCACCTCCTCGGTCCGGCCAACCGCGAAGCGGGCGATGTCTTCGATCAGATGTCCGCCCGCGCTGAGCGCCCGGGCCCGCTGCCCCACATCGTCGGGGCCCTCGGCCAGGAGCGACGGCTGCTCGCCAGCGCGCCGCAGTCGGCCGACCACGTCGGCCAGTCGGCTCGCGGCCAGCTCGAGGAGGGCGCGCAGGCGGTCGTCCTCGGCCCGCACCTCGGCCGGGTACTCCGCCGGGTCGCCGCCGACGGTCGTTCGGGCCCGGGGCCCCCGGCGGGTGCGCTCGCGTCCGTCGGGCTCTATGTCGCCCTCGCCCGCCAACCGGCCACCGCTCCGGTCGTCGTCCCTCGCCTCGGTGGGGTCGAAGAGCACCCGGGTGCCGACCCGATCCGCGAGGGCGCCGTGGAATTGTTCGGCGGTCGCGGTGAGGTCGTCGAGGGCGGTGCGGTCCTCTCGGGCACCGAGCAGCGGTCGGGACATGGTGGCGAGCGCCCGGAACCGCCCGGGTGCGACCTCGACGCCGAGGCTCGCGGTCATCACCTCTTCGAGCTCGTGGGCCTCGTCGAACACCACCACCTCATGGGGGGGGAGGACGGCGCCACCGCTCGCCAGGTGGGCCCCGTAGAGGTGGGTGTTGACCACCACCACGTCGGCCGACGCCGCCGCGGCCCGGGCCGCCTCGGTGAAACAGGTGGGACCCGAGGGGCAGCGGAACGCTCCGGGGCATTCCCGGGGCCCGACGCTCAGCATTGACCAGGCCCTGGGGTGCGGTTCAAAGGAGAGGTCGGCCCGGTCCCCGGTGTCAGTCTCCTCTGCCCACCGGAGCAGCCGTTGGACCTGCTCGATCAGTCGACCGGGATCTTCGATCGCCGCCGGGCGGGCGCCCGCGCCGGTCTCGCCGGATTCTCCGGCTCCGGCATGTCCGGGGCCCGGTTCTTCCGGGCCGGTCGTCTCGGTGGGGGATTCCTCGGAGGGCCGGGCTTCCTCGCCGTCTTCGACCAAGGACTGTTGAAAGCCGCGATCTGCGACCTCGGCCGCCCGCTGGCGGCAGAGGTAGTTGCTGCGTCCCTTCAAAACGGCGAAGGAGAACGGTGCGTCGAGCGAGTCGGCCACCAACGGGAGGTCCTTCGAGGCCAGCTGGTCCTGGAGAGCCTTGGTCGCCGTCGCCACCACGACCCGCTTGCCCGAGAGCACGGCGGGCACCAGGTAGGCGAGGGATTTTCCCGTACCGGTGCCGGCCTGGACCACCAGGTGACGGCCCGAGGCCATGGCGACCTCGACCGCGCCGCACATCTCGAGCTGCTGGGACCGCACCTCACCGCCGGGCAGGTTGGCGGTTACCGACTCGAGGGCCGCGGTGGCCCGCCCGGCTGCGCCCCGGCCCGAAATGCCCGTTGCCGGCGGGTTCTGCTCGGCAGCCACGTCGTCGAGATGGTGGCCGGGGGACACGCCCCGATCATGCCCGCAAGCGGGACCCCCCGGGACCACACCGGTGACTCTGGGCCCCGGAGAACCCCTTGGGGTCGGCCCAGGTGCTCTTGGGGGTTCACGGGGCGGTAGTTTCGCCTGAGTGTCTCCTTCAAGCCAGCGCCAACTGCGCTCCCAGCGGACCTCGCGCGCCCGGGCGACGACGGCCACTCCGGCGGAGGCAGTGGGCGTCGCACCGGTGCCCGAGGACCTCGACGTGACCCGGGTCCCGGTCCATGTCGCCTGCGTCATGGACGGGAACGGCCGCTGGGCCAACCAGCGTCATCTGGCCCGCACCGCGGGACACGCGGCCGGCGAAGAAGCGCTGCTCGACGTGGTCAACGGGGCCCTGGCGATCGGGGTGCGCTGGCTCACGATGTACGCCTTTTCGACGGAGAACTGGCGACGTCCACCCGACGAGGTGCGCTACCTGATGGGCTTCAACGAGTCCCTCTTGATGCGCCGGCGCGATGAGCTGAACGACAAGGGCGTGCGCATCCGCTTCGCCGGCCGCCGGGACTGGCGGGTGCCGCGCCGTGTGCTCCGGCGGATGGACGAGTCGATCGAGCTCACCGAGCACAACACCACCATGACCCTCACCATGGCCTTCAATTACGGGGGCCGGGCCGAGATCGTCGACGCGGTCAAGGCACTGGTGGCCGAAGGGGTCCGAGCGGACAAGGTCGACGAGCGGGCCATCCGGCGTCACCTCTACTTCCCCGACATGCCCGATCCCGACCTCATGATCCGGACCTCGGGCGAGTATCGCATCTCGAACTTCTTGTTGTGGGAGATGGCCTACAGCGAACTCGTCTTCTCCAATGTGCTCTGGCCCGACGTCCGTCGATCCGACCTCTACGAGGCCGTGCTCGAGTTCCAGCGCCGCAACCGCCGATACGGCGGGATCACAAAGTGACCGTCACCCGGCTGGCCCTCGCCTTCGGGGTCCTGGTTCTCGCGTTCCTCTGCTATCTGGTGGCGATCGGCTCGGCCGCGGCAACCGGACTGCTCATCACCGCGATGGCTCTCGTCGTGCTCATCGGCGGGGGCAACTGGATCAGCGGGCGCAGTACGCCGAGAGGTGCGCCCCCAGGCCCGGCCTCTTCCCGGTTTTACGGGGTGGAGCTACCCGAAGGCGGGGTCGTAGACGTCGAAGCAGACCCGCAGGAGGCAACCGAGCAGTGAGTCTATTCCGGGACCAGGGGGTTGTGTTGCGCACCTACCGGCTGGGCGAGGCCGACCGGATCGTCGTCTTGGTGACCGAACACCACGGGAAGGTGCGGGCGGTGGCCAAGGGGGTCCGGCGGACCGCGTCGAAGTTCGGCGCCCGCCTCGAACCGTTGAGCCACGTGGCACTGTTGCTGTGGCAGGGACGCAGCGAACTCGACATCATCAACCAGGCCGAGGTGATCGACCACTTCAAGACGATCCGCGAGGACCTCGACCGGGTGACCAAGGGATTCTCCCTCCTCGAGGTCGCGGACCAGCTGGCCCAGGAACGCCACGCCGACAAACGCCTCTACGACATGCTGGTCGGAGCGCTGCGCGCCCTGTCGAACGTCGAGCGGGACCCGCTGTTGGTGGCGCCCGCCTTCTTCATGAAATGCCTGGTGCTCGAAGGTGCCGGGCCGGTCCTCGATGTCTGCGCGTCCTGCGGGGAACCCGAAAGTGCCGTGGAGCTGGTCGCCTTCGACCTGACCGAAGGGGGTGCGCTGTGCCGGCGCTGCCGGCGGGGCCGACCGATCAGCCCCGAAGCCCTGGCCCTCGTCCGCAAAATCCTGGGCGGCTCGCTGGCCGAGGTGCTCGCCAACCCCCCACCCGCCTGTGCCGAAGAGGTGGCGGCCCTGGCCACCGACGCCATGGAGGTCCACCTCGACCGGCGCCTGCGCAGTGTCCGTTCGGTCGCCGGGCTCTAGGCCGGCCCGCGCCCGCCGCGTGGGCACCGTGAGGGGGACCGAGGAGTTCGGGGTCTACGTCCACGTGCCGTTCTGCCGGCACCGCTGTGGCTACTGCGCCTTTGCGACCTACACCGACCGTGACCATTTGATGGACCGCTACGTCGAGGCCTGCGTGGCCGAGATAGATGGAGCCCGCCGCGCCGGCGAACTGCCGGCGGCCACCAGCGTGTTCTTCGGCGGGGGCACCCCGTCACGCCTCCCGGCCGACCAGCTCTGCTCGGTGTTGGCCGCGATACCGCTCGCTGTGGGGGCCGAAGTGACGGTCGAGTGCAATCCAGAGGACGCCGATGCGGCGCGTTTTGCGACCTACGCCGCGGCCGGGGTGAACCGGTTGTCTTTCGGGGTGCAGTCGACGGTGCCCAACGTGCTCTCGGATCTCGGGCGTCGCCACGACCCCGACGCGGTGGGCACCATCACGTCGCTCGCCGCCGCCGCCGGATTCGCCACCTTCAACCTCGATCTCATCTTCGGGGCGGCCGCCGAGTCCGACAGTGACTGGGAACAGAGCCTGACCGACGTCCTCTCGATGGAACACCCGCCGCCGCATGTGAGCGCGTACGCCCTCACCGTCGAGCCGGGGACCCCGCTCGCGGCGAGTCCCCGGCGCCACCCCGACGACGACGTCCAGGCCCGCCGCTACGAGAGGGCGGACCGGTTGCTCGGAGGGGCCGGGTACCACTGGGAGGAGATCTCGAACTGGTCACTCCCCGGCCACGAGTGCCGACACAACGGCCTCTACTGGCGCCAGGGCGATTACCGGGGCATCGGCTCGGCCGCCCACTCGCATCTTTCGGGTCGCCGCTGGTGGAACATCTACACCCCCGACCGCTACATCGGCGCAATCGAAGGCGGGCGGCCGCCGGTGGCGGGCGAAGAGGTGCTGTCGAGCGGTCAACGCGAGTTCGAAGCCCTTGCTCTCGCGTTGCGGACCCCGGCGGGCGTGCCCGACAGCGCCCTGCCCGAGTCAGAGGACCTCGATGGGCTGGTCGAACGGCGCGGTGGGCGGGCGTTGTTGACCGTGCGGGGGCGCCTCGTCGCCAACGAGCTCACGGCCCGTCTGGAAGTGGGCGCCTGTGCAGCCGGTATCCTCGAGCCATGACTCCAACGGATTCGGCCGCGGGCAGCGCCGCGCCAGCGGACGGCGACGACGGCCTGATGGAGAAGATCGTCAGCCTCTGCAAGCGGCGCGGCTTCATTTTCCAGTCGGCCGAGATCTACGGCGGTTTCCGCTCGACGTACGACTACGGCCCGCTCGGGGTGAACCTGTTGCGCAACGTGAAGAGCCAGTGGTGGCGCTCAATGGTTCAGCTGCGCACCGACGTCGTCGGCCTCGACGCCGCCATTCTCTCCCCCCCCGCCATCTGGGAGGCCTCGGGCCATCTGGCCAATTTCACCGATCCTCTCGTCGACTGCCGCTCGTGCCATTCGCGCTGGCGGGCCGACAAGATCGACGGCGTCTGTCCCAATTGCGGCTCAACCGAGTTCACCGAGCCGCGGGCCTTCAACCTTATGTTCAAGACCCACGCCGGGCCGCTCGAAGACGAGGGTGCGGTCGCCTACCTGCGCCCCGAGACCGCCCAGGGCATGTTCATCAACTTCTCCAACGTGCTCCAGACGACCAGGAAAAAGCCACCCTTCGGCATCGCCCAGGTCGGGAAGTCTTTCCGAAACGAGATCACCCCGCAGAACTTCGTCTTNNATGGAGATGGAGTACTTCGTGCCGCCCGCCGAAGCGAAGCAATGGCACGACTACTGGCTGGCTGAGCGTTTCGGGTGGTACCTCGACCTCGGGATCCCAGAAGAAAGGCTCCGCCTGCGCCACCACGCGGCCGACGAATTGTCCCACTATTCAGCGGGCACGGCCGACGTCGAGTTCCTCTTCCCCTGGGGCTGGGACGAACTTGAGGGCATCGCCAACCGGGCAGATTTCGACCTGTTGGCCCACGCTCGGGCGTCGGGAGAGACACTCGACTACTTCGACCCGACGACCAACGAGCGGTACGTGCCGCATGTGATCGAGCCCGCGGCCGGGGCGACCCGCACGATGATGGCGTTTTTGTTGGCCGCCTACGATGAAGACGAGGTCGCCGGTGAGCCCCGCACCGTGCTGCACCTCGACCACCGTCTGGCTCCCTACCAGGTGGCCGTGCTCCCGCTGTCGAAGAAGGACACCCTCGAGCCGCTCACCCAAGAGGTCCTCACCCTCCTCCAGCCCCACTACATGTGCGACTTCGACGTCACCCAGGGGATCGGCAAGCGCTACCGACGCCAGGACGAGGTGGGCACGCCGTGGTGCGTGACGGTGGACTTCGACTCGCTCGAAGACCGCGCCGTCACCGTGCGGGACCGCGACAGCACCGCACAGGTGCGGGTCCCCGTCGAGGGCCTCTTGGATGAGCTCGGTTCGCGTGCAGAGGTGTAGGGGTTGTTGACCCATCCAACGGTCCCAGGCTGACCAGGCCATGGCGTGCCTTGTCATGGCATCCTCCGCGGTGCCGTTACCCGCGGTTCGTGGATTACTTTCACTTCGCCCTCGCCACGGCGACCGCCTTCAGTCCGACGGACGTGTCGGCGATCAGGTCGTGGGCGAAATTGATGATGATGGCCGAAGAACCGATCTCGCTCGTCGTCGCCTTGTTGGTGGTCGCTCGTGCGGTGAACATCTTGAAATGAGATCGAACGGCCGCCGGGTGTCCGCCACCACCTCTTAGAAGCGCTAGCCCGTCCGCCGGTATTTCCTGACCGCCAGCGGCGCGAGGACGACGAGGAGGCCGACCGTCCAGGCCAGCGCCCAGTAGATATTCGACGTCGACCAAAGGGGCGACTTGCCACCCAACATGAGCTGTCGGCTGGCGTCGATGACCTGGCTGACCGGTTGGTTCTTGGCGAAGGCCTGGAGCCACCCGGGCATGGTCGTCACGGGGACGAAGGCAGAGGAGGCGAAGGTGAGCGGGAAAAGGATGGGGAAGGCCATGAGCTGGGCCGTCTCGCTATTGGAGGCCGTGAGTCCGATGATGGCGAAGCCCCAGCTCAGAGCGTAGGCGAAGAACAAAATGAGCAAGAGGGCGGCGATGAACTCGAAGACGTTGGTCAGGATGCGAAACCCGACGGCGTAGCCGACGATCGTGATGATGATGACCACGCCCACGTTGCGGACGACGTCGGCGGTGGTGCGGCCGGCCAGCACGGCCGAACGGGCCATCGGCAGGGCCCGGAACCGCTCGATCAAACCCTTCTGGAGATCCTCGGACAGCCCGACGCTCGTGCTCACCGCACCGAACATCACGGTCTGCACGAAAATGCCGGCCATGAGGTAATCGACGTAGGGAACGCCCGGCACCGAGATGGCCCCACCGAACACGTAGCGGAAGAGCAGCACGAACATGATGGGCTGAACGCTGGAGAAGAAGATGGCGTCGGGAATCCGGGTGTAGCTGATCAGGTTGCGCCAGGTCACCGTCACCGCGTCGGCGATGGCCCAGTGGAGGCGGCCGCCCGGAGGAGCGTCGGACACCACGTCGGGGGGCAGTGTCGCCGTGGTCATCGTGCCTTCTTTCTCTCAGACGCGCTGGGCGGGGATTCCTCGTCCCCCCCGACGTCGTCGATCTCGGCCCGGTGCCCAGTCAGGCTGAGGAACACGTCGTCGAGGCTGGGCTCGCGCAACGTGAGGCCGGCCACGGTCACCTGATGCTGATCGAGGGTGCGCAGCACTTCGGCGGCGACCCTCGGCCCCTCTTCGACCGTGAGTTCGATTGTCGAGCCCTCGAGGACCGGCGCTTTGGCCGTGATGCCGACCAGGAGTTCGGCGGCCAGCGTGGCGCCTTCGGCATCGGCGAGGTTGACCGAGATCACGGTCGTGCCCAGATCGGCCTTGAGTTCGGCCGAGGTGCCCTGGGCGATGACCTTGCCGTGGTCGACCACCACGATCTGGTCGGCCAGGCGGTCGGCCTCCTCCAAGTACTGGGTGGTGAGCAGCACCGTCGTCCCACCTTTCACCAGTTTCTCGATGACCATCCACAGATCCTGTCGGCTCTGCGGATCGAGGCCGGTTGTCGGCTCGTCGAGGAAGAGCACCGGGGGTTGGCCGACCAGGGCCGCTGCCAGGTCCAGCCGCCGCCGCATGCCACCCGAATAGGTCTTGAGTGTCCGGTTCGCCGCGTCGGTGAGCTCGAACTGGGCCAAGAGGGCATCGGCTCGGCGGGCCACCTCTTTTCGCGAGATGTGGGTCAGCCGTCCCACCATCTTGATGTTCTCGCGGCCGGTGAGGTTCTCGTCGACCGTGGCGTACTGGCCGGCCAGTCCGATGAGTCTGCGGACGGTATCGGCCTCCTTCACCACATCGTGGCCGAACACCGCGGCGTGGCCCGAGTCGGGGGGCAAGATGGTCGAGAGGATGCGCACGGCGGTGGTCTTGCCCGCGCCGTTCGGGCCGAGGAGCCCGAGGACGGTGCCGCGGGCGACTTCGAGCGAGACACCGTCGAGGGCGCGGACGTTGCCCTTGGCGAAGACCTTGACCAGGTCGTGCGCTTCGACTGCCACAGAATCAGCCATTGAAAAAGGAAACTTAGTGGGAATCGTTGGTGGCAAAGGCGTTGGTCCGATCCGACACCCTGGCCGCGCTGCGCACGGTTGGCCGGCACCTCGGTGCCACCGACGCGTTCGACGAAGCCGTCGCGAGGCCGTCGTCCACTTCGTGGCGATCGACCGGGCCGACACGGGGTGCCTCGACACCCCCCAACGGCGGCCCGCGATGACCGCCGACGGCGTGGCCCGGTGGCCCTCCGTTGAGTCCCCGTCGAGCTGGTTCCCGCCACCCGTCGCCGGCTCTTCGCCGTGCACGAGCCCGGGATCACCGAGCGGCCGGCTCCCGCCGAGCCCACAACACCGACCCGGCTCCATTCGGGGGCCCCGGTGGTGCCGGTACCATTGGCCGTTCCGAACAACTGGATCCAGGGCGAGGAGGCCCGATGCCCTACGTCTTCGACTTCGACCATTCTCACGCCCGGGCACCCATGGAGATGAAGGACCTGCTCGGCGGCAAGGGGGCCAATCTGGCCGAGATGACGTCGGTGCTCGAGCTCCCCGTGCCCCCCGGGTTCACCATCTCGACGGACGCCTGCCGGGACTCCATGCAGGGCGGGTGGCCCGAGGGGCTCACCGAGGAGGTGGCCCGGGCCCGGGCCCGCCTCGAAAAGGCCATGGGCAAGGTCATCGGCGACCCGAGCGACCCGCTGCTCGTCTCGGTGCGTTCGGGGGCCAAGTTTTCGATGCCCGGGATGATGGACACCGTCTTGAACCTGGGCCTGAACGACCTGTCGGTCGAGGGCCTGGCCAAGCAGACCGGCGACGAGCGGTTCGCCTATGACTCCTACCGCCGCTTCGTGGCCATGTACGGGCGCATCGTCTTGGACATCGAGGGCATCCATTTCGACGGGCTGTTCGAAGCGGCCAAAGAACTCGCCGGCACCACCTCTGACGCCAAGGTGCCGACCGAGCTGTTGCGCTATCTGGTCGACGCCTATCAGCAGGTGGTCGAGCAGCACAGCGGCGCGCCCTTCCCCCAGGATCCGGCGGCCCAGATGCGCGGGGCGATCGAGGCCGTTTTCCGAAGCTGGGACGGCCCTCGGGCCATTGCCTACCGGGACCGGGAGCGGATCCCGCACACCTTGGGCACCGCGGTCAACGTCCAGGCCATGGTCTTTGGCAATCGCGACGACCAGTCCGGGACCGGGGTGGGATTCACCCGCGATCCGGCGACCGGGGCCAAGGGTGCCTACGGCGACTTCTTGGTGAACGCCCAGGGTGAAGACGTGGTGGCCGGGATCCGCAATACCGAGCCGTTGTCGGCCCTCAAAAAGAAGTTCCCGAAGGTCCACACCGAGCTGCTCGCCATCTTCGATCGGCTCGAGCGCCACTACCGCGACATGTGCGACACCGAGTTCACCATCGAGCAGGGCAAGCTCTGGATGCTTCAGACCCGGGTGGGCAAGCGCACGGGCCGGGCCGCGCTCAAGATGGCCGTCGACATGACCGCCGAGCCCGAGATCAGGCTCTCCCGGCCAGAGGCGATCGGACGGGTCACCGAAGAGCACCTGGCCGCCGTCTTGCACCCCCAGTTCGCGAGCAGCGGCCACACGATTTTCGCCAAGGGTCTCGGGGCCTCTCCGGGTGCGGCGGTGGGCCGGGCCTACTTCAGCGCCGATGACGCGGCGGCCGCGGCCGAGCGGGGCGAAAAGGTCGTCTTGGTGCGCAGCGAGACCTCGCCCGAGGACGTCCATGGCATGTTGGCGGCCGAAGGGATCCTGACCGCCCGGGGCGGCTTGGTGAGCCATGCCGCCGTGGTGGCGCGGGGCTGGGGCAAACCGGCGGTGGTCGGCGCCGAGGCCCTGCGCATCACCGACCACGCCGTGACCGTGGGCGACGTGACCGTGGCCGAAGGCGACTGGCTCTCGGTCGACGGGTCGAGTGGCACGGTGGTGATCGGACAGGTGCCCCTCATCGCCGCCGACCCCACGGCCGAGTTCGACACCCTCCTCGAGTGGGCCGACGAGATCCGGGCCGGACACCTGGGCGTGCGGGCCAACGCCGACACCGGAGAGGACGCGGCAAACGCCCGCCGTCTCGGGGCGGCGGGGATCGGCTTGTGCCGGACCGAGCACATGTTCTTGGGCGAGGACCGACTCCCGGTGGTCCGCCGGATGATCCTGGCGGCGAGCCCCGACGACGAGGCCGCTGCGCTCGAGCAGCTCCGACGGGTCCAGCGGGAGGACTTTGTCGAGATCCTCGAGGCCATGGACGGCCTCCCGGTGACCGTCCGGCTGCTCGACCCACCGCTGCACGAGTTCTTGCCCTCCACCCATGAGCTGGCCGTCAAAGAGGCCACCGTCGGCTTGAGCGACGAGGAGCGACGGCTCTACGACGCCGCCCGGGCCTGGCAGGAGGCCAACCCGATGCTCGGCACCCGGGGGGTCCGCCTCGGGGTCATCAAGCCCGGTCTCTACGCCATGCAGGTGCGAGCCCTCATGGAAGCCGCCCGGGAGCGGGTGGCGGCCGGGGGCCATCCGATCGTGGAAATTATGATCCCCCTCACGGTCGGGCGCGAGGAGATGGCCCTGGCGCGCAAATGGGTGAACGAATCGATCGCCGAGGTACTGGCCGAAGGGACCAAGGGCACCCGGGCCAAGTCGGCGGCCAAGGGCGGCACCCAGCCCGAGGTCACCATCGGCACGATGATCGAGACGCCCCGGGCCGCTCTCCGGGCGGCCGAGATCGCCGAGGTGGCTGACTTCTTTTCATTTGGGACCAACGACCTGACCCAGATGACCTTCGGCTTCAGCCGGGACGACGTGGAGGGCCGGATGATGTCGGCCTACCTCGAACTCGGCCTTTTGCCCCGCAACCCCTTCGAGACGGTGGACGCCGCCGGGGTGGGGGAGTTGGTCCGACTCGGGACGTCCCGGGGGCGGGCCACCCGGGCGGACCTGAAGGTCGGGGTCTGTGGCGAGCACGGGGGGGACCCCGAGTCGATCAAGGTCTTCTACGACGCCGGGCTCGACTATGTGAGCTGCTCGCCCTTCCGGGTCCCGGTGGCCCGGCTCGCCGCCGCCCAGGCGGTGCTCGCCGCAGGTGACTACGTGGAGGCCGGGACCAAGGCATCCAAAAAGAGCGGCGCCAAGCCATAGCGCGGGGCTGAGCGCGACGACCGGCCGCTGGATCGAGGCTCTTCGAGGGTGCTCCGCCCGCCACACCCGGGCGCTACCCTCCGGGCATGGCCATTCCCGACGAGGACGTGGCCCAAGTACGGGCCGCGACGGACATCGTCGCGTTGATCGGCGAGCACGCCGCGCTCCGTCATCAGGGCCGTCGCTGGGTGGGGCTCTGCCCGTTCCACCCCGAAAAGACCCCCTCGTTCAGCGTCAACGCCGAAGAGGGCTTCTACTACTGCTTCGGGTGCCAGGCCTCAGGTGATGCCATCAGTTTCGTGCGGGCGACCGAGCACCTCGACTTCGTCGACGCCGTACGACTGCTGGCCGACCGATCCGGGGTCACTATCCATGAGGACGACAGCGGTGGTCCGGACCGCAAACGGCGAGCCGAGCTCTTCGACGCCGTGGAGAAGGCGGTCGTCTGGTACCACGAGCGCCTTGTGTCGGCCCCCGACGCCGGCCGGGCCCGCGACTACCTGCGCTCGAGGGGCTACGACGGCGACGTGGTGCGCCGGTTCCGCCTCGGCTGGGCCCCCGACGACTGGGATGCGCTCAGCCTGGCGCTCGGGGTCTCAGAACGGGTGCTGACCGAAGCCGGTCTGGGGTTCGTGAACCGCCGCGGCCGTCCGCAGGACTCGTTCCGGGCCCGGGTGATCTTTCCGATCTGCGACCCGTCGGGACGCCCGGTTGCCCTCGGGGGGCGCATCCTGCCGCCCGGGCAGACCGCAACAATTGACGGCACGAACTCCGAGCGACGACCCGAACCCAAGTACAAGAACTCCCAGGAGACCACCATCTATGCGAAGCGTCGCACCCTTTACGCCCTGAACTGGGCCAAGCACGACATCGTGGCCTCGGGCGAGGTTGTGGTGTGCGAGGGCTACACCGACGTGATCGGCTTCTTCACCGCCGGGGTGCCCCGGGCGGTCGCCACCTGCGGCACCGCGCTCGGCGAAGAGCACTTCACGCTGCTGCGGAACTTCGGCAAGAAGATCGTGTTGGCCTATGACGCCGACAGCGCCGGACAGTCGGCGATCTCTCGGGTCTATGAATGGGAACGCAAACATGAAGTGGAGGTGGCCGTGGCTGCGCTGCCCCCGGGGAGTGACCCCGGCGAGCTGGCCCGCTCGGATCCAGAGGCCCTGCGCACCGCGGTTGGCAACGCCCGCCCGTTCCTCCAGTTCCGAATCGATCGCGTCTTCGATGCGGCCGATCTGTCGAGCGTGGAAGGCCGGGCTCGGGCGGCCGATGCCGCTCTCGGCGCGGTGGCCGAACACCCGGACGTCTTGGTGCGTGACCAGTACGTCATGCAAGTTTCTGACCGGTGCCGGCTCGAGCCGGCCCGAATCCGAGAGCGCCTCGAAGAGGCCCGACGTCGCCAGGCGTCCCGACCGGTGACTACGGGGAGAGCGGGCACCGACGGCGAGCGCCACGGAGCTCGGCGAGAACCAATGCCAGGAGACGACACAGTTCCCGACGACCATGACCTCGGCGAGAACGAAGGCCCGGCCCGACAGCGACCCAGCGCGCGGGCCACGAGGGCGGGCCGCCCCGGCCTCGAGGCCCTGCGTTTCGCCGTCCACCGCCCCGAAGACGTGGCCGATCGGCTTGAAGAGGTCCTGTTCGCCGACGACCTGCAACGCCGGGCGTTTGTCGCCCTGAGCGAGGCCGACAGCCTGCACGAAGCGGTGGAGGGAGCAGCTCCCGAGGTGGCTGACCTTCTGCGCCAGGTGGCTGTCGAAGAGCCAACCATTGCGGACGATCCGTTGGCCGATCCCGCAGATGGAGTTGTGACCCAACTCGTCCGAGAAGCCGCCCGACGGGCTCTCAGCGGTCTTCAGGCCGATGCCCGGGTATCGGGGGCCGATCTTTCGAGCGTGAATGCCGACACCGGCCGCCTACGTCATTGGTTGGAGGAGCTGGATGAACCGATCACGTGCCGCATCACTTGCGACCGATTGCTAGCGTGGCTCTTAGGCAACGAGAGGGGGGGGTGATGGCCGGGCAGGTCTCGGAGGAGAGCATCAGGGCGATGACGCAGGCCGAGACGCCCGCGCTGGTAACGATTGCGTCCGACGGCACCATCCCTGACGCTGTCTCTGCAGAAGAGTTCGACAAGCTTCTGGCGGCCGGCCGCGCCCGCGGAGTTCTGACCCAGGGTGATCTTGTCGAGGCGGTCCGCGCTATCGAGCTCACCCCTGACACCATCGACCAGTTGATCCAGCGAGTGCGCGACGAAGGGATCGAATACGTCGACGACGTAGCCGAAGACGTCGTGGCGGCTCGCGACGATGCCCAGCCGCTCGACGTGGCCATNNCTTGATGTGGATGAAGGCCCAGCGCCGCCCGCAAAGCCCAATCCCGAGACGCGACCCAAGGCGCGGCCGACACCGGGGGGATCGGCGAAGGCCAAGGCCACCTCGGCGCCAGCTAAGGCAAAGGGCGCCGGGAGCCGCGCCAGCGGGAAGGAGAAGTCGTCTTCGAGCGGCTCGGACTACTTCGGTGGCAGCCCCGAAGATCCCGTCCACCACTATTTGAAGGAGATCGGCAAGGTCCCACTCCTCAGCGCCGAACTCGAAGTCGATATGGCCCAGAGGATTGAGGGAGGTAACGAGGCAGCGGCCCGACTGGCCGCCCACGCACTCGCCGAGACCGAAGGTGGTCCCGAGGAACATTTGCTCTCGATCGCCGACCAAGGTCGGGACCGGCGTCTCGTCCGCAAGGGCCAGCAGGCCAAAGAGGTGCTGATCGAGGCCAACCTGCGTCTGGTGGTCTCCATCGCCAAGCGGTACCGCAACCGCGGCTTGGCCTTCCTCGACCTCATCCAAGAGGGCAACCTCGGCCTCATGCGGGCGGTCGACAAGTTCGACTACACCAAGGGTTTCAAGTTCTCCACCTACGCCACNNCACATGGTCGAGACCATCAACAAGGTGGTCTGGGCCCAGCGCCAGCTCCTCCAAGAGCTCGGTCACGAGCCCACCGCCGAGGAGGTGTCGCTGCGCGTCGAGTTCCCGATCGAACGTGTGCGCGAGATCCAACGAATCAACCAGGACACCGTCTCACTCGAGCAGCCGGTCGGTGAAGAGGACGACTTCAGCCTCTCGGACCTGATCGAAGACCGCGCCGCGGTGGTACCTGACGACGCAGCGACCCGGGCGATGCTTGACCAAGCGGTCAAAGAGGCCCTCGCCCACCTCTCAGAGCGCGAGCAAGACGTCGTCCGCCTGCGCTTCGGTCTCGAAGATGGGAAGATCCGTACCCTAGAAGAGGTGGGCAAGGAGTTCGGCGTGACCCGGGAGCGGGTGCGCCAGATCGAGTCGAAGACCTTGGCGAAGCTCCGCCGTCCTGACGCGGCCTATCTGCTGCGGGACTATCTCGAAGAGGCCTAGAGCGGTTCCCCGGGCCATCGGTTACGCGAGCGATCGAACCGGACCCCGGTCGCAGACTGCTCCGTTGGGCCTACTGCTATCGTCGAGCGGGCTGAAACGCCTTCCGGGGTAGCTCAATGGCAGAGCGAGCGGCTGTTAACCGCTAGGTTGAGAGTTCGAGTCTCTCCCCCGGAGCTTGATCCCAGGTCGGAGCGTGTTCTGTAAGCCTCCGACTTCTGATCACCATCGCGTTGGGCACCCCATCGGCGCTACCGGGGCACTGTCCTGCCAGCGTTGCGTCCGCGGCCAGCCATGTTGTTACTGCAGTTCTATATCCGAGTTCTCAATCCTCGCCCCGCTCGGATCCGACAGAAAAGCACTCATCGCAGCCTAACCGACATGAAAGCCTGGGTGGATGGAGGACTGCATGGCATGCGAGTTGTCGAGCGGTCGACGCCCACTCCCCGGGGGACTGATTCATGCGACTGCCAGTTGGTTGGTTGAGCACTGCATTGGGCCGCTTGGCCTTGGCACCTTGGTGGTCAAACCGCAACGTCATGTGACTGCCGTCGGGGACTTGTCCGACGACGAGGCAGGAGAGCTGGGCCCCCTCCTTCGGCAGACATCAGCTGTCGTGCGCGACCTGGTCGATGCGGATCAGGTCTACAACTGCCTGTGGTCCCATGCCCGAGGAAAACCAGTGCACATCCATTACGTGGTGCAACCAGTCACGAAAGAGCAGACGGACCGCTTCGGCGCCCAGGGGCCCGCCTTGCAGGTCGCGATGTTCGCGAGCGGTCAGATCCCCGATCCGGCGGAGGTTGACCGTCTGGCCGACCTCGCCCGCCGCCGCTTCGCCTCCGCTTGAACCGCTCTGACCCTCCCCTGGTCCGTGCCATGCCAGGTGCGCTGGACACCGACACGACGGGGCAGCCTGTTCGCGTACGCTCAGGGTCATGTCCGAAGCACGCACGCTGCTGTTCGGATCTTGGCCGGAGGGGTATCAGGCGCTCCAGCGGCTCAGCGTGCTCGTCCGGGGCTCAGGCCTTGACCCTGCACTCCTGGAGTTGGTCAAGATGCGCGCCTCTCAGATCAACGGCTGTGCGTACTGCATCGACATGCACTCAAAGGATGCTCGGGCTGCGGGCGAGACCGAGCAGCGCCTCTACGCATTGAGCGCGTGGCGCGAGGCTCCATTCTTTACCGACCGCGAGCGCGGCGCGTTGGCGCTTACCGAAGCGGTGACCCTCGTCGCTCAAGCACACGCGCCCCAAGCGGTGATCGACGAGGCCGCTTCGGTCTTCACGCCGGAGGAACTCACCAAGCTCGTTTACCTCATCATCGAAATTAACGCCTGGAACAGGCTTGCAATCACTGTTGGAGCACCTGAGCCCGGTACCTACGAGGCCAAGGCTCCTTGAGTCAGTGAATCGCCCGTTACCTCTGCTGCGGTAGCCCCGTAATCGCCCGCCAGATTGGCAGACACAGAAGCGCGCCGACCTTGTTACGATATTCCGAGGACGTAGGAGAGAGCTGAGATGAGCCGCAAGCACACCCAACCGCACCGGAAGGCTCGTCGCTGGGCCCGTCGTGCCTATGGCGTGGCGGCCAGTGCCGCCGTGATCAGCGCATTGACACCGGCAGTGTCCTCGGCGACAGCTCGCTCTACGACAGATGGGGTCTCAACCCTGACTCCCACGCTGGGCGTGAGAGCCCAGACCCCCGGTGGTGGTGGCTACTGGCTTGTTGGTGCCGATGGGGGGGTGTTTGCCTTCGGCGATGCCGGGTTCTTCGGGTCGCTTCCGGGCATTGGGATCCACGTAAGCAACATCGTGGGTATCGTGCCAACTCCTGATGGACTCGGGTATTGGCTCATCGGTGCCGATGGCGGGGTCTACAGTTTCGGTTCAGCCCAGAGCTACGGCAGCGAGGTCGGTCAAGGTCTCAATGCCGCCATCGTCGCTGCCGCCGCAGTCCCGAGCACTACGTCGGGTGCGACTGGGGCGACCGGAGCCACAGGAGCGGTGGGCCCGATGGGCCCCGCTGGTCCGCCAGGTCCGATCGGGGTTGCCGGGGCGTCGGGACCGACCGGGGCCACCGGGGCGTCGGGTCCGACAGGGGCGACCGGGGCGTCGGGTCCGACAGGGGCGACCGGGGCCACCGGAGCGACGGGTCCGATCGCCGTCCCGGTGTTTGCGGAGTTCACTGCACTCATGCCCCCTGACAATTTGGCCACAGTCGGCTCGGGCAGCGCGGTGGCGTTTCCCGACGTTGGCCCCCAGGGGGGCTCAGTAATCACCGCGATCTCGTCCTCGTCGTTCTCGCTGGCCAACGTCGGCACCTATCAGGTGTCGTTCGGCGTTTCAGTCACCGAGGCCGGTCAACTCGCGTTGCGTCTCAATGGGACTGAGCTTCCCGACACTGTGGTAGGCCGGGCCACCGGTACTTCAGAGATTACGGGGGAGTCGTTGATCACCACCACGACCCCGGACTCCGTGCTCGAGGTCGTCAATCCGCCCGGCGAGTCAAACGCGTTGACCATCACTCCAGACGCCGGGGGCAGCGACCCGGTCAGCGCCTCACTTGTGATCGAGGAGCTCGACTGATCTCCCGTGGAACTGGTGGGGGTGGGGCCGTTGTTGGTCACAGCCGCCAAGCACAGGCAACAGAGGCCAAAATCAGCGCGGACGTTGGCATCCCGCGCAAGTTGTTCGGTCGTGAGAGTCGGCGAGTCCTTCGCCTCGTTCACTCCTCTCGCGGAGGTTCCAGAAAGAGGCGTGGATTCGCCGGTGTTCTAGGCGTACACTCTCTTTCGTTGCTCTAACAACGAGATTGGGCAACACGATCGGGGTAGGGACATGCACAGATCATCGAGGGTTCGAACCATTCTGCCGCTCCTGCTGACTTCCAGCTTCTTAGCGGCAACCATCGGGACCGGTGCTCCTGCGGGAGCGGCTACCAAAACCCTTTCCGTGTCGTCATTCACTAGGGATTTCTCTGCGATGACGAATTTGAAGTCTCTTGCCGCCAAGGGCAAGGGCAAGGTCGCAGTGATACTGCCCGACACTGTGTCATCAGCCCGCTACACAGAGTTCGATGCGCCGTATCTCACCAAAGCTCTCACAGCGGCCGGGCTGACCGCCTCTCAATTCATTGTGCAGAACGCGCAAGGGAGCGATGCGACCCAGCTCACCGATGCCCAGTCGGATATTTCAAATGGGGCAACCGTGCTCATCATGGATCCCCTTGATTCCGGAACGGGAGCGAGCATCGAGTCTTACGCCAAGGCACACGGTGCCGAGGTGATCGATTACGACCGCCTTACACTCGGTGGAACCCGCCAGTACTACGTGAGCTTCAACAACGTTCAAGTGGGAAAGCTCATCGGGGCCGGCCTCGTGAGCTGCATTAGCGCGTGGAATGTCAAGAAGCCGAATGTCCTTGTAATGCGAGGCGCCGCGACGGACAACAACGCGACGCTGTTTGCGCAGGGTTACACCGGGGTGCTTTCGTCATACTTCAAATCTGGAAAATACGTAGAAGCTGGACAACCAGCTGGGACGTGGGATCCCCCGACGGCAGAGACTGAGTTCCAGCAGCAGCGGACTGCGCACCCATCGTTAAACGCCGCTCTCGTACCAAATGACGAAAATGCCGCCCCAATCATCACGTACCTAAAGACCCTGAACATCCCAGCCAAGAGTTTCCCCATCACCGGGCAGGATGCGACCTTGGTCGGACTTCAGAACATCCTCGCTGGCTACCAGTGCGGAACGGCGTACAAGCCGATCTACCTTGAGGCTCAGGCCGCGGCGGCCCTCGCTATCTACCTGCGAGCCGGGACCGCACCGCCAAAGTCCCTCGTAAATGGCTCGACCCAGGACACGACGAAGAAGGTCGCCGTGGCCTCAGTTCTCCTGAAGCCCGAGTGGGTGACACCATCGAACATGAACGCCACGGTCATCAAGGATCAGTTCGTACCGTCTTCGGAGCTCTGTGCAGGAGCATTGGCCGCCGCTTGCCAAGCTGCCGGCATTAAGTAAGACCGCTTAATTTCCGGGACGCAAGCCAAACCCTGGTGGCAATGAATACCGGCTCCGCTGCTGGCGCCGAACCCGCTGAGTCGGGTTCGGCGTCGGGCGAAAAGGGGCGCGACGGGGCGCCCCTCTTACGCTTGCAGGGCATCGGCAAGAGCTTCGGTTCGGTGCAGGCGCTCAGCGGAGTCGACCTCGACATACCCGCAGGTCAGGTCACCGCTCTCGTGGGAGACAATGGAGCGGGAAAATCGACGCTCATCAAGGCCATCTCGGGCATCTCTGAGCCCGATACCGGAACGATCTTTTGGAAGGGTCAACCGGTCCGCATCGAAAGTCCGAAGCACGCCACGGCTCTCGGCGTGGCCACCGTGTACCAGGACCTTGCGCTGTGCGACAACCTCGATATCGTCCAGAACCTCTTTCTCGGTCGCGAACTGCTCCGACATCGCTTGCTTGATGAGGCGGCCATGGAACTGCGAGCCAAGCAGGCATTGGCCGATTTATCGGTCGTCACTGTTCGCTCGATTCGGCAATTGGTAGGAACGCTTTCAGGTGGGCAACGCCAAGCCGTCGCGGTTGGCAAGGCCGTCATGGAGGATGCGCAGCTCGTGATCATGGACGAGCCCACCGCGGCACTAGGCGTGACTCAGACGGCACTCGTGATCAATCTGATCAAGCAGCTTGCAAGTCAGGGCGTGGCAGTCCTGGTTGTCAGCCACAATCTGAATGATGTCTTCGCCATGGCGGACCAGGTTGGCGTGCTCTACCTCGGTCGCGTTGCCGGAGTCGCCCCCGCCTCGGAACTAGACCTTCAAGAGGTTCTGCAGTTGATCACCACCGGTGCGTCAACCGAGCGAGATGATGCGCCGGGAGCCGAAGGCGGGCACGCGGTGGATTCGGAGACTTAAGAGGATGCTCGCGCCCACTGGCAGGTGGCAATCGGTTGAAGGTGCCTTCGCACCGAGGGATGTGCGGAATGCAGTCTGAACCGGTCCTCGGCGAGGGTCCCCCCGCTGACGCGTCGCTTTCGTCGTCACTTCGCTCCCTCGTCAAACAGGTCCGTAGCGGTGAAGTCGGGGTGATCCCCGTGCTCGTCGGATTGATCTTGTTGGCACTCATCTTTCAGACACAGGACTCAGCTTTTCTCTCGGCCGGCAATCTCACCAATCTCTTAGTCCAAGGAGCGGTTTTCATCCTGCTCGGAATGGCAGAGGTCTTTGTCCTGATTTTGGGCGAAATCGACCTTTCGACCGGTTTCGTGGCCGGCATTGGCGCTGTCATCACGTGTGAACTGGCCGCACCTCCTCATAACCTTCCATGGTTCGTGTGCATCCTTGCCGGACTGGCCGCAACGACGGCCATCGGCGTGCTGCAGGGAACCCTCGTCACGAGATTGCGACTTCCATCCTTTGTGGTCACCTTGGCCGGCCTTCTCGGTTGGGAGGGGGTCTTGATCTTCTTGATCCAAAAGAGCGGCAACTCGAACGGTGGAACTATCCCGATCACGAACAACATATTGAATGACATCGTGAATGGAAATCTCGGCATAGTCGCTGGTTGGATCGTCATGGGGATCATCGTGGTTTTCTTCGGGTTGCTCATCGCCCGTCGCGACCGGAACCGGCGGGCGAGCGGACTCACATCTTCACCGCCGAGCCTTACCGCCGTGAAGATCGGGTTGCTGGCCGTCATCGGCGTCGGGGTATGTCTCATTTGCAATGCCAATCGGGGTTCGCTCATCCCCCTCAAGGGAATTCCATGGGTCGTGTTGGTGGTCCTGGCGATTCTGGCAGCGTGGACGTTCCTGCTTGGCCGTACTCGCTTCGGTCGCTATCTGTACGCGATTGGCGGCAATGCAGAGGCAGCGAGGAGGGCCGGAGTCAACCTGACGAGAGTGCGTACGACGGCATTTGCGTTGTCGGGACTCACCTCCGGCGCAGCGGGCATCGTCTACGCCTCAAGACTCGGTTCGATTTCGACGGACATTGACGGCGGAACCCTCGTTCTCTACGCCGTTGCCGCCGCAGTGATCGGAGGAGCGAGCCTCTTCGGTGGACGGGGAAAGATGGTTCATGCTCTCCTGGGTGGACTTGTAATTGCCGCGATCTATAACGGAATGGGCCTTATTGGCCTCGGCGCGGCAGAGCAAGACATGGTCACAGCACTGGTGCTCCTCGCGGCGGTGTCGGTCGACGCTCTCGCACGGAGAGGTCGTTTAACCCGCTAGCCCGCCTGGATTGCCCGCGCGTGGCCTGGACGTGACGTGAGTCCTCATCAAGGACCCTGTATCTCTTCACTTGCCCAGATCGTTCTCCAATTGGCTTGCAGCGACAACAGGACATGTTACGGGGGTCGGCGGGCTCGGGCCCCGCCCTCTATGGTTCGGGTTCGTGCCCACCTTCCCGAGAATCACCGTCGGTCTACCCACAACCCGCATTGCCGACCCCGAGCAGTTTCTGTCGGCCGACGCGGTGGCCGAGGTGGCGACGACCCTTGAGGACGCCGGCTTCGACGCCTGTCACGTCACCGATCACCCGGCCCCCGACGCCCGCTGGCTTGAAGGCGGCGGTCACCACGCCCTGGACCCCTTCGTGGCCCTGTCCTTCGCCGCCGCCGCCACAACAACCCTGCGATTGCAGACCTACATCTTCGTGGCCGGTTACCGGAATCCCTTTCTCTCGGCCAAGTCGGCGCTCAGCCTGGACCTGCTTTCCGGAGGGCGGCTAACCCTGGGGGTGGCAGCCGGCTACCTCAAGCCCGAGTTCGGCGCCCTGGGTGTCGACTTTGATGAGCGCAACGAACTGCTCGAAGAGGCCATAGAGGTGATGAAGCTGGCCTGGACGGGCGAGACCGTCTCCTACGAGGGGCGGCATTTCCGGGCCCGCGGCGTGCGAATGTTGCCCCGGCCGTTGGCCGACCCGCACCCACCTATTTGGATGGGCGGCAACTCGACCCGGGCCATCCGGCGGGCCGTCGAGAGCTGCCAGGGATGGGCGCCCTTCCGTAGCGGACGCATCGCCGCGTCTACCCGTACTGCCTCGGTCACCAGCGTGGAGGACCTGGCCCCCCGAATCGAGCTGGCCCGGCGTCACGCCGCAGCCATCGGGCGCACGGAACCACTCGATATCTGCTTCAGCGCGGGGGACAACGAGGGTGGTCCCGACGGTAGCGCCGCCCACCGCCGGGAGCTCGTGCGCCTGGGGGAGGCGGGGGTCACGTGGGTGTCGGTGGGCTTTGATGACGCTCGTACCCGCACCCGCCGTCAGTTCGTCGAGCGGGCCCGTCGCTACGCCGACGAGGTACTAGCGCCACTACGGTGAGCACTCCGGCCGTGTAAACGGGCAGCCGGGTGGGGGCCCAGTCGACCGGTACCGCGGCGCAAGGGCTTCGGCGGCTGTGTCGACAGACCCCGGTGGCGGTAGTTACGTCATCGGCTGTCTCGGCCCGACTATCGGCTCGGCAATGAGGAGCCCGCCCTAGCTGAATCGACGAGGCCTCCCTACGGGCGGACCTGGGTTCCGAGGCCCCCGCCCAGCGAGGGCTAACGTGTTGGACTTTCGTGCGCCTGAAGGGATTCAGTCTTGGCCGACATCCATTCGATATCCGCTAGGGCTAAGCGGGGACTCTCGTACGCCATGAGCCGTATTCGGCGAGGCACGGAAGCTGGGAAGGCCTCGGCGTATTGGGCCAGCCTTACCGACTATCACCTGACCAACGACGACGATCCCATCGCTCACGAGCGATCTCGCTGGTTGGCAGACACGATCGTTCCCATGATCGCCCCCGATTCTCTCCTCGAAGTTGGCACGAACAGCGGACGAAACCTGCAGTACATCTCACAGGCCCGTCCTCAGATGATCCTCAAGGGGATCGACGTCAACGCTCGTGCAATCGCACTTGCCCGGTCCAAACGACTGCCCATCACCTTCGAGGTTGCCGATGCCAACGATTGGGCCGAGGCCGCCGACAGCTGGGATGCCGTATTGACAATGTCAGTGCTCGACCATATTCCCGACGAAGGTGCCGAAACCCTTGCCGAACACATTTCTGAATCAGCGAGCGCCATGATTTCGGTGGAACTATGGGACGGCACGCCCGGCACTAGGGGCGTTTACAAATACAGTCGGAATACCCGAGAGCTGTTTGAGCGGCATGGCTTTGAAACCCTCTTGTGGGAGAAATCGCGGGGACAATACGACGAGGACAAGTCACTGCTCTGGCTTTTCGTCGGTAGGCGTCTTCCGGCCGGGCACGACTCGTAGCGCTGTTCAGTCACCGTTGCCTGGGTTCGGCCCTCACCGCCAAGTCGCTGCTCCGACCAATTTGATCCGGCTTTGCGCCCTCGGACCTGTGCCCTCCACCGTCCCGAGGCCACCAGCATCACGGGCCCCAAGCCTGGATCCTCCAGTCGGATTTCTTCGGCCTCGGCCCGAGAAGCGGCTCTGCAACCGGGAGCCCGGCGCCTGCCGGGTTCCTCTCCCATTCTGCTGGTGCCTACTGACCGGCCCGTCAAAGGCTTTCCCCCACGGGCGGCCCCGCGGCCCGGCCTTGACAGGACTTCTCCCGTTCGCCCCGAGCCTGCGCCCCCGAACACCGATGATGTTTTGGAGGCGGCGCACCCTCGGGCTGTGACAATGCTCATCCCAGGACAGATCGTCGTCCTATCGCGAAGAGAAGGAAAAAGACCATCCCAACTCGCGGGTCCAGAGCTCTCTCCAGGCTGAACACCCAATCCGGCGTAGTGTCTAGCCGATCGCTCCAGTGCATCTGCAGCGTTTTGACGGGAGGCGCAGTGAACCTACTCATCGACTCCGACACCCACCTCTTTGAGCCGTCTGGAATGTGGCAGGAGTACGTCGACCCGGCGGATCGCGATGTTGCACTGCATATGGAAAAAGACGACCTCGGGTATACCTGGCTGATGTTCGGCGATCGTCGCTTGAGTTTGGGGGGCCCTCATCGCCCTGGTGACGTCGACGGTATCGGCGTCTTTCGGCAACGCTTGTTGGATGGCTTGCCCGCAGATTTCGACCTTGACGAGTTCACGGCCAGCTATTCCGACCCAGAGGCTCGCCTCATTCAGCTAGATAGAGCCGGTTTCGACGCCTCGATCATGTTTCCGAACTACGGGATAAGTTGGGAGCGACCTCTGCAGCATGATTTGCGTGCCACCCTGGCCAACATGACCGCATGGAACCGTTGGATCGTAGAGATAGCCGCCAAAGGCAGGGGGCGGCTCTACCCGGTGGCCCACTTGAGCCTTCGGAATTTGGCTTGGTTTGAAGCTCAATTGGCGATGTTGGCCGATGGAGGGATCCGTCTGGCCTTGATCCCACCCTCGTTGGTGGATGGGCGGCCCTTGTCACACCCCGAGCTCGATCGCGCTTGGGCTGCATTCGTGGATCACGGGATCACTCCGGTGTTCCACGTCGCCAATCAAGCTCGCCCATTCGACGAGGCGTGGTACGGAGAGGATATGGAAGGGGGGATCACACCGCTTAGCGTTGTCTTCATATGGGCTGGCGCAGCCCTCGCGATGACCGACCTGATTCTGAATGGCGTTCTTGAGCGTTACCCAGATCTTCGGATGGGCATCATGGAACTATCCGCGACGTGGGTGCCGCAGCATCTGCAGATGATGGATGGTGGCTACCGCCACACCGCCCGCTTCAATGGGGAATCTACGGAACTCTCTCTCATGCCAAGCGAATACTTCCGACGTCAGGTGCGGGTTGCAGCCTTCTCGTACGAGCAGCCGCACCGACTATTGGCACGCTCCGGCGACATCTTCATGGCATGCAGTGACTATCCGCATACCGAGGGAACGCTTACCGCCATCGAGGATTACAACGCCACTGGGCTCGTACCGGAGGAGAGCTCTGCAGGATTCTTCGGAGGCAACGCCGCCTATCTATTAAGGGCGCCCTCGCAGAGCTGAATAGGGAGGCAGACCGGTCCCGATCACGCAGTTCGAGTACTTTCGTTCCGTCACATTGACCTGACTCTGACTTCGCTGGGCCGATTCTCCGGTCGCGTGGATCCCAGCAGATCCCAGACCCACGCTTGCATCATGAACACCAGGGCATCCGCATCGCGCGAGCGTCCCAGATCACCAATGATGTCGTGAAGGGTCCACCCCCCACATAAACCCTTACTTCGGGAATGCTTGGGCGATCCTTATTCTGATGAGTTTTTCGACGAGCGCCTTTGGCAGCGTCGAGTCGATGGGGAACTGCAGTGCCCCAATTGAAGTCCTGTAAGGGGCGACTTCCTTCTCAAGCTCTGGAAATACGGTACCACTGTGGGGCAGATAGCTGAGGTGGTTCTTGAAAGCGGCAAATCCGGCAACAACCTTCCCGTGCAGCCTGAAAGCGGGTACTCCATACGAGATCCCTTCTTGGGCTTTTGGTGCCACCTGAAGGATGGTCTGGCGTAGCTGTTCCAATGACGAACGTTTGGGCTCTTGGAGATCTGCCAAGTAGGCATCAATTTCGGCACTAGACATGGAATGATTGTTGATCGGCCGTCGAGCGTGGTCAAGGGAACGTTGGTGGATGCAACCATCCCCGACCGGGACTGAGGCGCTTGCTACTTCAGTTGATCACCAGGTACTCTGCAAAGTCACCCGTCATTGGCCATCCTTGCTGAGGCGAGTCAGTCCGACCTCCACGTCGTTCAAATGGTGGAGCGAATCGTGCAGGGCATGCTCAAGAAGGCGGCGTACGTCGCTTCGTGAATCGCCAATTGTCAGACCCCGGGACCACTTGGCGGTACCCGCTGCTTCGGCTACGTCAGCCAGTAAGGACGCCTGGCCTGCCAGCTCAGAACCAACGTCATTTGGATCAGCTTCCAGGTAGGTCGATGCAGCCGAATCGACCAAGTCATCGCTGATGGACGAGTAAACCGGTTCATCTTGCGTCAACGCCTGTTCAACTCCAAAAACGTGAAGTGCCGTAATGTCCCGGCTGTGCGCCGCATACTCAAGTGCCGACCACACCGTTGGCTCTGGTCGCCTGCGAATGTTCGGTCCGGCCTCTACAAGTAGAAGATTCCAGCGGGGTCCCAGACCGCGAAGTGCTGCGGTCAACTCTTGGACGTCGTAGCGAGAGCCATCGAAACCACATGCCCGACAGATCTCGTGCTCCACAGCGCCATACCTCCGAAGATCGTCAATCTGAGTCTGATGCGATTGCCGCTCGATGTGCAATAGGCCCACAAGCGCCCGTATCGACACACAGCGTCCCGACCACCAATGATGTTGTTGAGGGAGCTCAAGGTGTGGCCGTGTTGCCCGCGAGTGTCCAACCTACGAGTGCGTTGGCGTGACCGTGCCCCATTTCATGCTCGGACTTGAGGTATCCGACGATCGCCATGTGCTTGTCGAGCCCACAGTCGGCGATGATCTTCTGCCACTCCGCAATCGAGCGACCGTACTTGTTCTCAATTGAAGGGAAGTACGACGCAGGCCCCTGTTTCGGCCATGGCGCAGACTGTTCGGCCACGATTGGGTCCTCTCATTCTCATGCTTGCAACTGGGCCAACTCCCATCCCATTTTGCCACCGCCACTGCCCCCGACCGGGATGGTGGCGTGCTATCAGTAGTGGCTCCGCCAGTTGCTGGCTACCGCGACCTAGCATCGGCTCGGAACACTGGGAGGCCTATTGAGCACCACCTCACAAGGACCGGGTTGGTGGCACGCCTCGGACAGGCTCTGGTATCCCCCTGAGCAACATCCCGAAGTAGTGGCTACCTCTCAATCACCCGAGGCTAGCGAAGCGGCGGCAGGAGCCGGTTGGTGGCTGGCCTCGGACGGAAAATGGTATCCACCCGAGCTGCTCGCTCCGATGGCGCAGACGGATGATTGGACACGGCGTGAGCTGAATATCCGCGCCTTGTTGTGCGTTGTGCTCCCGATTGTTGGTTGGGTGTTGGCCCCAATCATTCTTGCCACGAGTAACCACTTTGGTAATGTGAGCACGATATCCGGTCTCCAGGAGAACAACAACGCCGGTGTGATCGCCTTCTTTATTACAGCAGGTGTCGAGGGACTGCTCGGCATAGTCGGGATCATTCTTGCGCTCAGCGCCAGAAGGCAGATTCGATCCTCAGGTGGTATCCAGACTGGCGAAGGGCTCACGGTGGCAGGCCTAGTCCTCAGTGCAATCGTGATCCTTGGCGGTGTGCTGGCCTTCGCACTAGCTGTGTTCTTCCACTCGTTGAACAATTTGACCTTCTAGCTTCCAACTAGCGGGTGGATCCCACTTCCTCAGATCGCCGGGACGGTGACCCCCCTCAAGCGGCGGCAAGATGGAGAGGTGCCTCTCGATCCCGAGGATGTCCGCTCTGTGCTGATTCATCAGTGGGAGTTGATTGCAGAGGCCGTCCCTCGGATCGAACTGTCGGCGGCGAGCCGAGTCGACGGTTGGAGGAATCGGGAAGTGCTCGCTCATCTATACGTTCAGCCTGGCCTGGTGATCCGGTTCCTTCAGTCCGGGACCGAAGGTCAGCCAACCATGGGGGCTGCCGAGAATCTCTCTGGCATGCGGGCGTTCCATGACTTGATTGATTCGTCCGCCCGGGAAGGAGCCATCCTGGGCAACTTCGACTTAGGCATTCCGTTGGCAAAGGCTCGCACACGCGTGCTTGAGGCAGATCTCGCTGCCACCATTGAAACCGTGCAGGGATCGATATCCGTTTCGGACTATCTCGTCACTAGATGCGTCGAGGCGGTGGTTCACGGGTGCGACCTCATAGACGCGGTAACCCCAGACAGCGGAGCACAGTTGATCACCTCGGCGACCCTGCTGGATGTTCTCTCTGCCTCTGCGCCCCAACTGGTACCCGAGGCTGAGGCCCTTCCGATTCAGGCATGGATTGATATCGCTACCGGACGATCCTCAGCGACGGGACCGCTCGCCGCTGTCACGCCAGTCATGTCCTAGTCAGGCCACAACCAAACGGCACTGCCACCTACTGGGACGGAGGCGCACTTTCGGCGTCCCCTACCGGTCCTTCCGGGCGTGTGGATAACCCGTCACAGGACATAATGGCCGAATTTAGATCCCGACATTCGATTCGGTTTAGGAGGATGGATGCGAGTATCCGGCGTTGTTGCGAATCTTCAAGTTGACGACATTGCAGCGGCCCGTGACTTCTACACGGACTACCTCGGGTTGAGCATCGAGGGATTCAACCTCGGCTGGGTCGCCCACTACCAATCACCGGACGGCGAGGCCCACGTCCAGCTCGTCACCCGCGACGCTAAAGCGCCCAAGGATTCAGTCATCTCAGTTCATGTTGGCTCCGGCGTTGAAGAGGCGTACGAGGACGCCAAACGGCGTGGGTTCGAGATCGTCTACCCACTCACGGAAGAACCATGGGGCTTGCGCAGATTCTTCGTTCGCGCCCCCGATGGCAATGTGATCAACATCACGAGCCACAGCGACGAATAGGTTCATGCGGCCGCATCTTCGGCCGTCGACCCCAGAGGGTGTCACCTACCGCCGGGACGGTGACGAGCCGAGCATTGGCGCGACCGAAGCGCGACGACGTGCATCAACGGTCATTTCATCGGCCAGCTGACCCAGGTTGTCGCGGGGTGTTCTTGCTGGGCAATTTTCGATGGCAATCATTAGATCCCATTTCCCGATTGGCGGAGCAAGTTGTTGATGCACAACACGGTGGCACGAGCTAAAGCCATGCAGAACGGTTAGGGGCGATCCAATGCCTGGAGGAAGTCGGCCAACCGAGTTCTTACATCGTCGAGGCGGTCGCGCAGCGGTGCAAGGGCGCTCCACTGTCCCTCCCCCGGCCTCCTGACCGCCTTGGCCACGCCCTCGGGGACGTTTGTTGCATTTCCGGGGTCGACGACGCGGCCAAGCAGCGATGTGCCCTCCAGGACTCCAGCCTTCTGAGCCCCGAGCACTAGGCAGAAAGGAGTGTCAAGCGCCGCCGCGAACAGGGCGGGGTGCATCCTCATGGAGACGACAGCACGCGACCCGGCGATGAGAGCGATCGCCTGATCGGGCGGGACGTAGCCCCTGAGGATCGCCACCCGGCCACGCTTCGCGGCTTCCAGGCGATCGACGACCGACTCTGCGACCACCGAGTCGTCTTCCCCGGCCAGGTCGGGATGGCCTTGCACGGTTGACCAAAGCGTTACCGACTCGCCGGGAAATGCGTCCAGGGTCGCCTCGGCAACCCGGTGGGCCACGTCGGCCAGCCGGGGCCGTTGCTCCGGGTCCGGGTGATGGTTGGTCAGCACCAATCCCACCCCCTTGGAGGAGTGTTTCAGGGGGGGATCGGGGAACAACGCGAGCCAAAGGTCGGTGCCCAGGACGACGTCGGTGGCCCCCAAGGCAGTCGCGTTCGCTACTGATTGCGGGTCTCGCACAACGATCAGGCGGGCGGTTCGCATCAGCCGGTGAAGGTGGTTGCCCCGCGATCTGGTGAAGCGGCCGACGGTTTGGCCGAGTATGGCCACCGGCACCCCCCAGCGTGCCACCTTGCTCAGGGCGGCGATCCGGCCCCACGGCTGGTACGCCTCCACCAAGAAGCCACCGCCCTGGCTGATTACCGCGTCAGCACCGGCAACGAGTGCCGGGCCCGATTCGGCCCAACCGGGGGCTGGGGGGGCCCACGGCGTCCCGATCAGATCCTCGAGCGACGCAGTAAACCGGAGACTCGGAAAGTTGGAGGCGAGTTCGGCCCCTTGATAGGCGGCGTGGAGCACCGCCGCCCCCGGGACGACTTCGCGCACCAGATTCTCGGTGGCCAGAGCCAGGGCGGCGTCACCGGCGTTGGCCAGCCAGGCGTCGGTCACCAGGACCCGAGGATGTCCGGCGGGCCAGGCCGATGCCATCGACACCGGTTGCCCCCGGGTCGTCGCCCCGGAATCGCCGCGTTCACCCTGCCGCGGGAGGGAAGCGGCCCGGGAGGCGATCGGGTCAGACATCCTCGATCAGCCCCCACCCGGCAGCGGGCGAGCGGCCATCTTGTCCTGGTGGGCCAGGTAGGCCTTACCCTCTGCCCCCGGGGGAGGTTGGGTGGACATCGTCAGGACTCACGCTTTTTCGAGGGAGAACATCTCGCCATGTCTAAATCCTGGCGGCGGTCTCGGCAAGAGGCATCCCAGAACACCAATGATGTCGAGACACTCTGAGGATGGGGTGTCGGTGGTGCTGTGCTCGTGGTGGCGCGTGCGGGTGCCATCTTGATATCGGTCCGACTGTCGGGATGAGCGTAGGTGAGGTTCGCTCCAAGCATTTGAAACGACGCCATGCACGAGGTTTTGCGTCCCCCTAGACTTTCCAGCTGACCTCGAGTGCTAGGGAGGGAAACGTGGCTGGAAGGTTCCGAACGTTGTCCGGAGTCCTCGCTTCGGTTCTCCTCTGCGGGGGTGCGCTGGGAATCCTCGGGGTCCCCCCACCGCCGCAGCCGCCTCGCCGAGCTGGTCCATCGTGCTCAGCCCGGACACGAGTTCCACGCACATCAACTTCCTCAATGGGGTCTCGTGCACCTCGGCCTCGGCCTGTACCGCCGTCGGCGGGTACTATCCGGGCACCTCTGCACAGACCCTCGTCGAGCAGTGGGACGGGACCAACTGGTCTATCGTGGCCAGCCCCGACACGAGCGCCACGCTGACCAACGAGCTCTATGGGGTCTCGTGCACCTCGGCCTCGGCCTGCACCGCCGTCGGCGTGTACTACACCGGTTCCTACTTCCAGACTCTGATCGAGAAGTGGAACGGGACCACCTGGTCCATCGTGCCCAGCCCCAATACCACCACCACGCAGGACAATGGCCTCAGTGGGGTCTCGTGTACCTCGGCCTCGGCATGTACCGCCGCCGGCGGGTACGACACGGGCACCTCTGAACAGACCCTCGTCGAGCAGTGGGACGGGACCAACTGGTCTATCGTGCCCAGCCCCAATACCTCCACCACGCAGGACAACGACCTCTACGGGGTCTCGTGCACCTCGGCCTCGGCCTGCACCGCCGTCGGCGAGTACTACACCGGTTCCTACGACCAGACCCTGATCGAACAGTGGAACGGGACCACCTGGTCCATCGTCGCCAGCCCCAATACCACCACCACGCAGGACAATGTCCTCTATGGGGTCTCGTGCACCTCGGCCTCGGCCTCGGCCTGCACCGCCGCCGGCTACGCCTCGAACGGTTCCTACCAGCAGACTCTGATCGAGGAGTGGAACGGGACCACCTGGTCCATCGTGCCCAGCCCCAATACCACCACCGCGCAGGACAATGTCCTCAGTGGGGTCTCGTGCACCTCGGCCTCGGCCTGCACCGCCGCCGGCTACTACTACACCGGTTCCCACGACCAGACCCTGATCGAGGAGTGGAACGGGACCACCTGGTCCATCGTCGCCAGCCCCAATACCACCACCACGCAGGACAACGACCTCTACGGGGTCTCGTGCACCTCGGCCTCGGCCTGCACCGCCGCCGGCGCCGCCTCGAACGGTTCCGCCAACCAGACCCTGATCGAGATGCTCCCGGGCCTGCCGGTAGTGAACTCGGTGAGCCCGGCCAGCGGGCCGACCACGGGTGGGAGCACGGTCACCATCGATGGGGTGAACCTGGCCGGGGTCACCGCCGTGCACTTCGGGACGGTCGCCTCGCCGTCGTTCAGCGTGACGAGCGACACGACCATTAGCGCCCAGGTGCCCCCCGGGGTCCCAGGGACGGTGGACGTCACCGTGACCAGCCCGAGAGGGACGAGTGCCACCAACCCGGTCGACCAGTTCACCTACAGGATTTCCGGCTACGACCTGGCGGGATCGGACGGCGGGGTCTTCGTGTTCCCCGTCGGCCAAGCCTCAGGTTTCTACGGCTCGCTCCCCGGCCTCGGCGTCAAGGTCTCCAACATCGTGGGCATCGTGCCCACCAACAACTTCACCGGCTACGACCTGGTCGGATCGGACGGAGGTGCCTTCGTCTTTCCGACCGGCCAGTCCTCGGGCTTTTTCGGATCACTCCCGGGCCTGGGGGTGAGCGTGAACAACGTCGTGGGCATCGTGCCCACGAACAACGACCAGGGCTATGACCTCGTGGGTTCTGACGGGGGAGTGTTCGTCTTCCCAGTGGGCCAGAGTGCCGGCTTCTACGGCTCCCTACCCTCGATGAACGTGCATGTGAACGACATCGTGGGCATCGTGGCCACCCCCGGTGGCGGGGGCTACTTCCTGGTCGGCAAGGACGGCGGGGTCTTCACCTTCGGCAACGCCCCGTTCTTCGGCTCGCTCCCTGGCATCGGGGTCTCGGTGAATGACATCACCGGGATCGCGTCCACCCCCGACGGCCAGGGCTACTACGTGGTCGGGGCCAACGGGGCGGTCTACGCCTTCGGCGACGCCCACTTCCTCGGCTCCCTGCCCGCCCTCGGGGTCTCGGTGTCGAACATCGTGAGCATCGTGCCCACCCCCGACGGCGGGGGCTACTGGCTCATCGGCTCTGACGGGGGGGTCTTCGCCTTCGGCAACGCCACCAGCCAGGGATCACTCCCCGGGCTTGGGGTCTCGGTCAAAAACATCGTAGGTGCGGTGCCCACCGGGTGAGGGAGGTGCCCCAGTCCACCAATCAGGTGGCGCACATTTCGGCGTCTGAGCCTGGTTTCGGGGCATCGCGACGACGGTCCCTCCCCTTTGAACCGACCGCCTTCCGGCATTCTGGGGCTGGGCATTCAGCCTGCCGATGGCTTGGTGAAGTCCATGTGGTGGCCGACCGGTCGAGCGCATATTCTGCACAAATGCCGATCGACGGTGAATACGAGCCGAGTTCATGGGACTGGGTCCGAGATCAGGTCGCTGAATACGAGGCATCCGGCGGCGAGCGGGCCAACACGCTGCTGGACACCGGTCTGCCGATCATCGCGCTGACCACACGGGGGAACAAGAGTGGCAAGGTCCGCAAGATGGCCCTGATGCGGGTCGAGCAGGACGGGGAGTACGCCCTCGTTGCCTCGCAGGGTGGGATGCCGACGAACCCCTCCTGGTATTACAACATCGTTGCCGATCCGACCGCTCTGGTCATCCAAGATGGTCCTGAGCCTCACGACTACGTCGCTCGCGAAGTCACAGGCGATGAGAAAGCACTCTGGTGGGACCGGGCCGTCGCTGCGTATCCGCCATACGCCGAGTATCAGGCCTCCACCACCCGGATCATCCCAGTGCTTGTTGCTCGCCGGGCCGACAAGTAGCGCCGACGAGGATTCGGTCCGAGCACATCAAATCCAGAGTGCCCCGTTCACCGGGAGTGGGACCCTTGCGTTCGGAATCCTGATGGCTACAAGATGGACCCCACCAGGCCACGGCGCCATCGAACGAGCAGGACGGAGAGGGGTGTGCAATGACTGGCAACGCGGCACGAGCGATGCGTTTCGACCGCTACGGGGGTAGGGATGTCCTCTATGTAGCCGACGTGCCAATGCCTACCCCGACGGGGGACGAGGTTGTCGTGGCTGTCCGAGCTGCTGGCATCAACCCGGGCGAGAGCGCCATCCACTCCGGTGCCCTTCACGATCGATTTCCGGCAACCTTTCCCTCAGGCGAGGGTAGCGATCTCGCCGGAGTGGTAACCGCCATCGGCGATGGCGTCGATGGATTTGAGATCGGAGACGAGGTGCTCGGTTTCTCTTGGCGCCGATCCAGCCACCCACCCCCGCCTCGGTCCCGACGAGCCAACTGATCCGCAAGCCTCGGGAGCTGAGCTGGGAGGTCGCTAGTTCGCTGGCCGTCGTCGGTTGTACCGCCTACGCCGCAGTGCGGGCCGTGGATGCCGAGGAGGGCGACACTGTGGCCGTCTCGGCCGCCGCAGGCGGTGTCGGGACTGTCGTCGTTCAGCTGCTGGGGTCCGCGGCGCGCAGGCGCTCGGCATTTCTTCACCCGCAAATGCAGACTGGCTGACCACTCATGGCGCCGTCCCCGTAGCCTATGGCGAAGGACTCGCCGAGCGTCTGCTGGCTGCGGCGCCGAACGGAATCGATGCTTTCATCGACCTCTTCGGTCCGGACTACATCCAACTCGCTGCCGACTCGGGATCCCCCAGGATCGCATCGAAACGATCGTCTATTCCCCGAAGGCTGACGAACTTGGATTGAAAACCGAGGGCAGTGTGACTGCTTCCACTGCCGACGTCCTCACCGAGATGGCTGGTCTCGTTGCCTCGGGCGCCATCGAGATCCCGATCGCGGCGACGTATCCCTTAGATCAGGTGTCCGACGCCTTCGAGGAACTCGAAAAGGGTCACACGCGGGGAAAGAGATCGTTCTCATCCCCTGACCGGGTACCAGATTGCGACGAGCGTCCTTTCGCCGGGCGTGCGGCACTACACCAGGGTCACGATCTCTGGGTCGTGGCTGAGATGGGCAGTCAAAGGAGCCAGCGCCCTCAGGCGCTTCAGCGAGTCCTTGCCGGCATCCATCCAAGAATCATCGTGAAGGTTCGACGACGCCGGTTGGCCGGTGCGCAGTTCTTGCGCTCGGTAAGCGCACTGCGCAGCCAGAACCAACCGCTCGCCTCCGGCCTCAATCACAACCGATTGATGGCCTGGCGTATGGCCGGAAGTCGGAAACAGTCGGATCCCCTCGACAATCTCTTCCTCTCCATTGACGAGGCGAAGCCGGTCCTTCGGGATTTCCGCCCAGTCCTCCACCGTGTAGCCAGGCTCTTGAGCTGCCTCAAACTCGATGGCCTGCACATACGTGGGAGCCGAAAGCGTGCCCTGCTGACCACAATGGTCGAAATGGAGATGGGATAGGACGACGGCGGCAATGTCGGAAGGTGCAAGGCCGATGGTGTCAAGGGCGGTGGCGAGGGGGGTGGTTTGCGGCTGGTACCACTCGTCGATTGCTTTGTTGCCGGACCCAACGCCCGTGTCAATGAGGATCGACCCTTCGGCATGTCGGATGACCCAAACATGAACTGGAAACGGCTCGAAGGTGTCGTGCTCGGGGTGCCATTCGGGCACTGAGGTCACCGTCGCAAGCGTCAGGCGATTAACC
Organism: Acidimicrobiaceae bacterium; assembly: GCA_003161575.1. Lineage (GTDB taxonomy): Bacteria > Actinomycetota > Acidimicrobiia > Acidimicrobiales > RAAP-2 > PALSA-457. Next base: position 16,043 of record PMOE01000043.1, on the reverse strand, counting down.
GCAGGCAACTCCGATAAGGGCACGAGGGAAAACTACTCCTCGGCCTGTCTCATAGCACCGGCTAGGTGGCGCAGATTAAATAGCCGATCAATTCAGTCCTGAGTGCTCGACGGCGGCGCGGCGCAAGTGCTCAACCATCTCGTCTGGGTGCCCCAAATGTCCCTGGCCGGTCGTACGTGACGACTCGCACTCCCGCCTCTCCGAGCGCTACCGCCCTTTCTGGCCGATCAAGTCGGCAGCCCGGGGTGCCGTGGAGGAGGAAGACAGGTCGACCATCCTGGACACCCCACTGTGCGTAAGCCAGTTGTCGCCCGTCGGCTGATTGAATCGTGTCGACCATCTCGGGAGGTAATCCTTGCACCCTCCTGAGCGTCTCCGAACGCCGGGAGTGCGGCGCACCTTCGGGATACGGGCGCTACCCGTTCATCGAAACCGGAAGGCGCAACAGTCCACGAATCGGCCCCGAGTGCATCCGCTCGGGATCGCCGGTGACCGTCCATTCAGGCGAGCATCCGAGAAGTTCTGAGTAGGCGACCTTCGCCTCCAGGCGGGCAAGAGGTGCGCCGAGACAGAAATGGATTCCGTGGCCGAATGCGAGTTGTCGGTCGATAGTGCGTTCAACATCAAAGGTATCCGGCCCCGAGAACTCCCGCTCGTCCCGGTTCGCCGACCCGTAGACCAACAACACCTTGTCACCTTCGTTCATTGTCTGACCATGAGTGATGACGGTGCGGGTGAGCGTCCTGGCCAGTGCCTGGACCGGAGAGTCGAAGCGGAGGCATTCCTCGATAGCGCCGGGAAGTAGGGACTGGTCCGCAACTATGGCCCGCCACTGATCGGGATTCTGATCAAAGAGGACGGCACTGTTGCTCACCAGGTTGGTCGTCGTCTCGTTCCCGGCGACGAGCAGGAGGACGCACATCCCGAAGAGTTCGTCTTCGCTGAGACGCTCCCCATCAACATCTGCCGTGATGAGGGCGCTGAGCAGGTCATCACGGGGCGATTGGCGCCGCTCGGCGATGAGGTCGGCGAAATAGGCGAGCAGGCTGGCCCCTCCCTCCATGGCCAGGGCCGCCGCTGCCGGGTCGTCGGGGTTGTCCTGGATCATCTGGTCCGACCATTGCCGAAACGCTTTGCGGTCTTCGCGGGGCACACCGAGCAGGTCGGCGATGACGATCGTGGGCAGTGGCTTGGCGAGATCCTCGACAAGATCGCCGCCACCGGCGTCCACGAGGCCCTGGACAAGGTCCCGGGCGATCCCTCGGATCGCTTGTTCACGGTCGGCGATCCGCCGCCTAGTGAAGGCCCGGTTCACGAGCCTGCGAAGCTGGGTGTGGCGGGGAGGATCCATCATGATCATCACCGGCAACGTCTGATCGGGGTTGTACTCGCCCATTCCGGGAAATACACCCTGCGCCGAGGAGAAGGTCGCTTGGTCGTGCACTGCCTCCCATACGTCTTCAAAGCGGCTGAGTACCCAAACACCTCGTGCTTCGCAGTAGTAGAGCGGCTGCTCGTCCCGGAGTGTGCGGTAGACGGGGTATGGGTCGTCGTGCAGTTCGTGCGAATACGGGTCGTAGAGCTCTGTCATGGTTTCCCTTTACGCCTGGCAAACCACTGGCCCGGTTGCCGATTGCGTTGGTGGAGTTTCGCACACGTCGCCCGGCGGATCCTCTGGGATGGGCTAGCGCCCTGGCATCAGAAGCGGCCAGAAGACGCCCGTTTGGCCCACCTGGAGTGCCGATTCCGGTGATCGGGGTGTCCCCATCGCACCGGGAGTGTGACGCGTCTTTTTTGTGAAACGGGTCAAGCCATCCCAGCAGCGGGTATTGGGCACCACCCCGAGCCCGCCACCGGTCGCTCCTACTCCATCGGGCGGGTGGAGATCCCCGCCGGTTCCCGTCCCGCCAACAGCCAGCCGACAATGGTGGCGACGACCGGCATGGCGATCACGATGAGGAACAGGTTGTTCCAGGGAATGTGATCGATAATGTCAGACAGGCCACCTTCCAGCGCGTTCGTGTGGAACCATCCGGCCAGGCCGACGTAGGCGGCCACCGTCCCGAGCAGCGCGCCCAGGAAAGCCAGGCCGCCGGCGGTCACCGCGGTCAGGGTGCGGCGGGTGCGGGAGCTGGCGCCGGTGGCCGTCAACGTGCGCAACTCGCTCGCTGTCTCGCTGCGGATGAGGCCGATGCTCATGGCCAGGATTCCGAGAGCGAGCGCTATGGCGAATACGGTGGCCCAGTTCACGATCTCGTGCGACGTCGGGGCGTCGTTCTTCGACTCGATGCTCAGGTTGTTGGTTGCCGCCAGTGCCTGGGCGTTGGTGATCTGGGGGGAGGTGATCGGGCTGTTCGCTTGGACGATCCAGCCGTCGAGGCTGCTCTGGCTCGCGAGGTGCAACCGGCGCAACGCACTCTCGGTGATCACGGTGTTCGGTGCGTCCGTGCCCGTGGGCAGCTGGCTCTCTTCTTGGACGACGGGGTGGGCGATGCATCCTTCGGGTGAGCAGGTGTTCGTGTTTCCCGGTCCGGGACCCCCGCCGCCGTCCGAGCCGCCCGAGCCGGGACCGACCAGTTGGCCGCCGCCCTTTCCGCCTCCTCCTCCGTAGGTCAGCTGCACCCCTGAGCCCGAGAGGCCGGGGCGCGAGCTGAGGACGTCGACATCGGAGGGAATGGATGACGGGTCGATGCCATAGGCCCCCAGTAGAGCCGGCGTCGCCACGTAGATCTGTCCGTCCCACTGGCGGCCCGACGCGCTGGGGTTTTGCAGGCCGACTGAGGGCGCGGGACTTTCGAGTTCCACGATGTCTTTGGCGCCGAGAGCAGTTGCGATGGAATGGACGCTGGCCTCCTGTGACTCGATTTCCTGCAGCGTCGGCGCACTGGGATTGGGGTTGTTGCCGTCCTGGCCGTTCGGGCTCCAGACGGCGAGCTCGTTCGACGCCAGGTTCGGGCCGACGTAGTCGTAGGCATTGCTGTAGCGGGCGACGGCGACGGCGCAGATGACCACCGCAATCAGGACTCCGACACTGATGGCCGAGAGGGCCGAACCGGACCGGGCCCGATATCGCGACAGGTCGCGCAGGGCCAGGCGGACGGCGATGGGTGCCTTCCGTCCAACTCGTGCCAGCAGGGCGAGGAAGAACGGTGCCATGAGGATGATCCCCGCGATCAACGCGATGAACCCGGGTATCAGCCAGATCGCGCCACTGCTCCCGGCCGCGCCCGAAGCAGCGAACATGAAGAACCCGATGACGAGCGCGATCACACCGGGAATGAACGAGCGGTGGATCTGTCGCGGTGGCGCTGGGCGTCCGGCCAGGGCGGCGACGACCGGGACGCGGGTGATGGCGCGGGCCGGGTGGCCGGCGGCCAAGAAGGTGGCGACGACCGCCAGCAGCATCGTCACCACGATCACAATCCATGGCAGGGCGAACATCGGGATGAGGTGGTGCGCGCTCTGCTCGTTGTGCGGGCGGTAGGCCAGCCACACCACCAGGCCCAGTGCGAAGCCAAGAAGGGCACCGACTGCGCCGACGATGACGCCGTTGGCCCGCAGTACGAGCCGGATGTTGCGGTCCGTCGCCCCCATGGACTCGAGCATCCCGAGGGCGCGCAGCCGGCGTTGCGCCAGCACCGTGAAGCCGCCGACCGAAACCAGTGCGATCAGCAGCATTCCGACCGTCGCCAGCGCCAGCAGGATGGTGTCGGGGTTGATCGGGTTGGAGTTACCATTCTGCGCCGGCGTGTAGACGTTGGACCCGATACGGCCCGGGGCCACGCCCGGTGCGTCGAAGAGGACGTTCACCGTGGTCGGATGCGTCACCTGCCCCGGGGCAACGAGCGCGAACTCGTCGAGCAGGCTCTGGGGGTTCTGCACTATGCCGACGACGGTCTTGCCGCCCGGGGACCAGGTGTCACCGACTCTCAGGTTGAGCTCGGACGCCAGCCCGGGGGTGAGGGCGATCTCGTTCGACCCGGTCGGGTAGTGCCCGGAGAGCAGCTGGAGCATCGGCCCGCCGTAGAGGCCATGCGGATCCTGCGAGCGAAGTTGGTACTTCTGGGTGCTGCCCGGGACGTTGAACGTCTCGTTCTCAATGACCTGGACCGCGCCGAAGCGGTGCTCCAACGCAGCGATCTGAGCGTCCACTGAGTGCAGATTGAGATTGGAGGACTGCTTCGTGTTCCCTGAGCTCGTGTAGATGGCCAGGTCGTCGGCCTTGCCGAACCCGGCGTTGGCCGGCGGCGGGGTGTTGGTGGCGACGGCAGCACCGACGACGACCGCGGCCACGGCAACGACGACGAGGAGCAGGATGAGCAGCTGTTGGCGCCACTCGCGCTTGAAGATGCGCCAGGCCCAACGGACCATGGCCCGGCGGGCCGGGACGCCGCCGGTGGTCGGTTCGGGCGCCGATCCGGCGCTCGGTCGCTCGAGGACGCTGACGCTCATTGGTTCGGGAGATCGGCGAGGACCGCTTCGGGGCTCTCGACCGGGAGCGTCTGGTCGACGATTCTGCCGTCGCGGAGGAACACGACGCGATCGGCCCACGAGGCCAGCTGGGCATCGTGGGTCACCACGACGGCGGCCATGCCGCGGTGGCAGGCCGCGAGGATCAGGCGCATTACGGCCTCGGCGTTGGTGGAGTCGAGCGCGCCTGAGGGCTCGTCGGCCAGGAGCAGCTGGCGCTTGCCCACGACGGCGCGGGCGATGGCGACGCGCTGGCGTTCGCCACCCGACAGCATGTCGGGGTATTGCGACGCCCGGTCCTTCAGCCCGAAATCCTCGAGCGCCTTGAGCGCTGCCGACTGGGCCTTGCGGGTCGCGACACCGTCGAGTTCCAGGGGCAGGGATACGTTCTCCACGGCGCTTAGCCCGGCCAGCAGGTTGTAGTCCTGGAAGACATAGCCGATGGACTGCCGGCGCAGCTGAGCCTTTGCGTTGCGTGACAATGACGGCAGGGGCCGGCCGCCGACGTAGACCTCACCACTAGTGGGGTCTTCGAGGCTGCCGGCGATGGTCAACAATGTGCTCTTGCCCGAGCCGCTGGCCCCCATGACTGCCACTAGAGACCCGGCGTCGACCGAGAGATCGATGCGGTGAAGGGCGCGCACCTCTGTGGCCCCTTCTCCGTAGACCTTGGAGACATCGCGGAGTTCGAGGTAGCTCATTGCTTCACCCCCACCTTGCGCCGGGCCTTGGGTAGGGGGAACGGCTGGGGGACCGACGCATCGCCCTCCACCGTCGCTCGCTTCAGACGCCCGTCCGCCGTGTCGAGCCAACGGATCAGAGAATCCAGGCGGAACAGCTCGGCGTCGACGACCAGAGCGAAGTTCAGGTCGAAGCGGGACTCGTCCTCCTTGAGGCGCGTCCATTGCTGCATGAGCTCCACCAGGTAGCGGCGGTGCAGCTGCACCACCTCGTGCACATCGACGCCAGGGAGATCGATTGCGACGAGCACCTTGATCACCAGCTCGTCGCGCGGCGGGGAGGAGAGGTCGGGCGGGGTGCGCAGCCAATCGGCAAGCTCGGCCGCACCCTCCTCGGTGATGTGGAAGCCCTTCTGCGGTCCCTCGTTAGCGGCGGAGTCATCCGACTCGACGAGGCCGTCGCGCTCGAGCCGCTGGAGGGTCGTGTACACCTGTCCGACGTTCAGCGGCCACACCTCACCGGTTCGTGCCTCGAATTCCTGACGCAGCTGAAGCCCGTACTTTGGGCCTTCGCTGAGTAGGGCCAACAGGGCGTGGCGGACGCTCACGACGGCTCCGGATCCCGTGTTCTGGGTAGTAGCATATGGAGTATTCTACTCATTTGCCCTGATTTGGCAAGAGGCCCCAACCCGAGCTGGGTCGCTGGTTCCGGCAAGTAGCTACACGGCGCGTCGATCAGTCCGGTTGAAGGTGCCACCAGCGTGGCTGGCGGGTTCGGGCGATTCTTCGCGGCTCAGTGGGGCCTGTCGCCCGCTAGTGGTCGGAACCGTTCTCGAGTTGGCCCCGCTCGAGGATCTGGAGCACGAAGAGTGTCCCAAAAAGCGCTGCCAAATTCCGGTTGAGGGTGTCACCCACCACCGGGATTGGGTCGACTCCGGTCGTCTCCTATTGGCACTTTGAGGGGCGCTGCCGACCCAAGTCGGACCGACGGATCTGCGACGCGGGACAATCTATTGACCCCACGTATACACGTAGAGTATGCTCTCGGATATGAGCGTTCCCATGGCCCTCCTCGGGCTCCTCGATCGAGAACCCAGCCACGGCTACGACCTGAAGCACGACTACGACGCGTACTTCGCTCGTGGCCGCCCGCTTCCCTTCGGCCAGGTGTATGCCACCCTCGCTCGACTGGCGAGAGACGGAAAGGCCATCGTCGGGGAGGCTGAGCCCGGGGCCGGTCCGGACCGCAAGCGCTACACCATCACCGAGACCGGGAAGAGCGAGGTCGAGGCGTGGCTCGCGGAGCCCATCCCGGCCGAGCCCTACCTCCAGACCGACCTCTTCGTGAAGGTCGTGCTCTCGCTCATGCTCGGGCGCCGCGCCGAGGAGTACCTCGACGCGCAGCGGGCCGCGCACCTCCGGCGGATGCGCGAACTCACCGAGCTCAAGCAACGGGACAGCCTCGTCGACACCCTCCTCGCTGACCACGGTCTCTTCCACCTGGAAGCCGACCTGCGCTGGATCGACCTCACCGAAGCGCGACTCGCGGCGCTCGCAGAGGAGGTGGCGTCATGACGGGAGCCAACGGTTCTTCCCTGGTCCAAGCCGGAGGGGTGGCCATCGAGGGACGAAACCTCGTGCTCTCCTTCGGGGAGACCCCGGCGCTCCAAGGGGCGGATCTTTGCGTGAAGCGTGGCGAGATCGTCGCCGTGATGGGCCCGAGCGGCTCGGGGAAGTCCACCCTGCTCTACTGCCTGGCGGGCATCCTCGTCCCGGACTCCGGCGAGGTCTACTTCGACGGTCAGCGCCTCGACGCGATGCGCGAAGCCGAGCGCTCCCGGCTGCGACGTGATCGCTTCGGCTTCGTGTTCCAGTTCGGCCAGCTCGTGCCGGAGCTGACCGCCGAGGAGAACGTCGCGCTGCCACTGTTACTTCGTGGTACGCACCGTGAGGAGGCCCTCCGTGAAGCGCGGAGCTGGTTCGAACAGCTCGAACTCGAAGGCATGGAGCGCCACCGCACCGGCGAGATGTCCGGCGGCCAATCGCAGCGCGTCGCATTGGCGCGCGGTCTCGTCGCCCATCCCGACGTGCTCTTCGCGGACGAACCGACCGGCTCACTCGATTCGATGAACGGGGAGCTGGTCATGGGCCTGCTGACGCGTGTCGCGCGCCAGCAGGGATCAACGGTGATCCTCGTCACGCACGAGCCCCGCGTCGCTGCTTACGCCGACCGCGAGGTAATCGTCCGCGACGGCCGCGTGTCCTCGATGGCACCGGTGATGCAATGATCCCACTCGGCCTGCGCTTGACGTTGGGAAGCGGTCGCGAGGCGGCGCAACGCGTCCTCGTGACCGCGGCTGCGGTCGCCCTCGGCGTCGGTCTGCTGCTGTTCGTCCTGGCCGCCATGAACGGGCTGCACGCCCAGACCGACCGTGGTGCGTGGCTCGACACCTCGGCGCCATCGCCTCCGTCGACCGCGAGCAGCTCGACGTCTGACCGACTGTGGTGGCTCCTCAGCGTCGACCAGTTCGGCAACCAGGCCATCGACCGAGTGGATGTTGCCGCCACCGGACCGAGCGCACCGATCCCGCCGGGGATTCCATATCTGCCCGGAGCACGGGAGTTCTACGCATCGCCGGCCCTCACGAGTCTCCTCAAGACCGAACCGGCGAGCGAGTTGCACGACCGGTTCCCTGGGCGCCAGATCGGGACCATCGGCGCCGCGGCTCTTCCGTCACCGAACTCACTGATCATCGTCGTGGGCCACGACGCGCGCCAGCTCTCGCAGGTCCCCGGGGCGGTCAAGGTCCGAGGCATTCAGCAAACGCCGAGCAGCTGCTACGCCTGCCAGAGCGGCGTCGGGAGCGGACCCGTTCTGAAGTGGATCCTGGCCGGAGGAGCCGTCGCCTTGCTGTTGCCGGTGCTCATCTTGATCGCGACGGCGAGCCGGCTGTCCGCCGCGCGGCGAGAGGAGCGGTTCGCCGCGATGCGCCTCGTCGGGGCGACACCGCGTCAGGTCTCGGTGATCTCAGCGGTGGAAGCAACGGTTGCCGCCGTCGCGGGAGTGGTGATCGGGTTCGCACTCTTCTTCCTGTTCCGGCCACTGCTAGTCCACGTCCCCTTCGCCGGACTGCCGTTCGCCCAAGGCGACCTCTCGCTTAACCTCGCCGACCTCGTGCTGGTCGTGATCGGCGTGCCGATCGCCGCTGTCGTGTCCGCGCGCCTGGCGCTCCGACGCGTCCAGATATCGCCGCTCGGCGTGAGTCGACGAGCCTCGTCCCCGACTCCGCGGATCGTCCGGATCATCCCGCTTCTGGCTGGCATCGCACTGCTTGCGTACTTCGACGCCGCCGGCAAGCCGAAGAGCAACGACGGCCAGGTTGAAGAGCTGCTCGCTGGCGTCGTGCTGATCCTGGTGGGGTTGGTCCTTGCCGGACCATGGCTGACCAAGATTGGCTCCAGACTCATGACCAAGCGGGCACGCCACCCCGCCACCCTCATCGCCGGTCGCCGGCTCCTCGACAACCCTCGGGCGGCCTTCCGCTCGATCAGCGGGCTGGTGCTCGCCCTGTTCGTCGCGAGCGCAGCGATCGGGGCGCTCAGCTCGATCGTCGCCGTCAGCTCCCAGGGAGGCCGCGCCGAGTCGACCGCAACCCTCGACGACCAGTTCTGCGGAGTCACGAGTTCGTGTAACTCTTCCACCGCAGTTCCTTCTTTCCCGGCCCAGGTGCTCACGGGGCTCCGCGCCGCGCCAGGGGTGCGCGGCGTGACGCTGGTCCACGTCGGCCCGTCCCGTGTTCAGCAGATCAGCGGCGAGGGGGTGGTCGCGTGCGACCAAGTGCCAAAGACGCCCGCGATCGGCAAGTGCGCACCGGGAGCGACAGTAGCGACGATCGGCTACTTCCTACAGCCGGTCACCGGCAACAACTCGGCATCCCCATCGACGGTGTGGCCGACCGCGCACCCGTCGGTGGCGAGCATCGCGAGTCTTCCCGTTGAAGCAATCGTAGTTGCCACGGACGGGTCGTCCAGCTCCGTCGAACGGGTACGGACCGCGCTCGAGCGGGCCTTTCCCTTCCGCTCGACGCCGTTGTTGGTCAAGGGGAACACGCCGGACGGCTCGCTCCTTCTCACGATGATCCAGGACATGACCGAGGTGATCATCGTGGCGAGCCTCATCATCGCCGCCTGCAGCCTTGCCGTGAACGTCGCAGCGGGGCTGAGCGAGCGCAAGCGGCCGTTCAGCCTGCTCAGGCTTACCGGCGTCTCTACGGGTGTCCTGCACCGCGTCGTCGCGCTGGAGAGTGCGCTGCCCCTCCTTCTCGTTGCCGCGGTGTCGATCGCGGTCGGCTTGGGTTCCGCTGCGCTGTATCTCCATTCCCAGGTTGGCATCGCCTTCAGCATGCCGGGGATCACCTACTGGGCGACCGTTGTCGGCGGACTTGCGGCTTCGTTCGCGATCATCGCCTCGACGTTCCCGCTTCTCAACCGGATCACTGGCCCCGAGGCGGCCCGAAACGAATGAACTCCGCAGTGGTAAAAAGCACGTGGTTGGTCTGTAGCGTGTGCGGAGACGCATCCCAGAACGCGCGTCCCCGAATGTCGCACAGCCGTATCTCCGAACGTCGGGTCGGCGACAAAGTACGTGATTGCGCCCTTTCGGGTGCCTGCAGCTCCCAAGCAACTTGAGCTTGACTGTCGAAAGGAACGGTCAGGTTCCGCGGCGGAGCCTTGCAGCATTCCCGGGTCTCGGATTGCTCCGCCCGCCTGTAGAAGGGAAAACGCGATGGATTCTGATACCCAGACGAAGGCAGCGCTCGAGGAACACTGGCGGGCATCGGAACGCGGGGATATCGAAGCCGAGCACGCCATCTACAGTGCCGACGCGATCCTGGACTATCCCCAGTCAGGTGAACGTTTCCGGGGCCGCGCAGCAATCTCGGCGCAACGTGGCGAGCACCCTGCCAGTCGGCACTTCACAGTCCTCCGGATCGTCGGTAGCGGGGATCTGTGGGTAAGTGAGTGCGTCATCGCGTACGACGGGGTGCCCACCTACTCCGTGAGCATTATGAAGTTCGTCCACTCGAATGTGGTGCACGAGACGCAGTACTTTGCAAATCCCTTCGGCGCGCCTGAATGGCGGACAGCACTCGCTGAGCCGATGCCGGGCAGGGACATCGCCAGAGCCTGATCCGGGCCAGGAATAGCCCGGCCCACCTCGCCCGCTGAACTGCCACCCAACAGTGACCGTGACGGTTATCAGCTGCTACCAATCGGCACTTCGGCTGTCCCCACCTGCTCTCGTACGCTGAACACGGAGGCCTGCACGGGCGCGAGCCCGGCCGGACGTAACGTGGGTCTATGCGCTTCGCTTTCAAGACCTCGCCGCAGGAAACGACCTGGACCGACATGCTTGCCGTGTGGAAGGTGGCCGACGAGATCGAGCTGTTCGAGTCGGGCTGGACCTTCGACCACTTCTATCCGATCTTTTCCGACAGCACCGGCCCTTGCATGGAGGGCTGGATCACCCTGACGGCGCTGGCCCAGGCCACGACCCGCCTGCGCATGGGAACTCTGGTGACCGGCATCCACTATCGCCACCCGGCGATCCTGGCCAACATGGCGACCACCCTCGACATCGTGTCCGGGGGCCGGCTGGAGCTTGGCATCGGGGCGGGGTGGAACGAGGAGGAGTCGGGGGCCTACGGGATCGAACTGGGCACGCCGGGCCAGCGCAGCGACCGCTTCGAGGAGGCCTGCGAGGTGATCGTCGGGCTCCTCACGCAGGAGACGACGACCTTCAAGGGCCGGTACTACCAGCTCAGCGATGCCCGCAACGAGCCCAAGCCGGTTCATCGCCCCCACCCGCCGATCTGCGTTGGTGGTAGTGGCGAGAAGAGGACGCTCCGCACTGCAGCCCGGTTCGCCCAGCACTGGAACTTCGTGGGTGGCACGCCGGAGGAGTTCGCCCGAAAGCGCGACGTTCTGCATCAGCACTGCGAGGACCTCGGCCGTGACCCTACGGAGATTCTCCTCTCCAGTCACGTGCGATTCACCGGGGACGCGAAAGCCACCGCCGAGCAGGCCGCCGCATTCGCAGAGGTCGGCGTCGAGCTGGGCATTGTCTATCTCCCACCGCCCCTGGATCCCGGCGTGCTCGAACCGCTGGCCACCGCCTTGCGTGAGCTCTAAAGAGGCGACGACCCCATATCCAGACCGAGCCGCGAGGCCTGAAGGCTCGTAAGTCCGCAAACTGCACCGTATGCGCTGGTCCACGGCGTCCAAGGGTCGCCCCGATCACCGGATCGGGTGCCGTCGCAACCGTTGGGGCGCCCGGCGCGATTGATTCCTGCTGGCGCCGGGGGGGCGGTCTGCTTATCCTTGCAGGATGGCTCGAGCCGCCCGGTGGGGTATCGCAGGTGTTCTGGTGGTTGCCGCTGGCATTCTCTCCGCTTCGACACCTGCATTTGGCGCAAGCTCGAACGGCGGCATCCCCCAGTCCACGACCTGCAAACCATTCACGGCGACTAAATGGGTGAACCCCTACCCACCGCACGAGGTCGGCAAGCACTATCAGGTCGTCGTCACCGGCACCGCCTTCACCTGCAAGATCGCTAATGCCCTTGTCGTCAAGTTCGTCGCCGAGAAGATCAAGGCTTCCTCTAGGTTGATGCCCACAATCGGAAAGGTGACCGGCGGACCCACCGGGTACAAGTGCAGTTCAGGCATCGCCAACAACCACACGGCCTATCAGGGAAACTGCCTTAGCTTGCATCCAAGTCTTTCGTCCTCCTCCTTCTCGTGGGGCCCCTACAACGACTCCTAGCAGTTGCCCAATCTCGTCGATCCGGTTTGCTTCGCGTCGATCGGGGACGCCCGGAGCGGGCCGGACGACGCTAAAAGGGCTCTTCGGATTTCAGGGGGGCGTCCGTGTTCGCGAACCTCGCCCGGAACGGCACATTGAGGCGTGTGGATAAACCGCAAACCCGTCGTTTGTGGGGACTGCGCTAGTCACCCGCTTGACCCAAGCAAATGACAGTAATGTTATTTGGTGGGTTGGGCAAGTCGTCCAGCGGTCGTACTGGGAGAACGCGATGAGCGAGACGCTGAGCAAGGCCCTAGTACTTACGATGCTGCAACACGCCGAGGAGTTCCCTTGGAGGATGCAGGACATCGGGCTCATGGGCCTGCGCCTTGATGACCGGCGGGAGTACCGACTCCACGTCTGGGACCCGAGCTACTGCACCGGGGAACCGCCCATCCACGACCACCCGTATGACTTCACCTCGACGATCATCGCCGGTGAGCTGACCAACACTCGATACGAAGAGGACTCCGCAGGCGACGAATACGTGCGCTTCCGCTACTCTCCGGGCGCCGAGGACGAGCGGCGGTCGGACGCGGTGAGGTTGTCCTCGACGGCGGCCACCTTCACTGAGGGCTACCAGTATCCTCAGCTCGCCCACGAGCTACACGCGAGCTGGCAACAACCTGGGACCGTGACGGCGATTCGGTGCTTATGGGCGGAGGCACCCGAGATGACCGTCTGCGTTCGAGATGAGGGATCCTGGCGCTCGGGGCAAGGGCGAGACGCCATATCCGAGGAAATCAAGAGCTTCACCGCCAAAGCTCTGGAGTGGTTCTAAAGGGTCCGTAGCTCTCCGATGAGCCCGCTGGGCATTGTCTCATAACAGCACGAAGGGGTCGACTGGATCAGAATGGCTAGACCGATGAGCTCTCACCGTATTGCACGTCTCTCAATCATGGAATCGACAAACCTTGCGGACCTCTACGAGTTGCCGCTCATCGATTGGACCGACATCGAGGGTCGCCTCTCAGGAGGTGTGAGCCAGGCCCCCGGCACCGGCGGTCCGGATCGGCATACATGCTGGCTGGCAACGATCAACCGGGACGGAACCCCCCACGTGACGGGCGTTGGCGCACTGTGGTTCGAGGGTGCTTTCTGGTTCGAGACCGGAGAACAGACGCTCAAGGGAAGGAATCTCGCCCGTGACCCTCGTTGCACGCTGAGCCTTGCGACTCACGAGTTCGACCTGGTCGTAGATGGAGAGGCCGAGAAAATCATCGATCCGGAGATAGTCGCCACGATGGCTGAACAGTGGAGCGCTCAAGGCTGGCCCGCCCGAGTCGATGAATCCGGGATGGCACTCACAGCTGAGTACAGCGCTCCGTCAGCTGGGCCTCCGCCCTGGACGATCTATCGGATCGCAGCTCATCAGGCAACGGCCCTCGCGACGGTTGGTCCGGGAGGTGCAACGCGCTGGCGATTTACCCCAAACTGACCGTTCTCTTGCGTGAGGATCGCTACACCCAATAGGGACACGACACGATCCGCTTGAACAGCCGCCTGCCTGCCCCAGACCGCCGGGAGTGAGGCACACATTCTTCGTCCCCTACAGGCACTTATGCCACATGCCGTATGGCGATACGTTCCAATCCGTTAGGCCTGACCGCCTACCTCGTAAAGCTCGCTCGAAAGCAATTGCGGTCCTCCAGGTGGCGGCTTGAGGGCTCCTTGGGCCGATTCGGCATTCTCCGCGGTAGCAAACACAATCACACCCATCCCACTGCCTTTGCCGTCGTGCAGCCAAGTACCGTTCTTAAAGCCAGCCTGAGACTTTGCCAGCGGAATTACTATTTCCTCCAGCATGCGTTGAGCATCATCAGGACTTCCGCCTTGGGGAAGCTTCACCTGCATCACTACTGCGTGAGCCATCTTTGATCCTCCTGTCGCTTGCCACATTGAGCGGCAGCCACCAGACCCTAGGACGTTCAGAGACGGCGCGCTCCGACACTCACTTGACGGTCGAATCGAGCGTTCTGTCCGACTGGAGCAGCGATGGGCTTTGGACCTAGTAGCAGTGGGTCTCGCGACATTTCGGGGTATCCCCGGCGGGTCCGCCCAACCACCTTTGACTTCGATCGTGGTGGTACCCCGGCAGGAGGACGGCGGCTTCGGTCGCACCGACTTCGGGGTACGTAGGGCCTCGCTGGAGGCCGAAACAAGGATTTGGTCCAGCTCAACTGACGATCGTCGCCCAACGGTAAGCACTCCCGATTGTTACCACCGTGCAGCGAAGGACGCCCGAACGCTGGCCGATTTTGACGTCCAGCGTGGAGGCATAACGTCTCGGAACACCGGGACGGCTTGCACGCGCGGGGATGCGCTTACTCATCGAGACTTGACTAACCCGTCACGTCGCCCCTTGCGGTCCAGTCCCCAGGACCACTTCGACAGTCGATGCGCGGCCCTGAGCAGCGGCACCGACCGCGAACCATTCCATTCGACCACACTGATCACAGATGACCATGCTGACCTGAAGCCAACGTTCCCCCTGCCACGGGTTGTTGGCTGTTTGAGCGATCTTCGTGGCGACGACCTTCGATTCTGAGAGCGAGGTGCCGCCACAGACCGGGCAAGTCGTTATCGGTGGATGCGTAGGGGGGGCCGGCGGAGCGGTGTCGGGATTCGTGTCCTTGTTGTGACCGAACATTCGGCCTCCGTTCAAACCGTGGATTACGAGCGTTTCGCTCTCAACACCGTATCTTGCCGCCCGAACTATCTCGTGGCTTACGTCGTCTGAGTGGCTCTCCACGTACGGCGATAATTTCCCGGTGGGGCAATCCCCGATCACCGGCACTGGGCACGTGACCGGAGAGCCGGGTGTCGCAACCGGTTAGATTACTTCGAATGGATTCTCCTTCGAACGACGAGAGGTTGAGTTTTGCGACGGACATCAAACCGCTCTTCCGGCAACATGATCGCCAGTCGATGGAAAAAGCGTTTGATCTTTGGTCCTTCGACGACGTGCGCGCCCGTGCTTCCGACATCCTGGAACGCGTGAAGAATGGCTCAATGCCATGCGACGGCGCGTGGCCACCTGAGCGGGTGCAAGTCTTTCAACGGTGGGTCGGAACCGGTATGGCCCCGTGAGGGCCTCGTCCGTTACGTGCCTCATGCAGGGCCCAACGACAGCCTAGACCCGCCAAGGCCGACTTTAACTGAGCCGCATCCCCGACCAGCGGGTGGGAGGCACTCTCGGCGTCACCTATCGGAACCATGGGGGAAGGCCCCTTGACGAAGATCTTGCACATTCGGGGACAGTCTGCGGCGCTCGCCTCACGGGGCATCTGGCTCGAACCTCAACAACCAGAGACAGTTCCATTTGGATCCAAGAGTGATCTCAAGTAATCCTCCATCTTGTCGAAGCTGTCTTCCTGGCCGTCGAACTTGGTCATGTGGTCACGGCCAGCCTTGTCGCAGAACGCGAGATTCATCGTCAGCTTCGTCACTCCGCGAGTTTCGTGCAGCTCTACCGTCTCGACGGGCTCCGCATCCGGCCAGCCCTCGAACAGCCGCGTCTCGACGATCCGAGTCGGCGGCTCGACCTCTAGTGGTGGGTGGGATGGTGGCTGCGGCGGGGGCTTTGGAGATGACGGGTGGGCAGCGGGTTGAGCTGGAGGGGCTTTCTCGTTCGCACACCGCGCCGGCTCGGGAGGTGCGCCAGGCCAAGGCGTTGTTGTGGGCCGCCGCGGAGGGAACCGCTGCGGTTGGGGGCGCAAGAGGCGCGAACCAGGGCTCCATGATGCGGCCGGCTCGGGCGAGGAAGCGCGACGGCTACCTTCTCGGCTCGTACCGCATCGCCACTGCCCCCGAGCCGAACTCCAGCCGGCTCACGAGCTTCAAGTCGACATGCTTTGATAGCCCAGCGAACAGTGTCGGCCTGTGGCCCGCAAGTCTGGGATGAATCACGAACTCGTACTCATCGATCAATCCCAGCTCCGTCAACGCCAGTGGGAGCTTCACACCTGCAACGAACAGTCCCTTGCCGGGTTCCTTCTTGAGTTGTTGAACGGCCTTTTCTAAATCCC
>PMOE01000086.1:35451-43606 GCA_003161575.1 Acidimicrobiaceae bacterium | reverse complement strand
CATCTACGAGAAGATGGTCGTGCGCGGCAAGGAGTTCGACGACATCCACGACCTGGTGGGCATCCGTGTGGTGACCGCGTCGGAGAAGGACTGCTGGGCCTCTCTCGGGGCCATCCACGCCATCTGGGCCCCCGTCCAGGGCCGCTTCAAGGACTACATCAACACTCCGAAATTCAACCTCTACCAATCGCTGCACACAACGGTGATCGGGCTCGACGGCAAACCCATCGAGGTGCAGGTGCGGACCAACGAGATGCACCGCCGGGCCGAGTACGGGATCGCCGCCCATTGGGGCTACAAGGAGAAAGAAGACGCCTCCTCGGAGATGGCCTGGATGCAACGCATCGCCGACGTCGGGCGCGAGACCAGCGACCCCGTCGAGTTCCTCGAGGCATTGAAGCTCGACCTCGAACAAGACGAGGTCTATGTCTTCACCCCCAAGGGCAAGGTCATTGCGTTGCCGGCCCGTTCTACGCCGGTCGACTTCGCCTACGCCATCCACACCGAGGTGGGGCACCGTTGTATCGGGGCCCGGGTGAAGGGGCGTCTGGTTCCCCTCGACACCGTGTTGAGTTCGGCTGACACCGTCGAGATCTTCACTTCCAAGGCCGCGGCAGCAGCGCCGTCTCGGGACTGGCTGCAGATCGTGGCCTCTCCCCGGGCCCGCAACAAGATCCGCCAGTGGTTCAGCCGGGAGCGACGAGAAGACGCCATCGAGAACGGCCGGGACGCCTTGGCCAAAGAGTTGCGGCGCGAGGGGATGCCGCTGCAAAAGGTCATGGGGTCAAGCGCCTTGGTGCAGGTGGCGGCGTCGATGAACCTGGCCGACGTCGAAGCGCTCTACGCCAGCATCGGGGAGCATCAGGTGTCGGCCCAATCGATCGTCCAGCGACTGAGCCGCGAGCTGCGCGGTGGGGAGCCCGAGCAGCTACCGACCACGGCGACGACCGGCATCCGTGGGACGCGCTCGGGACGCCGGTCGAAAGCCGGGGTCTACGTCGAGGGGCTCGACGACGTCATGGTCCACCTGGCGCGGTGCTGCACCCCGGTGCCCGGTGACGAGATCATCGGCTTTGTGACCCAGGGTCGCGGGGTGTCGGTGCACCGGGCCGACTGTTCGAACGCCACCGCGCTGTCGGCCCGTTCCCAAGAGCGCCTGATAGAGGTGGAATGGGACCGGGGCGGCGAAGGTGTCTTCCTGGCCACCCTCGAGGTGCTGGCCTTCGATCGGTCCCGCCTGCTGGCCGACGTCAGCCGGGTGGTGTCCGAGCACCACCTCAACATCGTCGCCGCCCGGACCGCCACCGCCCTCGACCGCGTCAGCCGGATGGCCTTCGACGTGGAGCTCGCCGACCCCAACCACCTCGATTCGCTCATCGCCTCGCTCAAGCACTTAGACGGCGTCTTTGACGCCTACCGCCAGCTCCCGGGCAAGAAGGGCTGACACGGCCATGGCTGACCGACCCGAGCCGGTGCGCGCCCAGAGTGCCAAGGGCCCAGGCGCGCCCCGCCCCGCCGAGCCACCCCAGTCCCCCAAGGGCACCCACGACATCTTGTGGCCCGAGTCGGTCCGCTGGGAGCGGCTCATCGGCACCTTCGCCTCGCTCAGTGAACGGGCCGCCTACGGGTTGATCCAGAGCCCGCTGTTCGAGTACGCCGAGGTCTTCCGGCGCGGCATCGGGGAGGGGAGCGAGGTGGTCGGCAAGGAGATGTACGAGTTCGCCGACCGCGACGGCAAGATGCTGGCCCTGCGGCCCGAAGGCACCGCCTCGGTCGTCCGGGCCTACGTCCAGCACCGCCCGCCACTGCCCTGGAAGGCCTGGTACGTGACCCCGGCCTTCCGCCACGAGAACCCCCAGGGCCTGCGGTACCGCCAACACCACCAGGTGGGGGTCGAAGCTCTCGGGGCGTCAGATCCCGATCTTGATGTGGAGGTTATCTCGATCGCCGACGACTTCTTCGTCGCTCTCGGACTCCGCCGTTACGAGCTCAAGATCAACTCCATGGGCGACGAGGTGTGCCGCCCGGCCTACGTCGAACTCTTGCGGTCGGTCCTCCTCGAGCGTCGAGCCGAGTTGTGTGACGAGCACTGGGAGCGGCTCGAGGCCAATCCACTCCGGGTGCTCGACTGCAAACGAGCGGCCTGCCGCGAGGCGACCACCGACGTCCCCCGCCTCGTCGATTCGCTCTGTGAACCCTGTGCCACCCACTTCTCCCGGGTGAGAGAGGGCCTGGCCGCCCTCGAGATCGAAGCCGTCTTGGACCACCGCCTGGTGCGGGGATTCGACTATTACTCCCGGACGACCTTCGAGTTCGCCTCGGCGGCGATCACCGCCTCGCAGAACGGCATCGGCGGCGGCGGGCGCTACGACGGCCTGGTGGAAATGCTCGGGGGCCCGGCCACGCCGGGCATCGGATTCGGGATCGGCATCGAGCGGGTCCTCGGGGCCTGTGACGCAGAAGGCGTCTTCCCCCTCGACACGCCCGCCCTCGATGCTTTTGTGGTCGACGTGGCCGGTGGGGCGTGCGCCCGGGACCTGACCGCTGAGCTGCGCCGGGCCGGACTCCGGGCCGACCGGGCCTTCGACGGCCGGTCGATGAAGGCCCAGATGAAGCTGGCCGACCGCTCCGGGGCCCGGGTGGCACTGATCGTCGGACCGGACGAACTCGCCGCGGGTACGGTGTCGCTCCGCCCACTGCGCACAGCGAGCGATCAGCAAATCGTGGCGCTGAACGACGTGATCGCGGTGGTCGCGGCATTGCGAGAGGACGAGCGATGATCAGCGAAGGAGCACGGGACGGGGCGCCCGGCGCCACCTCCATGCGCACCCACCTCTGCGGGCAGCTCGAAGACGGCGATGTCGGAAGGTTCATCCGGCTCTGCGGCTGGGTGTCGCGCCGCCGCGAACACGGCGAGCACCTGGCCTTCGTTGATCTGCGTGACCACACCGGCACAATTCAGTGCGTGGTGGACGGTTCGGTCGATGCCCGCAGCGAGTACGTGGTGGCCGTCACCGGCACGCTTCGACGTCGACCCGAGGGGATGGAGAACCCGAACCTCGCCACAGGCGGCTGGGAGGTGGGCGACTGCGAGATCGAGGTACTGGCCACCGCCGAGCCGCCCCCGTTCGCCGTCGAGGACCGGGTGGACGTGGACGAGGCGACCCGGCTTCGGTACCGCTACATCGACCTCCGCCGGCCGCGCATGCAGGCCAACCTCCGCTTGCGCGCCGTGGTCAACGCCGCCCTCCGGGCGGCCATGGACCGAATGGGGTTCTGCGAGGTGGAGACCCCGCTTTTGTGGTCGCCCACGCCCGAAGGGGCCCGAGAGTTCGCCGTGCCGAGCCGACTGCATCCCGGCGCCTTCTACGTCCTGCCCCAGAGCCCCCAGCTGGCCAAGCAGCTCCTGATGGTGTCGGGGATGGACCGCTATTACCAGATCGCACGTTGCTTGCGCGACGAGGACCTGCGGGCGGACCGCCAGTTTGAGTTCACCCAACTCGACATGGAGGCGTCCTTCGTCAACCAAGACGACGTGTTGGGTTTCGTCTCAGAATCGGTTCTCGACGCCGCCGAAGCGGCGACAGGAGAGCGGCCGCCGCCGATCGCCCGGATGACCTGGGCCGAGGCTCTTGAGCGCTACGGCACTGACAAGCCCGACCTGCGCTTCGCCATGGAGCTGGTCGATCTGGGCGAGGTGTTCGCCACCACCGAGGTCCGGGCATTCGCCGCGCCGCAGGGCGCCCGGCGACACGCCGTCAAGGCGCTGGTGGTCGAAGGCGGGGCCAGCTTCGCCCGTTCCAGGCTCGACGGCCTGGTGGAGACGGCCAAGGCCGAAGGGGCGAAGGGCCTGGCTTGGTTCAAGGTGACAGAGGGCGACGGCGTCGTCGGTCTGGACTCGCCACTTGACCGGTTTTTGTCGGAGACCGAACGGACCGGCCTGTTGGCGGCGAGCGGGGCCGTCGTCGGTGACCTGGTGTTGGTGGTGAGCGACGAGCACCGCCTGGCGTGCACGGTGCTCGGCCGGATGCGCGTCGCCCTCGGCGGCCGACCGGTCGGCGAGGGCCCCTACCGCTATGTCTGGGTGGTGGAGTTCCCGATGTTCGACGGCGTGGATTCGGCCGGTCACCCGGTCCCGGCCCACCATCCGTTCACCATGCCCCACCCCGACGACCTCGACTTGCTGGAGACCGATCCCGCCGCGGTGCGCTCGCAGGCCTATGACCTCGTGCTCAACGGCTGGGAACTCGGCTCGGGGAGCGTCCGGGTCCATCGCGCCGACATCCAGGGCCGGATCTTCGCCGCCTTGGGCATCAGCGCCGAACAGGCCGAGGCTCGATTCGGGTTCCTCCTCGACGCCTTCCGCTACGGTGCGCCGCCCCACGCCGGGTTCGCCTTCGGCATCGACCGGCTGGCTGCCATCTTTAGTGGCGCCGACACCATCAGGGAGGTCATCGCCTTCCCGAAGACCCAGTCGGGGGCCGACCCGCTGACCGGCGCACCCAAGGCACTCTCGGCGAATGCCCTGGCCGACCTCGGTATCAAGACCACCGTCCCGGCGCCCGAGCGATGACCCCGGGCGGCGACTTGTTCGACGCCGCCGCCACGTCGCGCCTCGAATCCCGCGCCCCGCTGGCCGCCCGGCTACGCCCCCGCACCCTCGATGACGTGGTGGGCCAGCGGCATCTGGTCGGCCCCGGTGCCCCCCTGCGGGTCCTCGTCGAGGCCGACCGGTTGGGTTCGGCCATTTTGTGGGGACCCCCCGGAACCGGCAAGACGACCCTCGCCCGCTTGCTGGCCGACGTCAGCGCCAAGACCTTCGTTCCCCTCTCGGCCGTGGCCTCGGGGGTCAAAGACGTGCGCGAGGCGCTGGAAGAGGCCCGCCGGCGCCTCGGAGAGCAGGGGCGGGGGACCATCTTGTTCGTAGACGAGGTGCACCGGTTCAACAAGGCCCAGCAAGACGTCTTGCTGCCCGGGGTCGAAGAGGGCCTGGTGGTCCTGGTCGGGGCCACCACTGAGAACCCCTTCTTCGAGGTCAACGCCCCGCTCATGAGCCGGGCCACCCTCTGGCGCCTCGAGGCCCTCACGACCACCGAATTGGAGGTGGTTGTCGGCCGGGGCCTTCTCGCCGAAGACGCCGAGGCCGACGGGGACGCGATCGCCGCCCTCGTCACCGCGGCCGACGGGGACGCCCGGGCGGCTCTTACCACTCTCGAGGTGGCGGTGGCGCTGGCGGTGGCCCGAGCAGCGACCGGCGAGGGCGACGCCCCGACGCCCCGGGTCACCCTCGACGACGTGTCCCGGGCCCGAGACGGCCGCCTGTACCACCAAGGGGCCGACGATCACTACGACCAAGTGAGCGCTCTGATCAAGAGCGTGCGGGGCTCTGACCCCGACGCCGGGCTCTACTGGCTGGCCCGGATGCTCGACGCGGGCGAGGACGCCCGCTTCATCGCCCGCCGCCTGGTCATCTTGGCCAGCGAGGACGTGGGCATGGCTGATCCGTCGGCCCTGGTCGTGGCCGACGCGGCGGCCCGGGCCCTGGAATTCGTGGGCCTGCCTGAGGCGGCCCTCTCCCTCGCCGAGGCAGTCGTCTATCTGGCCTGTGCCCCGAAATCCAACCGGGTCACCGTGGCGCTCGGGCGGGCCCGAGAGGACGTGGTGTCCGCCGACGGCGGCCGAGTCCCGGCCCATCTGAAGGACGCCCACTACCGGGGCGCTGGTGATCTCGGACACGGGGTCGGATACCGCTACCCTCATGACGTGGCAGCGGGCTGGGTCCCCCAACAATACCGACCCGACGAGGCCGAGGGACACGTCTATTACGAGCCCTCCGAGCACGGAGCCGAACAAGAGCTCAACGAGCGCCTCCGTCGGCGCCGGGGTGGCCAATGAGGCGAGGCCGCCCGGTCCCGAACCGCGCCCCCCCGACCCGCGTCACGAAGAAGCCCACGACGTGGACCCGGCGCGGCCGGTGGCGCGCCGCTTCGGTGACCATGCTGGCGGCGGGGGCGCTTGTCGCCGCCGCCCTGCTGGCCCCGGCGGCCGGAGCCGACCCGAGCGGCCGGGTGAGTTTCCCGGGCGCCCTGCCGGCGGTCCCGCAGAGAGCAGCGCTGACCGGGTCGCTCCCGCCGGGTCGCACCATGACCATCGACGTGATGCTCGCCGTGCCCGATCCGAGCGCGCTGGCGTCGTTCGTAGCCGCCGTGTCCACCCCGAGCTCACCTGACTACCGCCATTACCTGGCCCCCGGACAGTTCGGGCCCCGTTTCGGTCCGGGCCGGTCGGCGATCGTCTCGGTGCGGACCTGGCTGGCCGGCCAGGGGTTGGCGGTGGGGCCGACCTCGCCCGACGGCCTGCTGATCCCCGCAACCGGGACCGTTGCGGAGATCTCGGGCGCCTTTGCCACCACGATGTCCGCGGTGAAACTGGCTTCGGGTGGCGCGGCGTATACCGCGACCACCGCCCCGTCGGTCCCCGCCGCCCTCGCCCCGTCGGTCGCCACCATCGTCGGACTGAGCAACCTGGCCCGGTGGCACAACGACCTGCGCACGTCGACGACGACCCGGCCGGCCACCGCCCCGGTCCCCGCCGTCTCGGCGAACTCCTCGGGTCCCCAGGCCTGTGCGGTGGCCCGCGGCATGTCGTTCCCGTCGGGCCCGCTCACGATGGACGAGCTGGCCAGCGCCTACTCATTCTCGCCGCTCTACGCCCAGGGGCGCTTGGGTGGCGGGGTCACCATCGGGATCTACGAACTCGAGCCCTACGAGCCGAGCGATATCTCGACGTTCTTCTCGTGCTACGGGATCTCGACCTCGGTCACCAATGTGGCGGTCGACGGCGGGGCGGGCACCGGGCCCGGGGTGGGCGAGGCTTCGCTCGACATCGAAGACGCCGCCGCCCTCGCCCCCCAGGCCCACATCGTCGTGTACAGCGGTCCGAACTCCATCGAGAACGGCCCGGGTTCGGGTCCCTTTGACACCCTCGACAAGATGGCCACCGACGACGCCGCTCAGGTGCTCTCGACCAGCTGGGGGGTCTGTGAGCCCGAGAACATCCCCGCCGGCAACGGTCCGGGTTCGGCGGCGGCAGCCGAGGCGACGGTCTTCGCCGAGATGGCCGCCCAGGGCCAGACCATGGTGGCCGCCTCGGGCGATTCGGGCTCGGAGGCCTGCTGGCTTGGCGGGCCTCCCCCCTTGGACCCCAACGACTCCCTGCAGGTGGACGACCCGGCCGCCCAGCCCGACGTGGTCGGGGTGGGCGGGACGGCGCTGCCGAACGGCACACCGACCGGCGAAGGGGTCTGGAACGACTGCCAGGGGTCGGGGTCCGAGTCGTGCGCCGACTTCATCAACGACGGCGCCGGCGGCGGGGGCATCTCGGCGAATTGGGACATGCCGAGCTGGCAGGTGCCGGTGGAGAACGGCCAGTCCTCGGGCATCCCGTGCGCCAACGGCTCGGGGAACTGCCGGGAGGTCCCCGACGTGTCGGCCGACGCCGCTCCCAACACCGGGTACATCACCTACAACTCGGGTCCCGCGCAGGGTGGCTGGGGGGTCGTCGGGGGCACCAGTGCGGCGGCGCCGCTGTGGGCAGCGGCCTTCGCACTGCTTGACGAGGGTTGCGCGAGCCCGGTCGGGATGGCCACCCCGGCGCTCTATACCCTCGGTGAGGGCGCGTCGAGCGCCTTCAACGACGTGACGGTGGCGGGGAACAACGACCTGACGAGCACCGGCGGGGGGGACTATCCGACCGGCACCGGCTACGACATGGCCACGGGGTGGGGATCCCCGAACGTGGCCGCCCTGCTCAGCGCCCTCCAGCCGGCCGGGGGCTGTCCGGTGGTCACCGGGCTCAGCTCGAGCCACGGACCGGTCCAGGGCGGGGGCACCCTCACCGTGTCCGGATCGAGCCTGGCGACCGTGTCGGCCGTGCACTTCGGCCCGGGGCTCGAAGCCCAGGTCCTCTCGGCGAGTGCTACCGCCGTCACCGTGGTAATCCCGGCGGCCCCGGCGCCCGAGGCGGTCGACGTGACGGTGACGACGCCGGCCGGCACCTCAGGCGTGGTGCCGGGCGCCCGCTACGTCTTCGGCAGTCCGCGCAACGGGCTCGGTTATTGGCTCAACGCCTCTGACGGGGGGATTTTCGCCTTCGG
>PMOE01000086.1:0-35385 GCA_003161575.1 Acidimicrobiaceae bacterium | reverse complement strand
TTCTACGGCTCGATGGGCGGCAAGCCCCTCAACCGGCCCATCGTCGGCCTGGCGGCGACCCCCGACGGCCGCGGGTACTGGGAGGTGGCGTCTGACGGGGGACTGTTCGCCTTCGGCGACGCCCAGTTCTACGGCTCGATGGGCGGCCGGCCCCTTAACGAGCCCATCGTCGGCCTGGCGGCGACCCCCGACGGCCGCGGGTACTGGGAGGTGGCGTCTGACGGGGGACTGTTTGCCTTCGGCGACGCCCAGTTCTTCGGATCGATGGGCGGCCAGCCCCTCAACGAGCCCATCGTCGGACTGGGGGCCACGCTCGACGGCCGCGGCTACTGGGAGGTGGCGTCTGACGGGGGGATCTTCAGCTTCGGCGATGCCCAGTTCTACGGCTCGACGGGGGCCGCCCCCCTCAACCGCCCCATCGTCGGCCTGGCGAGCACCCCCGACAGCGGTGGCTACTGGGAGGTGGCGTCTGACGGGGGGATCTTCAGCTTCGGCGACGCCAACTTCTTCGGCTCGACGGGAGCCACGCCCCTCAACAATCCGATCGTCGGCATGGCCGACACCTAGAGTCGTCCCGTGTCCGCTGCCGATGTCGTCGTTCTCGTCGCCGCCGTGGTCGCCTGTGTGGCCGCCATCGTGTCGCTGGCCGCCGCCGCGATCTTCGTCGGCCAGGTGCGGCGCTTCGAGCGGGGGGTGGAGGAGCTGCGCGCCGAGGCGGTGCCCTTGGTGAGCGAGGCCCGCCAGGCCGTCGATCACGCCACTTCGGAGATGGCCCGGGTCGAGGCCGTGCTCGAGGGCACCGAGTCGGTGACCGCCACGGTCGACTCGGCGTCACGCCTCGCCCAGCGAGCCTTCGCCAACCCGGTGGTCAAGGTGCTGGCCTTCCGGGCCGGCACGGCCAGTGGGCTGCGACAGCTGCGCGACCCGGCCCCGCCCCGGAAGACTCGCTGATGCGGCGCCCCTGGTGGGTCGGGGCCGGGGTACTGCTCGGGGTGGGGGGGACCTTGTGGGCTGAGCAACGGGTCAAAAAGGGGGTCGCCCAAATAACCGAGCGTCTCACCGCCGAGAACCTGGCCAATGAGGCCCGCCGTTCGGTCACCCGGTTCGGTGCTCGGGCCCGCAGCGCAGTTGAGGTCGGACGCGAAGAACGATCCCGGCGGGAACGAGAACTCTGGGACGACCTCGGGCGCCGCCCGTCGCCCCCCGAAGTCCCCTGGTCGAACGGGCAGGGCGCGGCGGGTCCTGACAACACCAGGACCTGGGGTGCGCAAGGGGGCCGGCGGGCCCACCAGTAGGCTCGCGGGGATGGATGCGGACCAACTGCGTGGCGAGTTCACGGGCTTCTTCGCGGCCCGCGGGCACGTCGTGGTGCCCTCGGCCAGCCTGATCCCGCACCACCCGCGGGCCCCGCTGTTCACCAACGCCGGGATGAACCAGTTCATCCCTTACTACCTGGGCGAGGAGACCCCCCCGTACCCGAGGGCCACCTCGGTGCAGAAATGCGTCCGCATCCGGGGCAAGCACGACGACATTGAGCTCATCGGACGGACGACCCGGCACCTGACCTTCTTCGAGATGCTCGGGAACTTCAGCTTCGGTGACTACTTCAAGGCCGAGGCGATCCCGTTTGCCTGGGAATTGCTCACCGACGACCTCGGGCTCGACGGCGACCGGCTCTGGGCGACGGTGCACACCGACGACGACGAGGCAGCCGAGATCTGGCGAGACGTGGTCGGTCTGCCCGCCGAGCGCCTCCAACGGATGGGGGAGGACAACTTCTGGGAGATGGGGGAGACCGGACCTTGCGGGCCGTCATCGGAGATCTACTACGACCGCGGACCGACCTGGGGGGAGGACGGGGGCCCCGCGCACGGCGACGAGGAACGCTTTTTTGAGATCTGGAACCTGGTCTTCACCCAGTTCGACCGGCAGGTCGACGGGTCGTTGCTCCCACTTCCGCGACCCAACATCGACACCGGGGCCGGCCTCGAGCGGTTGCTCACCATCTTGGAGGACGTGCCCACGATCTGGGAGACCAGCGCCATCCGCCCGATCATCGCCCGGGCTGAGGCGCTCACCGGCCGCCGTTACGGCGATGACGCCGAGGACGACGTAGCGCTGCGGGTCCTGGCCGACCACGGCCGGTGCGCCACCATGCTCATCTCCGACGGCGTGCTGCCGTCCAACGACGGCCGGGGATATGTGCTGCGCCGGGTCATCCGGCGGGCCGTGATGACCGCCAGGCGTCTCGGGGTCGAAGATGTGATCACCCCACAGCTGGCGGTGACCGCGACCGAAGTGCTGGGCGATGCCTATCCCAAAGTCAGCGCGGACGTGAGCACCATCGAATCGGTGCTCGGTCGCGAGGAGTCGGGATTCGACCGGACGCTGCGCACCGGACTGAGCCTTCTGAACGAGGCGCTGGCCGAGACCACCGCGGCGGGACGGGAGACCCTCGACGGCAAGGTCGCGTTCGGCCTGCACGATACCCATGGCTTCCCGATCGAGCTGACGACCGAGCTGGCGGCCGAGTCGGGCATCAAGGTCGACCGGGAGGGTTTCGAAGAGCACATGGCCGAGCAGCGGACCCGGGCTCGGGCGGCCGCCCGGGTGCCGGCGGCGGCCGACGAGGACTCCTACCGGCAGTTGCTCGAAGCTGAGGGTCCCACCCGATTCGTCGGGCGCGGCCCAAGCGACTATGCGGTGCCGGCCCGAGTGCTGGCCGTGCTGGCCGGTACCGAGTCCGGGACCGCCGAGGTCTTCTTGGACCGCTCGCCCTTCTACGCAGAGGGCGGCGGCCAGGTGGGCGACACCGGTTCGATCGTCACCGAGACCGGTCGGGCCGACGTCTACGACACGGTGCCGGCCCTGCCCGGTCTGCACGCTCACCGGGCCCGGCTCACCGGGGAGCTGTTCACCGGCCAGGACGCTCTCGCCGCCATCGACGGCCCGCGGCGTGAGGCCACCCGCCGCAACCACACCGGCACCCACCTGCTCCACGCGGCCCTGCGAGAGGTGTTGGGCGATCACGTCCGCCAGCAAGGGTCCATGGTGGCCCCCGACCGGCTTCGCTTCGACTTCTCCCATCACGGCGCCCCGAGCGCCGAAGAGTTGGCCGCGGTCAGCGAGATGGCCAACGCCGACGTGCTGACCGACGATAACGTCGAGACCACCGAGACGTCGCGCACCGAGGCCGAGGCCATGGGGGCGACGGCCTTTTTCGGGGACAAATACGGCGACACCGTCCGGGTCGTCCGGGCCGGTTCCCACAGCCTCGAATTCTGCGGCGGTACCCACGTGGACGCCCTCGGGATGATCGGTCCGATCGCCATCGTCTCTGAGGGTTCCATCGGCTCGAACACCCGGCGGATCGAGGCCCTGACCGGGCTCGCCACGGTCGAACGGGCCCGCCGGCGTGACGAGGTGGTCCAAGGGGCGGCCACCTTGTTGAAGGTGGAGCCCGAAGGTGTCCTCGAGGCGCTCGAGCGGTTGGTCGAGCGTCAGCGGACGGCCGACAAGGAGCTCGGTCGCCTACGAAACTCGGCCATCGACGCCGACGCGGCCCAATTGTCGACCGGGGCCGAGGGTGGCATCGTCGTCGCCCGTCGCGACGGGCGCGGTGCCGAGGAGCTCCGGGCGCTCGCCCAGGCGGTGCTGCGGCGCGACGGCGTCGTCGGCGCCGTCGTCGGGGGTGCCCCCGAGCCCGCCAAAGCGACGATCGTCGTGGCCACGGGGGGCGACCCCGATGCCCGGACAATCGTCAGCGCGGTCGCCCCGATTGTCGGCGGCGGGGGCGGGGGGTCACCCGAAGTTGCGGTGGCGGGTGGACGGGACCCCGGCCGACTCGACGAGGCCCTGGCCGAGGCCCGCCGCCGGCTGCTCGGTGGCTGAGCGGGCGCCGAGCGACCGGGGCGAGGCGGTGCCCGAGGCGCGCCCGAACAACCGGGCGGTCGCCTTGGATCTTGGAACCCGGCGCATCGGTGTGGCCGTGAGCAACCGGGGCGGATCGGTGGCCTTCCCCCGTCCGATGATCCAGCGCGGCGCGGATCCCCGCAGCGATCGCCTGGCGGTCCTGGCCCTCGTCGAAGAGATCGACGCCGGCGTCGTGGTCGTCGGATTGCCGCTTTCCCTCAACGGCCGGGAGGGCCCCGCAGCCCGGGCGGCTCGCTCGGAGGCCGCCCTGCTCGAGTCGGCACTCGCCGGTTCAGGGGTCCGGGTCGAGACGTTCGACGAGCGGCTGACCACGGTGTCGGCCGACGCCGCGCTGGCCAGTGCGGGCAAAGACGCACGAGCGCGTCGTTCTGTGGTCGACAGCGCGGCGGCGACGGTGCTCCTCCAAGCCTGGCTCGAGACCCGGTGAGCGGGGGTTCGCCGCCGCTCGGGCCGGGCCCTGAGGACGCCGGCCCAGCCCCCGCGGACCCGGCGCCCGTTGCTTCGGGTCCGCCGGCCGAAAGAGACGAGCCGCGTCGCGGCGGAGCGCGACAGCGCCGCCGCTACCGGCGCCGCCGGGTCCTGGTGGCGGCGCTGGGCTTCGTGGTGCTCGTCGTCATCGCCGTGGTGGCGTTCTACGAGATCGAGGCGCATCCGTTCGGAGGAGTAGGCCCCCAGGTCATCGTATCGGTGAGCCAGGGCGAACCGACAGACGCGGTGGTAGGCACCCTGGCGGACAAAGGGGTCATCGGCAGCTCGTTGGCCTTCCGGCTCAACTTCTTGATCCACGGCACTCCGTCGATCGAACCGGGGGCGTACCGCTTCTTCAAGAACCAGTCCTTCACCGCGGTACGCACGGTGCTCAGTGGCGGTCCTGATGTTTTCGCGGTCACCGTGCTGCCCGGCTACACGCTCAACGAGGTGGCCAATGCCGTGGACGATATCCCCGGGCACAGTGGGAACGTCTTCGATGCGTTGACCAAGAGCGGGGCGGTGCACTCGCCCTTCGAGCCCGCGGGCTCGCAAAACCTCGAGGGCCTGCTTGGTGCAGGCACTTACCAGGTGCTCCCGGGCGAGACCAACACCCAGCTGTTGACCCAGATGGTCACCCACTTCGACCAACAGGCGGCGGCGGCCGGGTTGACCACGGCCTCGGCCTCTGCTCTCGGCATGACCCCCTACGAGGTGATCGCCGCCGCTTCGATCGTGCAAAAAGAGGGTTACATCGTGAAGAATATGGGCCCGGTCGCCCGGGTCATCTACAACCGGGTGGCCCAGGGAATTCCGCTCCAGATGGATTCGACCGTGCTCTACTCGCTCGGTCAGGACGGAGGGCCGGTGACACCAGCTGACGAGAAACTCCATAGCCCCTACAACACCTACCTCAACAAGGGGTTGACGCCGACACCGATCTGCATCCCCTCGCAGGCCGCCCTGGCCGCCGCCGTCTCCCCGACGCCGGGCCAGTGGCTCTTCTTCGTGGTAGTTGACAAGGTCGGCACCGAGGCCTTCGCCGACACCTTCGCCGAGCAGATGGCCAACGAGCAACTTGCCCAGAGCCGAGGTGTCGGATAGGTGACTCGTCCCGACGGCGCCTGGCCGACCGCCACCACGACGCTCGTGGGTGTGATGGGTGATCCCGTCGCCCACTCGCTCTCCCCGCTCCTCCACAACACCGCCTTCGCCGCGCTCGGGCTCGATTGGGCTTCGGTCGGTTTCACGATCAGACCGGGTGAGGTGACCGGCGCCCTGAAGGCCATCGCCGCGTTGGGCTTCGCCGGGATGTCGGTCACCATGCCCCACAAGGCCGAGGTGGCCGCCGGAGTCGACGAGCGCACGACGGTGGCCGAACGTCTCGGGGCGGTGAACTGCGTCATCGTCCGCAGTGGTCGTTTGATCGGGGAGAACACCGACGGCGCGGGATTCTTGGCCTCGTTGCGCCGAGGGGCGGGGTTCGAACCGACCGGTCGCCGTTGTCTGGTCATCGGAGCTGGCGGAGCGGCCCGGGCGGTGACGCTGGCTCTGGCCGAGGCGGGGGCCCACGAGGTGGTGGTGGTGAACCGCAACCCACAGCGGGCCGAAGCGGCGGCCGCACTCGGGGGATCCGGCGGCCGGGTCGGAAGCCCCGGCGAGGCCGCCGGCATGGATCTGGTGGTCAACGCCACCCCGGCCGGCATGGCCGGGACACCCGAAGCGGCGTTGACCCCGGCTGTCGATCCGGCGACGCTCGGATCCGGTCAGGTTGTGGCCGACCTGATTTACCACCCGGCGCGCACGGTTTGGCTGACGGCGGCGGCGGAAGCCGGAGCGTCAGTCGTCGGCGGGCTCGGAATGCTCGTCCATCAGGCCGAGGCCCAGTTGGAGGCCTGGACCGGCCTCGAGCCGCCGGTGGCGGTCCTATGGGCCGCGGCGCAGTCGGCGGTCGCTGACCGCTCCTGACGTCACCGGCGGATTCGTCGACTCAACGGATCCCACCCTCTCCGCCCGGCTCCGCCGGTTCGGATCGTGCCTCGAAGGCAAGGTGTCTGTGCAGCGCGGCCCGGCGCCCGAAACCGGCCCGGTGCCCCAAAGTGGCGAACGATCGGCCGGTTCGGGTGTCGCGTCGAGGTTTGGACCGCGGGACGGGGTCAGCCGACTCGCCAGGGGAGGGATCGTTCAGGTCCCAGGTCCGCTCTGCGGCTTCGGCGGTATCTCGGCGGCGACGTCACCGGTCGGCACTGCCTCCTCGGAGCCCGGGCCGGCCCACAGCCCGCTGTCGACGAGGGCACCGATGGTGGCTTCTCTGAGGGCCCGCTCGAGCGTGGCGCGCTGGGCCGGTGTGGTGCGCAGGGCGACGCGGAGGGTGCACACTTCGGCGTCGGCAGCGACGATACCCAAGACCTCGGGTGGTTCGGTGCAGCCGCCGACAAAACGGGCCTCGTGGGCGACGCTTCGCGCCGCGCCAGCGACCACGGCGCTCACTCGGGCGAGTTGCTCGGTGCCGCCTGGGATCACCGGGATGTCGACGACTGCTTTGGCCCAGCCCCGCGACGTGTTGGCGAGCTTGCGGATATCGCCGTTGGGGACGTACCACACGGTGCCGTCGGGGGAACGCAGCCGGGTCACGCGCAGGCTCAGATCCTCGACCACGCCGGTGGTGTCGTTGACGGTGAGCGAATCGCCGATGCCGTACTGGTCTTCGACGGTGAGGAGTATGCCCGAGAGGTAGTCGCGCACAAGAGACTGGGCACCAAAACCGATGGTGGCGCCGATGACCGTGGCGCTCGCCAGCAACGGGGTGAGGTTGACGCCCAACATGCCGAGGATGATCGAGATGGCCACGATCACTACGAAGAAGCGCCAGACATTTGAGATGAGCGCGACCACGGTGGCCACCCGGCCCTCGGCCCGGGGGGACCCCGAACGCCCGGTGGCCGGTCGGGCCATCTTGGTGAGGACCCGGCGGATGGCGCGGGCGCCGTAGCGGGCCACCAGGGCCGCCACCGCCACCACCACGATGATCTCGAGGGGTCGGATGACAAACTCGCTCACCGTGTGGGCGGTAGAGGGGTCCACCCCGGTCCTGATGAGCAAGTCCTCGAGCCAGCCGTGCCCCGTGGTCGAGGCGGTGGCCAGCGGAAGGGGGGCCGGGGGAAGTTGAGGGTCCACGGCCGTTATTCTGTCCTGCGGTGCCAGCCCAGTGATCACAACCCCCAGATCAACGGTCAGCAACCGGCGGGTATTCGGTGTGGATGTGGTGCTGATAGGCACGACACTGCTGGTGGCCGCCGTTGGGGTGGTCATGGTGTACACGGCCACCCGTGGGGTGCTCGTAGCCCAAGGGGTCGATCCCCATTACTTCTTGAAGCGCCAGGGGCTTTTCGTCCTCGGGGGTATCGCGGCGATGGCCGTCTTTGCCGTCATCGACTACCGGCGGCTCGAATCGATCGGGATGCTTCTCTACGGCATCACCGTCCTGGCTCTCCTGGCGGTCCTGGCGCCGGGCGTCGGGTCTCATGCCCTCGGGTCGCAGCGCTGGTTCAGCCTGGGGGGCCTCCAGCTCCAACCTTCCGAGTTCGCGGTACTCGGGCTGATCGTGGCCGTCGCCACGTACTGTTCGCGACGCAACGAGGGCTTGACGTGGCGCGACGTGATCCGGGTGCTGACGCTGGCCGGGGTTCCGATCGTGTTGGTCATGATCCAGCCGGACCTGGGCACCGCCATCATCATGACGATCGTGCTGCTGGTCATGTTGGCTGTCGCCGGGCTCCCCGGACGGATCCTCGTGATCTTGGTGGTCGCCGCCGCGCTGGTGGTGTTCGTCGCTCTCGAGGCCGGCGTGTTGCACCATTACCAGATCGCTCGCCTGACGACATTTCTCCATCCGAACTCGACGGATCCCAACCAGCAGGGCGCCATCTACAACCTTGCGCAGGCGAAGAACGCCATTGGTTCGGGTGGTCTGTTCGGAACCGGCCTCTTACATGGCTCCGCGACCAATCTCGGCTACGTGCCCGAGCAGCAGACCGACTTCATCTTCACCGCGGTGGGCGAACAGCTGGGCTTTCTCGGTTCGGTCATCGTCCTCAGCCTCCTCGGCGTGGTGGCCTGGCGCATCCTGCGGGCGGCCGAGCTGGCCCGGGACTCCTTCGGTCGGCTGCTGTGCGCCGGAGTCTTCACCTTCCTCGCCTACAGCGTGTTCCAAAACGCCGGCATGACCATGGGCATCATGCCCATCACCGGGATCCCCTTACCCTTCCTCAGCTATGGCGGGTCGGCGATCGTGTGCTTTTTTTCAGCGGTGGGCATCTCGCTAAGCGTCTACGCCCGGCGGGGCGGCTGATGGTTGGTCCGGGCGTGGACGAAGACGACCAAAACGTCCCGACCGAGCGCTTTGCGGTCTTCACGGTGATGAACGTGATGTCGGTGACAGTGGACCTGCCCGACCAGTACCCGATGCTCACGTTGCAAGAGGCCCAGCCGCCACTGCGCCAGCTGAGTATCCCAATCGGATTGCCCGAAGGGGTGGCCCTCGCATACGCCATCCGCCGCCTCGACACGCCTCGGCCCCTGACTCACGATCTGTTCGCCACGGTGCTGCGGCGCCTCGGAGCAGACGTGGTGGCCGTGCGGCTCACCGGGCGAACCGGAGGGACCTACCTGGCCGAGTTGGATCTCATGGGCCAGCGGGGACGGGAGGTCATCGGGTGCCGGGCCACTGACGGGATCGCCCTGGCTCTGCGCCAGCTGGTCCCGGCCCCCCTGTTGGCCGACGAACGCTTGCTGGACGACATTGGTGACGTCGTGCCTTGCGACTGACGGCGCGGATCGTCAGGGAGCGAGCACATAGGGATTGTCGCTCGGAAGGCTTACCCCGGTGGCCTCCTCGGCCGGCGTGGAGGCGCCTTCATTGGAGACTCGTAAGAGGAGCGCGATGAGGACGTAGTTGGCCACGAGCGACGAGCCACCGTAGGCCACGAAGGGAAGGGTGATTCCGGTCAGCGGCAAAAGCCGCAGCACGCCGGCCATGATGAAGAAGGCCTGAAAGCCAATGAGGATGGTCAGTCCGGTCGCCAGCAGCTTGGAGAAGTCTGAACGGGCTGTCTGAGCGATGCGCAAACCCGAACCCACCAGCAACAAGAACGCGATGACCACTGCGCTCGATCCGATGAGCCCCATCTCCTCACCGATGCCGGCGAAGATCATGTCGCTCGTGATGTTGGGAACATACTGACCCGATACCCCGAGTCCGAGGCCGGTCCCGCCCACGCCCCCGCTCCCGAACGAGTACCACCCTTGGATCAGCTGGCCCGCCCCGAGTAAGGACTGGTGATTCTCGGGGTCGAGCCAGATGGTAACCCGCTGGTGCACCTGGAAGAAGAGGTGGGCGGCGATGAGGGCCCCGCCGATGAACAGCACGAGGCCGAGCACGAGGTAGCCGAGTCGGCCTGTCGAGATGTAGAGCAAGAAGATGAACAGAGTGAAGATCAAGAACGCGAAGCCAATGTCGTTTTCGACGCCGATGATGGCCATGGCCAGTCCCCAGGCCAGCAAGATGGGAACGAGCGGACGCGGATCGGTCACCAACCGGTTACCAATCCGGGCAGTCGGGATCGACAGCAGTTCTTTTTTGTCGGCGAAGTACGACGCAAAGAAGATGCACAGCAAGATCTTGGCGAATTCGATGGGTTGGAACGAGAAGCTCGTCCCGACGTGTACCCAGAGCCTCGCGCCATTGATGTTCTCCCCGAAACCCGGTATCAGCGGCGCGAGCATCAAGGCACCGGCCGCGAGTAGCAACAGGTAGCGGTAGCGGTCGAGGTCGCGCGATCTTCGCACCACGAACAGCGTGAGAAAGAAGGCCACGACCCCCACAGCGGCCCAGCCAACCTGAGACTTCGCCAAAGAGGGGTGCCACCGGGCGATCACGACGTAACCGATGCCGTTCAACAGAACGGCTATGGGCAAGATGACGGCGTTGGCGTTGGGCGCCAACCAGCGGTTGGTGATGTGGGCGACCAGGGCGAGGCCGACGACTACGCCGAGGAACGGGAAGATGTGGGGGGGGATCCGAGACTTCTGACCCAGCTCGGCGATGGTGTAGAGCGCAACGGTGATCGCCGACCCGAAAAGCAGCAGGCCGAGCTCGGTGCGCCGGCGCGGCTTGGGCCCGCGTTGCCAGGGGGGCAGGCGGAGGCGCGGCGGCTGGGCCGGGGGTCGCAAGGGGGCTCGCAACGCTGTCTGGACCACTTCTGAGAGCGTAGCGGCGGGTAGTAGCCTCCCGGTGGAGACCACCATGGCCCCTGAACACACCAGCACCACCACCGACGGGCGCGAAGCGCTTGCGACGTCGACCGACGATTCAGCGGCGAAT
Organism: Acidimicrobiaceae bacterium; assembly: GCA_003161575.1. Lineage (GTDB taxonomy): Bacteria > Actinomycetota > Acidimicrobiia > Acidimicrobiales > RAAP-2 > PALSA-457. Next base: position 24,602 of record PMOE01000086.1, on the reverse strand, counting down.
TCCCAGCCCAGCGCCCTGATGGAGCCGTCTTCGCGCCCGGTCCCGCCCTCCCAAGACCAGATCGCCGCGTTCGGCTACCAGCGGTTCACCAATCGGGAGCTCTCACGGCTCGATTTCGGTTCACGGCTGCTTGATCTCTCCGATGACGATGCGGTGCCCCTCTTGGAGCGGGTCAAGTTCATGGCGATCTTCTCCGAATTGCTCGATGAGTTCTTCCAGGTGCGCGTGGCCGGCCTCGAGGACCAGGTTGCCGCCGGGGTCCGGAGCCGATCAGTCGACGGACTCCGCCCCGGTGAGCAGCTCAAGGTCATCCGGAACCGAGTGGAAGAACTGGTGGCCCGCCAGGACCGGATCTTCCTCGACCGCTTGGTGCCCGCGCTGGGCGACGCCGGGGTCCGGCTCTCGGACTGGTCATCGCTCAATGATGACGACCGCAGCTATCTCGTCGACGTGTTCGCCCGGCAGATCTTCCCGGTCCTCACCCCCTTGGCGGTCGACCCGGGCCACCCGTTCCCCTACATCTCCAACCTGTCCCTCAATTTGCTGGTGGAGGTCGCCGATCCCGGTACCGGCGAGCAGCGGATCGCCCGGGTCAAGGTACCGCCGGTCCTGCCGCGTTTCGTCGTGATGCCTGACGGGGAACGTTTTGTCCCCCTCGAGCAGGTCATCGCTGCCCATCTCGACACCCTGTTCCCCGGCATGACGATCGGCGAACACGATGCCTTCCGGGTGACCCGAAACGCGGACCTGGCGGTCGAAGAGGACGAGGCCGACGACCTCTTGGTGGCCGTCGAGATGGAGCTCCGGCGCCGCCGCTTCGGCAGTGCGGTGCGTCTCGAGATCACCTCGTCGGCCAGCACCGCTCTCGCCGAGCGGTTGGCCGCCGAACTCGAGGTACCCCCCGACGGGGTCTACACCGTCGATGCGCCGATCGGTCTCGGCGGTCTGTGGGCGGTCTACGCCCTCGATCGGCCCGATCTGCACCAAGAGACCTGGACCCCCATGACGCCTCCGCACCTGGCGACCGCGGGGAACGAGCCGATGGATCTCTTCGCCGTCCTTCGTGAACGCGATGTGCTCGTCCATCACCCCTACGATTCGTTCGCGACCTCGGTCGAGGCCTTCGTGGCCCAGGCGGCGGCCGACCCCGATGTACTCGGGATAAAACAGACGCTGTACCGGACCTCGGGGGACAGCCCGATCGTCGCCGCGCTGATCGAGGCGGCAGAATCGGGCAAGCAGGTGGCCGCGCTGGTCGAGTTGAAGGCTCGCTTCGACGAGCAGGCGAACATCGGATGGGCCCGCGCCCTCGAAGAAGCGGGCGTCCACGTGGTCTACGGCTTGGTCGGCCTCAAGACCCATTCAAAGACCGTGCTGGTCTTGCGGCGAGAAGACGTGGGTATTCGCCGCTATTGCCACGTCGGGACGGGTAACTACAACTCCAAGACGGCGCGGATCTACGAAGACCTGGGCCTTCTCACCGCCGACCCCGACATCGGTGCCGACGTGGGCGATCTGTTCAACTACCTCACCGGCTTCAGTCGCCATGCCGGCTACCGCCAGATCCTGGTCGCTCCGGTGACGTTGCGTCAGCGCGTCCTCGAAATGATCGAAGAGCAGGCGACAGCCGGTCCGTCCGGACGCATCGTGATGAAGATGAACGGCCTGACAGATCCCGAGATGATCGACGCCCTCTACCGGGCCTCTGGGAGCGGCGTGCCCATCGACCTTGCCATCCGCGGCCTCTGTTGCTTGCGGCCCGGTATCCCCGAACTCTCAGAGACCATCCGGGTCCGGTCTGTGGTTGACGAGTTCCTCGAACACAGCCGGATCTACCGTTTCGGTGGCAGCGACGATGACATGGCTCATGCACCCGCGGGCGACGACCGTGACGACCGCCCGCCTCTCACGTTGTTGATCGGCTCGGCCGATCTCATGGAGCGGAACCTCGACCGTCGCATCGAGGTGCTGACCCCCGTGCGAGATCTCGAACTGCAGGCCCGGCTGCTCGAGATCCTCGACTTGGTCTTCCGCGATGACACCAATGCCTGGGCTCTTGGCCCGGACCGCCGCTGGCGACGGATCCCGACGCGAGATGGCATCAACGCCCAGCGGCGGCTGAAGGAGCTGGCCATCGACCGGGCCCGCCGCCGACGGGAACCCGATCCCCGGCCGGCCGGTCGGACGTGGCCGACGAGCGAGGGTGCAAAGGCCCACTAGCCAGGCACTCAGGGGCCCGCGTCGCCCCCGGCGGGGCTTTCGGCGGTCCCGGGCCGCCGGGCGTTCGACCCGAAGCGCAGCGAGAGGTAGGAGACCCCGCCGACGGGAATGGGTAGCCAGAAATTGACCAGGCGCCAGGCCAGCACGCTGACCGCGGCGATCCGACCGGGGACGCCGAACCCGGTCAGGGTTGCCGTCAAGGTGAGTTCGACGACGCCGAGGCCCCCCGGCGTGATGGGGATCACGGCCAGGATGTTGGCCAGTCCGTAGGCCACCAGCAGGTCGATCGGTGAGACGACGTGACCGAACGACAAAATGAAGACCCACAGCGACGCCGCGTCGAAGAGCCAGTTCATCGAAGCCCAGATGAGGGCATGCCCCAAGAGCCGGCGGTCCCGCAGCAAGACCTCGAGGCGATCCGCAACCTTTTGGACCAACGAGGACATGCGGTCGGGGTTCACGAAAGGCAGGTGCTCGGCCACCTTGTGCAGACGGTCAGCGGCGCGGTGCTTGCCCTGGGTGAGGAGCAGGACGGTGCCCGCGAACAGGCCGATCAATATGACCCCGAGGATGGCCGCGTAGCCGTAGAGGGGGTTGTATCCGTTCAGCGGGATCGAGATCAGCAGGGCCAGCCAGAAGATTGCGTTGAGAACGACAGCGGATCCCACCCCCTGGGTGGCGAGCCCGAAGGCGGCGGTGCTCCCCGGCACGTCGAGGTCGGTGAGTAGACGGTAGGCCAGGGCGGTCCCCGGCGCCGTGCCGCCGGGGAGCACATGGCTGACAGCCAGGCTCGACATATTGACCCGGAAGAGCTTGATGCGACGTGGTGCATCGGGTGACAGCACGGCGTGGGTGAGTTGGGCGTAGGCGGTCAACGAGGCGGCCTCGAGTAGGACGGCGACCGCGAGGCCGATCACGTTGATGTGGTCGATCTGGTTGATGGACTTGCGGGCGCTGGCGATCTCGGGCAACAAAATGTATTCGGCCACGAAGAACAAGATGACCACCGTGATGGTCCACTTGACCTGACGGGGAATCCATCGTTTGCGCCGGGCCACCACACCGGGTCCACCAGATCCGACGGCCTCGGTCACCGGCTCGGTCTGGGCGGTGGCCTCCGGGTGTGTTGACGGTGCCAGGCTCTCGGCCTCACTGGACGGTGGGGGAGTGCCGGCGCCTTTGACGTCCCCCAATTCGGGCGGGGTCGGGGCGGGGTCGGGGCGGGCCCCGTTGGCAGAGACGCTGGGCACCGTAGGTGCGTGTTGTTCCCCGCTCTCGTCGCTCATCCCGCTCATGCTTGCACGTGCCACCAGGTTGGACCTGCAATGCTGGAGAGATGCCCGGTCCAGCCGAAAGGCGCAAGGAGGGGCGCGGCGTGCGGGCGGGGGTGACCGACGCCGACAGTGCCCCGGCGAACGGAGCCGGCGGCGTGCCCGAAACCTGGCGCGGCCGCATGTTCGGCTCCGCAGCGGCGCGGGGGATCCCCCTGCCGACCATCTTGACGGCCGCGGCGGTTGCCGCGTTCACCGTGGTCGTCGTCGGAATGACGTTGACGCTGTTGTGGGTGCTTCGGACCGTGGTGTTGTATCTGGTGGCTTCTGGCTTCATCGCGTTGCTGCTCACGCCCCCGGTGCATTTCTTCCAGCGCCACGGGCTGTCCCGTGGGTGGGCCACCGCTCTCGTGTTCGTTCTGGCGGTTCTCGTGTTCGGCGGGATCCTCTACCTGTTCACCGCCCCACTGGTGACCGCGGTCAGCCATTTCTCTCGCGATCTCCCCCGCCTGGTGAAACAGGCCGAACAAGGCCGGGGGTCGATCGGGCGCTTTCTGCGCCGTCTGCACCTCCTGACCTTCGTTCAAAAGAACGCCCCCAAGCTCGGGAGCACCGTTACCAAGGACCTCAAGCCGGCCCAGGCTCTCTCGGCCGGGGTCGCCGCGTTCTCTACGGTCATCAGCTTGGCGACGATCGGCGTCCTGTCGATCTTCGAACTGTTGGAAGCCCCGAAGATGCGAGCGGCAATCCTCGGCGTCATGCGCCCGGCCCGCCGGCAGCGGGTGGAGCGGGTCTACACCCAGACCGTGCGCTCGGTCACCGGCTACATGCTGGGCAATGCGCTGACCTCGATCATCGCCGGGGTTATCGTGTTCGTCACCCTCGAACTGCTCCATGTCCCCTTCGCGCCGCTCCTCGGGCTTTTCGTGGCCCTCGTCGACCTCCTGCCGTTGGTGGGTGGGATGATCGCCGGCATCCCGGTCGTGATCCTTGCCTTCGTGCATTCACTGACGGCCGGCATCGTGATGCTCGTCGTCTTCCTCGCCTATCAGCAGATCGAGAACCACATTCTGAACCCAGCCATCATGTCCAAAACCGTGCGCCTGAACCCGCTGTGGGTGCTCCTGGCCGTCCTTGTCGGGGCGACGCTCGGTGACCGGCTGGGATCGGGCCTGGGCGCGTTTGTCGGGGCACTCGTAGGCATACCCGTCGGTGGGGCGCTCCAAGTCATGATCCTCGAGATCCGCCGGGGCCCGGGCATCGTGTCGGGCGACAACCCCCTCGAGCAGGTTGGGGACGAACCCGGGGACCCATCGGACTTCCCGTAAGCTGCCGCCGTGCGTGTCTTGGTCGTCGTCCCGACCTACAACGAAGCTGAGAATGTCGAGCGGATCGTTCGGCGGATCCGAGCTGCGCTGCCAAAGGCCGGCGTCTTGGTGGTCGATGACGGAAGCCCCGATGGGACGGCCGGCTTGGTCGATGCAATGACAGAGGAGATCGGCGACCTCCACGTATTGCGCCGGAGCGCCAAGTCCGGTCTCGGAAGTGCCTATCGCGCCGGCTTCGCCTGGGGTCTCGAGCACGATTACGAGGCGTTCATCGAGATGGACGCCGACTTCTCCCACGACCCCGACGCCCTTCCCGCGCTGGTCGCGCCGCTCGACGAGGACTATGAGGTGGTGATCGGGTCGCGTTACGTGCCGGGGGGCTCGATTCCGAACTGGAGTTGGCACCGTCACCTGCTTTCGAGAGGAGGCAACCGCTACGCGTCGGCCGTGCTCGGTCTGCACGTGGCCGATTCGACCGCTGGCTTTCGCGCTTATAGCGCGACGCTGATCGAGCGACTCGATCTCGACGGCGTCCGGGCCGAGGGCTACGGCTTCCAGATCGAGATGACCTACCGGGCCCGCCAGGCCGGCGCCGCCATCACCGAGATCCCCATCAAATTCGTCGACCGGGTGGCCGGCGAATCCAAGATGTCCTCGGCCATCGTGGTAGAAGCCCTCGCCCTCGTCACCTGGTGGGGGCTCGGCCGCCTCTGGGCCGGCACCCGACGCCGCGTCGACGGTTCGTAGTCGCTGTTCGTCACGGTCTGGGGGCCCCAAGGGGATCGGCGGTACTCGGGCCTGGGTTGGGCCGGTCGAGATCGGCCCGCACCGACCCCGGCGGCTCGACCCCGATGATCTCTGCGATCATGGTCCGGTGAGCGCGGAGAAGGAAAAGATCCTGGTCGTCGACGACGAGCCGTACATCACAGACCTCCTGTCGGCGGCCCTGCGGTTCGAAGGGTTCCGCGTGGAGAGCGCGGCGAGCGGGATCGAGGCCCTCCGGGTCGCGCGTTCGAGCTCCCCGGATCTGATCCTGCTCGACGTAATGCTCCCGGACATCGAAGGAGCCGAGGTCTGCCGTCGGTTGCGCGACGAGGGGGTCACGGTGCCCGTCGTGTTCCTCACCGCCCGGGACGGCACCGAGGACAAGATCGCCGGGCTGGCGGTCGGCGATGACTACGTGACCAAGCCGTTCAGCCTCGACGAATTGATGGCCCGGGTCCGAGCCGTGCTCCGCAGGGCCGGGCACGGTGACGGGAGCGGACCCCAGCTCCGATTCTCCGACCTCGTCATGGACGTCGACCTCCACGAGGTTTCCCGGCAGGGCGTCCAGATCGAGTTGACGGCGACCGAGTTCAACCTCCTGCACTACCTGCTCGAGAACTCCCGGCGGGTGGTGTCGAAATCCGAGATCCTCGACAACGTCTGGGACTACGGCTTCAGCGGCGACGCCAACATCGTAGAGACCTATATCAGCTACCTCCGCAAGAAGGTCGACGAGTTCGAGCCCCCGCTGATCCACACGATCCGGCGGGTGGGCTACAGCCTGCGCTTGCCGCGCGAGCGAGGGTGAGGACGCTGCCGCAGATGCCATGGACGACCGCACCATGAACCTCCACCGCCGGCTGACTATCACCATGGCCGTCCTGTTGGTGTTGGGCCTCGCCATCGCCGACGTCGTCACGTACACGGCGCTGCACTCGTTCCTCTACGGGCGTGCTGATGCCCAGCTCGACTCGTCCCAACGCCTGGCCTACAACTACCTCGTCTATGCGGCCCAGCGGGGTCGCACCCCGAACGCGTTGGGGCTGGACAACCGGGTGAGCCCCGACGTCTACGTGCTGGTAGTCAATCCGAGAGGACGGGTGGTCATCAGCGCCCCTTCGGGTTCGCCGGAGCATCCGGACCCCCAACCGGTTCTCCCGGACTCGATCAAGATCGAGTCCATCCCGAACAAGCACACCTTCGGGCGCCACCACGGCACATTTCGACCGGAGGCCGACGGCTTCGATCTCGGGGCGGGCCCGGGTTCGGCCGCCCGCTACCGGGCTCAGGCGGTCGCCGTCCCCCAGGGCACGCTGATCACCGCCACCTCACTCAACCCGACGAACGACACCCTCTCGTCCCTCATCCGGATCGAATTGTTGGCCTCCCTCGCCGTGGTCCTGGTGCTGTGCATCCTGGCGGTGTGGACCGTGCGTCGGGGCCTTCGCCCACTCGACGACATGACCGAGACGGCGGGGTCCATCGCTTCTGGAGACCTGGCACAGCGAGTCCCCACGATCGACGAACGGACCGAGGTCGGCCGCCTCGGGGCCGCCTTGAACACCATGCTCACCCAGATCGAGTCGGCTTTCGAGGAGCAATCGGCCTCCGAGGCCCGGCTCCGCCAGTTCGTGGCCGACGCGTCCCACGAGCTGCGCACCCCGCTCACTTCTATCCGCGGCTATGCCGAACTGTTGCGAAAGGGCGGATTCACTGACGAGTCGAGCCGGCAACGGGCCTTGGCCCGAGTGGAGAACGAAGCGGCCCGGATGGGTGGTCTGGTCGACGATCTGTTGCTTCTGGCCCGGCTCGACCAGGGCCGCCCGCTCGCGCGCGTTCCCGTCGACCTCGGACGGGTGGCCCGCGACGCCGTCGACGACGCCCGGGCGGTGGACCCCGAACGCCAGATCAAGTTGCGTACCCAGGGTCCGGTGCTGGTGGCCGGCGATCCTGACCGACTCGGTCAGGTGGCCCACAACCTGGTCCGCAATGCCTTGACCCATACCCCGCCGGGAACGCCGGTCACCGTCACGGTGCGGCGCGAGGGGCGGCGGGGTCTCGTTTCGGTGGCTGACGAGGGCCCGGGGCTCGACTCGACCCAAGCGGCCCGGGTCTTCGACCGCTTCTACCGGGGCACCGCGGCGCGCACCCGGGACGGGACCGGGCTCGGCCTTTCCATCGTCCAGGCCATCGCCGTGGCCTTGGGTGGGGAGGTCCGGGTCGACTCAGACCCCGGCCACGGCGTCACCTTCACCGTCGAGGTGCCCTTGTCGGGAAGCGGGGATGCGCCCGCGGTGCACGACGCTCCTTCTGGCTCGCCCGGGAAGGCTGTCCCGCAAAGGACACAACTCACCCCCTGAGCCGGCCCGGGCCCGGCGCGACGAGCCGCCAAATGCTCAGCGGCGCAGCAGGGAACTCGATCCGGGCCAGAGCGCGTCGAGCACCGGGGCCAGCTTGACCGTCGTCTCGGCCAGTTCGTCGTGTGGCACAGAGCCCGAGACGATGCCGGCGCCGGCGCACAGTCTCGCCGTCGTCCCGGCCAGAGTGAGCGAGCGGATCCCGATCATCCATTCCCCGTCGCCTCCGGCATCACTCCAGCCAACCGGTCCGGCCCAGTGCCCACGGGGCACTGCCTCGTTGTCGGCGATGAGTTCGAGCGCGGCGCCTCTGGGGACGCCCGCGACCGCCGGGGTGGGGTGCAGATCGGCGAGGAGCCCGAGCACCGAGGCCGGCGGCGTCCCCCAAAGGGTGCCCCGTATAAGAGTGCCGAGGTGGGCGACGGAGTGGAGCCGGACGAGCGAGGGTGCGGTCGGGACATCCAGTCTCGAACACAGTGGCCCAAGGGCCAACGCGATCTCCTTGACCACTAACTCGTGCTCTGTCCGGTCCTTGGTCGATTCGAGGAATCGTGCGATGGCGTCCTCGTCGGACACCCCGCCGAGGCCCACTGTGCCGGCAAGGGGGTGACAGGTCACCTGAGTCGACCATCGGGCCACCAACAGCTCGGGCGTCACGCCGAGAAAGCGACCCTGCTCGACCGGGTAGGCAAACGCCGTGCACGTCGGTTCTTGGGACCAGAGCCGGCGGATCACGTCGGCAGCCGAGGGCGGCGCGTCCATGCGTGCGTCGATGCAGCGGGCCAACACCACCTTCTCGACGGCACCGGCGTCGATGGCCCCGAGGCCGGCGTTTACGGCATCCTCATACCCCTCGGGGGGCGGAAGGGCTTGCAAAGTGGGCAACGCCCCGGGGTTCCCACCGGGTGGGGGGGCGTGGGCTCCGCTCCCCGCGGCCGTCAACTGCGCTCGCAGTTTCGCGGGGTCCGGTGGTCGGTCTTCTTCGGTGACGACGACGGCCCATTCGTGCCCGCCGGCGTCGCGCGCAAAGAGAAGCTCGGGCACGATCAAAGTGCCCGGGGCGTTCCGGTCAAAAGGGAGCGCCCCGAGCGCGGTCACCTTCGAGCCGGGCCGGCCCACCAGGTCGGTGTGGGCGACGGCGGCCAGCCAGTCGGCGACGGCCTCGAGTCCGGACCGGGCCTCGAGGCCGCCCGCCAGGGGGAGGACCGCGGCCACGCCCCGCCCGGCCAAAGTGAGCGACGGCCCGGCGAACAAGACCCCGTCGGCGCCGCCCAGGGCCACCGGATCGATGGGGGGGCCTTCGTCAAGGGCCACGCTGAATGCCCGCAGGCGTCCCGGGTCGATGACCCGCTCGCCGTGTGCGCTCACCGGGCCGCCCGGGTGTCGGGGGGCTCGGGCAGCCCGGCCCGGGTTGCGGTAATGAGCTGGCTGAGGCCCCCGTGGAGGAGCCGACGTCCGACGGTGGAGAAACCGGCGTCGAGGAAGAGCCGGCGCAGCCCAACGTCGCTCGGGAGGTAGGCCGTCGAACGGGGCAGATAGCGGTAGGCGTCGGCGTCAGAGAGGAGGGCGCCGAGGACCGGGACCACTCGTTCGAACCAGATCCGGTGGCCGTTTCGCATCAATCCGCGGGGGGGCGCGGCCACCTCCAATACGGCAATCCTCCCTCCGGGGCGCAGCACCCGCGCCGCCTCGCGCAGTGATCCGGCCAGATCGGTGAAGTTTCGCAGCGCGTAGCCGCACACGATGCCGTCGATCGATCGATCGGCGAGGGCCAGGTTGGCGGCATCGCACTGCAGCGCCGGCTCGCCGGTTCGATTGGCCGCGAGCATGCCCCAGCTGAGATCCGCGCCAATGGTGCGGTAGCCACGCCGGTTGGCCATGGTGCTCAGATCGCCCGTGCCACAGGCGAGGTCCAAGACCACCATGCCCGGAGCAAGGGCCAGCGCGTTCACCGTGGTCCGTCTCCATCCCTGGTCGAGCCCGAGGGTCATCACCCGGTTCACCAGGTCGTAGCGCGGAGCGATGGTGTCGAACATCGAGCGCACCTTGGCGGTCTTGTCCGCGCCCGTCGGGAGATCGGGCTCGTACGCCCCTCGCGTTCTCGTGCTCACCCCGAGACCGACGGCCCGATCAGCGGTAGTAGCGGTAGACCACCTGCGCGACGCAGGAGGGCTTGGGGGCATCTCTGACCTCGAGAGTGAGGTCGAAGGTCACCTGCACGCCGCCCTCGACGTCGTCGACGGCGGCGACTGCGGCTCCGAGGCGCAAGTCGGAGCCGACCCGGACCGGGGAGGGGAAGCGCACCTTGTTGCACCCGTAGTTGACTCCGAAGGTCATGCCGTCGACATGCAGCACCTTGTTCAACAGCACCGGAGCGAGGGACAAGGTGAGATATCCGTGGGCGATGGGGCCGCCGAACGGCCCGCTCTTGGCCTGTTCGGGGTCTACGTGGATCCACTGATGGTCCCCAGTGGCGTCAGCGAAGAGGTTCACTCGGGCCTGGTCGATGTTCTCCCAGTCGCTGTACCCCAGATGCGTGCCCACGAGCGGGTGGAACTCGTCGATGCTGCTCACGGTGGTGCTCATTGCCTGCTCCTTGTCATCGCCTGGGAATCGAAGCGGCCGTCCCGACCACCTCGCCACGTTAGATCAGGGCCGCTGGAGGCCCGACATGGCTCGGTGCCGGGTGCTCCGGCCGACCCGAGTCAGTGGAACCAGATCTTTTGGTAGGCGCGACTTTGGCGATGCAGGAGAAGGGCCACCAGCACGAGGGCGAAAAGCAGGTTCAAGATGGTGCCGACGCGGAAGTACGCGATCTGCGAGACCAGGTAGATCCCGGCGAGCACCACGGCCCCCCAGTAGGCCCAGCGCCACTCGTTGGCGATGCCGTAGGCGGCGCCGCCCATCAACACCAAGACGAGGGACAGTCCTACCCCGAATGCGAGGAAGTAGACGACCGCCAGGACAGCGTTGAGGTAGCAAAGCATGGTGGCGGCCTGCAGGGTCTGGGGCTGGCTCTGGTCGATCCACTTGCGCTTGTCCACGGGATCGATTCTGCCAGTGCGGGGAACCACCCGGGGATCGCTACGCTCGACCCGTGGATGAGCCGCCCAACAAAGAGGAGAGCGAGAGCGTCGAGCACCACCACCGCAACGTCCAGGCGGGGGGTGCCCGAGCGGCGGTGTTCGGGGTCAGCGACGGCCTGGTCACCAACGTCTCGCTGATCCTCGGGGTGGCTGCAGCCCAGCCCGGAGCGGGCATCGTCCGATTGACCGGTTTGGCCGGGCTCGTAGCGGGGGCATTTTCGATGGCGGCCGGGGAGTTCGTCTCCATGCAGGCCCAACGCGAGCTGCTCGAGCGCGAGCTCGACGTGGAACGCCAGTCCCTGCGAAAGAGTCCCGAATCCGAGCGTCGGGAGCTCGCCGCAATCTACGAACGGCGCGGCATCGCACCCGAACTGGCCCGGGAGCTGGTGGAAGAGATGATGAGCGATCCCGAACTGGCCCTCGAGACTCACGCCCGAGAGGAGCTCGGCATCAATCCGAGTGCGTTGGGCTCACCGGTCCAGGCCGCCGCCGCCTCCTTTGTGGCGTTCGGGATCGGGGCGTTGCTCCCCCTGTTGCCTTGGTTCTTCGCCTCCGGCACGACGGCCGTGCTGGGCTCGGTGGTAATCGGGGTGGTGGCCTCGCTGACCGTTGGGTGGGCGCTTGGCGTCTTCACCGGCCGCTCCCGGCTGCGCTCTGCCCTGCGCCAGTTGGTGGTGGCCGTCGTGGCCAGCAGTGTTACCTACGGGATCGGCCGAGCGGTAGGTGCCGGAGTGCAATGAGCACGTCGCGGGGCCTCAGGTGTTCGTTGGGGCCACGTCGACCAGGTACGCCCGGTCGCGGTGGTCGACGCCGAAGCCGAGCGAACGGTAGAGCCTGACCGCCGAGTCGTTGCTCTCGTCCACGTACAGCATGCCGACGGCGAGGCCGCGCCGGGCCAGCCAGTCCAGTCCGGCGAGGGTCAGGGCCCGGCCCAGGCCACGGTGATGGAATTCGGGGTCAACCGAGATGACAAAGATCTCGCCCATTGCCGGATCGGCGTCGGTATGGACCTTGGTCCAACACGAGCCGCACAGTCGATCGCCCTCCCAGAGCACGAGGAAGCCCTCCGGGTCGAACCACGGCTCCTCTTCTCGTTCGAGCAGGGTTGCGAGTGTCCAATTTCCTTGTTCGTGATGTCCGGCGAAGGCTCGGTTGTTGACCGCCAGCCACGCCTCTTCGTCCGCGCCGGGCACAAAGGGGCGAACCTCGGGTCCCGGGCCGGAGCCTTCGGTGTCGAGGGGAAGCCGAACGCGCAGCTGGAGCAGCTCGCGTTCTGGGCGGAACCCGAGGGACTGGGCGTCGGCGTCTTGTTCTGGGGTCGGCCTGGCGATCCAGTAGTGCACGTGGCCGCCCCCTTGGTGGCCCACCTCTTCGAGGGCGGCCACCAGTAGGGCCCGGCCGATGTGTTCAGAGAAGCCTCGGTGGGCCGCGTGCACGACGATTTCGAGTCCCCACGACCCGTCACCGCCGGTGAGTTGGCCGTAACCGACGAGCTCGGCGTCGTCAACCTCGTGGGCCAAGAGTCCGGCGAAACCCAACCGGCCGCCGTGAACGAGATCTAGCCATTTGTGCTCACCGAGAGGGCGATGACCATCGACGGCGTAGGCGGCTCCGAGCAGGTCGGTCACCTCAGCGATGTCGGCCGGTCCGACGTGGCGTTTCACTTGTACCCGGTAGTCGCCCACAACGGCAGGCTAACGCCGCCCGGTAACCTGCGACCGATGACCGGCCCGCGCACCAAAAAGGGGCGAGCCCGGGTCGTCGTGGATCGGTTGGCCGAGGAGTATCCGGGCACGGCCACCGAGCTCTGCGCGCTCGACTACGGCGATCCCTTCCAGCTGTTGGCCGCCACGATCCTCTCTGCGCAGTGCACCGATGCACGGGTCAACATGGTGACCCCGGTGCTCTTCGCCGCCTACCCCGACGCCCAGACCCTGGCCGGCGCCGACCCGGCCACGCTCGAAGGGATCATCCAGTCGACCGGGTTCTTTCACTCGAAGGCCAAGAACCTTCTCGGAATGGCCAAGGCCGTCGTCGAACGCTACGACGCAATCGTCCCCACCGAACTCGACGAACTGGTCACTCTTCCCGGCGTCGGTCGCAAGACCGCCAACGTCGTGCGTAGCGTCGCCTTCGGGCTCCCGGGTCTGCCCGTCGACACTCACGTCGGCCGACTAAGCCTGCGTCTCGGACTCACCACGGAGAAGAATCCGGTCACGGTCGAACACGAATTGGATGCCATGGTGCCGCCAGCGCAGTGGGGGGCTTTCAGCCTCCGGCTCATCTTGCACGGTCGCCGGGTCTGCAACGCCCGTGCCCCGAGATGCGACGACTGCGTGCTGGCCGATATCTGCCCATCAGCGGGGACTTTTGTCGAAGCGTCGTTGCAGCAGCACACCCGACGGACCGAGGAGCGCGGTCGAAAGAGCCGCTGAGGGGCGCCCTCCACCATCGGGCTGGCGAGCGGTTCGCCACGGTGCAATCTGGGTGCGAAATGGTTTGGACCATTCGAGGCATTTTCTGACTACTCGGGAACTCCCTGGTAGAGGACTTCTGAAGGAGGGAGCATTTCCGAAGCGAGTGTTGTACGATGGTTATAGGAACCGGTTCCCGCCACCTGGTTCCATAAGAGCGGAATCCGGGATCCGCCGCCCGGCCCGCTCGCACGACGGCGCCCCATTGGGGCGCCGTCGTCGCGTAGTGCCCGAGGTCGCCGCACCGGGGTGCTACTGGGGTCCTACCATTGGGCCGTGGTCACCAAGCGATCAGTCTCTCTTGCCGATGAGGTGGCCAGCGCCGTCGAAACGGCGGCCAAGGAGGACGGGGTGTCCTTCAGTGCCTGGCTCTCGAGCGCCGCCGAGCGCCAACTGCGTGTCCGTCGAGGTCTTCGGGGTGTGGCGGCGTGGGAGGCCGAGGCGGGAGCTCTCACCGCTGAGGAGATCGCCGCGGGGGAGGCGCTGCTCGCCCGGCTGCTTTCAGGTGTCTCAGGAATGGCCTCGCGGGTGCGTCGTCGCTGATGAGCTCGCGCGACGGACTGGTGTACGGCGCGGCGGCGCTGCGGGCGGCCGCCCGGGGCGATCGCATCGTCTGGGCCATGCATCGTGCGGCGTTGGCCAACGGCATCGTCCCGGTGGTGCCGGCCTCCGCTGTGGCGGACGCCTTTCGGACCGAGGCCCGGGTAGACCGTCTGGAGGGCCTGCTCGCCGGCTCACAGGTCGAAGTGCTGGGTGACGAAGGGGCCCGTCGGGCCGGTGAGCTCGCGGCCCGGGCGGACACAAGCGACCTGGTCGCCGTCGCCGTGGCCGAGGCGGCAGCCCGGCACAATGCCGCCGTCGTCGCAGCCCGGCAGAACGCCCTGCGGAGCGCAGCCGGGCTTTTGGGCCACGAGCTTGTGCTCTACGCGGTCTGAACGTCGCGCGGTCTCAGGCCCGGCTCAGGGGGAGAGGCCCGAGACCCGTCGGAGACGGCGCAGCGAGCCGTGCAATGACCGTTCGGCCCCGAACAGCTCGATCGCCAGGTCCTCGTCGCCCTGGTCCCGGGCCGTCTCGGCCATGGCCGTGACCCGCCGGGTGAGTTCTTCTAGCGTCGAGGTGAGAGAGGAGAGTTCCGCGAGCTCGCTGCGCCGTTGCACCCTCGCATGATGACCCATTGGGCGCCTCGGGGGGCAGTCGAGTGCTTCGATCTCGAAACGAACTGCCAAGTCGGGGCGCGTTCGACGCGCGTTGACGACCAGCCGGGTTGGGGTATCGGCCCAGGTAGCATCGGGGACCCATGTTGCTCACCCCACTCGATCTGCGCGGCCGCCGCCCGCCCTTCGACGAGGACTTGCCGCGTCCAGTCGATGCCGGCGAAGACGTGGCCGGAGTGGTGTCGGGAATCATCGCCCGGGTGCGGGCCGAGGGTGACGCCGCGGTCGGCGCCCTGACGGCCGAGTTCGACGGGGCGGTCGTCGAGGAGCTGCGGGTGAGCGCCCAAGAGGTTGCGGGGGCGGCCGAGCGAGTGCCACCCGCGTTGCACGACGCACTCGAGCTCGCGTATCGGCGGATCTACGACTACCACGCAAACGAGGGCACGCCGCCGGGTGACTTCTCCTCTGGGGGTGTGACGGTCCGCCACCTCCTGCGCCCGGTCGAACGCGCCGGCTGTTACGCACCAGGGGGCCGGGCCCGCTACCCCTCGACCGTGCTCATGTGCGCAGCACCGGCGCGGGTGGCCCGGGTTCCCGACGTGGTGCTGTGTGTGCCCCCCGGCCCCAGCGGTCATATCGACGACGCGACCTTGGCCGCGGCCTCGATCGCCGGGATCGACGAGATCTATGCGGTCGGCGGAGCGCAAGCCATCGCCGCCATGGCCTACGGGACCGAGACGATCGCCCGGGTGGACGTGATCGTCGGACCGGGCAACCTGTATGTGGCCGAGGCCAAACGGCAGGTGTCCGGTGTCGTAGGCGTGGCGTCCGCCTTTGCCGGTCCTTCCGAGGTCGTCGTTGTCGCCGGCCCCGAGACGCCGGCGGTGCTGGCCGCCATTGACCTGGTCGTACAAGCCGAGCACGGGCCGGACGGTTTGGCCTGGCTGGTCACCTGGTCGCCCGATAAGGCAGCCGAAGTGAGTGCTGAGGTCGAGCGGCTGGTGGCGGCCTCTCCCCGCCGGGCCGACTTGGAAGCAACCTTTGGCCGGGGCGGCTACGCCTGCCTCGTTGACGGGGTGGACGACGCCATGGCCGTTGCCAACGTCGTGGCCCCCGAGCACCTCGAGCTGATGGTGGACGACGCCGAGGCGCTCTTGCCGTTGGTGCGGGCGGCCGGAGCGGTCTTTTGCGGCCCGGGATCTCCGGCCAGTCTCGGTGACTACGTGGCCGGTCCGAACCACGTGCTCCCAACCAATCGCTCGGCCCGGTTCGCCTCGGCCCTACGGGCCGACGACTTCCGCCGTCACATCCACGCCGTGACGGCGGGACCGGGGGCCCTCGACGCGCTCGGACCGGCGGTGATGACCCTCGCGGAGACCGAGGGTCTGGCCGCACACGCCGAGTCGATCAGGTTGCGGTCATGAGTTCCCTCGTCCCGCGCCGTGACGACTTGGCCGCACTGAGCGGTTATCACTCCCCACAGGTGCCGGCGAAAGTCCGACTCAACACCAACGAATCACCCTTCCCCGCCCCCGAGACCTGGCGCGACGAGCTGGCCGGCGCGCTCGAACGCATTGAATTCAATCGCTACCCCGACCGCCTGGCGAGCGAACTCCGGGCCGGGCTCGCCGAGTACCACGGCGTCGACGCGAGCGAAGTCTTCTGCGCCAACGGATCCAACGAGGCCCTCCAATGCCTGCTGCTCGCCTACGGCGGGCCGGGGCGGCGCGCCTTGATCTTCGAACCGACCTACGCGTTGCACAGCCACATCTCCCGCCTCACCGGCACCGAGGTCGCGAGCGCCGGGCGTGCCTCGGACTTCCGGATCGATGCTGACGACGTCGAGCGAGTGCTAGACGAGGCCCAACCGACGGTCACCTTCGTGTGCTCACCCAACAATCCGACCGGACGGGCCGAGACCCCCGAACTGGTCGCTCGGGTGCTGTCCCGTGCCCCGGGTCTGGTGGTGGTCGACGAGGCCTACGGCCAATTCGCCTCCTGGTCGGCCTTGGAGTTGCGGGGATCGGGTCGCGCCGGGCCGACGGCCACCGATGCCGACGGCCTCGTGGTGGTGCGGACGTTTTCGAAGACCTGGTCTATGGCGGCCGCCCGGCTCGGGTATCTCATCGCCGATCCGGCCGTGGTGGCCGCCTGCGACGACGCCGCGTTGCCCTACCACCTGTCCGCGATGACCCAGGTCGCCGGGGTTCTGGCCCTCAAATACCGGACCGAGATGGAGGGCCGGGTGGCGCTGGTGGCCGAAGAGCGCGGGCGCCTGGCCGCCGCTCTGGCAGCATTACCGGTGGAGACCTGGCCGTCTGATGCCAATTTCATTCTCTTTCGGCCCCACGAGCGGGCGGCCGGGGAGGTCTGGGAAGGGCTGGTCGAACGGTCCGTACTGATACGGAACTGTTCGAGTTGGCCCGGGCTCCCGGGGTGTCTCCGGGTCACGGTGGGCACGCCCAGCGAGAACGATCGATTCGTGGACGCACTGGAGGAGATCCTGCGATGACCCGAGGTGCTGGCGAGAGCGACCAGGAGGTGCGGCGGGCCGAACGGCGTCGGAAGACCAAAGAGACCGAGATCGCCGTGACCCTGGGCATCGACGGCACCGGCCAGGTGGAAGTGTCGACCGGCCTTCCGTTCTTCGACCACATGATCGACCAGCTCGGCCGCCACGGTGGCTTCGACCTCTCGGTGCACGCCAACGGTGACCTGGCGGTCGACGCCCACCACACCGTCGAAGACGTCGGCATCGTGATCGGTCAATGCCTGGCCGAGGCGCTTGGGGACAAATCGGGCATCCGGCGTTTCGCCTCCCTCCTGCTTCCCCTCGACGAGGCCCTGATCGAGGTCGCGCTCGATCTGTCGGGCCGTCCGTATCTGGCGTACGACGTCCCATTCGCTCCCGATACCGTCGGACTCGGCGAACCGCCGTTCGATCCCCAGCTGGCCGAGGAGTTCTGGCGCGCCTTCGCCACGGCCGGGGCCCTGACCTTGCACGTGAACAAGCGCGAGGGAAAGAACACCCACCACATCGTCGAAGCCAGCTTCAAAGGGGTGGCCCGCGCTCTTCGCGACGCGGTGCGAACCGAAGGGAAGCGGATCCCTTCGACCAAGGGTTCTCTGTGAGCGCCGAAGGGTCGATCGTCGTCCTCGACTACGGGATCGGGAACCTCGGCTCGGCCGAAAACGCCTTGGTCCACCTCGGAGCGCCCGCTCGCCTGATCACTGACCCCGCCGATGTGACCGGTGCGAGCGGGGTGGTGCTGCCCGGGGTCGGCGCCTTCGGACCCTGTGCCGCCGCGCTCGAAGACAGCGGCCTCGGCCAGGCGGCCCGTCACGCCATCGACACCGGTGTGCCCTTCCTCGGGATCTGCATCGGATTCCAGCTGCTCTACGAGCGATCAGACGAGAGCCCCGGAGCCCGCGGGCTCGGGGCCTTCGCCGGTCCGATCATCCGATTGCCCGTTGGGGTCAAGCACCCCCAGATGCAGTGGAACCGGCTGGTGCGACGCGAGGGGGTCGCCTCGGGCTTGCTGGCCGGGTTGGACCCTTCGCCCTGGGTCTACTTCGTCCATTCCTACGCCCCGGCGGTCGGGCCCGAGACGGTCGCCACTTGTGACTACGGAGGTCCCGTCGCCGCGGCGGCCGAACGGGACAACGTCTGGGGCACCCAGTTCCACCCCGAGAAATCCGGATCGGCGGGTCTGGCCATCTTGTCGAACTTCGTCACCCGCTGCGCGGTGCAGGTCGCAGCGTCCAGCGCGTAATGGAGCTCCTTCCCGCTATCGATCTTCGAGGCGGCGTGGCCGTGCGCCTGGTCCAGGGGGACTTCGGGCGCATCCAGGAGTACGGGGACCCCCTCGATCTCGCCGACCGGTTCGTCGCCGCGGGAGCGCGATGGCTCCATGTGGTCGACCTCGACGCCGCCTTGAGCGGCGAGCCCGAGAACCGGGCGACGGTGAAGGCGATTGCCCGACGCGCCGGTATCGCGGTCCAAACCGGCGGGGGAGTGCGGAGCGAGCACGACGTCGCCGACCTGCTCGATGCCGGTGTGTCCCGGGTCGTGCTCGGGACGGCGGCCCTCGAAACCCCCGGTCTCGCCGGACACCTCGCCACCCGCCACCCGGGCCAGGTGGCGCTCGGCCTCGATTACCGGCGGCGGCGTGACGGGGAACTCGAAGCGTCGGGCCGGGGCTGGACCCTCGGCTCGGGACGGACGGTGGCCGAGCTCTTAGACGAGGTCGCCGCCGCCCCGCTCGGTGCCGTGGTAGTCACCGCCATCGAACGAGACGGCACCCTGCAAGGCCCCGACACCGTTGGGCTGCAAAGTGTGCTCGATCTCACCACCCTGCCTGTCGTGGCCTCCGGCGGGGTGGGATCGGTTGAAGACCTGCGGGCTCTGGTCACGCTGCGTGGGCCGCTGTGTGCTCGCCTCCTGGCCGGCGTGGTGGTGGGCAAGGCCCTCGTCGACGGCCGAGTCGGACTCGAAGAGGGGATGGCCGCGTGCGCGTCATCCGGGTGATCCCCTGTTTGGACGTGACCGGGGGGAGGGTGGTCAAAGGCGTGCGCTTCGTCGACCTGGTCGATGCCGGGGACCCCGTGGAGCTGGCCGCCCGCTATGACCACGACGGGGCCGACGAGCTCACCTTCCTCGATATCACCGCGTCGTCGGATCAGCGCGACACCATGGTCGACGTGGTGGCCCGCACGGCCGAGCGGGTGTTCATTCCCCTCACCGTCGGTGGCGGCGTCCGCAGCGCTGAAGACGCCCGCCGGCTGTTGCGGGCCGGCGCGGAGAAAGTGGCGTTGAACACCGCGGCGATCGACCGCCCCGAATTGGTCGCCGAGCTGGCCGGCGAATTCGGCGACCAATGCGTCGTGGTGGCCGTCGACGCCCGGGCGCGGACTGGCAGTGGAGGCTGGGAGGTCTTCACCCACGGCGGGCGACGGTCGACCGGGATCGACGCCGTCTCATGGGTCGTCCGCTGCGCCGAAGGCGGTGCGGGGGAGATTCTGTTGACCTCGATGGACCGCGATGGCACCCGCGACGGCTTCGACCTCGATCTCACCCGGTCGGTCAGCGACGCCGTGGACGTGCCGGTTGTGGCCTCCGGTGGCGTCGGCACCCTCGAGCACCTGGTGGAGGGGGTGAGGCGCGGTGGCGCCGACGCCGTGCTCGCCGCCGGCATCTTTCACCGCCAGGAGTACTCGGTCGGTCAGGCAAAGGAGTACCTCGCCGCCGCTGGGGTGACGGTCCGACCGGTCGAAGCGTCCGATCGTCGATGATCCGCCGCCCCCGGGCGAGTGCTCGCCGGAGCCGTGCCTGGCGCGGTCCGGCCCCGGCCGGTGATGCGGTACCGTGCCGGTGTGGCATCGAAGGAGTCGTCCCAGGCCGGGGACCCAAAACAGCCGATCACCGTGCTCTTCGACCGAGTCTTGGTCCAAGTCTCCCAAGCAGAGGGAGAACGACGCTCGCGCGCCGGAATCCTGATCCCGGCAACGGCCCAGGTCTCCCGCCGGCTGGCCTGGGCCGAGACGGTGGCCGTCGGGCCTCACGTCCGCACCATCAAGGTCGGCGACAAGGTCTTGTTCAATCCCGAGGACCGTTTCGAAGTCGAGGTCCAAGGCGAGGAGTATGTGATCCTGCGCGAGCGGGACATCCACGCGGTGGCCTCCGAGCGGATCGACGGCGGTACCGGGCTGTACCTGTGAGACCGTGATGACCGGAGGAGCACGGGGCATCGCACTGGTGGTTGACGAGGCGAACCTGGGCGAGGTGCGCTTCGACGACAACGGGTTGGTGACCGCCATCGTCCAGGACGCGACCGGTGGTGACGTGCTGACCGTGGCCTACATGAACGCCGAGGCCCTCCGCCGGACCCTCGAGTCCGGGCGGACCTGGTTCTGGAGTCGGAGCCGCAAGGAGCTGTGGAACAAGGGCGAGACCTCCGGCGACCGCCAGTACGTGCGAGAGGTGCGGGTCGACTGCGACGGTGACGCGCTCCTCGTGCTGGTCGACCAACACGGCGAGGGGGGTTGCCACACCCGGAACTGGAGCTGTTTCTATCGCTCGGTCGGACAGGGTCCGGGGATGCCGCGCCCCGCCGAGCCCGGCGGGACGGCGCCGGGCGAGATTCGATGAGCCGGGCCAAATACGCCGGTGCGGTTGCAGACACCGGCGCGGACACCGCTGGTGGGTTGCGCATCCGGCCTGACCCGTCGGAGTTTGTCGCCCTGGCCGCCGAGTACACCATCGTGCCGGTCTTCACCGAGGTGGTGGCCGACACGCTCACCCCGGTGGCCGCCTTTTCCAATATCGTCGGACAGGGTCCAGGCTTCCTGTTCGAATCGGTCGAGGGTGGTGAACGGTGGGGACGCTATTCCTTTGTCGGTCGCTCCCCACTGGGCACGCTCGTGGCCCGGGGCTCGCAGGTCTCGGCGACAGGGCCCCTCAGGGTCCCGACCGGTGGTGGCCACGGTGTGCTCGCCGCCCTTGAAGAACTGTTGGCGGCCTATCGCTCGCCGAGTTTTGACGAGCTTCCCCCTCTGCACGGGGGGGTTGTCGGCTACCTCGGATACGACGTGGTGCGCGAGATCGAGCACCTGCCCGACACCCCCCCCGACGACCTTGGTTACCCCGATGCCAGCCTCGTGGTGATCGGCGAACTGGCCGCATTTGACCACTGGCGCCAGCGGATCGTCCTGGTGCAGAACGTGGTGATCGAGGACAACTGGACCCAATCCGAGATGGCCGAGGCCTACGCCGGGGCCGAGGCTCGCCTGCGCGTGCTGGCTGACGATTGCTTCGAATCCGACACCACGTCGCCCCTGCCATTCCCAGAGCCCGGAGCAGCGGTGGCCGAGCCGACGCGCATGATGACCAGCGAGGCGTACATGGCCTCGGTGGAGGCGGCCAAGGAGTACATCGTGGCCGGCGACATCTTCCAGGTGGTCCTCTCCCAACGCTTCGACCTCGAGCTCGGCGCAGACCCCTTTGCGGTCTACCGGGCCCTGCGGCTGCTCAACCCGAGTCCGTACCTGTACTTCCTGCGCTTCCCCGAGGTGACGGTGGTCGGCTCGTCGCCCGAACCCATGGTCCGGGTGCGCGACGGGGTCGTGATTTCAAGACCGATCGCCGGATCCCGCCCGCGCGGGGTGAACGACGAGCACGACGCGTTGCTCGGCGGGGAGCTGTCCGAGGATCCCAAGGAGGTGGCAGAGCACGTCATGCTGGTCGATCTCGCCCGCAACGACGTCGGTCGGGTGGTGTCTTTCGGGAGTGAAAAGGTCGACGAGCTGATGACCGTCGAGCGCTACAGCCACATCATGCACCTGACCTCACAGGTCTCCGGGCGCCTCGCCCCGGGGAAGGGCCCGATCGACGTGCTACGGGCCACGTTGCCCGCGGGGACCCTTTCGGGTGCCCCGAAGGTCCGGGCCATGGAGATCATCGACGAACTTGAGCCGACCAAGCGGGGCATCTACGGCGGCGTCGTCGGCTATCTCGATTTCTCAGGCAACCTCGACACCGCCATTGTGATCCGCACCATGGTTGTCAGCCCCGACGGTCGAGCCTCGGTGCAGGCGGGGGCCGGGATCGTGGCCGACAGTGACCCGCGCCGCGAGGACGAGGAGTGCACCCACAAAGCGGCCGCGCTGCTCGCCGCGGTCGGGGAGGCCCGACGGATGTCGCCGACCTGCTCGGGGTCGACATGAGCGAACCGGGCGTGGACCCGCCCGAAGCCGCCCTCGTGTCTGAATATGAGGCGTTGCGGGACCGGGTGGGCGCCTACCGGCTGAACCGTGATGTGGTGGTGGTTCGGGGCCGCGACGCCGCCGACTACCTCCAAGGACAGTGCAGCCAGGATGTCGGCGCGCTCGGGGTTGGCGAGCACGCTGAATCGTTGCTGCTCGCCCCCGAAGGAAAGCTGGTGGCCCTGCTGCGGGTGCTGCGATCAGCCGACGACGAGTTCGTGCTCGACGTGGCCGGCGGTTTCGGTGCCACCGTCGTCGATCGGCTCAACCGTTTCAAGCTCCGTTCCAAAGTGCAGATCGAGCCACGCGACTGGTCGTGCATTGCCCTCAGGGGAGACCAGGTGCCCGACGCGCTCCACCTGATCACTGAGGAGCCCACGAGTGGCGAGCGCACATGGATGTTGGCGGTGGCGGTGAACGGGACCCTCGGTGCCGACCTGCTCGGCGTGGATCCCGAGGCGGCGCTTCCCGACCATGTCGAATGGTGTGGTTCGGGTGCCTGGGAGGCGCTCCGGGTGGAGGCGGGGATCCCCGAGATGGGGGCCGAACTCGACAACAAGACGATCCCCGCGGAAGCTCATCTGTTGGAACGGACGGTGAACTTCACCAAGGGGTGCTACACGGGCCAGGAGCTGGTGGCCCGGCTCGACGCACGCGGGAACAAGGTGGCCCGCCGCCTGTGCGGCATCATCATCGACCCCCCGGTCGCCCTCGACCTCGCCCAACTCATCGGGGCCCCGATCTTCGTCCCGGGCGGAGAGAAGGTGCTCGGTTCCTGCACGTCGGCGGCCTGGTGCCCGGGAGTCGGCGGTCCGGCCGCACTGGGCTACCTGCACCGATCCGTCGAGCTCCCGGCCGACCTCGAGGTGCGCCTTGACCGAGCCGACGCTTCGGCGAGCGTGCTGGGAGCCCACGGGCGCACGGTGCCTCTTGTCTAAGGACCGTTGCGTATTGCCACCGCACCGCGGGTCGGTCGGTCCCGTGCCAGGGCGCCTCGTCCGCCCCGGGAAAGGACACGTCGGATCGGCGCGTCACTGCTTCGTCGCGTTGCTCGCCCTCACCGTTGTCGGCGCCGGCTGCTCGTCGAGCGCCAGCAGCGCGGCGCCCCGATCCCCTCGGACCGCGCCGGTCCGGGCCACCGCGGCCCCCGTCGCCTCGTCGGGTTGCCGGATGCCCCAGGGACCGGCGGTCGCCACCGAGCAGCAGAGCCTCGAGGTCAACGGGACCCCACGTCTCTTCTTGCTCACGACGCCCGCCCCGAGCCCTGCGGTTACCCCTCGCCCCCTCGTGCTCGATTTCCACGGCTTGGCCGAAGGGGCCCAACTCCAAGCGACCACCTCTCAGTTCGGCGTGCTGGGTCAAAAAGACGGCTTCATCGTCGCCTTTCCGCAAGGGACCGGCAATCCTTCGCAGTGGGACACGAGCGCGACGTCGCACCCCAACGCCGATCTGACCTACGTGACCGACATGCTCAACTCGATCGAATCGCGTCTGTGTGTCGACACGTCCCGGGTCTACGCCGACGGCTTCTCCGACGGGGCCTTCATGGTCTCGTTACTGGCGTGCACCATGGCGAGCCGATTTGCCGCGATCGCTGCCGTCTCGGGTCTCTTGATGCCCAAGCCCTGCCTGGCCGCCCGCCCGGTCCCGATCCTGGCCTTTCACGGCACGGCCGACCCGATCTTGTATTTCAACGGCGGGATCGGTACCGCGGTCCTCAACCACGCGTTGAACGGGGGACCTACACCCCCCACGACGACCACGGTGCCGGCCAACCTCAACGGCTCGGGTTACCCCGCAAACGTTCGGGCCTGGGCCAACAGGGACGGCTGCAACCCGCACTCGACCGAGACGATGCGAGCCCCCCACATCATCGAGCGGACCTACCGGTGCCCCCCGGGCGTGGGTGTGGTCTTCTACATCGTTCTCGACGGGGGGCACGCCTGGCCGGGAAGCAAGTTCACCCAGTCGATTGCGAACATCACGGGGTTCACGACATTCGAGATCAACGCCACCGACACCATCTGGAAATTCTTCGGAGACTTCCAGTTGCCCCGAGCGATGGCGAAGAGCGCGAGGCACTGACCCGCACTTCCATGGCACTTCGCATCTCAGCGGGGTGTGATCGAGGCCAACAAGTCCCAATGGGGCTCTCCTGCCCAGAACACCAATGATGTCGTTGAGGG
>PMOE01000090.1:36108-42437 GCA_003161575.1 Acidimicrobiaceae bacterium | reverse complement strand
TACCTCTACTTCTCCAACAAAGAAGATCTCCTCCGGGCCCTCGTGGCCGAGGCGGCAGCGGAAGCCGCCGAGCTGTACACCACGTTGAGCGAGGCACCGACCGGGGGTGCCACCTGGGAGGACATGCGACGCTGGGTCGGCTTGTACTCCTCGCTGTGGGTCCGCTACGCCCCACTGCTGCGGGCGTGGACCGACCTCGCCGCCGTCGACCCCGAGCTCGGCGTCCAGGTCCGTCAAGCGGTCACCGTCATGTCGGCTGCCCTGGCCCGTCAGATGGCGGCGGTCCCCGGACCGCCCGCCGACATCGACGCCGAGGCCGCAGGCATGGCAGTCATCGCGATGCTCGACCGCTTCCACTACCTGCGCGAATTTGTAAACGATCCCGTCGACGACCGGGCGCTCGACACCCTGACCACGATCATCCACCGCGGACTGTTCAACGGCTCGGGTCCGAAGAAGCGCTGAGTTGGTGCCGCTCGAGTTCCCAGAGGGCTTTTTGTGGGGCACGGCGACCGCCGCCCACCAGATCGAGGGCGGCAATACCAACAACGACTGGTGGGCCTTCGAGCACAACACCTCCTCGGGCACTGTCGAGTCGAGCGGCGACGCCTGTGACTCCTTCCACCGGTGGCACGAGGACGTCGAACTTGTAGCCGACCTCGGGCTCGGGGCCTACCGGTTCTCCCTCGAGTGGAGCCGCATCGAGCCGGCGGAGGGGGAATGGTCCCTCGCTGCCCTCGACCACTACCGCCGCATGTGCGCCGCCTGCCACGAACGGGGCGTCCAGCCCGTGGTCACCTTCCATCACTTCACCACCCCGTCGTGGCTGGCCGCCCGGGGTGGCTGGGAGGCACCCGACGCCCCCGAGCGGTTCGCCCGCTACGTCACGCGGGCGACCGCCCATCTCGGGGATCTGATCGGCTGGGCCTGCACGATCAATGAGCCCAACGTGGTCGCCGTCCTCGGTTACACCGTCGGTATCTACCCGCCGGGCGAGAAGGACCAGTTCGCCCGGCACCTGGCGGTGAACGGTGCCTTCGTAACGGCCCACCGCCTGGCCGTCGAGGCGATGCGCTCGGGTCCGGGGAGCTTTCCCGTCGGGCTGACCCTCTCGATGGAAGAACTGGTGGCGGGCGAGGGTGGTCACGGCACCAGGGATGCGGCCGAGGCGATCCTCGAGGACACCTTCTTGGCCGCAACCACCGGGGACGACTTCGTCGGTGTCCAATGCTACGAGCGGACCGTGCTCGGACCCTTGGGACCGATCGACCCGCCGCCCGGGACCCGGCTCACCCAGATGGGCTATGAGTACTGGCCCCAGGTGGTGGAGTACACGGTGCGACGGGCGGCCGCGATCACCGGGCTCCCAGTCATGGTGACCGAGAACGGCATCGCCACCGACGACGACACCGAACGCATCGAGTTCATCACCGAGGCGCTGACCGGTCTGCACCGCTGCATCGAGTCGGGCGTCGACGTGCGCGGTTACTTCGTATGGAGCCTGCTCGACAACTTCGAATGGCACCTCGGCTTCGGCCCGAAGCTCGGCCTAGTTGGCGTCGACCGCTCGACCTTTGAGCGCCACGCGAAGCCGAGCGCCCGGTGGTTCGGCGACGTCGCCCGGACCAACGCCCTCGACGCCGCAGGCTGAACCCGGGCTCGGGCCCGCAGTGCTCAGATGCCGAGGCGGCCGGTCAACAACCCGGCGGTGAACCCACCGTCGACGGCGACGTTGGCCCCGGTCATGTACGCCGCGGCATCGCTGTTCATGAAGGCCAAGATGTGCGCCTGTTCTTGGGGAGTGGAGTTCCGTCCGAGCGGCTTGGGAAAGGCGTCCATGAACTCCTTGCCCATGTACTCCTCGAACGACGGCATCATCGGGGTATCCGTCGGGCCCGGGCTCGTGCAGTTGACCCGGATCGCCGGCGCCATGTCGATCGCCGCATGGAGCGTCCACCAGATGATCACCTGCTTGGAGAACAAGTAGCCCTCCCCGACCAGCTCGGAGTGGGCCTCGAGCCACGTCTGCGCCTCATCGAATCCCTTGGTGGCCAGGAGCTCTTCGATGACATCTTTCATGTGCTCCCACCCGATGCCCCCAGCCGACGAGATGGTCGCCACCGCCCCCTTGTCCCCCATGAGCGGTGCGACCCGCTCGGTCAAGTGACGGGCCGCCACGAAATTCACCAGCATGGTGTCGAGACCGGTGTGGGGCGGCCCAGGCAGCCCCGCACAGTTGAAGAGGGCGTCGACATGGCCGCCGATCTCAGCCACCGCGGCGTCGATGGCCGCGGGGTCGCGCAGATCGACCGAGTAGAAACCGTCGACCTCGGCCGAAGGCTCTTTCAGGTCGAGGACGTGGATCTCCGCACCCAGCTCACGAAGATCTTCGACCACAGCGGCACCCATGCCCGCGCCACCGCCGCCGCTCACTATCACGCGTTTGTTCTCGTATCCCCACGGGATCGCCATCGAAACTCCTTGATGATCCTCACGGCGCTCGTATCTGGGCGCCTTGTTCAGTGAGCGTGCTCAGTAGCCGTCCGCATCATTCCAGGCCGCCGTCGGTCGTGCATCACCGAGCGCCCAATGGCCCGAACAAATGCTCGTAGATACCGTCAACTCCGGAGCCGTGCAGGGTCATGCCCCCGTCGACGACCAGGTTCTGGCCGGTGATGAAGCGGGCCATGTCCGAGCACAGAAAGANNNNGGGGAAAAACGCCAGCAGCGGCTCGGTCAGCGGTGTGCGGATCATCCCCGGTGAGACCGAGTTGACCCGGATCGACGGGCCATACTCGAGGGCGGCGGTGGCGGTGAGGGCAACCACGGCAGCCTTGGCCGCGGCGTACGGTGCTTCACCGGCCGCCGGGCGGGTCCCACTGATCGACGCCGTGCTCACGATGCTCCCCCCGCCGGCCGCCTTGATGTGCGGCACCGCCGCCCGAAAGCCCAGGTAGACCCCGGTCAGGTTCACCCGGACCAAACGGTCCCACTCCTCGGGGGTCCACTCGTGGAGCGGGGTCTGGCTACCGGTGCCGGCGTTGTTGAACAAGATGCTCAGGCCGCCGAGCTGGGCCGCCGCCGCGTCGACCGCCTCGCGCAGCGCCTCGGGATCGGTGACGTCGGCCACGTAGGCCGAGCCGTCGATCTCGGCGGCGACCGCCTTGGCCCGGTCCCCATCGATATCGAGGACGGCAACTGATGCCCCCTCGGTGGCCATGCGCCGACACGTGGCCGCCCCGATGCCGGAGCCACCGCCGGTGATCACCGCCCGGTGTCCTTCGAGCAGCCCCATTACAGAGCCCCGAGGGGAGTGCTCGTGCTCTTTTGTGTCTCGGATCCGTTCACGCATCCAAACCTACCCCGCGTGACGAATTCTCTCGCCGATCTCGGTCCTCGGGGCTACGGTTTCCCGACAACAGGAGGGCCATGACTACCGCCGCACAGAACCGCACGTCGATCAATCAGTTCTGGGACGACATGTACGCCGGCGACTGGGAGGCCTTTGTCGCCCACTTCACCGACGACGCCACCTACACCGACGCCGCCACCCCCGAGGACGAATTCGCCTCCGGGAAGACCGAGATCCTGGCTCGGCTTCGTCTGGCCCTCGATCCACTCGAGTCGATCAGCGACGAACGCGGCCTCATGGTCGCCGATGTCGACACCGTGGTCACCGAGCACATCGAGTTGTGGACGTGGTCGACCGGTGAGCAGATGCGCCTCCCGTTCGTCTCGATTCACCAGCTTCGAGACGGCAAGATCTTCCGGTGGAGCGACTACTGGGACATGCAGACCCTCGTCAATGCCGCACCTCAGGCGTGGTTCGAGCACGTAATGGTGGGTTACAAATGACGTTCCGTTGAACGCGGTCCTGCGCACGCCCGACGGGCGGTTCGAGGACCTCTCGGACTTCGGTTTCGCACCGAACTACCTCACCGTCACCGACCCTCTCATCGGTCCCTTGCGGATGCACTACGTCGACGAGGGACCGACCACCGCCCCGCCAGTGCTGCTGCTGCACGGCCAACCCACCTGGTCCTATCTCTACCGGCACGTCATCGCGTCCTTGGTGGCGCGTGGACACCGGGTGATCGCTCCGGACCACATCGGTTTCGGTCGTTCCGACAAGCCGACCGCCCGCACCGATTACACCTTTCAGGGTCACGTGGACTGGATGTCCGCCTTCGTCGAATCGCTCGGACTCTCCAACATCACCTTGGTGGCCCAGGACTGGGGTGGCCCGATCGGGCTGTCGGTCTTGGCCGGAGGGCCGGATCGCTTCGATCGGGTGGTGGCGACCAACACGATCCTGCACACGAGTGACCCCTCGCTCGTCGGCCGACTCGGCTGGGCCAACCATTCGCAGGGCGACGGCCGGGTCGTCCTTCAAGAGGCTCTCGTCGACTACGTCCTGCTCTCCCAACGCGCCCCGGCCCTCGACGCCAGCCTCTTCGTCGGATTCGCCACCACCACCGAGGTGCCCCCCGCCGCACTGGCCGCGTACGACGCGCCGTTCCCCGACGAGTCGTTCAAGGCGGGGCTGCGCCAGTTCCCGGTGCTCATCCCCCTCACCAAGAACGACCCGGGGGCGGCCATCGGCCGGGCGACCGGTGAAGCCCTCGCCCGTTTCGACCGCCCGTTTTTGACCGCCTACTCGGACGCCGACCCGGCGTCGGCCGGCTGGGACTCGGTCTTTCAGGCGCTCGTCCCGGGGGCGGCGGGCCAGCCCCACACGACCATCGCCGGCGCCGGGCACTTCGTCCAAGAGGACCGGGGGGACGAGCTGGCTCGGATCGTCGCCGACTTCATCGAAGCCACACCCCGACGTTGAGGTCTCGGGCCCGGATCAGCGACCTCAGAGCTTGGTTGCCGACCAGGCCGGCCAGATCTCGGGGCTCGGGTCGTCGAGCAGACGGATCAGAAGCTCTTGGGCCATCGACACTCTCAGCAGCCCGTCCTGGGTGTACATCGAGCCGCGCACCGTCGCCCGCCCCCCGGCGTTGACCACCGCGCACAGGTCGTAGAGGAGCCACTCGTCGGCCCGCACCGGTCGGTGGAACCAGACGGCGTGGTCGAGGCTGGCGTCGGTGTGGGTACCCCAGGTCCCGAGGCTGAGGGGTCGGAACGCCGCCCCGGTCATGTCCGAGAGGTAGGCCACCACACAGGCGTGGACGGCGGGATCATCGGGGAGGTCCACCTTGGTGCGGAGCCATACCCGACGAGTGGACTGGTAGCTGCCGTCGGGACGCTGTTGGGTCGGTCCGAGTTCGCGCACATGGAAGGGGATCGGCGTTTCGGACGGCTCGAGGGCGTCGGGATCGCCCACCCCTTCGGGCATCGGCAGCTGGTACTGCTCTCCGTCTTCTTCGAGATGGAAGGAGCACATCATCTTGAAGGTCTCCTTCCCCTCGACCGTGCTCGTGACGTCACGCAGCGCGAAAGAGCGGCCGTCGCGCACGTGGCCGACGTTGAGGTGTACCGGCCGTCCCGGGCGCGCCGGGCGGAGGAAATAACCATGCAGCGAATGCACCGGCATCGCGGGGTCGACCGTCTGGAGGGCCGCGCTCAGGGCCTGGGCCACCACCATGCCGCCGAACACCCGGTCCCCGCCCCACCAGTCCGGGCTGTCGGCACCGAAGGTGTCCTCCCCCGTCCGCTCGGCCGACAGCGCACCGGTCAGGTCGGCCACGGATCCTTGTTCGTCCGACACCGGGGCCGCCGCACGCTCGTCGACACCGGCCATGGGGGGCAGCGTAATGGGAGCTCGCGCTATCGCCGTGCGACCACGATGGTGGCGGCCGTCGGCACAACCACCGCGCCGTCAAGATCACCCGCCAACCGGGCGCGCAGTGCCGCTCGGACCCGGCCCTGGTCCTCGACCGACAAGGACCCGAGCAGGGTGGCGTGCGGTGTACCTTCTACGATCCGCATCGCCTCGTCGGGGGAGGCCCACCGGGCGTCCAGTTCGCAGGTGTTCGCGACCACATGGCGGAACCCGGCGGTCTCGACCAGTTGGGTCAGTTCGCTCGCACCCATGGTGAAGCGCCGGTTGTCAAAAGCACCCGGGGTGGGCTCTTGGACGCCGGCGTCGAGCAACGCCGTACGGACGGTGTCGAACAAGAGCGGATGAGCGTCTGACCACACCGCGATCCCCACCACCCCGCCGGGGACGAGCACCCGGTACATCTGGGCGACAGCGGCCGCCTTGTCGGGGAAGAACTGGAGACCCTGCTGGCACACCACAACGTCGTAGGAGGAGTCGGGCGAGGCCAGGTCAGTGACCGAGGATTCGAGGAATTCGATCGGAGCCGAGTCGGGCCCGCGCA
>PMOE01000090.1:0-36099 GCA_003161575.1 Acidimicrobiaceae bacterium | reverse complement strand
ACGTCGAGCACTCGGGAGCCTGCGACGATGCCCACCTTTTCGACCAACACCTGGGCCCATGGCGCGAAGAGCTGCGACGCCAGGTGGGTGTCGTACCCATCGGCGATCGAGGCCGCTCCGAAGAGGACCGGTGTGGGCTCTTCGGTGACCGTTTCGCCCTCGCGGTCCACGTCGATACAAAGGCCCAGTGCGGCGAGGTCGACCATGGCGTTGTCCTCGGCGTAGCGAAGTCCCTGCACGTTGAACAACCGCACCGCCTCGGTACGGGTCGGATAGGGCCCCCAGTGCCAGGTCCCCCGGTGCAGCACGATCGACTCCAGTGGCTCGATGACGAAGACCTCGATGGGATCAGCGCTGGGCACCGCGACGAAGTCGGTCCCCGGCGGCGCCACCGCGATGACGCAGGGGTGGTCGATCGGCATGATCGACTGGGTGTGGGTGTCGTGGCGGAAGAGCGCCTCGCAACGCAAGGCCCCCGGGGTGTGAGGAACTTCGGCCAGGGTGTGTCCGATGACGTTGACGTGGGGGTCCGCCCACTCGAACTCCAAGCGGTGGACGCCGTCCTTCGGGTCGGTGTCGGCCACCGGCAGCCATCCGTACGGTGCCCACGCCTCTTCGCTCAACCTCTGTGGCCTAACCCGTCGCCCATGCTCGCCCACCGCACCTCCTTCGTTGTCGATCTAACCTGACGTCGCCAGCAGTCTACGAAGGGGAGGCGACGAGAGCCATGGCCATGGACGTGCGGAGTATCGAGGGCGTAGCGCCCATCGTCGAGCACAACGGTACGGTGCCGGTGTGGTGGATGGTGAAGTCACGGGAGCTCAAGGACATCACCGACGGCGGATTCTTGGAGCTGGTGAACGAGTTCGAGGTCGCCGGCGGCGGCATGGTGCACCCCCACTCCCACCCCACCCACGAGTTCTATTACGTCCTCAACGGTCGGGGCATCATGACCATCGACGGGGAGGACAGCGACATCGCCCAGGGCGACCTCGTGTACATCCCGCCCGACAAGGTGCACTCTCTGCGGCCAGTGAGCGACAACGCGCCGATCCACTGCTTCTGCTTCGCCATCGGGGTCAAAGGATCCGGTCCGATCGACTACACCAACCACTGAGTGGCACGGATCCTCGTCACCCGCCATCTGACTGAGGGCGGCCTCGACCCGCTGGTCGCCGCCGGGCACGACGTGACCCAGCGTGAAGTCGATGTCCCCT
This sequence comes from Acidimicrobiaceae bacterium, assembly GCA_003161575.1. Taxonomy (GTDB): domain Bacteria; phylum Actinomycetota; class Acidimicrobiia; order Acidimicrobiales; family RAAP-2; genus PALSA-457. The sequence continues at coordinate 34,882 of PMOE01000090.1, read as the reverse complement.
GGACCGAAGAAGAGTTGGTGGCGGCGGCCCCCGAGTTCGACGGCATCGTCTGCCTGCTCACCGACCACATCGACGCGTCGGTGCTCCGCGCCGGCGCGGCCGGGAAGCTCAAGGTGATCGGCAACGCGGCGGTGGGCTACGACAACGTCGACGTTGCCACCGCCGCCTCTGTTGGCATTGTGGTGTGCAACACCCCCGGGGTGCTCGACCACACCACCGCCGATCTCGCCTTCCTGCTCATCCTGGCGGCCACCCGGTTGGCCTCCGACGCCGAGCGCGACCTGCGAGGGGCGCGCTGGGAGGGTTGGGGTTTCAATGACCATCTGGGCCGGGACGTCCACGGCGCACTCCTCGGTTTGGTCGGCTACGGCCGCATCGGCAGGGAGGTGGCCCGGCGGGCTGAAGGATTCGGGATGGAGGTGCTACACCACACCCGGAACAACACTGGTTTCCCCGGATATGTCGGTACTCTCGACGAACTGCTGGCCAGCGCGGACATCGTCAGCTTGCACGTTCCGCTCACCGAGGACACCCACCACCTCATCGCCCGCCGTGAGCTCGCCCTCATGAAGCCGACCGCCGTCCTGGTCAACACCGCCCGGGGACCTGTCGTCGATGAGCAGGCGCTGGTCGACGCTCTCGAGGCCGGCACACTCTTCGGAGCGGGGCTCGACGTCTACGACGGCGAGCCGGCCGTCAACCCGCTTCTTTTCAGCGCACCGCACCTGGTGATGCTCCCGCACATCGGGAGCGCCACCACGGCGACGCGGACCCACATGGCCCGTTTGGCCGCCCAAGGCGTGTGCGACGTGCTGGCCGGGCGCACCCCGCCCAACGCGGTCGGCGTCTGAGAGAGCGTTGCCCGAAAGCACGGTGCGATCGGGGGACCACCGGGCGTCGGTGGCGGCCGGCGGCAACGACCGCCGCCACTGTGCGCTGGCCGCGGCAAAGCTCGCGAGCTCGGTTGTCGCGAACCGCGCCGCCGACCAGGAACCCTCCCCGGCCTCGCTCCGAGCCAGACGGTACGTGCCGCAACACACCGGCTCGCGCCCGCGAACAGTGACCGACACCGTGACCAGCTCGTAGTCGTCGTCTTCCCAAGAGTCGATCACTAACCACTCGGCATCTCCCAAGTCCTCACACACCCACCCGCGCGCCGCGTCACCCGGGGCGGTGACCAGACCCGGGTAGGTCCGCTCGACCAGACCAACGACGGTATGATCATCGAGCGTGCCCGGGGACAACGGCGGAACCCTCCCGAGCAACGCCTCGAGGACCGGAGGAAATTGCAAGGTGCCGTAGACAAAGAGCGCCGGCGGGTGCGGCGCCCGCACGTTCAGCCCTCCCGCACCGAGGTGCCGTCCAGCCCGAGTAGCTCGACGGTCGTCTTCCCCGAGGTGAGCTCGGAGAAGTAGACGGCTTCTTTGTTGGCCCGGGTTCGGCCGGCGGACAGCACCTCGTCGAGCCGGTCTCCTCCGATCACGACCACCCCGTCGCCGTCACCGACCACCCAGTCCCCCATCCGCACCGTCACGTCGCCCACCCGCACCGGCGACCCGACGGTGCCCGGAAACTCTTTGGTGGCACCGAGCAGGGCAACCATCGACGAGAAGACCGGGAACCGGTGTGCTTCGAGCGCCGCTGTGTCGCGCACCCCGCCGTCGATCACCAGCCCGGCCAGGTCGCGGGCCTCCGCCGCCGTGGTCAGTACCTCGCCCCAGTAGCCCCGTTCGGGGACTCCTCCGACATCGACAACCAACGCGCTCCCGGCCGGCGCCCGGGCGACCGCCACATGGATCGCCAGGTTGTCGCCGGGCGTGCAACCGACCGTGTAGGCCGGCGCGGCCAGGGTCGCGGACGGCCAGACCGCCGCGACTCGCGGCCGCATGGACAGGGCGCCCGACTCGCCCAGCGTTGCCGCGCCGAGCTCGACGAGCGCCAGAGCCATCTCCTCGGTATCCAACGGACCCCACCTTTCCCGGTTCGAACGCTACGGCCCATACGATACGAGACCCGGCCACACGCGGTCGCGGCCCGGCGGGGATGGCCGATCGGACCGTAGACTCGGGCCCCGGGAGTGCGGGGGATCCGGCACCATCGGGGTCGCGTCACCTCCCAGTCGATCGAGGAGGCGCTATGGTCCGCGGCGAAGGCATCACGGTGGCCCACGGGATCACCCCCGAGGAGGCGTTCGACTTCGTCCTCGATCCGCTCCAGTACACAAAAGCCGACACCAAGATGATCTGGGTCACCAAACTGGCCGACACCGCCGACGGCATGATCGCCCGCGAAGACGGGAAGTTCCTGGGCCGATTCAAAGGTTCGGTGATCACCCGGTACCGCTGGGATCGCCCGACTCACATCGACGTGACCCTCGAGCACGGCGTCCCCCGCTCCCTGCACGCCTGGTTCGAGATCGCCGCGGTCCCCGGCGGGACCAGGATCCGACACGTCGAAGAGCTCGACCTCGGCCACAGTGTGCTCGGCGCGCTCCACGACCGAATCGCCGGCGCATGGTTCGCCCGGTCGGTGAAAGACGAGGTCACCGAGATCGGTCGGCTGCTCGAATCGGGCCAACGGGGCCGCGAGTTCGAACACCACGAAATCGTCTGACATGTCCCCGAACCCGATGTTCATCGTGACCCAGGTCGCCCCCTACCTCGACGGGCCGGCCGGCGTGCACGGCGTGCTCGGACAGGCCGCCACCGCGCTCGCGGAGCTGGCGGGCATGGCCGGCCTCGAGCCGGTGGTGGTAACCGATGTGGCGACGGTGTCGCCCGGCCAAATCGAACATGGAGGCGTGCTGGCCCTGTTCACCATCGGAGAGACACCCTTCAGCAACGCCCAGCGCGCCGCCGTTGCCGCGTCGTGGCGATCCGGTGCGCTGGGCATTCTCGGCGTGCATTCGGCGACCGACGCCTGCCACACCTGGGACGGTTACGGCGACCTGGTCGGGGCCCGCTTCGACGGGCACCCCTGGACCCAAGCCTTCGACATCGACGTCGTCGACGCCAACCATCCGGCGACCGCACACCTGGGCCCGACCTGGTCATGGCACGACGAGGTCTACCTCTTTTCCAACCTTCGCCCCGACGCGCGCGTCCTGCTCGCCTTGGCCGGCGGCCAACTCGACATGACCGTGCCCGGAGCCCGGGTCCCCGACTGCGGATTTCCCCTGGCCTGGTGTCGCGCCGAGGGGACCGCCCGGAGCTTCTACACCGCACTCGGTCACTTTCCGGGCGCCTGGGAGACCCCCGCGTACCTGCGCCACCTGGCCGGCGGGCTCACCTGGCTGCGCGAGTCGTCGTGAACTGGGTGCGAGATGAGACGACCCGGCACCAACGGGTACTCGGGCGCCGCAAGGCACATGACGGCTCGGAGGGCGCCCGGTAACGTATGACACCGGTGTCACATTCTCGAGAGACAGAGGTGTCCCAGTGAGCGAGTTACCCCAGGTCATGGACGTCGCCGCCTACCAGGAGCCGGGTGTGGTGACCGTCGAGGAACGCCCCGTTCCGCACCCCGCACCCGGCGAGGTACTGCTCGAGGTGGCCCACTGCGGGATCTGCGGGTCAGACATTCACCAGCTCCGCGACGGGTGGGGCAATCGACCCGGTTTCGTCGCCGGCCACGAGTACACCGGGGTTGTCGCCGCCGTGGGCGAGGGGGTGGAGGGCTGGTCCATCGGCGAGATGGTGGTCGGCGGCTCCTCTCCGAAATGCGGACACTGCCGCCGATGCCTCGAGAACAAGCCCTCCCAATGCGAGAACCGTCAGGGTGCAGTGATCGACGGCCACGACGGCGCCTTCGCCCGCTACGTGCTCACCCGGGCCACCTCGCTCCTGGTGTTGCCAGACGGGCTCTCGCCCCGAGAGGCCGCCCTGGCCGAGCCGTTGGCGGTCGCACTCCACGGCATCACCCGCTCAGGCATCCAAGAAGGCGACACGGCGATGGTCATCGGCGTCGGGCCGATCGGGGCGCTCACCATCGCCGCCCTGCGGGCTCGTGGAATCGGACCGATCACCGCGGTGGAACCGGGCGAGAAACGCAAACAGCTGGCCCGGGACCTCGGGGCCGACAAGATCCTCGACCCCGCCGACCTCGAGATCTTCCCGTCCTGGGAACCCGAACGCATCTCTGCGCACGCCGTGCATGTGGTTCTCGAGTGTTCGGGCCACAAATCCGCCATGGAGGCGGGCTTCCACCAACTGCGCCGGGGCGGCACATTGACCCTGGTCGGCGCGGGGATAGAGCACCCGACGTTCGACCCCAACCGGTTCATCCTCAACGAGCTCACGATCTGCGGATCCTTCGTCTACGACAAGGACGGCTTCGAGCGGGCGCTCGAACTGCTCGCCTCGGGCAAGATGCCCAACGACCTGCTGATCGAACCGACCGACGTCGCCTTGGACCAGATCTCGGCGACCATCGAGGAGCTGGCCAACGGCCGCATCACCGGCAAGGTGATGGTGGCGCCGGGCCTCTCGACACAGCGGGGTGCCCGATGACCCACCCCTACTACCCGTCGGGAAACCCGCAGTTCAACCATGTGGCGATGAGCATGCCCGGTGACCTACTCGATGAGCCGAACCGCAAGGACATCTGCGACTTCTGGGGCGAGGTCTTCGGTTTCACCGAGATGCCCACCATGACCATCGACCGCAAGCGCCTGATCTTGAGCTGTGTCCACTGGGACCAGTTCATCTTTTTGATCGCCGAGGACGACCCGATGCGCTGTCCGCGTATGGACCACTTCGGGCTCTCGGTCGGGACCTTCGAGGAGATCCAGGGCGTCCAGCAACGGGCGGAGGACTACAGGGCGCGCGACCCCCGCGTCGATCTGATCAACTTGAAGATGGACGACCAGGGTCGGATCAAGATCCACTCGCTCTATGTCCAGTACCTCCTCCCGATGATGTGTGAGATCCAGTGGTGGGACATCGCCGCGTGAACGCGGCCGAGAAGCACCCCGGCGGTCTCCGATTCGGGGTCTTCGTCCCCCAGGGCTGGAAGCTCGAGTACACGGGCTGGTCGGCGCTTGATGCGTGGGCCCGTTCCGTTGAGCTGGCCCAACTCGCAGAGAGGCTCGGCTACGACCATCTGTGGGTCTACGACCACGTCGAGACGGTGCCGCGTCGTGAACCGAGCCATGTGTTCGAGGCGTTCACGATGCTGGGTGCGCTATCCCAGCTGACCTCGGAGGTTCAGCTGGGACAGCTCGTGACCTGTTCTTCGTACCGCAACGCCGGTCTGCTGGCCAAAGAGGCTGCGTGCATCGACGTGTACTCGGGCGGCCGGGTCATTCTCGGGCTCGGCGCGGGCTGGTTTCACGAGGAGTACCACTCCTACGGGTATGAGTACCCCGCCGACCGCGAGCGCCTGGCGGTGCTCGAAGAGACCCTCGAGGTCGTCCGCCGGCTGTGGACTGAAGAGACGGTCACCTTCGACGGTGCCCACCACCACCTGCGCGGGGCCTACTGCGACCCCAAGCCGATCCAGCAGCTCCCCCGTCTGCTGGTCGGCGGGGGCGGAGAGAAGGTGACGCTTCGCATCGCCGCCCGGCTCGCCGACGCCACCAACTGGCAGGTCGGACTCGATGGCTTCGTGCGCAAGTCGGAATTGCTCGAGCGCTACTGCGAGGAGGCCGGGAGGTCCTTCGGCTCGATCGTGCGGACCCACGGTCCGGACTGCGCCATCTTCGACACCGACGCCGAGTGCCGGACCTGGTGCGATCGCTCCGGCGGCGGGAGCCTCTGGGGCGGCACATCAACCGACGACTACCTGGCCGACAACCTGGTCGGGACGGTCGAACAGGTCACCGAGAAGACCCAGGCATTCGTCGACGCTGGTTGCACGGAGTTCATCTTGTGGTTGCGCGACTACCCGGGGGACGAGACACTCCGCCGTTTCATCGGCGATGTTGTCCCGAAACTGCGCAGCGGCGGGCACTGAGGACATCGGTCCTTCGACCACCGCTACTGACAGCCGCTCCTCGGGATCGGTAGGGTCACGTCCATGCGCTTCGGGATCGATGTGGCACAGCAACGCATGGAGTTCGACGAGATCGTCGACCGGGTCCGGTTCGGCGAGGACGCCGGCTTCGACGGCGCTTGGGGCTTCGACCATTTCGTTCCCATGTACGGCGAGGGACCCGGCAACTGCTTCGAGGGGATGACGACCCTCGCTGCGCTCGCCGGCGCCACCACGCGCATCCGGCTGGGCCTACTGGTCACCGGCGCCACCTACCGGCACCCTTCGGTGCTGACCGCCGAGGCGATCACCGTCGACCACGCCTCCCACGGTCGCCTCGAACTGGCCCTGGGTGCAGCCTGGTTCGAGGCCGAGCACCGCCAGTTGGGCATCGAGTTCCCGTCGACCCGACGACGCTTCGACCGCCTTGCAGACACCCTCGAGATCGTGACCCGGCTGTGTACCGGCGACGAGGTCTCCTTCGACGGGGCGTGTTTCAGCCTCGACGCCGCCCAGATGCGCCCGGCGCCGGTGCAACGACCCCACCCACCGATTTGGATCGGCGGCTCGGGGCGGCGCCGGACCCTCCCGTTGGCCGCCCGCTTCGCCGATGTGTGGCACACCTTCGCCGACCCTTCCTCCATGGCCGAGCTGTCAGGGATCCTCGACCGTCTCGCCGAGGAGGCCGGGCGGGACCCCGCGTCGATCACCCGGGCGTCGTCGTTGTCGCTCTCCGAACCCATCGACGAGGTCCGCCGCAACGCCGAAGCCATGCGGGCCGTCGGGGTCGACTACCTCGTGTGCGGTTGGCCCGGCCAGGGCCGCAGTCGGGTCGAGGCGTTCGCCCACCAGGTCATGGCGGATCTCTCGGGCTGACGGTGGCCGCCTCCGGCCGCCCCGAAATCAGTGGCGGGCCATCGGAAAGATGTGGGGCTCGTCGGCCACCTGGGCCATCGCGGCGCTCCGGGCCGTCTCGTCCATTGGGGTGAAGCGGCCTGCCGCGTTGAGTGCGAGCGGCAGGATCCCAAGGTCCCCGGGGGTGCACAAGGCGTGGACTCCGGGCACCGACAGGGCGAAGCGCACGCCACGTTCCACTTCGTCGGCACCGTCGTAGGGCTCGTACCACGTGGTGGCGGTGTGTTCCCGTTCGCCCCAGGGCCGGGCTGCCGCCGCCTTGATGGCCAGCACCCCGATATCGCGCGACGCACACTCCGCGAGTAGGGCCTCGGCGTCCCGCCGGTAGGCGCCATCGGCCCACAGTCGGGGGTTCACCGGGAACATCACCGAATCGAGGTCGTAGCGGGCCAGGGCCTCGAGGTGGGCCGCCGGCGCCGACAAGTCATGCCCGGTGATGCCCACCCAGCGGCAGAGTCCCTCGTCACGGGCCCGAAAGATCGCTTCTGCGGCCCCGGATCTCGAGTTGAGTTCCTGCACGCTCGTGACCGCGTGCATCTGGTAGAGATCGAAAGACTCACACCCGAGGATCTCGAGAGACTCCTCGAGCTGGGCCCGGACGCCCCCGGCGTCGTGCCGGAGCGTCTTGCACCCGATGAACAGCCGGTCCCGGACCGGTGGGATGAGTGGACCCAGCAGCTCTTGGGCCCGCCCGTATTGCGGCGCGATGTCGAGATGGTTGACCCCAGCCTTCAGGGCGGCCGAAAATGCGGCGTCGGCCGCCGCGGGCTCCGAGTTCCAAAAGGCCGCCGCCCCGAGGACGGCCACCGAGGATCGGTGCCCCGTCCGGCCCAGACGTCGGGTGTCCACCCGTGCACGGTACCTCGTGGCCCCAGGCGATGCAGATGGAGCCCGGGACCCTGTTAGCGTCCTCTGATGCTCAAAAACCGCCTATCCGCCGCCGCCGTGCCCGGTGCCCTCGCGATTGTAGTGCTCTTTGGGGGCGCGACCGCGACCGCCGCTGGGGCGGCCGCCAAGGCGCCGTCGGCCCTGGTCGCCGCGTCGCTGGCTGCGGCGGCCAAGCAAAATTCGGTCCACTATGTCGCCACCAGCTCGCTCGGAAGCCAGTCCATCACCATCGTGGCCGACGCCGCTCGGGCCAAGGGGCAACAGGTCATCACGATCCGCAAGGGAAAACAGGTTGGCACCGTGGCCGCCCGCTACGACGGCAAGGCCGTCTACTTCCGGGCGAACACCATCGGGCTCGAGGGCTACCTCGGGATGCCGAACAACCTGGCGCCCAAGTACTCAGGCAAATGGATCTCCTTCAGCCCCTCCCAGCAGGACTTCAGCCAGATCGCCAAGTCGATGACCATCACCAGCGCCATCGGCGAGATCTCCCTGTCCGCGCCCGTGAAGGCCGTCTCGCCGATCACGGTCAACGGGACCCAGGCCGTCGGGGTGACCGGGACGACCACCTCCTTGTCGTCGTCGGGCGCCAAAGGAAAGGCCACCCTCTATATGGTCGCCTCAGGCACCCCCCTACCGGTCGTCTTCACCGGGAAGGGTTCCCAGAAGGGCCAGACCGAGGCCGGACGCGTCGCATTCAGCCGGTGGGGGGAGCGGGTGGCCCCGGTGACCCCCAAGGGCGCCGTGTCGGCCGCCTCGATCTCTGCGGCCAACGGCAGTTCGAGCAGCGGGAGTACCAGCAGCACGGGCACGCCGACCACAAGCCCGCCGACCACCAGCGGAGGGTGAGCCCGGCCGCGGGCCGTGGGCACTGACACCGACCGTCAGTGCTTGACGGCGACGGTCACCTCGAGCTCGACAGCGCCACCCCGGGGCAGTGCCGCCACCCCGATGGCCGAGCGGGTGTGACGCCCCGCATCCCCGAAGACGTCGGCCAGCACCTTGCTGGCCCCGTCGATCACGGCCGGTTGCTGGTGGAATCCCGGCGCAGAAGCGACGAAACCGGTAACCGTAAGCACGCGCTCGATCCGGTCGAGGGATCCGAGCGCCTCTTCGAGCACGGCCAGAGCGTTGAGCGCACACACCGCCGCCGCTTCGGTGCCCTCTTCGACCGAGACGTCATCGCCCAAGGTGCCAACGCAGGTCAAGACGCCTTCGATACGAGGTAACTGCCCCGACGTCCGGGCGACCCTCTCGTGGACCACGACCGCGTCGAGAGGATCGTGCGGCGGATGCGGGCCGTGGAGTGTGAGGCCAAGCTCGGTGAGCCGGGCGCGGATGTCCGCCACTAGGCCTGCGTGCGCAGGTACTCGTAGACGCTGGCGAAGCTCTCGTCCACCTTCTCGGGGAGGTGGTGAATCTCACCGAGCTGGCGAGCACCCCAGATGATCTTGGCGCTGCGCTCGACCAGTGCGGTGATGTGCATCGCCTTCCCCGTCGTCGGGGCCACCGCCACCATGCCGTGATTGGCGATCAATGCCGCGCCACGACCTTCGAGAGCCTTCACCGCCTGTTCGCCGAGCTCGTCGGTACCGCTCATGGCGTACTCGGTGCAGCGGACGTCGCCGCCGATGTACACCGAGAATTCGTCGATGCAGGCGGGGACGGGCTGTTGGGCGACGGCGAACATTGAGGCGTAGATGGCGTGGGAGTGGATCACGCAGGCGATGTCCTCGTACGCCCCCATGCACGAGAGGTGCAGCAGCTTCTCCGACGACGGCGGGCGGTGCCCGGAGACGACCTCGCCTGCTGGGGAGATCACGACGAGGTCCTCGAGCGTCATCTCGCGGTAGTCAAGCGACGACGGTGTTATCACGATGTTGCCGTCTTGCTGGCGGGCCGAGATATTGCCGGCGGTCCCCTCGACCAGGCCCTTCTCCAGCAGCTCCTTGGCCGCAGCGAGCACCTCTTCCTGGGCGTTCTCAACGTATCGGGCCATGACGAGGCTCCTTCTCACTGACGACGGCCGGGCCTCGAGTTGGCGCCGGATCGGACCCGCTCATGGTACTTCGGTCCGACCCGGACTGCCTGACACTCATGTCAGGGAACTGCTCGGCCCGATATGATCGTCCGATGGGTCTTCTTGATGGACGTGTTGGCGTCGTGACCGGGGCGGGCCGGGGCATCGGCCGGGACATCGCGCTCTGCCTTGCCAGTGAGGGGGCCGCACTGGTCGTCAACGACGTGGGTGTCTCCCTCGGCGGCGAGGGCACAGCCGAGGACCCCGCGGCAGCCGTATGCGAGGAGATCGCGAAGGCCGGTGGCACGGCGGTCCCAAATCACGACTCGGTCAGCGGCTTCGAGTCGGCCGGGCGGATCATCGCGACGGCCACCGAGTCGTTCGGGAAGGTCGACATACTCGTCAACAACGCTGGCATCGTCCGGGACCGCACCTTGGTCAAGATGGACGAAGCCGACTACGACGCCGTGATCGCTGTGCACCAAAAGGGCACGTTCAACACCACCCGGCACGCCGCACCGATCATGAAGGACGCCGGCTACGGCCGGATCGTGAACATCACGTCCTCGGCCGGTCTCCGGGGGAATTTCGGCCAGACCAACTACGGCGCCGCCAAGGCCGCCATCATGGGGATGACCTTCGTCTGGGCCCTCGAACTCGGGCGCTACGGGGTCACGGTCAACGCGGTGGCCCCGGCCGGCTTCACCCGAATGACCGAAGGGCTCTACGAGGGGGCGGCGCCTCCACCGGATCAGGACCCCGCCCTCAACGCCCCGCTGGTCGCGTTCTTGGCCTCAGAGGGTGCGTCCTACGTGAACGGCCAGGTACTCGGTCGCACCGGCTACGCCTACACCATCTTCCAGACGCCCCGGCAGGTGGCCGCCATGTGGCGAGAGGGCGGCTGGACACCCCAGCAGGTGTCGGACCATTTCCACGACGTCCTCGGCCAACATCTCCAGCCCGTCGGGATGCCGGCCCACCCGCTCATCGGCAAGAAGGGCTGATCGCACTTGGCGTCGCCGTGATTCCCATCGCGAAGCGTGCAAATGGCTCGATGCCACAGCGCCGCCCCTGGGCCACCGGCCGCCAGATTCGCACCCGATTGGGCCGACGGAGCAGGGCGGCGTCGGCACCGCTAGGTTTGAAGGGGCCGGTTCCCACCGGCCAAACGGACCCGTCGCAACCGCCGGGTCACTACCTCGAGCTGGGAGGGACAGATGGAAGTCCGAGACAAGATCTACGTCGGAGGAGCCTGGGTATCCTCGGCCGGTAACGGGACCCTCGAGGTCATCGACTCGAACAACGAGGAGGTCATCGGGACCATCCCCGAAGGAACCGCCGCCGATGTCGACAAGGCCGTCGAGGCCGCAGCCGAGGCCTTTGGCGAATGGTCGACCACCTCGGTCGACGAGCGGGCCAAGATGTTGTCCCGGATCTCGGAGGGACTGGCCGCGCGGACCGACGAGATCGCTCAGACCATCTCGAAGGAAGTCGGGATGCCGATGACCCTGTCGGGAGCCATCCAGGTCGGTCTGGCAGTCGGCGCATTCGCCGAGATCGCGCAGCAGATCACCGAATTCACCTGGGATGAGGAGGTCGGCAACTCCCTCATCGTGCGCGAACCGGTGGGAGTGGTCGGCGCCATCACCCCGTGGAACTACCCGCTCTACCAGATCGCCCTCAAGGTGGCACCGGCCCTGGCCGCCGGCTGCACGGTGGTGCTCAAGCCGAGTGAGGTCGCGCCCCTCAATGCCTTCGCCCTGGCCGACGTCATCGACGAGGTCGGGCTGCCGCCCGGCGTCTTCAACATGGTCACCGGTGTCGGTCCGGTCGTGGGTGAGGCCATCGCCGCCCACCCCAAGGTCGACATGGTCTCGTTCACCGGCTCGACGCGCGCCGGCAAGCGGGTCATGGAACTGGCGGCCGAGTCGGTCAAGAAGGTGGCGCTCGAACTGGGCGGGAAATCGGCCAACGTCATCTTGGAAGATGCCGACCTCGATGCGGCGGTCCCGAGCGGGATCTTCGCCTGCTACCTCAACTCGGGGCAGACCTGTTCGGCCCTCACCCGCATGATCGTCCCTCGCTCCCGCCTGGCCGAAGTGGAGGAGAAGGCGGCCGCCGCGGCCGCTGGCTTCCCGCCGGGGAACGCCTTCGAGCCGGGCGTCATGCTCGGCCCACTGGTCTCGGCCACCCAGCGCGACCGGGTGCGAGGCTATATCCAAAAGGGCATTGACGAGGGGGCCAAGCTGGTCGTCGGCGGCCCAGAGGTCCCCGAAGGCTTGGAGAAGGGGTACTTCGTCCAGCCGACGGTGTTCTCCGAGGTCACCACGGACATGACCATCGCCCAGGAGGAGATCTTCGGGCCGGTGCTCTCCATCATCCCGTACGACACCGAAGAAGAGGCGATCGAGATCGCCAACGACTCGGTGTACGGCCTGGCCGGCGGGGTGTGGTCCGCCGACACAGCCCACGCCGAGCAGGTGGCCCGCAAGATGCGCACCGGCCAGGTCGACATCAACGGGGGCGCTTTCAACCCCGGGGCGCCGTTCGGTGGCTACAAGCAGTCGGGCATTGGGCGAGAGCGGGGGGCATTCGGCTTCGAGGAGTATCTCGAAGTCAAGTCGCTCCAGCGCTGAGATACCCACCACCGGTGGATCCCGGGCGCCCGGGACCGCCGGCGGAACTCCGGTAGCGTCGGCAGGTGCTCCAACTCAGTCGACCGCGCCACTGTGCTCGCCTCCTCGCGATGACGCTCGCGATGTCGGTCACCGTGTTCGGCGTGGTCGTGGTCGTGGTCGGCGGACCGGCGTCGGCGCGCTCCGCGTCGGCCCCGCAGTACTACGTCTCGCTCGGTGACTCCTACGCCGCGGGATACCAGCCGACAAGCCCAAAGGGCGGTCACACGACCACCAACGGGTTTGCCTACCAGGTGACCCGGCTCGCCAGCGCCAAGGGTTACCACTTCACCCTGGTCAACTTCGGCTGCGGCGGCGCCACCACGACATCGATCCTGAAGTCGCTGGGCTGTGCCCAGCTCGGCCCGGGCGCCCCCCGCTACCCGGCCCAGACGCAGGCCGGCGCGGCCGAGCAGTTCCTCGTGCAACACCGGGGTCATGTCGGCCTCATCACCGTCTCGATCGGCGGCAACGACGTGACCGCGTGTGCATCCACCCCCCAACCGATCCCCTGCGTGGTCCAGGCGCTCGCCACCATCAACAAGAACCTGGTCGTCCTCTTATCGGGGCTACGCCGGGCGGCGGGGCCCGGCGTGCGGATCGTCGGGACCACGTATCCCGACGTGATCCTCGGGCTCGACCTGTCGGCCAAGCCGGCCGACCAGAGCCTGGCCAAGCTGTCGGTGACCGCGTTCTCGAGTCTGATCAACCCGGCGCTCAAGAAGCAGTACGAGGCCGTCGGTGGCTCGTTCGTCGACGTGACCGCGGCCACCGGCGCCTACGGTCCCCTCACCACCGACACGACGCTTGCCCCCTATGGCTCGATCCCGGTCCCGGTGGCCAAGATCTGCGAGCTCACCTACTTCTGCGTGTACCACGACATCCACCCGAGGACCCAGGGCTACGCCATCATCGCCGACCTGGTCACCGGGACCCTCCCTGAGCACTCCTGACCGGGAGCCGAGCACGAGCATTTTCGCGCCGGTGCTCAGGGGCCCGTCCCGCGTTCAGGGGTTGTTCGTGGTCAGTATGTTCACGACAGACACGCCCGAGCCGCGGCCACCCACGTTGTGCTGAAGCGCATTGCCGTGACGGAGCTCCACCTGGCGCTCCCCCACTTCGCCGCGGAGCTGCCAGTAGCACTCGGTGATCTGGGCGACCCCGGTGGCTCCGATCGGGTGGCCCTTGGAGAGCAGGCCCCCCGACGGGTTGACCGGGATGCGACCGCCGATGGCCGTCTCGCCTTCGAGGCTCGCCACCCCGCCCTTGCCCTTCTCGATGAAGCCGAGGTCTTCGATGTCGAGGATCTCGGTGATGGTGAAGCAGTCGTGCACCTCGGCCATGTCGATCTGGTTGGGACCGACCCCGGCCATCTGGTAGGCCCGCTCGGCCGCCAGGGTGGTGACCGGTAGCCCGGTGAAGGTCGACTTCTCGTGCAGGTAGGGGTGATCAGTCGCCACCCCGAAACCGGCGACCCACACCGGCTTGTCGGTGAACTCGCGAGCCCGCTCGGCGTTCACCAGGATCACCGCGGCGGCCCCGTCGGTCTGGGGGCAGCAGTCGAGCAGGTGAAGGGGGTGGCACACCGGCGGCGAGGCGAGGACCTGGTCGACGGTGATCTCTGACTGGAAGTGAGCGTATGGGTCGAGCGTCCCGTTGTGGTGATTCTTCACCGCCACGCTGGCCAGCATCTCGCGGGTGGTGCCGAACTCATGCATGTGACGGGTGGCGAACGGCGCGAAGAGCACCGGGGCGGTCTCGGCCCGGTTGTAGATCGGATGCCCCGAAGCGGCCCTCGACAACAGCCCCTCGTCAGTCGATTTATCGCGCATCTTTTCGACGCCGATCACCAACACGACGTCGTGGACCCCGCTCGCCACCACCATGGCGCCGATGCGAAAGGCGTCGGACCCCGACGGGCAGGCGTTCTCGACCCTGGTGCACGGGACGCCGGCCAGGCCGATGGCGCTCGGGACGGTGTTGCCCCCGATCCCCTCCTGGCCCCACAGGGTTCCCCGTTGGGTGGCCACGATGGCCGCCTCCACCTGGTGGGGGTCGAATCCCTTGTCGACGCTGCTCACCGCGGCAGCAAAGGCGCCGTGAGCCATCTGCTCGTAGCTCTGGTCGAACAACTCGCCGAAGCGGATCAGACCGCCTCCCACCACGGCCACGCGATTCCAACTCATGAAGACTCCCTTCCGGCCAGAGCGACCGAAGCGCCCGATCCGTTCGTTCCGTTCCCGTTGGGTCCACTGCCCGGGTGCACGTCGCGCTGCACCTTGAAACCGTAAACGGGCACCCCGCGTTCGATTGCGTAGCGGCGAAGCTCGAGGTGGACGCGATCGCCGATCTCGAGAGCCGCCGCGTCCTCGGGCATACCCTGCAACATGATCCGGGTGCCGTCGTCGAGGTCGACAACGGCGAGAGGGAGGGGCGCCTCAAAGGGCGGCGGCATCGTGTGGTTGACCACAAACGTCTGGACCCTGCCGCGTCGAGCCACCTGCACGATATCTCCCCCCGGGCTCCCGCAGTTCATGCACACCGGGTGGATCGACGGCGGCACACAGACCGTCCCGCAGGAGTCACATTTGCGACCGAGCAGGCCGAGCAGCTCCTCGCTGCCGCGCACGAAGGCGGCGCTTCCGGGGGGCACTCCCATCGGGACGGGGTCACTCAAGGGCACCAGCTGACCCCGGGAGCGCAGTACCGAGGGGTAGTTGAGGGACCGGGTGCCCGCGTCGCCACCGCCGATCGCGGCGGCGGCGCGCTGTTGGCCGGGGACCGGGGCACTCACCTCGATGACCACGGCGGTCGAGCGGCCACCCCCGGTGCCGACGACACACGCGGTTCCCGGTCCACCTAATGCGCCGAGGAGTCCAAGCAGCCCCGCCGCCGAACCGGCGTCACCGATCTGGGCGAAGACGCCCTCCGACGAGACCGCTTTGGCACCGACGGCAGCGGCTACGGCCTTGCCGAGGCGCCCGTCGGGGTCGGGTACCGACCACCGGGTCTCCGGCGGAGGTCGATCGGCGAGGGCATCGACGGCCGAGGTGACCGAGGGCAGCAGCTCGCGTTCACGGTAGAGACGCGGGTCGTAGGGGTCACCGGTTCCGGCCTGGCCGTCACCGCGATAGCGGTCGAGCAAGGGGCGCACCCGGGTGGCCCGGGCCACCAGCCGGGCCGGTGCCCCCGTTGGGCCGGATACGACCAGGGCCACCGCGCCGGCGCCGGTCGACTTCTCCGCGCCGGTGCCCGGGCCCGGGACGAGGGCGTCGGAGGCCACCACAAGGGCTACGCCCACCGCTCCGGCGGCCACGGCGTCCCATGCCGCCACCAATGCGTCGAGCCCGGCATGCACCGATCCCCCGGCGAGCAGGCCACCCACGTCGGAGCCGAGGCCGATCGCCGCCAGGAGGAAGGCGTGGCTCGGACCTTCGGCCATTGGTGGCCGCGCCGTTCCCCAATAGAGCGCACCCACCTCGTGGGCCTCGACGCCGGCGGCGTCCAGGGCTGCTCCGGCGGCCGACCAGGCGAGGGTCAGGCAGTCTTCGTCGGGTCCACACACCGCGAGGGCCCCGCTTCCGGCGCGCTGGCCCCACCCGGCCGCCACATCGGACACCGAGAGGCGTCCGGAGGGGACCGCCGCCCCGATCCCGAGCAGGCCGACGGGTGACACGACCCCGGGGCCCGGGGTGTTCGACTGGCTCATCAGGTCTCCTCTCCGTTCCGCCAAGCCGGACCGGCGGGGCTCTTGCCCCGCAGCACGTTCTGGCCGATGTAGTTCCGTTGGATCTCGATCGTCCCCCCACCAAAGCACAGGCCCCGGATGTCCCGGAACGCCCGTTCGACCGGCTCCTCCCGGCTGTAGCCGTAGCCGCCGAGGAGTTGCATCGCCTCATCGCAGACGAATTTCGCCGCCAGGTTGGCCGCGGTCTTGGCCATCGCCGATTCCATCGGCGGTGGCGTCCCCCCGGAAGCCTCGGACAACCCCACGGCCCGGTACAGGAGCAACCGCGCTCCTTCGAGTGCGGTCGCCATGTCGGCCACCTTCCACTGCAGTCCCTGGAGGTCGGCCAGGCGCCGACCCCCGGTCACCCGGTCGTTGAGGTAGCGCACCGCCCGTTCCAGCGCACCCTGGGCCGCCCCGACGCACATCGCCGCGTTGCCGCATCGTTCGTGATTCAAGTGCCCGATCAGGGTCCGAAAGGCGTCAGCCGTGGTCGGGTCGCCGGCAATGACGACGTCATCTCGGTCCACCCACACGTCGTCGTAGGCCAGCTCGGCTTCGGTCGAGCCGTGCAGTCCCATGTTGCGGTGGGTGCCAACGACACTGACCCCGTCAGCAGAGCTGTCGATCAGGACCGCGCCGATCCCCTTGGTCCCTTCGCTACCGGGGAACCGGCACCACACCAAGGTGGCGCCGGCCCGATGTCCGCCCGTCGAGTAGTTCTTGTACGCGTTCAGCCGATAGCCGTCGCCGTCGGGGGTCAGCTGGGCCCGCATGGCACCGACGGCTGAACCGGCATCGGCCTCGGTGATGCCGATGCTCATGAACAGCTCGCCCCGGGCCACCTTCGGAAGCCAGCGCTGCTTGAGGACCTCGGGCCCGAGGTGCTGGATCACCCGGGGGGGCCCGTTCATCGACAGCTGGGCCAAGATGGCGCTCGAGACGTCGGCCCGGGCCAGCTCCTCTAAAACAATGGCCGATTCCACGTCGCCCAGCCCCGAACCGCCGTACTGGGTTGCAATCGTGATCCCGGTGAGATCGGCCTGTACCAGCGCCTTCCAGCTGGCTTCGGGAAACTCCTCATTCTCGTCCCAGCGCGCCGCGTTGGGCGCCAGCTCGCGATCAGCAACGGCGCGGGCGAGCGCCCGCAGTTCGGCCCGGTCGCCGTCTTGTTCAAAGCCGGGGAACTGGTCCCCCGACGACGAGACGACCAGGGGGTCGGATCTCGCGTGCGAGGTCACCCCCCGGAAACACCACCGGACGTGCCGTTGGCCACGGATCCGTTGCCGCTCGGCGTCGTGAGGCGCCCGGCGCGCATTTCGGCCCGACGAGCCTCGGTGGCCGAGTGGTCGATCTCGAGGGTCAGCTCCTCGAGCGAACCGGTCAACGCCACGCCGTAGTCGCGCCGGGCACCCTCGACGCTCACGTACTCGTCCAAGACGTCGTCGAGCACCGTCTCGGGTGCGCGCAGGAGAGGGTCTCCCCAGCCGCCACCGCCGCCGTAGTCGTAGATGATGCGGTCGCCGGCGGCCATCGGCACCCAGTCGGCGGTGTGCTGGACGACAAAGGGGTCGTCCGAGGTGGCCCGCAGGGTCAGTTTGTTGGGTTCGCCCTTTTCTCCGCCGGCGATGCCGGGCATGGGGTACTTCATCCCGACCACGTAGGTGTAGACGTGGGAGGGGACCCGTACCTCTTTGACGTAGTGGCTGCCGCATCCCCCGCGCCACTGGCCGGCGCCGCCCGAATCGGTGCGGTAGTCCCGGCTCCACTGAATATGGGGATAGAGGCTCTCGTTGATCTCGGCCGTGGCCTTCCACAGGTTGCCGAACGAGGCGCTCACCGCACCCCACGCATCCATGCCCTTGGCCGCGTTGCACCAGCCGGCGTACACCTCGGCCGAGCCGTCGATGAAGGTCGCCCCGGTGCGGGGGTCGACCCCCCGGATGGTGGTGGGGATCCCGGTCTTGTACGTCTGGGGGACGGCCCGGTCGGGCAGCACCTGGCTAAGGGTCACCGCGATCACCTCACCGATGTCGGCCCCAGGATGGTGGGTGCCCGCGCTGACCGGTCGCCCGGGGTGGGGGTTGAGCACGCACCCTTCGGGCACGATCAACTCGATGGAGTTGAAAAAACCCTCGTTCTTCGGGATCTCGGGATCCATCATGGCGGCGATCTGAGCCACGGTGTATCCCCGCGTGTTGCCGTAGGTCGACCAGGCCTGGAGCTCCTGGCGCTCGTCGGACCCGGTGTAGTCGATGGTCAGCTTCGAACCCGAAACGGTGATCTTCACGTGCAGGCGGATGTCGGGGTTGCCGAGCGGGTCGTGGTCGACGTAGGCGTCGCCCTCGTAGACCCCGTCGGGCCAAGCCTCGACCTCCTCGCCGAAGCGCCGGGCGGCGTAGTCGATCATCGTGTCGACCGACGCCTCGATCATCTCGACCCCATAGCGGTTCACCAGTTCGGCCAGCTCGTCGGCCGCCTGTTTTGCCGCGCCGATCTGGGCCCGCAAGTCGCCCAGGTAGCCGTCGAGGCGGTTGTTGATCTGGAGGGCGTAGAGGACGTCGCGCCGCTCCACTCCGCGATCGAGGACCTTAACCACCGGCCAGCGAACACCTTCGCCCCAGATGTCCTGCGCCGTGACGTTGTAGCCGCCGGGGACTGCGCCACCAGTGTCGCCGTGGTGGCACTGGATGCTCGAGATCAGGACCAGGTGGCCGTCGACCACCACCGGAGCGAACACGTTGTAGTCGGGTAGGTGTCCGCCACCGTGGTAGGGGTCGTTGGCCACGAAGACGTCCCCGTGGCGGAACTCGTCGACACCGAGGAAGTCGAGAGCGAAGCGTACGGGCAACGTGGAGGTCAGCATGAACTGGGGAATTCCCACGCTCAGGGCGGCCAGCCGGCCCTTGCCGTCGAGAATGGTGGCGTTGCGCTCGTTGGACTGGTTGAGGATCGGGGTGGTGGCGGTGCGCGAGACGTACATGGCCATCTCGAAGCACACCGTCTCCATGTAGCCCCGGATCACCTCGGAGGTCACCGGGTCGACGGTGCCGCCCTCCATGAGGCGAGTTCTCGGCCCCGCCAGCGCCTCGAGATCGACGTTCATGGTTCCTCCCGCGTGTTGGATGCAGGTCCCCCGGCGGTGACCCGGCTCCTCGGTGACGCCCGATTCTTGGTCGCCGACCCCGGGGGCCGGTGCCGGTAAGAGCCCACCGCCGGGCCCTCCCGACTGCGGAACTTTGCTGACAACAGCGTCACCTTTCACTCTACACTGGGGCCCGTCAGCATCGGGCCGAGACCAGGAAAATCGAGGACATCGGGGGATGACGAACTCCAGCCGTCTTCCAGCCACTGATAACGCCGCGCGCGCCGGGACATCGAACACTTGGGCGTGGTCAAAAACGCCCGACGTTCCCCCCAACCGCTGGCTTGACGAGCGGCCAGCGGCATGCGGATCGCCGACCGCGTCCCGCTGTCGGCCAAGCACACGCCCCCACAGCTCATAGATTTGGCCGGTGAGCCAACGGTGGGGGCTCGTCCCCGCCGACCTCGGCAGACTCGTCACGTCCTCGTGCGGTGCCGCCCAGCCGACGATCCAGACGTCGTCGACGTATCCTGATGATCGTGGACGGGGCCACCGACATCACCACCCCGGCCCTGGTCGTCGACCTCGGCGTCCTCGAGCACAACCTGTCGACGATGGCCACGGCAGTGGCCGAGCGCGGTGCGGCCCTCCGCCCCCACGCGAAGACTCACAAGTGTCTGCCGATCGCTCGGCGCCAGCTGGCCCATGGCGCCGCCGGGCTCTCGGTCGCCACCGTCGCCGAAGCTGAAACCTTCGCCGAGGGGGGCATTGCGGACCTCTTCATTGCCTACCCGGTGTGGGCCGACCCCGAGCGGGGACACCGCCTGCAGGCCCTCGCCGGCCGAACTCGGCTGTCGATCGGGGCCGATTCAGTCGAGGGGGCGGCCGCCCTCGGTCGAGCGTTGAGCGGGACGGCCGAAGTGGGGGTGCTCGTCGAGATCGATTGCGGTCACCACCGCAGCGGGGTCGCCCCCAGGGCGGCGGTCGATGTCGCCCGGGCCGTCGCGAAGAGCGGGCTGGCGCTGACCGGGATCTTCACCTTTCCGGGGCACTCCTATATGCCCGGTGCGGCCACCGAGGCGGCGCGCGACGAAGCGGCCGCTCTGTCCGAGGCGGCCGAGCTGCTCGAGTCGGCGGGTTTCGAGGTCCGCATCACCAGCGGGGGTTCGACACCGACCGCCCGCCAGACAAGACCGGGGGTGAATGAACTCCGCCCCGGTGTCTACGCATTCAACGACGCCCAGCAGGTGGCCCTGGGCACGTGCAGAATCGAGGAGGTGGCCCTCGTCGCTCTCGGCACGGTCGTGAGCGCGCCGGCGCCGGATCGATTCATCCTCGACACCGGGAGCAAGATCCTCGGCGCCGACCGGCCGGAGTGGGTCAGCGGCCACGGTCTCCTTCCCGACTTCCCGGGGATTCGGGTCTCGAGCCTCTCCGAACACCACGCCGTCGTGAACGTCCCGCGAGGCTTCGATACTCCGGTCCCGGTTGTCGGCGAGCGGGTGCGGGTCATTCCGAACCACGTCTGCAACGCCGTCAATCTCGTCGACCAACTCGTCGTCTGCAGCGATGGTCAGACCGTCGACCGATGGTCGGTCACCGCCCGGGGCGCCAACACTTGAGGGCTGGGCGATTGTCGGCGCTCGTCCGTCGTGCTCCGGGCAAAAGGGGCGACGTCACCTGCAGCGACGACACAGACCCCGGGGGCGATGAGCGGCTCGGCAGACCCTTGGCAACGCTCACCGCGCGTGTGCGAATGCGGCGGCCTGATCGCGTACCAGGCTCACCAGGTTGCCGAGCGCGATGTTCACGTCGACGAGATGCAGACCCCAGGTCGGGCCGAGGGACTGGGTCACCACGGGACGGGGGTCACCGGGCGGCCCGACGGGGGTGACCTGGAGCCAGGTGGCTCCCCCGCTCGTCATGCACGTGGCGCGATACAGGCCCGGATAGGTGACCCAGGGAGTCGAGGGGGCCGCGGGTAGGTGCGCTTCGGTGCCGAGGATGCCCGGAAACTGCGCCGTCGGGAAGTACGGGGAGAGCTGCCGGGCGCCGGTAAGGGATTGGGGGTTGGAGCACAGCACCTGGAGCGTTGCCTGGGCCTTTTGTCCCGACAGCGAACTCACGCCTTGACCGACCCGCCCGAAGAGGGAGTCGGGCGGGGGCGGGTCGAGGAAGCTCGAGTAGGCGACCACGCAGTGCAGCGAAGACGACGTCTCGCAGGCCGCCACGTGCTGGAAGTCGCCACCCACCCCGCGCCCAACCGGAACGGACACGTTGCCCCCCATGAGGAGGGCCGAGACGAGGCGCCGACGCACCGCTGGTTTCGGGTCGATCTGGCTCTTGATGAGTGCGATGAGCATGGCCGCACCTTGGGAGTGTCCGATCAGCACCACCCCCCGCCCGCGGTTGTAGTGGGCCAGATAGTCCTTCCAGGCCGACAGCACACCCCCGTACGCGGTGGCCTCTGCCTGTGCGCTCAACCCCTTGCCGCCAATCGCCGACAACGTCAACTGGGGGTACATCGGGGCGTAGACCGAGCAGACCTGGGAGAAGCGCGAAGCCTGGGCCTCCGCCACGGCGGTCTCTTCGGGGTCGATGGTCAAATTCGCGTTCGGCGTCTGTTGCTCACTGACCGTCGGATACACGTAGAAGCAGTCGATGGTCGGGTTGGCCGCAGGCTTGGAGTACACGACGGTCTTCTTGCCGCTGGCGGGCACCACGGTGGTCGTGAGGCTGGCCGTGCACGGGTTGCGGGCCAAACCCGGACGACAGAGCCAGACCGTGCCGGCGGCATCGGCGCCACCCGACGCGTTGGACCCGCCGGTCGAGGCGGCCGAAGCCGGCGAGCCAAAAGAAACCACAGCGACAAGGCCGAGAGAGGCAAGCGCCGCCGCGCAGAGCCGCCGTCCGCCGGCCCGGGTGGCCCGACGCTCTCTTCTTCGTCCCATCACCGCCCCCCAGTCTGCGTGGTGTTCGACAGTATGGACCCGCGGCCGACATCGGCGCCGCGCCATGTCCGGCGCGTACCGAACGCGGACGGCGCGGCCGATGGGCGTCGGGGCACGCTCAGATGGCGGTGCCCGTCCCGGGGTACCCGCCTCCGCCGAACTGTTCGTCGAGAGCGTCGTAGTCGATGGCCCAGCCTTGCCGGGGCAGCTCGTCGACGAATTCGACGATGCTCGGCTTCTTGTAGGACGCAATGTGGGACCGGCAGTGCTCGATCAGCTCGTCGGGCGTCGCAGACTCGCCGTCGGCCAGGACGACGACGGCCAGGACCCGCTGGGTCCACACCTTGTCGGGGACACCAATGATGGCCGCCTCCTTCACCGCAGGGTGCGTGGAGAGACAGCCTTCGACCTCGGCCGGATAAATGTTCTCGGCGGCGGACTTCACGATGCGGGTGAGCGGCGCGACGAAGGTGATCGACCCGTCCTCCTCGCGCCGCCCGAGGTCGCCCGTGTGCCACCAGCCGCCACGGCGACGCTGCTCGTTGAGCTCTTCCCGGGCGTGATACCCCGATGTCACGATCGGCCCCCGGGCCACGATCTCCCCGGTCTCGCCGTTCGGAACCTCCTCGCCGTTCGGGTTGACGATCCGGACCTGGACGAGCGGTGATGGTCGGCCACTGGTACCGGCCGAGCCGATGCCCATAGCGTTGTAGGTCAGCATCCCGGTGACTTCGGTCTGGCCATAGCCGGCCGGGTGGGTGCCCCACGGGCTGTCGTCCACCTGGATCATCGCGTTCCACTGCGCGTTGCCCCCGAAGGTCCGCAGGCTCGAAAGGTCGAAGGCGCCGTCGGCGTTGACCTTCATGATCTCCTGGGCGGTCGGCCCCATCACGAAGCCGTAATTGCACCGTTCCGCCTCGATGATCCGGCACAGCTCCTCGGCGTCGACCCGACGGGTGAGCACGTTTGTCCCGCCCATCCGCAACGTGGCGAAGGTTGTCATAAGGGTGGCCATGTGGAACATCGGACCGGAGTTGAGGTACACGGTGTCCTCGGTGATCCGCTGGACCAGGGCCACCATGGCATCTTGGGCCAATACCGCCTCGTGGGACAGCTGGGCCCCGTTCGGTGTACCGCCGAAAGCCCCCGTGTACAGCTGGATCACCGGCCAGGCCGGATCCACTTCGACCCCGGGGTCCTCGGCCGAGCCGCCAGCCAAGAAGGCCTCGTAGGACCCCTGGTCCGAGGCGGGCGCGTCGTGGCGGAGCCAGCGGGCCGAACCGTGCCATTTGGCCCGGGCGGCCGCGACGTTGTCGCCGATCTCCTCTTCCTGCCAGATGACCACCGGAGCCGCCGCGTCGTCGAGCAACGTGAGGAACTCTTCGGGGCTCTGCCGCCAGTTGGCCGGCGAGAACACCGCCCCGATCTTGGCGCAGGCGAGCAGACCTTCGAGGACTCGATGGCAGTTCTGACCGAGCCACAAGACGATGTCGCCCTGGCCCACCCCGTCCGCGGTCAGCGCGTTGGCCAGGCGGTTCGACCGTCCATCGAACTCGGGGTAGGTGTACCGGTCCTCCCCGCACACGAGCCCGGTGCTCTGGGGCCGACTGCGGCGGTGCTCGCCCAGCACGTCTCCCAGTGTCAGGTCGTGCAATCGATCCACGTGTCGTTGCCTCCTCTTTGCATTGTTGGGTGGGTGCATCCTTCGTGGTGCTCGGGGGGCTGTCGGCCTGTTCTTATTGGACCGCCATTTCCTCAAGTCGACGGCGCAGCTCAGTCTTGACCACCTTGCCGGTGGCGTTGCGGGGCAGTTCTGCGACGAAGAGCCACCGCCGGGGGACCTTGTATTCGGCGAGCTGATCGAGGCAGAAGCCCCGCAACCCGGCACCGTCGACGCTCGCACCTGAGCGGAGCACGACGAAGCCGACCACGTCCTCGCCCAAGACGGGGTGGGGTGCTCCGACCACGGCTGCATCCAAGACGTCGTCGTGGGAAAGGATCACATTCTCGACGTCGGTGGCGTGGATGTTGTTCCCACCGCGGATGATGACGTCCTTGCTCCGGCCGACTATGTAGAGGTAGCCATCGTCGTCGACCCGCCCGAGATCGCCGGTGACCAGCCAGCCGTCCACCCACGTCTCCGCCGTCGCCTCGGGGTCGCCGAAGTACTCACGGGTGCGGCCGGGTATGTGCAACCGGACCTCGCCGACCTCACCGATCGCCAGTTCGGATCCCTCGGCGTCGACGATGCGCACCTCGGCGGGGGGGACCGGCTGACCAACCGAGCCGGGGCGGCGCAGGGCCTCCCCTTTGGGTGTGATGCAGTACACCGAGCCGGCCTCGGTCATGCCGTAGTTGTTGTTGACCACCGCCTCGGGCATCTTCTCCTGCAGGCGCTCGATCACGAACGGAGCAAGGGGGGCGCTGCCCACCGCGCAGATCGTGATGGACGACAGATCGGCCTCGGAGAATCGGGGATGGTCGAGCAGCAGATGGGTCATGGCGGGCACCAGGAATACAGCAACGGGGCGCTCGGCCTCGACCACCTCGAGCCATCGGCCGGCGTCAAATCGGGCCTGGTAGATGCCTCGCAGGCCGAGCTTCATCGGGTTGTAGACGAAGGCCAACCCGGCGAAGGTGAACATCGGGCTGGCGTGGAGCCAGCCGCCCCCGCTCCACATCGGGTCCATCGGCGGGACGAGCGATGCATTGACGTGGCGCACGGACACGCCCTTGGGGCGTCCCGTCGTCCCCGAGGTATAGAGGATGTCGGCGAGATCCTCGTCAGTCCGGGGGACCTGCATGGGGCTCGCGTCGTCGGCGAGCATGTTCTCCCAGTGGACCCGGCGGGCCGAGCCGGTCTCCCCTCGGTTCGCGATCGCCCCTTCAGTGGTGGCTCCCCCCGAGGCGTCGACCACAACCGCGATGCTCGGTGTGCCGTTCTCGGCCACGGCCACAGAGAGGTCCTGGGCCACCAGCTCGCCGTCGGCCACCACGCCTCGGGCCCCGGCGTGGGCCAGCATGTGGGCCACCTCGGGAGCGGCCAGCCGGGGATTGAGGGGTACGGCCACCCCCCCGGCCCGGTGGATCGCCGCGTAGGCCACCATCCAACGCAGGGCGTTCCCGGTCGACAGGTGCAGCGCCACCCGGTCATCGGGCCCGATTCCGGCATCCACCAGTCCCCGGGCCAGTCGGTTCGCCCGGCCGTCCCACTCAGAAAACGTCATCGAGTCGCCGTCGACGACGCTATAGGCCGTCTCGGCGCCGAAGGACTCGGCCATCAAGCGCAGCGTCTCGGGCAGGAGCACTGGGGTTCTCGTCCTCCGATGCGGTGTCGGTACCGCGACAAAGTTGACGCCGGTGTCAGGTTCGAAGCAGCATGGCCGATGGTCGCCCGGGGGTCAATCCGGGCCGATCGGCGTGCCCTCGGCCCGGGGGCACCGGCCACAGAGGGAGGCACATCGTGACCACGGTCCGCTTCGACCTGCCAACGCCCGAAGCCGACACCTTGGAATTCTGGGAAGCGGCCAAGGCGGAGCGCCTGCTGATCAGGCGCTGCGGGGACTGCGGTGCCTTCTCGTACTATCCGCGCCCGTTCTGTCCGACGTGCTGGAGCGAGAACGTCCATTGGCACGAAGCCAGTGGCGACGCCACCCTCTACACGTGGTCGGTGATCCACAGCAACGACCAACCGATCTTCCGGGACCGGGTCCCCTACGTGGCAGCCATCGTCGACCTGGCAGAAGGGCCGCGGATGATGACCAACATCGTCGACACCCCCTTCGAGGACCTCGCCGTTGGCATGGCGGTACGGGTCCGCTTCATGCCGATCAGCGACGATTTCACGATCCCGGTCTTCGCCCCGGTCTGAGCACCGTCGGAGCAAAGTCCGGGTAGACCGGATGCAACAACAGCATCTCGACACCAAGGAGGAACCATGGGCGATGCAGTGGTGGTGGCCGCGACGAGAACGCCGATCGCGCGCTCGGGCCGGGGCCTGGCCGCACTGAGCCTGCAGGAGATCGGAACGGCGACCGTGGGTGCCGTCGTGGACAGAAGCGGCATCGACCCCGAGCACATCGACGACCTCATCCTGGGCGAGGTGCTCCAGGGGGGCGGATGCACTGCCCGCTATGTGGCACTGGCCCTCGGGCTACCGATCGACACGCCGGGCGTGGCCGTGCAGCGGCAGTGTGCGACGGGGATGATGGCCGTCCAAGACGCTGCCGCCCAGATCCGAAGCTCGATGGCCACGGTGATCGTCGCCGGTGGCATCGAATCGATGACTCGGTCCCCCCTCCAGTTCGAAAAGTCGCCTTTCCCCTTCGGCGGGGTCGAGCGGTACGTTCCCCCCAGCCATCCGAACACCGCCGATGCCCCCAACATGAACATGCTGATCACCGTCGGCGAGAACACGGCGAATGAGTGCGGCATCACCCGGGAGGAGCAGGACGAGTGGTCCTACCACTCGAACCTGCGCGCCGCGGCGGCCGCCGACGACGGCCGCTTCGCAGAAGAGATCGTGCCGGTCACCGTGCCGGGGAGCCGGGGCGACACCGTCACCTTCGCCACCGACGAGCATCCGCGCCGCGACACCACCCTCGAAAAACTGGCCGCGCTCCGGGTCCTCACCGGTCCGAACGGCACGATCACCGCGGGAAACTCGTCGGGCATCGCCGATGGTGGTGCGGCGATGGTCATCGTCGACCGTGAGTACGCGGACTCCCACAGTCTCGAGGTGCTAGCTGTCGTCCGCTCCTGGGCATCTTCGGGAATCGAGCCCGCCCGCACGGGTCTGGCCCCCACCGTCTGCGTCCCCAGGGCTCTCGAACTCGGTGGCCTCGGCCTGGCCGATGTCGACCTCGTCGAGATCAACGAGGCCTTCGCCTCGATGAGCGTCGCCTGCTCTCGCAAGCTCGGGTTCCCTCACGACATCGTCAACGTCAATGGCGGCGCCGTGGGCATCGGCCACCCGGTGGGCGCCTCGGGCACCCGCATCCTGGTCACCTTGATCCACGAGCTGCGTCGCAGAGGTGGCGGCATCGGGGTCGGTACGTTGTGTGCCGGAGGTGGGATGGGATCTGCCACCGTGCTTGAGGTGCCAGCCCCCGGCTGAGGGACGCTCAGGAGGAGCGGGTCACTCCGAGGAGTTCGGCCACGCCGACGCGATGTTCGGCCGACGAGCCGAAGAGGGCGCCGTCCGTCGTCGCCCGCTTCACATAGAGCTGGACATCATGTTCCCAGGTGAAGGCGATCCCCCCGAAGGTCTGGATCGACTCCTGACAGACCAGCCGCTGGCAGTCGTTGGCCGCGGCCTTCGCCATGGCGCTGGCGAGCGACCGGTTGGGGTCGTCCTCGGCGATGGCGGCCACCGCGTAATACACCAGGGCCCGGGTCCGCTCGATCGAGACGAACAAATCGGCCATCTTGTGTTTGACCGCTTGGAAGCTACCGATCGGCACCCCGAACTGGTGGCGGTTCTTCGAGTACTCGAGGGTGAGATCGAATAACCGCTGGCACGCCCCGAGCGCCTCGAGGGCCAGCGCCACCGCCGCCTCCTCGGCGGCCCGGGCCAACGCCTCGCCGCTCTCGGGAGTCCCCGGTGTCCCGAGTGCCCGATCATCGGACACCCCAACACCGTCGAGGGCGATGCGGGCCAGCGGTCGGGATGCATCAAGGGAATGCTCGGGGGTGATCTTGAGATCCGCGCCGGGCACGACGAAGAGGCCGATGCCACCGGCACCCGCGGGTCGGTCATCGGCGTTGCCGCCCGACCCGACGATCCGGGCGGCCACCACCACCTCGTCGACGTCGGGGGTGGCCAGCACCGCCGGTTTCTGCCCGAAAAGCCGCCAGCCCCCGTCTCCACGCTCCGCCGTGGCCGTCACCTCCCCCACCCGCCAACGGTTCGGATGATCGGCCAGGGCCAGCGAACCAGTGATCGCCCCCGACGCCACTGCCCCGAGGAACCGTCGTCGCTGCTCCTCGGTGCCCGCCTCCCGCACGGCCGGCACGAACTGGGTCACCGTCGCCAGGTAGGGGCCCGGGGCGATGCACGCCCCCAGTTCTTCGACCACCACCGCGACCTCGACAAAGGAGAGCCCGATGCCGCCGAACTCCTCGGGGACCGCCAATGCAGGCCAGTCGAGCTTGGTCATCGCTGTCCAAAGGTCGACCGCCGGCTCGCCCGTCTCGACCACCCGGCGAACCAGCGCGGGCGGGCACTCGCGCTCGAGGAATCCCCGGACGGACCGCCGAAGCTCCGTCTGATCGTCGGTGAACTCGAGGTCCAAAGGTCAGCCTTTCAGAATCGGGGCCAGTCGGTCCCGGGGACCGCCCGATGTTACACATCCACCTGACACAGGCGTCAGGCTCCGTGTTACGCTCATCCCTGACATCCGCGTCAGGGTGACGTGGCCTGTCGAGGTCCCCGGCGCAGGCGCCAGCCCACTGCCCCCGGCGGCACCCGAGGCTGGTATACGAGGAGGTCCGCCGGATGGCGATCCCAAGAATCGTCGACGCCGACACCCATATCCTCGAGCCACCCGACATCTGGAAGACCTGGCTCGCCACGCGCTACCTCGACCGGGCGCCGCAGCTGACCAAGGACGAGGAGGGCGGCGACGCCTGGCTGTTCGCCGGGGCTAGCGACCCCGACCCGATTGGTCTGGTCGCCACCCCGGGCAAGCCCTACGACGAGTTCCGCTGGACCGGGGTCACCTACGACGATGCCCGACCAGGGTGCTACAACGGGATTGAACGCCTAAAGGACATGGACCTCGACGGGGTGGACGCGGCGCTCGTGTTCGCCCCACAGCGCACGATCGGCCACTTTCTCGGTGACGACGACGACGACTTCGTCCGGGCCGGGGTCGACGCCTACAACTCGTTCCTCTCCGAGCAGTTCTGCGCCCCCGACCCGTCCCGAATGATCGGGCTGGCCCAGATGCCCTCGACCGGGATCGACGACGCGGTCGACTACCTGCGCAAATCGGCGGCCAAGGGGTTCAAGGGCGTGGTCATCTCCAACTGGCCGTCTGGAGGGGACTCACTCACCGACGCCGACGACCCCTTCTGGGCGGCGGCCGAGGAGACGGGGATCCCAGTGGCCATCCACATCAACTTGACCTCGCGGAGCGCCCGCCAGGCGATCCGAAAGGCGGCGGTGACGGCCACGGGCAAGACGGCCACCACGGACGGCACCCGCAAGGACCTCTACGGAGGGACGTCGGCCAAGGCGAACGCCAAGGCGGTCGGAGGCCTGGCTGGCGTCTTTTCGACCGTGCCGAACACCGTCGGTCAACTCATCTTTACCGGCGTCTTCGAACGGTTCCCCGTGCTGCAGATCGTCCTGGTCGAAACCGGGGTCGGCTGGATCGCCCACTTCGTCGAGCAGATGGACGACCGCTACTGGCGCAACCGGAGCTGGGGCAACATCCCCATCTCAGAGCCCCCCTCCTTCTACTGGCGCCGGAACCTGTCCGCCACCTTCATCACAGACCGGGCCGGGATCGCCACGCGCCACTCCGTGGGTATCGAAAACATGATGTGGTCGACCGACTACCCCCACCATGGCAACGACTGGCCGTACTCGCGCAAGGTGATCGAAGAGATGATGGGCCACATCCCCGCCGAGGAGAGGGCTCAAATAATCGGCGGGAACGCCACCCGGATCTTCGGGCTGGCATAACCGAATCGGGCGGTCGAAGGCCTCAACCCGCAACGCACCTTCTGGTTGTTAGGCGATGTGGCAGCCGGCGGTGGGCTCAGCTGCCATCGTCACACCGGCTCCGGTCGCGCCACTGACCGTGGCCGCGCGACGTCGCAACGACCCTTCCAATAGGGGGAGCACCTCGTGCCAGTCCCCAACAATGCCCACGTCGGCATGGCCGAACACGGGGGCGTCGGGATCGGAGTTGATGGCCAGCACCGTGCCCGCTGAGCGGACCCCGACGACGTGGTTGAACTTCCCGCTGAGGCCGATCGCCACATACAGGCGTGGCGCGATGCTCCGACCGGTGATCCCAACCTGGCGGGCCCGCGGGGCCCAGCCCTTGTCGGTGACCTTGCGGGTGGCGGCCATCTCCGCACCGAGAATGGCCGCCAGGGTGCTGAGCCGCTCGTACTCGTGAGGCTGGACGCCGGTGCCGACTCCGATGACCACCTCGGCCCGAGCGAGCACCTCCACGTCATCGTCCCGCCTTCTCGAGATGACCCGCACTCTGTTCCGGGGAGCGACCTTCTGCCGAACCGCCGGCACCTCGTGGCGGCGAGGGTCAGGAATCGGCAGGACACCCGGACGCACGGTCGCCAATTGCACCGCCGAGGTGCAGGTGATGTCGGCGACCAGCGCTCCGGAGAACGCCGGCTTTGCCGCCACAAGCACGCCGTCGATCACTTCCACACCAATGGCATCGCCCACGAGGCCCGCTCCGAGTGCCGCTGCGGCACGACCGGCGACCTCCCGACCGAAGGCGGTGCTTGGGGCCAGCACTGCCCAGGGCGCGCGCCTTCGCGCCCAGTCGGCCAGCCCGGCGGCGACATCCTCCTCCGACACCGCACCGTCGAGCACGACGACCTCGTCAGCCCACAGGTCGCCCAGGCGATCGATCCCTTCGAAACCGGGAGCGCAAATGGCTGCGACCACACCCCCTACTTCAGCGGCCAACCGGGCGGCCGAACCGAGCAGCTCGGCACCGACCTTTGGCCGTCCGGGCTCGAGCACGACGGCCACAATCGGGGGAGACCGGTCGGCAGAACCCGGAACCTCTGCCGACACGGCCGAGCTGATCGACCGGACGGCCTCTTCAATGAGCTCTTCGGAGCCGTCAGTACGACGAATGCCTGGAGTGAGCGCACCGCGCCGGGCGAGGATCGAGACGGCCTCTTCTATCTGCGCGCCGAGCTCGCCGGCCAGCTGCAAGGCCGCTCGGTCGTGCGGCAGGGTGCGGACCGACCCGACCGCGGTCGGGCTCCCCGCACTCCCCCAGGGTCCGGAGCCCAACTCGGCCGATGTGAGGAGGCGAATCCGCTCTGCGGGCACCGCTCGGCGGCCTTCGGCGTCGACCTTGCACGGTTCGCACAGGCGCTCAGCCACCGAGATCAAAGCGGGCAAGGCCAGCTCCACTTCTTCGAAGCCGTCGTCGTGCTCGAGCTCGAGGCGCAGCAGGTCCCCATCGAGCTCCAGCCGGCGGACGCCGCAGGCGAAAGGGAGGTCCGCCAGCTCGGCCACCTCGGGGCCGACCTGCCCGGTGTCACCGTCGATCGAATTGCGCCCCACTATGACCAGATCGAACGGACCCTCCCGTTCCAAGGCGGCCGCCAGAGCCCGGGCCGTGGCCAATGTGTCAGAACCCGAAAAAGCGGCGTCACACAAGTGGACCCCCTCGTCGGCCCCCCAGGCAATCGCCTCTCGCAAGACGTCGGCGGCGGCTTGGGGACCGAGGGTGAAGACGGTGCACGAACCGTCCGAGGCCCGGGCCAGCTCCACCCCTTTGGAAACGGCACGGCGGCAATAGGGGTTCATCTCGTGGTCGGTACCGTCACGACGAAGTCGACCGTCGGGCCCGAGACTGAGGGACTCGGCCACCGGCACCTGCTTGATAAGGGCGGCAATACGGAGTGGACGGGACGCGATGGGCAAAGGCGCTACTCCAGTCTCGACGCTCACGGCGCCGCGCCCTCTTTCATCACTGACATCGTTGTCAGAATACTCGGAGGCTCAGTGGGACCCGATTGGCGGTGCTGGACCTGGGTCATCGCCTACACTTCTCGGTGCGCCTCTAGCTCAACGGCAGAGCAACGGACTCTTAATCCGCAGGTTTCGGGTTCGAATCCCGAGGGGCGCACCACAAAGCCCCAGTTCCAAGCCCTATGACCGCACGGGGGCGAACAAAGCCACGGGGTCGTGGCTACAGCGTGGCTACACTGGGCGTTGGTGAGCCCGTCGAAGCGAGCGCGACCCGGGATGCAAGAAGTGCGGCCCGGCGTGTGGCGCCTTCGGGTGTACGCGGGCCGTCGCCCGAACGGTTCGCCCATCCAAATCAGTAAGACCGTCTACGGCGGCGTGCGCATTGCCGCGCGCGAGCTGGCCAAGCTTGTGACGTCGGTTGATTCCGGGAAGATCGGTGCTGATGTGGGCACGTTCGGTGACCTGCTGGACAGGTGGCTCGAGCACTGCAAGGCGCTCGGCCGCTCCCCCACGACGTTGCGCGAGTACCGGCGCATCGCCGAGAAGGTGATCCGACCGGATCTGGGCCGGCTGAAGCTCAACAAGCTGACGGCTGCCCACCTCGATCGCCTGTATCAAAAGCTGACCGAGAAGGGCGCCAAGCCGGCCACAGTGCGCCGTGTGCACGCCCTCATCGGCGCCTCGTTGCACCAGGCCGAGCGGTGGGATCTCGTCGAGCGCAACGTGGCGCGGCGTGCCAGCCCACCCCCGGTGCACCAGGCCAGAGTCGAAGCGCCGTCCCCCGAAGAGGTTCGCCGGATCATTGAAGCGGCCGAGGTCCTCGACCCGGGCCTCGCGAGCCTCCTCGTCGTCGCCGCTCTTACGGGGGCCCGCCGCGGTGAGTTGTGCGCCCTGCGCTGGTCCGACGTCGACCTTGCCGGTGGGGTTATCACCATCGCCCGCAGCGTCTACGAGACGCCAGGGGGCGGCTGGGGGGAGAAGGCTACGAAGACACATGCCGCCCGGACAGTAGGGCTCGACGATCTCGGGATGGCCGTGCTGCAGCGGCAGTGGGCGGCCACCGAGACTCTCGCCGCCGAACTCGAGCTGGCGGTGCCCCCGGACGGGTTCGTATGGTCGCGCTCGCCGGTCGGATCCGAGCCCGTGCGACCCGATGTGCTCACCAAGTTCGCAAAGAGGGTCGCCGCCAAGGCCGGCGTGGACACGCACTTGCACGCGCTCCGTCACTTTTCGGCCACCCAAGCCATCGCGGCCGGCTTCGATCCGGTGACGGTGAGCGGTCGACTTGGGCACTCTGACCCCTCGATCACGCTCCGGGTGTACTCGCACGCCCTCGTTCAGCGAGACAAGGAACTGGCGGTGGCCCTGGGCCGAACGCTGATGGCCTGAGGTCGCTGCTACTTCGAGGGCTGTTGGCATTGTGGATTGTTGCCTCGGCAACCTTCAAGAACCGACTTGTTCCAGCGGGGCCTCGCCGTGGACCTCACGGAGGAACCGTGGCACCGACACGCGCCATTGGGCGCCGACCTTGAAGGCGCCTGGGAGCTGGTCGGCAGCGGCCAGGCGATAGGCGGTCGAGACACCGATCCCGAGCTGCTCGGCCGCCCAGGAGAGAGAACGCACGTCGGCCGGGAGAACGGTCATGGCTTTCCGGCCCACCCGAGCACGCCGGAGATCATGGGCCCGTGGGTCCGGCGGACATCGCCAGTCACCTTGGATCGGACAGCGCTCATATCAACTCCGCTTCTGCCGGGCCCTCTCGGCGGGCCCGGCGATCGGTCTCCTCGAAGGCACGGGTGAAGTTGGCAGCTGCCTCGGTGACCCTGGACTCCATGCGGGTGAGCGCCTTGGCGGCGGTTGTTACCTCGGGCGGGATACTGCCCGCGGCACGGCCCAGTTCGATCAGGGCATCGAGGCGATTCCTCGCCCCGACCAGCGTACGCAGGAGGGAATTGATCTCCATCAGCCAGTACCGGCGCTCGGCCACCGTCAATGTCTCGTCGAGGACGGCCCCGATCACATAGCGCGGGATCGACACCCCGGAGGCAACGGCCTTGGCCTCTAAGGCCTCGAATTCGGCGTCTGAGACCCGGACCTGGACGACCCGGTGGCGACCACCCAACAGGTACTGCATCCGGCCCCCGGTAGGGATCTTGTGACGGCTGCTCGGTGTTCCCATCGCGGTACCTTTCGGCTCAGCGAAGCGACCCACCCTCGGTTTGGGCGAACCTTCTCCATAAGGAAACGGTCGGCCCAATTGCCCCTTGTGCGGGAGAAATTTGATCCGTAGTACGGATCAATGATCGAAAAATGAACCGTTGTCCGATCAGTCCCCGACCTTTTGTGGGGACAAAAGGCTATCTTGCGTCCATAGGCGACGCCCCCGGCGGAGCCAGAATTATTGGGGTACGTCAGACCGAACTACGCGAACGGCGGCGGAAGTTAGACCACCGAGCTCAACGACACGTGCTCAGCGTGGCAACAACAGATGGTGCGGCGCAGCAGCCGCCACCGATGACATGGTGGCGCCACCGACGCGCAGCCGGTCGAGGTGGCCTCCCCGACCGAGTAGGCGGCGTCGTGCGTTCTGCTGGCGAGATCGTCGCTCAGGACAGCTGGACGTCGGCTGAGGATAGAACCTCGTGCTCGCCCAGGCGCTCGTCGGATCCGCGGAGTACTGCCATGGGCAGGTGATGCGATTTTGGCCCCTGAACAGGGCTTGGAATGTTTTGATATCCATTTTGATATCCATCAGAGTCACCGTGATGCCGTGATCGAGGTGAGGGTTCGCGAGGGTGCGAGCAGCGGTGGGCCGACGGCGATTTTGGCCCCTGAACAGGGCTTGGAATGTTTTGATATCCATCTGAATCAGCCACGAAGTCACGCTTGTGGACACCGCCGGCCATCGCCTCGCCCTCCCTGAGCACCATCCCCGAACCGACGCTCCTATGGGTGAAGTC
>PMOE01000035.1 GCA_003161575.1 Acidimicrobiaceae bacterium | reverse complement strand
CTCGAGTCCGAGCGCAACCGTCTGCGGGCCACCCTCAGTGAGGTCCTCAAGTGGGTCGACGAGAACATCCAACCGGCGAACTCCCTCATGGCCCTGCGGCCGCGCTCGGGTGACAACCCTCGGAGTGGGGCGCCGGCCCAGCCCGGTGCCCAACGCTCACCCGAAGGCCAACATCCCGCCCCTCGCCCGGCCGGCCAAACACCCGCCGGCGGACCACGGCCCGCGGTCGCGCCCGATCCGGGGGCCCAGGTGCTCGACCTACGGGGGGCTCCGGGGGGCGGGACGCCCCCAGCCGACCGGACCTGACCGGTCGGTGCGGGCAAGCCGCACCGACGGCCGGACGCGCTCGGATTGCCCACCCTTGGGCCTTCCGGTATGGTCACCGCCTCCTGGTCGCCGCGCCTTTCTTGCGCCAGGCGTCGCCGGTCGGATCCCGACCGGAGAGGAGGACGAGATGACCCCAACGAAGAAGGCGCCCGCGCCCAAGTCCAAGGCCACCGCCAAGGCGGCGCCCAAGTCCAAGGCGGCCCCGGCACGGGCCAAGACCAGCACGGCCGCCAAGACCCGGGCGACGGCGCCCGGTTCGAAGACCCCGGCCAAGATCCGAG
Organism: Acidimicrobiaceae bacterium; assembly: GCA_003161575.1. Classification (GTDB taxonomy): domain Bacteria; phylum Actinomycetota; class Acidimicrobiia; order Acidimicrobiales; family RAAP-2; genus PALSA-457. Next base: position 64,998 of record PMOE01000035.1, on the reverse strand, counting down.
CAGCGAAGGCGACGCCACCCAAGAAGACCCCGGCCAAAAAGGCAACGCCGGCCAAGAAGGCCCCTGCCAAAAAGGCAACGCCGGCCAAGAAGGCCGCGGCCAAAAAGGCGACGCCGGCCAAGGTGGCCGCGGCCAAAAAGGCGACGCCGGCCAAGGTGGCCGCGGCCAAAAAGGCGACGCCGGCCAAGAAGGCCCCGCCCAAGAAGGCGAAGATCGGGCCCTACGTGAACGACACCAAATTCCTCGAAGAGCAGCGGATCTTGCTGCTCGAGGAGCGGGCCATCTATTCCGAGCAGGCGATCAACTTGAAGGCCGAAGCGGACTATCTCGCCCAAGAACGCGAGCCAGGCGACGTGCAGTTCGACGAGGAATCGGGCGAGGGCGGCACAGTGACCGTCGACCGCGAGCGCGACCTGGCCCTCAGCGCGCAAGCGCTCTTGGCCGTCGAAGAGATCGACGATGCGCTGGCCCGGGTGGACAAGAAGACCTACGGGGCCTGCGAGCGGTGCCACCAACCGATCCCCAAGCCGCGCCTGAGGGCGTTGCCCTATGCCCGCCTGTGCGTGGCATGCAAGAGCGGGGGCCTGTCGCGGCGCTGAGCGGGATGCCCGACCCGGCCCCGGTACCGGCGGGGGTGCCCGATCGGGGGCATCCTCGGCGGTTACTCCTGGCCCTCGTCGTCGCCGCCGTCGTGGTGCTGGTGGACCAGGTCACCAAGTCGTTGGCCGTCGCCCACCTCACGCATCCGGTACATGTCGTCGGGCCGTTCGGGCTTGGCCTCGGCTACAACTCGGGGTCGGCGTTCAGCCTGTTCACCGGCGACGCCGGTGTGCTGGCGGCCGTCGCGGTGGTGCTGGTGGCGGTGCTCGTGTTCTTGGCCTGGCGGTCCCGGAGCACCGGCATCGCGCTGGCGTTGGGCTTGGTGCTGGGGGGGGCGCTCGGCAACCTGGCCGACCGGGCGTTCCGGGGACACCACGGCCAGGTGGTCGACTTCATCACCTTCCCCCACTGGCCAACGTTCAATGTCGCCGACTCCTGCATCACCGTCGGGGTCATCTTGTTGATGGGGTTGTGGTGGCGCCTCGCCGACCACCCGGGTTCGACCCGCCACGACACGGTGAGCGGGGAGGTCCCGTGAGCGGGGCGGAGACCGAGTTCACCGTGCCGGCTCTTCTCGATGGGGTACGGGTCGACCGGGCCGTCGCCTTGTTGACCGGGGTCTCTCGGGCCCAGGCGGCCGCCCTGGTGGCCTCGGGGCGCGTCCGGTCGGGCGGTGTGGCGGTGGTCGGGCGCAGTGCCTCCCTGCGGGCCGGTGACCTGCTCGTCGTCGACATCGACGAGGCTCCCGACCCGTCGTTGTTGCCCGAGGCCGGGGTGGTCTTCGATGTCGTCTACGAGGACGAGGATCTGGTGGTGGTGGACAAGCCGGCGGGGCTGGTCGTACACCCCGGCGCCGGTCGGACCGGCGGCACCATGGCGGCGGGCCTGCTGGCCCGGTACCCCGACCTGGCCGGCCTGGTCGAGGCCGGCATATGCGAGCCCGAGCGACCGGGCATCGTCCACCGGCTGGACCGCGGCACCTCGGGCCTGCTGGCGGTGGCCCGCACCGAGCGGGCATACCGGTCGCTCACGGCCCAACTCGGGGCCCGCACGGTAGAACGGCGGTACCTGGCGCTCGTTGCCGGCCACGTGAGCGAGGACCGCGGCGTGATCGACGCACCCATTGGCCGTTCGATCCGCCAACCAACCCGCATGGCCGTTTCGGCCCAAGGGCGCGAGGCCCGAACGTCCTACACCGTTGTCCACCGCTACGCCGAGCCCGTTTCCTCGACCTTGCTGGTTCTCGCCCTCGACACCGGCCGCACCCATCAGATCCGGGTCCACCTGGCGGCCATCGGACACCCGGTGCTCGGAGACGACCGCTACGGCCAGGTGGGGGCCGGAGGCCGGGGCCGGGTCGGCGGGACGCTGCTCCCGGCCGGACGATTATTCCTGCATGCGGCGCGCCTCGGGTTCGAGCACCCCGCCACCGGCGAAACCCAACGCTTTGACGCCCTCATGCCGCCCGATCTCGTAGCGGTCATCGGGCCCACCCCCCCGTTGCCCTGAGGAAGCCCGGAGCGGCCCCTGGGCGGGCAGTGGAGCCTCGGTGTGGGCGCGCGCCGCGGCTCTCCGCCTCGGTCTTCTAGGCCGCCTGGTACGCACCGGCCACCTCGTCGTCGGCCGACAGGGCGGCGAGGCCCTCCTCTTCGGCCCGACGAACCCGGCGCACGCCGACGCCCAAGCGCTCGGCCGTGGCCTGCAAAGAGGCGGGGGAGTCGCCGTCGAAGCCGAAGCGCAACCGCAAGACGTCGCGCTGGAAGTGCGGCAACCGATCGACCGCGTCACGGACCCGTTCGAGAACCATCGCCTGCTCGACGTCGGTGACCCAGTCCTCAGGGTCTGGGGCCACGAGATCGCCCAGCGTGGTGGCCGAATCGGCCGTCGCCGGTTGATCGAGGCTGACGGCCACCCGGGCGACGCTCTCGAGGGATTCGCGCTCGGTCTGGGTCATCCCGGTGGCCTCGGTCAGTTCCTCGTCGGTCGGGGGTCGCCCGAGTTGTCCGGCCAGCTCGGCGGTCACCGCATCAAGCCGTTGCAGGCGTTCGCCGACCTCGAGAGGGATGCGGATGGTCCTCCCGTGCTGCTGGACGGCCCGTTGCAGGGCCTGGCGGATCCACCAGGTCGCGTAGGTAGAGAAGCGGAAACCCCGCTCCCAATCGAACTTTTCGACGGCCCGGAGGAGGCCGAAGGTGCCCTCTTGGACGAGATCGCCCAAGTCCACGCCGCGGTCTTGGTAGCGGCGGGCCCAGTGGACCACCAGGCGGAGGTTGGCGGCCACCATCTCTTTGCGGGCGTCCTCGTCACCGGCCGAGACCCGCTTGGCCAGGGCCACTTGCTGGTCGTAGTTCGGCATTGGAAACCGGTCCAAGTCACGGAGGAGCATCCCGAGGCTGTCGGTCGTGCTTGTGCTCGTCTTGGTGCTCATGTGCTTCACCCGCCAACTCTTCGCTCGTGGCCTGTGGTTTCTACCTACCCATTCGCTGCTGTACAACGCTTTGGGGGGTGGGTGCATTCCGTCGGGGCGGCGAATTGCGGGCCCTGCCCTCTGAGTGTTTCCCTGAGGGCATGGGGCTCGAATCGGCCGGAGAGATGTTCCTGGTCAGGCACGGCCAGACCGAGTGGAGCCGGACCGGCCGCCATACCGGTCGCACCGACGTACCCCTCGAGCCCGAGGGTCGGGCCCAGGCCGAGGCGGTCGGTCGGCGCCTCGTAGGCCACCCCATGACCCTGGTGCTCACCAGCCCGCTCCTCCGGGCCGCCGACACCTGCGCGCTGGCCGGGTTTGGCGACCGGGCGGAGGTCACCGAGGATCTTGTCGAATGGGATTACGGCGAATACGAGGGTCGCACCACCGCCGAGATCCGAGAGGAATCCCCGGGCTGGACGCTGTGGAGCGACGGGGTCCCCGGCGGCGAGACGGCCGCCGATATCGGCCGGCGGGTGGACCGGGTGATCGAGCGGGCCCGTTCGGTCGAGGGCGACACGGTGTGCTTCGCCCACGGCCACGTCCTGCGGGTCCTGGCCGCCCGCTGGGTCGCCCTCCCACCGGCCGGAGGGCGGCTGGTGGGTCTCGACCCCGGATCGCTCAGCGTGCTCGGCTGGGAGCGCGAGACGCCAGTGATCGCCCGTTGGAACGAGGGGCAGGGGGCCTGACCGGGTTGAGGTTGGGGCCACCGGGGGGCGGCCCGGCCACCCCGCCGCGGCTGCGCGTGACCATGTCGGCCAGGGTGAAGGACTGGAGGTACTCGCGGATGGTCTGACCCACGTCTCCCCAGACCGCCAGCAGCACGCACTGGCCCTCGTGATCGCAGGCGCCGTCGGCGTGGGGCTCGCCGAAGTCGCCTGCGACGATCGGTCCGTCGACGGCCGAGACGATCTGGGCCAAGGTGATCTCTTCGGGGTTGCGGGCCAGTACGTAGCCACCCCCGACTCCCCTTTTGGATCGGACGAGACCGGCGCCTTTGAGGGCCAACAGGATCTGTTCGAGGTAGGGCTGTGGCAGCGCAGTGCGATCGGCAATGTCGCGCACCGAAGTCGGCGTCTCTAGGCCGCCGTGCAGCGACAGCGATAGCAGCGCACGGCTGGCGTAGTCACCTCGGGTCGAAACCTTCACGTGCCCCAATGTTACTGCCGGCGAGCCCTGGTGCTGCGGTCCTCGATGCCCGGCCCTATGTTTGCTCGGGTGATTCCCGAGCCCGTGCTGCCCGACTTCGACGGCGCTTGCCTGTCCAACCTGGTCCCCGTGCTGCTGGCCCAGGTCGCCCGGCCGGGGACGGCGGAGCGCACAGCTGCGGTGAGCCAGGTGCCCCCGTGGCTTCCGGCCCCCCTCACGAGGGCCCGCCAGATCGTCCTGTTGGTCCTCGACGGGCTGGGCTGGGAGCAGCTCACCGAGCGCCGGGCCCTGGCCCCCACCCTCGATCAGGGCACCGGGACGCCGATCACCTCGGTCGCTCCGAGCACCACCGCCGCCGCGTTGACCAGCCTGGCGACGGGGCTTCCCCCCGCCGTCCACGGCGTCGTCGGTTACCGGGTCCAGGTGGGCGGGGAGATCCTCAACATCTTGGGATGGCGTCTCGGCGGCAAGGACGCCCGTCGAAGCATCCGACCTCGCGAGTTTCAACCCCATCGCTCGTTCCCCGGCGCCAGGGGTCCGGTGCCCGTGGTCTCTCGGGCCGATTACGGACCGACCGGGTTCAGCGCGGCCCACCTCGGCGACGCCGTGCTCCATGGGTGGCACAGCCCCTCCGGCCTGGTGGTGGAGGTCGACGCGCTACTCCGAAGCAGGGCGCCGTTCGTCTACGCCTATTACGACGGCATCGACCGGGTGGCCCACGCTCGGGGCCTGGGCGAGCACTATGCCTCCGAGCTGCAGGCCGTCGACCGCCTGGTGGCCGACCTGCTCAGCGTGCTGCCACCCGGCGCGGTGCTGGCGGTCACCGCTGATCACGGTCAGGTGGAGGTTGGCCCGACGGTCGAGGTGATCCCCGCCGAGCTCATGACCGAGGTCCAGTTGATCTCTGGTGAGGGCCGGTTCCGCTGGCTCCACGTCCGTCCGGGGGCGGCCGACGACGTCGCCGCCGCTGCCCGCCAGGTGTTTGGCCACCTGGCGTGGGTGCGCACTGCCGCCGAGGTAGTCGAGGAAGGGTGGCTCGGTGGTCAGCCGACCCCGACGGTCGCTTCGCGCCTCGGCGACGTGGCCCTGGTGCCCTTCGAGCCCACGGCTTTCCTCGATCCGGCCGACACCGGGGAGCTCCGGCTGGCGGCCCGGCACGGGTCCCTCACGTCCGCTGAGATGCTGGTGCCGTTGCTCGCCTTCGAAACCACCGGCTGACCGCCGATAACATCCCGCCCATGGCATCACCTAATGAGTCCGCTCGCCCCGGCGATGCTGGTGCCGAACCGATCTCCCCCGACGAGGTCCTGCCGGCCGGTACCGCCCCGACGGTCGAGGTCGCGGGTTCGGACCCCGACGCCGAGGCAAACGGCGAAGAGAGCCGGGAGTCGATCCAACAACCGGGCAAGGTGATGCGCATCGGCTCGATGGTCAAACAGCTCCTCGAAGAGGTGCGCAGCGCCCCGCTCGACGAGGCCGGCCGGGTCCGCTTGCGCGAGATCTACGACCTGTCAGTCCGCGAATTGGCCACCGGGCTCTCCCCGGATCTGGCCGATGAACTCAACCGTATGGCGCCGCCCTTCGACGATTCGGTTCCCTCTGAAGCCGAGCTCCGGGTGGCTCAGGCCCAGCTCGTTGGCTGGCTCGAAGGGCTCTTTCACGGGATCCAGGCGACGCTCATGGCCCAGCAGATGGCGGCGCGTGCCCAGCTCGAAGAAATGCGCCAGCGCCAACTGCCCCCCGGCCCGAACGGCCCGCCCGAGCGCTCCGGCGCCTATCTCTAGGCCATCGTCATGGCCGGGCCGGTGGTGTGGGAGCACTGGGTACGCCGTGCCGAAGCGGCGCTCGATCTTACTGCCGGTGCGACGGTGCAGGACTGGCGGGCATTGTTCGCCCCCGGCGGTACCTACGAGGATCCGGTCAACCCGACGACGGCCGACGTCGACTCGATCCACGAGATGACCAAGGCGACGCTGCCTGATTGGCGCAGTACTGTCACTTCGGTCACCGCCGGTGCCGATGGCTGCGCCTTCGAGTGGATTGGTGAGGCGACGGCCGGAAGGTCCCCGGTGTCGGTGCAGGGTTGCACCGTTGTCGAGGTAAACAGCGACGGGTTGGTGACCCGCTGGCGCGATTACTTCGACATGAAGGGGCTCGAAACCCAGTTCGGGGAGTGAGACTCGACGCCGGACGCGGCTGATCACCAAATCTCCGCCCGACCAGTGCTATCGCCCGGTGAGGAGCGCCCGGCATCCTGCCCCGGACGACGACGGTTCTCCTACAGTGACGGAGGACGCTTGATCGAAGGAGCCGCGATGTCTGAGATCCCCCCAAACGTCCCGCCGGACCCGGGCTCCCATCCAGGGCCCTTCCCGAGCGCCCCACCCCCAGGACCTGGCTCGATGCCTCCGATCGGCAACATGCCGCCCGCCGCAGCGCCACCTTTCGGCGGCGCCCCGCCGGCCTACGGGTCAGCCCCGCCCTATGGCGCCCCGCCAGCCTACGGGGCAGCCCCGCCCTATGCGGCCCCGTCGGCCTACGGGGTTCCGCCCGTTGGCGGGCCTGGCTACGGCTACCCCCAGGCCTCCCCGTACGTCGGGTTCTGGGCCCGGACCGGGGGCTGGTTGATCGACTGGGTCATCCTCGCCGTGGTGATAAACCTCATCTCCCTCCCGCTCAACGCGGCCAAGGTCGGCCGGGTCAATTTCCACATGACCATGAACGCCAACGGCACCACCACGATTCACCATTACCACTACTCGGTCCTCGGCGGCGTCATCGGCGTGGTGATCACCCTGCTCTATGGGGCCATCCTCTGCGGATCGTCGCGCGGCCAGACCGTCGGCATGATGGCGGTGGGGGCGCGGGCGGTCAACGCCGAGACCGGCCAGCCAATTGGGTTCGCCATGGCGCTGTGGCGGGCCGTCTTCGAGTACCTGATGTTCTTGCTCTTCGTTGTGCCTTGGGTCCTCGACATGCTCTGGCCGGCCTGGGACGCAAGAAAGCAGACCTGGCACGACAAGGTGAGCCACACCGTTGTCATCAAACGAAACCCGACCATGCTCTAGGTCCTGGGTCCAGGTCCCGACTCCGTCCCTCGGGTGGGCTCCGTTGGACCACCTGGTTCGGTGGTTTCTGACCGCATCCCGTCAGCGCGCTATGGTCGGAATTACACTGGTGTAACTCATCCACAGGGTGTGCACAGCCCCTGTGGATGTTCTCAAGGAGGGTTGGAGGCAGTTGGCATCGCGGTCGTTCACCCACCTGCACACCCACACTGAGTTCTCCATGCTCGACGGAGCGGCCCGGGTGAAAGACCTGGTCAAGGCGGCCGCGGCCGATGGACAAGAGGCTCTCGGGATCACCGACCACGGCAATATGTACGGGGTCCTCGACTTCTACAAGGCGGCCCGGGAAGAGGGGATCAACCCGGTCATCGGCACCGAGGCCTACATGGCGGGCAACTCCCGCCACGAGCGTCCCGTGCGGCGGGGGAAGGTCGACGACACCGGCGGTGACGTCGAGGGGGGCCAGAAGCTCTACTACCACCTGACGCTGTTGGCCGAGACCACGCCGGGTTACCGGAATCTGCTCAAGCTCTCCTCGGCGGCGTACCTCGAGGGCTACTACTACAAGCCGCGGGTCGACTGGGAGCTGCTCGAGCGCTATCACGATGGGCTCATCGCCACCACCGGGTGCCTGGGAGGGGTCGTCCTGCAAGCACTGCTCGGCGGTGACGAGAAGGAAGCCGAGCGACGGGCGGCACGGCTCCAGGACATCTTCGGGCGCGACAACCTGTTTGTCGAGCTCCAAGATCACGGCATCGCGGCGCAGCAGCAGACCAATCCGCAGCTCGTCGCGATGGCCAAACGCCTCAATGCACCGTTGCTTGCAACCAACGACAGCCACTACACCCATCGCGAGGACGCGGTGGCTCATGACGCGTTGCTCTGCGTCCAGACCGGCGCCACTATCGACGATCCGAAGCGATTCAAGTTCGAAGGAAACGAGCACTATCTAAAGACGGCGGCCGAAATGCGCCACCTCTTCTCCGAGCTGCCCGAGTCCTGCGACAACACGCTGCTCATCGCCGAGCGGGCCCGAGTTGAGATCGAACTCGGACATCCGAGCCTCCCCGAATTCCCGGTTCCAGATTCGATGCCGGGCACCACCTACGAGGACAAGGCCATGGCCTACCTCCGTCAGCTCACCATTGAAGGTGCCCACCGGCGGTACGGCGACCCCGTCAGAGCCGATGTCCAGTCCCGCCTCGACTACGAACTCGGGGTGATAGGCGAAATGGGTTTCGCCGCCTATTTCTTGGTGGTCTGGGACCTCATTCGCTTTGCCCGCGAGTCGCGGATCCGAGTGGGACCGGGCCGGGGATCGGCCGCGGGGTGTTGTGTTGCCTACTGCCTGGGCATCGTCGACCTCGACCCGATCCGTTACGACCTGCTGTTCGAGCGCTTCTTGAACCCGGGTCGCAAGCAGATGCCCGACATCGATATGGACTTCGATGAGCGCTACCGAGGCGACGTGATCCGCTACGCGGCCGAGCGCTACGGCAACGACCGGGTGGCCCAGATCGTTACGTTTTCGACCATCAAGGCCCGGGCCGCGGTGCGCGATGCCGCCCGCGTGCTGGGCTTTCCCTACATCGTGGGCGACAAGATCGCCAAGGCCATGCCGCCGCTCGTGATGGGGCGCGATACACCGCTGTCGGCCTGTTTGGAGAAGACGTCGGGCCACGAAGATGGGTTCAAGGCGGCATCCGAATTGCGGGCCATGTACGAGACCGATCCCGACGCCCACAAGGTCATCGACGTCGCCAAAGGCCTTGAAGGGCTTCGACGCCAGGACGGGATCCACGCGGCCGCAGTGGTGATCACCAAGGACCCCCTCACCGAGTACCTGCCGGTCCAGCGCAAGCCCGACGCCGGCGGCAACCCCGAGGACGCGCCGATCGTCACCCAGTACGAGATGCACGGGGTAGAAGAACTGGGCCTGCTCAAGATGGACTTTCTCGGCCTGCGCAACCTCTCGGTGATCGAGCGTGCCCTTGATCTGGTGGAACGAAGCTCAGGGGAGCGCCCCGACATCGACGGCATTGCACTCGATGACGCCGCCGTCTTCGCCATGCTGCAAAGGGGCGACTCGATCGGGGTCTTCCAGCTCGAGGGTCGGCCCATGCGGGCCCTCATGCGCTCGCTCGCCCCCACCAGCTTCGATGACGTGGCCGCACTTGTCGCTTTGTACCGTCCGGGGCCCATGGCGGCCAACATGCACAATGACTACGCCGACCGCAAGAACGGGCGTCAGGAGGTGACGTACCTCCACGACGATCTCGAGCCAATTCTCAACACCACCCAGGGCCTGATGATCTATCAAGAGTCGGTGATGCGGGTGGCTCAGAAGTTTGCCGGGTACTCCCTCGAGGAAGCCGACAACCTCCGCAAGGCCTGCGGCAAGAAAATCCGCGCCCTGATCGCGGCCGAACGCGAGAAGTTCGTGGCCGGCTGCATCGAACAGGGATACGGCGAACAACTCGGCACCCAGCTGTTCGACATCATCGAGCCCTTCGCCGACTACGCGTTCAACAAGTCGCACTCCTATGGGTACGGGCTCGTCGCCTACCAGACCGCCTGGCTCAAGGTCCACTACCGCATCGAGTACATGGCCGCCCTCCTCACGTCGGTGAAAGACGACAAGGACAAGACCGCGGTGTACCTGTCGGAGTGCCGGAGCCTGGGGGTCGAAGTCCTCGTCCCCGACGTCAATCTTTCGGCCTCCGAGTTCACCCGGCGCATCGAAGAACCGGTGGCCCACGCCACCGGTCAGCACGCCGATCACGAGGCGGGGGACCGGCCGGCGGTTCGGCGACCGCCACCGGGGATCGTCTTCGGTCTGGCGGCGGTGCGCAACGTCGGGGAGAGCCTGGTCGAGCGGATCGTGCTCGAACGGGAGGAGAACGGGCCCTTTGCCGATTTCTACGACTTCTGCCGGCGGGTCGACCCGATCGTGCTCAACAAGCGGACCATGGAATCCTTGGCCAAGGCCGGGGCGTTCGATTCTTTCGGCCATCCTCGCCAGGGCCTCTGCTTGGTGCTCGAAGAGATCGTCGACCGGACCCTCGAGCGCCGCCGCGAGCATGACGTCGGAATCGCGACCTTGTTCTCCTCGGTCGAACCGGCCGAGGGCGCCGGGAGCGACGCCGGGCGCTGGGAGGGCACGGCGATCCCGATTCCGCCTACCGAGTTCGACAAGTCGCAAAAGCTGGCTTTTGAAAAAGAGATGCTTGGGCTCTATGTGAGCGACCACCCGTTGCTCGGCCTCGAGCAGGCCCTGACCCGTCACACCGATTGCCCCCTGGCCGATATGCGTGACGCCGCGGGGTCAGAGCCGACCGACGGGGGGGGCTACGGGGCCGAAGGCATGGTGCGGGCGGTCGGTGGGGTGGTCACCGACTTGAAGCGCCAGTACACGAAGAAGGGCGACCTGATGGCCCGTTTCGTCCTCGAAGACCTCCAAGCTTCGATGGAGGTCTTCGTCTTCCCCAAGGTCATGGCCGAGTACGGGGCCCTCCTCGAAAATGACGCCATCGTGGTCGTCAGGGGGCGGATCGACCTGCGGGACGAACAGCCCAAGATCGTGGCCATGGAGGTGCGCCGCCCGCTCCTCGAAGGCATCGACGCCCAAGAGCTGCGGATCTCCCTTCCTCTCTCGGTCCTCTCCGATTCGACGGTCGGTCAGCTGAAACAGATCCTGGTCGAGCACCCGGGCCAATCTCCCGTGCTCCTCCAGGTCGGCCAAAAACTCATCAAATTGCCCCCCGAGTTCAACGTCGACAGCCGAAATGGCCTGGTGGGGGAGCTGAAAATGCTCTTGGGGGCAGGGGCTCTTTCGGCCTGAGCGGTGGTGTTCCCGCTGGCTCGAGTGGGACAACCCCGCGAGGCCCCGGTAGAATTGCCGCATGCCGATGGTCGTGAAGACAAAGGACTGCACTTCGCTCAACGACGCCGAGCTTGGGGAGATGGCCGACCTGTGCGCCGAGCGGGCGCCGGGCTTCGAGATCGGGTTCCTCTCAAAACAACGCGAAGAGTGGGTGCTGGTCACCCACGCCCGGGAGGGCAACAAGCTCCGGGGGTACTCCTTTTGCACTCTTGAGCGGATCGGGGGGACCCCCTCGTTGCTCGTCGGCCTGGCGTCGATCGACCGCACCACCCGGGCCGAACCGGCGCTCAAGGCCATCATGGCCGACCAGTACCGCCGAGCCTTGCTGGCCTTCCCTGACGAAGATGTCCTGCTCGGTACCCGGCTGTTGTCGCCCGAAGGCTTCCGGGCCTTCTCGGGCCTGATCGATGTGGTCCCGAGCCCGGGCCACAAGGCGTCGGGCGAAGAGCGCGCCTGGGCCCGTCGGTTGGCCAAGCGCTTCGGAGCCGAGAGTCGCCTTGACGACCGGGCCTTCGTGTTGAAGGGCGACGGTTCCACCGCCGGCGGCCTCGATTTCTGTGGACCGAAGGTCAAGCTGGGCGACGGCGTCCCCGAATTGTTCAAGGGTCTGAACGCCGACAAAGGCGATCGCATGGTCGCCTTCGGCTGGGCGATGGCCGAGGACCTGGCCGGGGGCAAACTCGGCCGCTGAGCCGGTTGCCACCTTCGAGGATCCCCTCAGCTCTTCGGCAGCACCGCGGTGACCACCTTGTAGCAATGGCCCTCCCGCGGCCGGCTGAGCGACGCCAGCAGGTACTGGGGACGAAAGCCCAGCGCGGTGGCCAGGGCCTTGCCCGACAGTCGCTCGCGGCGCGCTGCGTCAAGGGCCCGCGACGCGCGGTGGTCCTCGACGGGCAGCCAGACGTCGTCACGCTCCCAACCGAAACGAACCCAGGTCGACCCGTCATCGGTCCGCCGTATCAACTGGGGCCCCCGGGTCGGTTCGAGCAAAGCAGCGGAAGGTCGCGACCCTCGGAACTCCCAATAGGGCGCAGCGGGCCCGGGAAACCCGAGCAGGGGCCCGTCAGGCGGCGCCGCGAGCTCTTCGAGCATCCGCTTGACCCGTCGGCCGCGCAGGGTTCCGATCTGTCGCGGCAGACCGGCCGCGGCCACCGCTTCGGGTTGGGCCAGGTCGTCGCGTTCGGGGTCCTCGGCCAAGGTCGCCTCAACCACGTCGAAGGGGGCGAGGTCGGGCTCGTGGTCGTCTGGCCATGCGACCCGCAAACGCAACAGAGCACCCGAGGCCAGGTCGACCGCGGTCGTGTCGTCACGGGTGCAGGCGAGCACCAGTACCCGCAGCTCGGCGCCACCTTCGATGAGCACGCGCTCGCGCCGGGTGACATCGCGGAGCATCGACCGCGCAGTCGCGGCGTGGGTGGTCTCCTTGCCAGCGGTGCGGGCCCGCCGGTGTCGCACTGCAGCCATCTGCCTCTCAGTTCCTGGTGAGCTCGTCCAGCTGGGCCGCCAGGGTAGCGGGGTCACCAGCGGGGGTGGTGCAGGCGAACCGGTGGCATACATAGGCGGCACCGTCCGCCCGGCCTTCCCACAATGGTGAATCGGTGCGTTCGCCCCAAGCCAGCACGGCCGTCGGCAGCCAGCGCCGGCGAACCTCGGCCAACAGGTCGTCGCGCTCACCGGCAATGACCACCTCGGCGCCGTCGGACGCAATCCCTAGGGCGCCCACCATGTCGGCCACCGCGATCGGGTGCGATTCGAGCAGCGGACTGGCGAGCTCCACGATGGCCTCGCCAGCCTCACGGTAGCGTTCGAATCCGCTCAGGGCGGCCAGTCGCAGCAAACCGTGTGCAGCCACTGAGTTGGCCGACGGCACCGCCCCATCGATCAGGTCGATGGGGCGGACCATGAGGGCCTCGGCGTCACGGCCGGTGGTGAACAGGCCACCCGCCGCACCCTCGCCGGCACCGGCCCCCGAAAACAGGTCGAGCAACCCGTCAGCCGCCTCGCGTGCCCGGACGAGCCACCGGGCCCGTCCGGTCAACTCGGCCAGCCGGGTGCAGCACTCGAGGACCCAGGCGTAGTCGGCGGCGAACGCCAGATGCCGGGCCCGACCGCCTTGGAAGCTGCGCAGCCAGCGGCCGTCATCACGGCGCAATTCCTCGAAGAGGAAGTCGCCGATCTTCTCGGCCCGGTGACCCCATTGCGCAGTTCCTGTCACGCCGGCCGCTTCGGCCAAGGTGGCCGCCATCATGGCGTTCCATTCGGTCAGCACCTTGTCGTCGACGGCCGGTTGGGGCCGGGCCCGTCTGGCCTCGAGAAGCAGCCACCGGGCCGCTTCGATCTCGGGCGGTCGGGCCAGGGGGGCACCGAGTGGTCGTCGGAGCACGGTGGTGCCCTCCCAGTTCCCCTCCTCGGTGATGCCGTACCACTCGAGGGTCGCTTCGATCAGGTCCTCCCGTCCGGCCGCGGCGAGGGCCTGGCGCACCTGGGCCGGGGTGAACGTGGCGTGGCCCCCCTCCACGCCGGCCGCGTCCGCGTCCTGAGAGGAGAACAGGCCTCCGCCTGGGGCCGACAGGTCGTTCAGGACGTACGAGAGGGTCTCGGTCACGACCTGGAGGTAATTCTGTCGGCCGGTGCTCTGCCAGGCGTGGAGATAGGCGCGGGCGAGGAGGGCCTGGTCGGTAAGCATCTTTTCGAAGTGGGGCACCAGCCACTCGGTGTCGGTGGAGTAGCGGGCAAAACCACCGGCGAGGTGGTCATAGAGGCCACCGGCCGCCATGGCGTCGAGCGTGGTGTTGGCCATGGCGCCCGAGTGTGTGTCGCCGGTGCGGGCCTGGTGGGTACAGCAGAGTTCCACCAGGCTCGGTCGGGGGAACTTCGGCGCCCCACCGAAGCCACCCCACTGCGGATCGAAGCGGTCGGTCAGGTCGGCCACGATGGCCCCGAGGACGACCTCGAATTGTGGCAAGCCGGCGGACTGTGATCCGTCGGTGCGCCGGCTTGCCAACCCGTCGGCCATTCGAACGTCTTTGGTCACGGCGGCGGCCAGGGCGTCGGCTTGGCTCTCCACCTCGTCGCGCCGGTCGGCCCAGGCTTCAGCGAGGGCGGCGAGCACCCTTCGGAAGGCCGGCATACCTCCCCGGTCGGTCGGGGGGAAGTACGTGGCGCCGAAGAAGGGTCGCCCGTCGGGCGTGCAAAAGACCGTCATCGGCCAGCCGCCCGATCCGCTCATGGCCTGGACGGCGGCCATATAGACGGCATCGATGTCGGGGCGCTCCTCGCGATCGACTTTCACCGCGATGAACGATCGGTTGAGGTCGGCGGCCGTGTCGGGGTCTTCAAAGCTCTCGTGGGCCATCACGTGACACCAGTGACACGAGGCGTAGCCGATCGAGACGAAGAGAGGCTTATCTTCTCGGGCCGCTCGCTCCAAGGCGTCGGGGCCCCAGGGATACCAGGCGACGGGATTGTCTGCGTGTTGGCGCAAATAGGCTGATGTCTCATCGGCCAAACGGTTCACAAGGCGAGAGCCTATGGGTCACGGTCGGTTCTGTAGAAACGCCGAGTCTTCTCGATGATGCGGGCCCGTCTTCATTGAGTCGGTCCGACACTTCGACAAAGAAGGCGCCCCAGACCACTCCATTGGCCAGCGCTGCCCTCCATCGCTTCGGAGTAGGTTTTTCTTCCAGCGTGCGATGGGCGAGAAGCCGAGAGAGGGGAGGGCCGATGGGCAAGGTGGTGCTCCTCACCGGTGCTTCGGCCGGTATAGGCCGAGCAACTGCGGACCGTCTGTCCCGGGGAGGCTGGACCGTCGTTGGGGCGAGTCGACGGGGAACGTCACCGGGGGGGTGGGCCCCTGTGGTGATGGACGTGGACGACGACGAGTCCGTGCGCGACGGCTTCGCCGGGGTGCTCACAGAGCATCCTCGTCTCGACGCGGTCGTGGCCTGTGCGGGATGGGGGTTGGCCGGCGCCGTAGAGCAGACCCCGATCTCCGACGCCAGGGATCAGGTGGAGACGAATTTCTGGGGAGTGGTACGGGTGGTGCAGTCCGCTCTCCCCGTGATGCGTCGCCAGGGTGGTGGCCGGATCGTCCTTGTGAGCTCCATCGGCGGCGTGGTCGCGATTCCCTTTCAGGCCTTCTACAGCGCCAGCAAGTTCGCCCTGGAAGGCTACGGGGAGGCACTCGGCTACGAGGTTGGACCCTTTGGTATCCAGGTCACGCTCGTCCAGCCCGGAAACGTCCGGACGGACTTCACAAAGAACCGACGCAGCGTGCGGTCACCTCGCAAGGAGGATCCCTACGCCTTGGCCGTCGCCAAAGCCATCGGTGTGATGGAGAACGACGAAGCGCAAGGGGTCGCACCCGATGATGTCGCGGCGGTCGTCGAACGTGTCCTTCGGTCGGATCGGCCGCCACGACACGTATCGGTCGGAAAGTTGGACGAGCGCGTGGGAATTCTGGCCAAACGCGTGCTGCCGTTTCGGCTCTTCGAGAAGGCGGCGAAGAGCAGTCTGGGCGTCTGAGCGGCGTTCGACGACCCACAACAGGGTTGGGTGGCCCGCTGTCGCTCCCGGTTGGGTCACCGGAGACTGAGGTTCGTAGCCGGCTATCGCTCGCAGCACCGGCCGATCCGGGTCAACGACACCGTGCGTGATTAGGGTGCCACATGGATCTTCGACTGGTCGGGAAGACGGCGCTGGTTACCGGGGGGAGCCGGGGCATCGGGCTCGCCATCGCCCGCCGCTTCGTCGAGGCCGGGGCTGACGTCATGATTTCGTCACGCAAACCCGCTGGGTTGTCCGAGGCCGCAGCATCGCTCGAGGGTCTTGACGGCGCGGTGGCGACGTTCGCGGCCAATGCCGGGGACCCTGAGCAGGCTCAGGCGTGCGTCGCCGCAACCGTCGCTCGCTTCGGTGGCATAGACATCCTGGTCAACAACGCGGCGGCCAACCCGTACTTCGGCCCGATGATCGGCATCGACCGTTCCCGCGCCGAAAAGACCGTTGCGGTCAATCAGCTCGGGGTCCTGAGCTGGTCACAGGCTGCATATACCGACTCTATGGCTGAACGGGGCGGCAGCATCATCAATATCTCCTCGGTCGGTGGCCTCGGGCCTGAACCGGGCATCGGCTGGTACAACGTGACCAAGGCCGCGGTGATCCACATCACCCGCCAGCTGGCTTTCGAGTTGGCCCCCGCCGTTCGGGTCAACGCGGTCGCGCCGGGTCTTGTGCGAACGGACTTCGCCCGGGCCCTGTGGGAAGGAAGAGAAGAACGAATCGCCGAGCACATCGCGTTGCGACGCATCGGCGAACCCGACGACATCGCGGCGGCCGCGCTCTTCTTGGCTTCTGACGCTGCCTCGTGGATCACCGGCCAGGTGCTGGTGGTAGACGGCGGGACAACCAACCAACCTACCGGGGGCGTGAGCTAGTCGAAGAGGCTTGGCGGTCACGGGCGCCGGTGCCGGTGGCCCCACCGATCCCGGAGCCTTCGAACGCGAACCCGGTTCAGGTCGGCCGGAGGCGACCCATGCGGCGGAGTTCCGTGATGATTCGATCGGCTGCCTCTTCGGGAGAGGTCCGCACGGTGTCAATGTGTATATCTGGGTTGAGTGGTGGTTCGTAGGGTGAGTCGATGCCGGTGAAATGGGCCAGCTCACCGCGGCGCACTTTCTTGTAGAGGCCCTTCGGATCGCGTTCTTCGGCGACCTCGATCGGCGCGTCGACGAACACCTCGCAGAACTCTCCGGTCCCCACCAGCTCACGGGCGGTCCGTCGCTCGGCGCGGAAAGGTGAAATGAACGACACGAGAACGATGAGCCCGGCGTCGACCATCAGTCCGGAGACCTCGGCGGCGCGTCGGATGTTCTCGATCCGGTCGGTCTCGGTGAATCCGAGGTCCTTGTTGAGCCCCTGCCGGAGGTTGTCGCCGTCGAGCAGATAGGTGTGGTGGCCGAGCCCGTGCAGCTTCTTCTCCACCAAGTTCGCGATGGTCGATTTACCGGCGCCCGAAAAACCGGTGAACCACACCACGCAGGGGTTTTGACCTTTGAGTTCGGCGTGGGCCCGCTTGCTTACCTCGATCGCTTGCCAATGAATGTTGTCCGACCGTCGCAGCGCGAAGTGCAGGAGGCCGGCTCCGACCGTGTTGTAGGTGAGGCGGTCGATCAGGATGAAACCGCCCATGTCGCGGTTTTCGCTGTAGGGATCAAAGGCGATGGGTTGGTCGATGTTCAGGTTGCACACACCGATTTCGTTCAGCATCAGCGTGGTGGACGCCATGTGCTCAAGGGTGTTCACGTTGATCGTGTACTTGGGCTTGGCCACCGTCGCCCCGACGGTCTTGGCCCCCATCTTTAAGAGGTAGGCCCGACCCGGGAGCATTTCGTCGTCGCTCATCCACACGACATGGGCCTCGAACTGATCGGCGACGCCTGGCGGTGATGCCATTCCGGCCAGCACGTCACCCCGGCTCACGTCGATCTCATCGCTCAAGGTGATGGTGATCGACTGCCCGGTGATTGCGTGATCCAGGTCGCCGCCGGCGGTCACAATCCGCGCCACCGTGGATTCACGGTTTCCCGGGAGCACGCGGACTCCGTCGCCCGGCCGCACCGAGCCCCCCACGATGCGCCCGGAGAATCCTCGGAACTCTGGGTCGGGCCTATTGACCAGTTGCACCGGCATGCGAAAGGGGCCATCAGGTTGGTCGTCGTCGATCGGCACCGATTCGAGGTAGCCGAGCAAGCTAGGGCCTTCGTACCACGGAGTGTGGGCACTCGGGCCGGTGACGTTGTCTCCGGCCAATGCGGAAATGGGGATGCAGACCACGTCGTTCAGGCCGATCTCTCCGGCGAAAGCCCGGTAGCTCGCCTCCACGCGGGCGAAGACCTCCATGGAGTAGTCGACCAGGTCCAGCTTGTTGACGGCGACCACGATCCTTTTGATTCCAAGCAGGGAAACGAGGTAGCTGTGTCGCCGGGTCTGGGTCAGCACCCCTTTTCGGGCGTCGACGAGGATGACCGCCGCGTCGGCGGTGGAGGCGCCAGTCACCATGTTGCGGGTGTACTGCTCGTGACCCGGAGTGTCGGCCACGATGAACTTGCGGGTGTCGGTGGAAAAGAAGCGGTAGGCCACATCGATGGTGATGCCCTGCTCGCGCTCCGCGGCGAGCCCGTCTACCAGGAGAGCGAAATCGAGATCGTCGCCTTGGGTCCCGACCTTCTTCGAATCGACCTCTAAGGCGCTGAGATGGTCGTCGAAGACCAGCTTTGAGTCGTAGAGCAGTCGCCCGATGAGCGTGCTCTTGCCGTCGTCGACGCTGCCGCAGGTAATGAAGCGCAGGAGGCTCTTGGAGTCGTGGGCGGAAAGGTAGGCCTCGATGCTCTCAGGCTCCGACGCCAAAGTGCCGGCCATCAGAAGTAGCCCTCCTGCTTCTTTTTCTCCATAGATCCCGAGGCGTCGTGGTCGATCGCCCGACCCTGGCGCTCTGACGTCGTCGCTCGCAACATCTCACCGATGATGTCGGTCAGCGTGTCCGCCTCGCTCTCGATCGCCCCGGTCAACGGGTAACAACCCAAGGTGCGGAAGCGAACCCGTTTGATCTTGGGCACCTCACCCATCAAGGGCATTCGATCGTCGTCGACCATGATGAGCAGACCGTCCCGTTCAACCACCGGCCGGTCGGCTGCGAGGTAGAGAGGCACGATCGGGATCTCTTCGAGCCGGATGTATTGCCAGACGTCGAGTTCGGTCCAGTTCGACAGGGGGAAGACCCGGACGCTCTCGCCCACCCGCTTGCGGGCGTTGTAGAGGTGCCACAGCTCAGGCCGCTGACGCTTGGGATCCCACCGGTGCTGGGGGGAACGGATCGAGAAGACCCGCTCTTTGGCCCGTGACTTCTCCTCGTCCCGCCGGGCCCCGCCAAAGGCGAGATCGAAGCCGTGCTCGTCGAGGGCCTTTTTCAGACCTTGGGTCTTCCACATGTCGGTGTGCACGGTCGAACCGTGGGTGAACGGGTTGATTCCCAGCTCTATGCACTCAGGATTCTGGTAGACGATGAGGTCGAGATTGAGCTCGGCGGCCAGGCGGTCGCGGAGCTCGTACATCTCTTTAAACTTCCACGTCGTGTCGACATGAAGGAGCGGAAAGGGGGGCTTGCTCGGGTAGAAGGCCTTCATCGCCAGGTGAAGCATCACCGAACTGTCCTTGCCGACCGAGTAGAGCATGACTGGCCGTTCGCTCTCGGCGACGGCCTCGCGCAGGATGTGGATGCTCTCGGCCTCCAGCCGTTGCAGGTGCGTCAGCATGTTGCTCGGGCGTCGTGGGTGCTCACGGTTCGAAGTGTTCGGCTCTGGCGGAAGGCCGGACGGCCGGAGACCCGAAGCCGGGGGCAGCGATGGTGAACCTGAAAATCAGCTGTGGGCCTGCCACGGGTGTCCCTGTCCTCGTAACGGAAGACGCATCTTAGTGGCGTCGGATTTGGCCGGTGCACACAAGTCGGAGGTCCCGATTGCCGACAATGGCCTGGGTGAGACGACCCCGTCAACCGAACCGCCGCCTCACCCGGGCGTCTCATGTGAGGTCGGCCCGGCGCACCTTGCCCGAGGGAGTGCGGGGCAACGCGGCAGAGACGACGACTTCTTTGGGCGCGGCCCACGGGGCCAGTCGTTGGGCCACGAGGTCGCGCAGTTCCCCGAGCGACGGGACGGCGTCAAGATCGGTGGGCACAATCCAGGCAACAACCCGGTCCCCCCATTCGGGATCGGCTCGCTTCCACACGGCTACCTCGGCGATGCCCCGGTGATCGGCGAGCACCTGCTCGACGGCGATCGGCCACACCATCTCTGCGCCGGTGACGATCACGTCTGAGAGCCGACCGTCGACGGTCAGGCGCCCGTCGCTGCCAACGTGCCCCCCGTCGCCGGTGGGCAGCCAGCCACCAGATCCGTCGGGGCCGTCGATTCGCGGGTCCGAGCCGTCGCGGTAACAACGGAGCAACATGGGGCCGCGCACCAAGATCTCCCCGCCGACACCGCTGCGGGGCGTCTCCTCACGAAGCGCCACCTCGACACCGTCGAGGGGAACGCCGTCGTAGACGATGCCCGACCCGGTTTCGGTCATGCCGTAGGTCGTGATCACATTGGCTGGGAGACCGTCCGGCGCTGCCGATCCGCCGAGGAGGACCGCCGTGAACACTGCCGGGTCGATGCGAGCGAGTGCCGTCGCCACCAACGAGGTATGGGTGGCCTCGCCCGATCGTCCGATCTGCTCGACCAACTCGGCGTCGAAGCCGGCGATGGCCATGAGCGGGGTGTCGGTGAGAAGGGATCGGGTCACAACCGACAGACCGCCGATGTGAGCGAACGGGAGGCACGCGAGCCAGGTGTGGTGGGCCGGGTCAACTCCGAGGCGTGCACTGGTGGCCGACGCGGACGCGGCCAGCGCGTCGTGGGTGAGCACCACACCTCGAGGGTTGCCCGTCGAGCCGCTGGTGGCCATCACGAGGGCGTCGCCTTCGCCGACCTGCCGGCCCCCCGCCACCCGGGTGATCTGGCCATCGGACCCGACCACCCGGGTGGGCCGGAGGGCGGCCAGTAACGCCCGGATGGCGGGGGCGGGCAGGCGCGGGTCGAGTGGGGCTGCCGCGTCGCCGGTGTCCCAGACGGCCCGCAGCGCGTCAACGAACCCCATGCCACCTGGGAGGTCCAGTGCGACGAGCTCGGGCATCGGCCGGTAGCGTAGGGCGCGATGGCCGACGCCACGTCACCGGACGCGACCACCGTGATCACGGGGAATCCCCATGACCCGCTCGACGACCTGCGGGATCTTCCGGCTCCGGGATGGAAGGCGTTCGGTGATTTCGGCGACATTCGCTACGAATTGGCCGAAGGGATCGCCAAGATCACCATCTGCCGGCCCGAAGTGCGCAATGCCTTCCGACCCCAGACCCTCTTCGAGTTGACCGACGCCTTTACGTTGGCTCGCGACAATCCCGAGGTCGGGGTGATCGTGCTCACCGGCGAGGGACCCGACGCCTTCTGTTCTGGGGGCGACCAGCGGATCCGGGGCGATGACGGTTACTTGGGCGACGACGAAGTCGCCCAACGGGGCATCGGCCGTCTCAACGTGCTCGACCTGCAGATCCAGATCCGCCGCCTGCCCAAACCGGTGCTGGCGATGGTGGCGGGATACGCCATCGGGGGCGGTCACATTCTCCATCTCGTGTGCGATCTGTCGATCGCCGCCGACAACGCCCGATTCGGCCAGACCGGGCCCAGGGTCGGCAGCTTCGATGGCGGTTACGGCTCGAGCCTGCTGGCCCGCACCATCGGGCTGAAGCGGGCCAAAGAGGTCTGGTTTCTCTGTCGGCAATACGACGCGCCCCAAGCGCTCGAGTGGGGTCTGGTCAATACCGTGGTGCCCCTGATCGACCTCGAGCGTGAGACCGTCGCTTGGTGTCGCCAGATCCTCACGCTCTCGCCGATCGCTCTGCGAATGCTAAAGGCGGGGTTCAACGCGGCAGACGACGGATTGGCCGGCATTCAACAGCTCGCCGGCGACGCCACCATGCTGTTCTACATGACCGAGGAAGGCCAAGAAGGGCGCAACGCCTTCGTCGAGCATCGACCGCCCGACTTCTCCCGCTTTCCGCGCCGTCCGTGAGCAGCGGGCCGGGCGGTCCCGACACGCCGAGCAGCCCGCCCAAGGGTGGGCGGCCCGGGGACCTGCAGAAGTGGGCCCTCGGCGCACGCCCGCGAACATTGGCCGCCGCCGCGGTGCCGGTCGTGGTCGGCACGGCCCTCGGCCACTGGTTGAACTCGGCGACATGGATCGTCTTCAACCGGGCCAACAGCGCCCGGCGCGACGGGTACATCGTGGTGCATACCGGTCCGAACACCTTGTGGTGGCGGGCTGTGTGCGCTCTGATCGTGGCCCTGTTCATCCAAATCGGCACCAACTACGCCAACGACTATTCCGATGGGGTGCGCGGAACCGACGAGCAACGGGTGGGGCCGCTGCGCCTCGTCGCCTCGGGCCTGGCCTCGCCCAACGCGGTGCGCACCGCGGCCATGGGTGCCTTCGGGGTGGCCGGGCTGGCCGGTCTAACCCTCGCCGCGGCCACTTCGTGGTGGCTGGTGCTGGTCGGAGCGATCTGCTTCGCGGCCGGCTGGCTCTACACCGGTGGACCCAAACCCTACGGCTATATCGGACTCGGCGAGGTATTCGTCTTCGTCTTCTTCGGCGTGGTGGCCACCGTGGGTTCGGCCTACGTCCAGACCGGGCGGATCACTGCGGTCTTCTTTGTGGCTTCGGTGCCGGTCGGGTTGTTGGCGACCGCGCTGCTCGAGGCCAACAACTTGCGTGACATCGAAGGCGACATCGTCTCGGGCAAGCGCACGCTGGCGGTGCGCCTCGGTCGCCGGCGGGCCGGTTGGCTGTACATCGGTTCGCTCTGCGGCGTGGCCGTCGGTATCGGTGTGTTGGCTCACTGGCGCCCGTGGGCCCTCCTGGGCCTCCTGGCGTTGCCGCTGGCCGTCACCCCGATTGCCCTCGTCGAGGGCGGGGCCGAGGGCCGAGCACTCCTACCCGTGCTCGGGGCCACCGGCCGCCTGCAGCTGGCGGTCGGTCTTTTGGTGACCATCGGAGTCCTTCTGTGAGTTCATTTCCGCATTGCGCTGAAGAACTGGGTGACCATCCGCGCGGCCAGGTCGGGCTGGGCCAGGTGGGCCGCGTGGCCCGCCCCGGGTACCAACGAGAAAACCCCGTGTCGGACCGACCGAGCTATCCGGGCCCCGGTGCCCGCATAGCGCGGATCGTCGGCCCCCGCGAGGGCGAGCACCGGGGGCGTCAGGTCACCGAGGTGGTTCCACAGCGGCTCGTAGGTACCCGCACCGGCCATGCGCAGGCTCGAGGCCAGGCCGCCGGGCGTGTTGCGCAGCCGCTCGTTCATCCCGGGGTCGCGAAGACCCGAGAACATCGGGCCGGCGAGCCACCGGCGCAGAAACCCCCCCAGATCGTGGGACTCTTCAAGTTCGGTGGCCAGAGCATCGTCGCGGAGACGGCGGGCACGACGAGCCTCGGGATCTTCGATCCCTGCCGTGCCTCCGATCAACACCAGTCGACGGACCCGGTCGGGGCGGGCGAACGCCAGGTGCAGGGCGACACGGGCACCGAGGGAATAGCCGAGCAGGTCGAAGGGCTCGGTGCCGTCGACCGCGTCCACGACCAGACCCGCAGCGGCGACCAGGTCGGCCGACACAGCGCCCGACCCGGCGTGACCGGGCAGGTCCACGCGGACCAAGGTGTGGTCCCGGGCCAGGATCTCGCCGAATGGGCCCCAGAGCCGTCCGGTCTGGGTGAACCCGTGGGCCAGCACCACGACGGGGCCCGCCCCGACGGTCTCGGTGTGCAACGGGGTCACGACCGGTGAGCGTACCGACGGCCGCGGCAGGCAGCGCTCCGGGTCCCGGTTTCAACGGGGCCGTCTCGGTGCAGGCCACGTTCGCTGCCACCTTGGTCGACGAATGGGTGCGCTGCGGGATCACCGAGGCCGTCGTGTGTCCCGGATCGCGCTCGACCCCCCTGGCCCTGGCCCTCGCCTTGGGCGAGGGGTTCGGGTGCCACGTCCGCTTGGACGAACGCAGTGCCGGCTTCTTCGCGATCGGGCTGGCCCAGGTCACCGGCCGAGCGGTGGTGATGTGCACCACGAGCGGCACTGCGGCGGCCGAGCTCCACGCGGCGGTGATCGAAGCCCACCACGCCCGGGTGCCTCTCATCGTGTGCACCGCCGACCGACCGCCCGAGCTCCACCACGTGGGTGCCCCCCAGACGATTGACCAGACGAACCTCTATTCCAACGCGACCCGCTGGTTCTGCGAGCCGGGGGTGGCGAGGCAGGACACCGAGCGGACCTGGCGCCCGTTGGCCGCCCGGGCGGTGGCCGAGGCCGAGGCCGGGCCCATCGGACCCGGACCGGTCCACCTCAATCTGGCCTTTGCTGACCCCCTGGTCGGGGTGCCCGGGCCCCTGCCCGCGGGGAGAACGGATCGGCGCCCGATCTCTTCGGTGCGGCCCCTTATGGCGGGCCCGGGCGCGACCAGCGGAGTCGCGAGCTGGCCCGGTCGGCGCGGCATCGTGGTGGCCGGGGAAGGATGTGGACCGGCCGACGACGTGCTGGCGCTGGGCGAGCGACTCGGTTGGCCGGTGCTGGCCGACCCGCGCTCGGGGTGCCGGCTCGATCATCGGGTGGTTGTCGCCGCCGCCGACGCGCTCTTGCGTCCCGCCGCTGTCCGCTGCGCCCTGCAACCCGAGGTGGTCCTCGTGCTCGGCGCGCCCTGGGCGTCCAAGACGGTGGCCGGGTTCCTTGCCGAAGTGGCCGGCGACGCCGAGGTGGTGGCGGTCGATCCGTGGTGGCGCTGGCGGGACCCCGAGCACACCGTCGGTGTGGTCCACCTGGCCGATCCAGGGGTCTGGGTGGCCGCGGCGCTCGCCGAGCTCGGACCCGGCAACCAAGCGGCGGGTTGGCTGAACCGGTGGCAGACGGCCGAACGGGCGGCCCAGCAGGCCATCGATGTCGTGCTGGCCGCCGACGAAGCGGCCCGTGGCGGGGCGCTGAGCGAGCCGGCACTCGCCCGGCGCCTTCTCAGGGCGCTCCCGCCGGGTACCCGGGTGGTCGCGTCGTCGTCGATGCCGGTGCGCCACCTCGAGTGGTTCGCCCCGCCGATGGCCTCGCCGCCGCCGGTGCTGTCCAACCGAGGGGCCAACGGGATAGACGGGGTCTCCTCCACCGCTCTCGGTGCGGCCGCCGCCGGTCGCGGACCGGTCGTCGGGCTGGTGGGCGACCTGGCCTTCTTGCACGATCTCAGCGCTCTCGTCGGCCCCCTCGCACCACCGAAAGGTCCGACCAGTTGCACGTTGGTGGTGCTCGACAACGCCGGCGGCGGGATTTTTAGTTTTTTGCCTCAGGCCACCTCGGTCGACCCGGGGCGTTTCGAGCAGCTCTTCGCCACCCCCCAGGCCCCCGACATCGCCCAGGTGGCCGCCGGCTTCGGCGTGCCCGTCGCCGACGTGGCCGACATCGGGCAATTTGAGGCTGCCCTCGACGCGATGGTCGGCCGGGCCCCCCTGGCGGTCATCTGCGTGCGTGTCCCGGAGCGGGCGGCCAACGTCGCCCTTCATGACCGGATCCACGCAGAGGTGGCCGCGTCCGTGGCTGCGGCGTTCGGCACCGGCACGACACCGCCTCCTCGGTGAGGATGACGGCCCGGCTCAGCGGTAGCGCTCGGCGGGGATCCAGCTGCCGTGAAAGCCGTAGGGCACCCGGGCGGGCAGGTGGACGATGGCGTCGGGGGCCTTGGTGAACGACGACGCGTCGAGGATGTAGAGGTCGCTCATTTCGGTGGTGGCGTCGTAGACGACCGAGAGCACCCAACCCTCGTCGTCGCTGCGGCCGTCAGGAGCGCGCACGAATACCGGCTCGCCGGGGAAGAGATGCTCAGAGAACTCATGCCCGATGGCTTCGTCTCGCACGAAATCGTAACGAACGAGCCCGACGAACTGGTCTGATCCGGTGAGCCGGCTCACCTCGGCGCAGTAGCCAAAGCGGTACGGGCGACCAACCATTGCGTCGTCGATGCGGGGGAACTCGACGGTCCGGTCGTCGAGAGCGGTGGTGCTCACCCGGTTCGCGGCGGGATCGACCCTCCAGCGTTCGAGGGTGGGGAGGGTCGTGCCGATCACCTGGCCTTCTTTGGTATCGAAACTCGAGTCGTAGCGGCAGACGTCGAGCACGACCGCCGCTCCGTCGTCAAAGGCGTTCATGACGTGAAAGACGAAGCACGGGTCGAACCCCACCCAGCGGACGTCCGCCCCGTCGCCGCCTCGCTCGAGGATGCCGATCCTCGCTCCGGCCTCGGGTTTCCAAGAAAAGGGCAAGAGCGCCCCGGACGTGGCCAGGTCGATGTCGAAGACGACGGGTAGATCGAGGAAGGCGACCCGGGTGGCGGTGACGCCGAAGTCGTGCTGCATGGTGGCCCGTGGGATCTCGACGGCGGTCGAATGGATTAGCGAACCCGAGCGGTCGAGCTCGTGGTAACGCAAGAACGGCGGTCCGAAGACGTCGTAGCCGAAGAAGGCCATGCCACCAGTTGCGGGGTCCACGTGGGGGTGTGCGGTCATCGGCGAGGTGAGCATCCCGTCGAAGTCCTCGACGCACAGCGTCTCGAGTCCGGCTGAGATGCGATGGGGGAGGCCGCTTTCGACCAGGGCCAGGATCCGGCCCCCGTGCTCGACCACATGAGTGTTGGCCGGACCGTTGATCGGTTCGATGGGCCCGTGCGGTGCGGCGCTGCCGATCTCCTCGGCCAGCTTGCGGGTCCGGACCCAACGGTTGCGGTAGGAGACTGCCGCCCCGTCGCGCAGCTCGACCGCGTGGATCATGCCGTCACCGCTGAACCAGTGGTAGCGGCCCGGGTCGGAAATCACCGCCGGGTTGGGTCCGTTGCGCAAGAGGAGTCCCTCGAGGGCGGGCGGTATGGCTCCCACCACCTCCAAAGGGCGTTCGACCGTGCGTTCGGTGCTGACCGGGGCGAAGTTGCCCTGCAGGTAGGGATTCTCGACCCCGAGGCTCCTCGTCGGGTCGTCGACATCGGTCATGAGGTCACAGTACCGATAGGCGGTATGGCAATGTTGGCCGGTGCCAGACCTCGTCGCCGATCTGCGATTCCGCGGCCTGATCCACCAGGTGACCGACGAGGCGATCCTCGAGCGCCTCGATGCGGGCGGGGTCATCGTCTACGCCGGATTCGATCCGTCAGCGCCGAGCCTCCATGTCGGGAGCCTCCTGCAGCTGTGCACGCTCCGCCGGCTCCAACAGGGCGGGAACCGGCCGATCTCGCTGGCCGGTGGGGCCACCGGGCTGATTGGTGACCCTGGGGGCAAGACGGGCGAACGCTCGCTGCTCTCACCGGTCGACCTGGACGCCAACCTCGCCGGGATCCGGCGCCAGCTCGGCCAATTCCTCGACCTCACCGACGAGGCGGGAGACACCCAGGCACTGCTGCTCGACAACAGCGCCTGGCTCGGTGAGATTGGTTTGATCGACTTTCTGCGGGACGTGGGCAAGCACTTCACGGTCAACCAGATGGTGGCCAAAGAATCGGTCAAGGCCCGATTCGAGCGTCCGGACCAGGGGATCTCCTACACCGAGTTCAGCTACATGCTGCTCCAGGCCTACGACTTCCTCCGCCTTCATCTCGACTACGGCTGTGACCTCCAGCTCGGCGGCTCGGACCAGTGGGGGAACATCACCATGGGGATCGATCTCATCAAGAAGGTGGCCGGGGACGAGGCCTACGGGCTGACCACGCCCTTAGTGCTGAAGGCGGACGGGACCAAGTTCGGCAAGACCGAATCGGGGACAGTGTGGCTCGATCCGGGGCGCACCAGCCCCTACCTGCTCTATCAGTTCTTCCTCAACGCCGACGACGCGGTGGTCGGCCAGTACCTCCGATACTTCACCTTCCTCACCCACGAACAGATCGAGGCTCTCGACGTCGAGACCGCCACCCGCCCCGAGCGCCGGGCGGCCCAGCGGGCCGTGGCGAAGGCCGTATGTGCGCTGGTCCACGGACCAGAAGAGACCGAACGGGCCGAATGGGCCTCGGCCGTGTTGTTCGCAGAGGAGATCGCCACCCTTGACGAACAGACCCTGCTCGCGTTGGTCGACGATGCCCCCTCGGGGATATGGACCCGACGCGAGCTCGGAACTCTCCCCCTCGTTGACGTGCTGGTGGCCAGCGGGCTGGTGTCCTCGAAAAGCGACGCCCGGCGAGCCATCTCCCAAGGTGGGATCTATGTGAATAATCGACGCGAGCCCGAGGCCGAACGGGTGATTAGAACCGAAGACCTCTTGCACGACCGCTATGTGTTCCTCCGCCGGGGCCGACGTGACTACCACGTCTTGCGGTTTGAGTGACCGTGCCGTCCAGGTTCCGCATCGCCCTGGCGGTGCTCGGTGTGGTGGCGATCGGGGCCCTGGCTTTTCTGGCCTACGGCGGCGTCGGTCACCGCGGGACGCCCAAAGCGCAGTTGGCGCTCTGGGTGCATGACACCGGACTGGCCCAGTCCCTGGGCACACTACGGGGCGACAACAACGGGGCCACCGAGATCGTGAGCGGGCACCGCGGCACCGGGGCCGTCCACACGATCTGCGGTGTGCTGACGGCCGACACGGCGACAGCCATGTCCTACCTGCCCTCCCCGAACACCGAGTTGACCCAGCTGCTGGCCCGGGCCTACCAGCTCGAGTACCAGGCCGGAACGGACTGCTACTCGGCCGGCTCTCACGCCGCCCTCCAAGTTCGCTCAGCCCACGAGCGAGCAGCGGGCCAACGGCTATTGGACCAGGCCGCGGCCTTGATTACAACGCAGACCGGCTCGACCCTTTCGACGACCACCACCACGTCGGGTTCGGGCGGGGGTATCTTCGGTTGAGCGCGACGATGCCGCCTCGATGACCGCAGCCCCGGGTCCCGAGGGTCCTGAGACCGCAGCGTACGACCGGTTGCGGCGGCGCGTGCTGTGGTCGATGCCGACCGGCCTCTATGTGATCGGCAGCCGGGCTGAACTCGGGGGCGGGACGAGGCGCAACCTCATGACGGCGAACCTGGTGGTGCAGGTGGCGACCCAGCCGAAATTGGTGGCCGCGGCGATCGATGCCGAGGCGCTGACCCGCCGGTTGGTCGAAGCCGGCAGATCCTTCAGCATCTCGCTCCTCGCCCGCGAGGACCGCGCCGTGGTCCGACGATTCGTCAAACCGGTGACCGAGACCGAGGTCGACGCGTCGGGCACAACGGTGTCGATGGCCGGCGAGGCGATCTTCGACGCGCCGAGCGGTGTACCGGTCCTCTCGCGCGCCGTGTCCTGGCTTGACTGCGAGGTCCGAGAGCATCTCGATCTCGGGAGCCACATCTTGTACGTCGGCGAGGTGGTGGCCGCCGGAGGTCCTGACGGCGAGGGGCCGCCGGTCCTGCGCATGGAGGACACCCGGATGAATTACGGGGGCTAGGGGGGCCGGGGGATCGGATCGACCATCTCGGGGGCAGGTGCAGACCTGAGCGCGAACGTTGGTTCAAAGGAGTGCGGGCGCTCACCAGCGCCGTTCGCTCTGCTCAGTCGGGTGCGGACTCGGGCCGCAGATCGATCCGGAGGATCAGGATCCCGTCTTCGAGCGTGGCCTCTGCGTCGGCCAGCATGGCGTAGTCCATGAAGTCGGTCTGGGCCGCCTCGCGGAATCGTTGCCGCTCGGGCCCCTCCACCGGAGGGAGACCCCGGTTGCGTACCGCATCGGCCCGTTGGCGGAATCGGGCCACCATGGCGGCGGGGTCGAAGGGCTGGTCCATGGGCGAGAGGGACTCCCCGGTGCGCTGGGCTGGGGAAGAGCGTAATTGTAGCGGCCGGGGCGCCGAGGCGGCGGGGGTCCTGGGTCGTCGGGGGTCTGAGCCGGGGCCGGGCGGGCGACGCACTACACTTGAGGTCGCGACCGGGGGCAGCGGGTCCAGCGGGGCCTAGATCTGGCCCCGGCCCGAACAGCCAGTTCCGAGCGATCAATCGCTCGAACCGACGGGCGATTGGCAGCAAGGAGTTGTCGTGAAGAAGGGACGCCATCGGCGCTTCGAAGAAGCGCGCAGCCTGAAGCGCTCGACGGCCACTGCGCAGCGGTGTCCCGAGTGCGGTGCCGAGCCCGAGGATGTCCACGCGTCGTGGTGCCTGGCCGAAGAGGACCAATACGACCGCATCCTCGGGTCGGTGGCTCCGGCGCACGATGACAAGGAGCGGGACCCGCTCGACGAGTGATCTGGGTTCGGCCGGGTCGCACAGGCACCCGGATCGACATCAGTCCTGGCGCCGCCGGACTGCGGGGTGGGGGAGTGCCACCCCTTTGGGAATCCGCTCGGCACGCTCTTCAAGGTGGGCCACCAACATTGCGTAGGTCTTCTTCCCGACCATCTCGATGAGTTCGGCCTCCATTTCTTTGTAGACCGGCCGGCTGCCGACGAAGGCGTCGGGGGACTCGGTGCACCACCAGGCGAACTGATCGCCCCCCGGGCCCCAGTGTCGGCGGTCCCACTGGCGAATTGTCGAGGTCACGTGTCTGTCGTCGCCGACCGCATCCTCGCGGCGCAAGGGAAGCTGCCAGCAGACCTCTGGCTTGAGCTCAAGGGGGTTCTTGCCCCGGCCGAGCGCCACCTGGTGGAGCGAGCATCCCGGGCCGGCTCCGAAGCCGGGTCGGTTGAGAAAGATGCAGGCGTCCTTGACGACCCGGGTCACGAGTTCACCATCTTTGGTCTTCTTGAGGACACCTTTTTGTCCTTGGTCGTGGAACTGCCATTGCTCGGGGGTGAGGGTGGCGGCGACCTTCTCCACCCGCCGCGCGTCCTTCTTGTCAACGAAGTGGGCGCCGTAGGAGCAGCAACCGTGCACGAGTTCGGGGGCTGGCTCGGTGAGCACTCCCTGGCAGCCGTTGCCGTAGATGCAGGTCCAGTTGCTGGTCAGGAATGACACGTCGAAGACCCACGTCCGTTCCTCCCGGGGGTCCTCGAAACTCACCCATTCGCGTGCGTCTGCGGGTGGCTGGGCGTCTGCCATGGCCGAGCACCCTACCGCCTGAGTGCGCCGAGTCCGAGCACGCTCTTTAGGATAAGGCGATGACGCAATCCGAAGTGCGGCTGCGCCCTGTCGTCACCCTCACTGCCGAGGCCCGTTCGGTCGTCCGAGATGCAATCGCCGGGGAGCCCGACCTTGAGCACCTCGCCTTGTGGCTGGAGGTCAAGGGGGTTCACGATGGCGAGTTCATTTACGACCTCTACTTCCGAGGCGCCGCCGATGCCGAAGACGGGGCGGTCAGCGTGGACGACGGTGAGCTAACCGTGATCGTGCCGGGCGGCAGCGTCGCCCGCCTGCAAGGCGCTCGGCTCGAATGGTCAGACGACGGCGACGCTGGTCTGGTGCTGGTCAACCCCAATGACCCGACGCCCCCAGGGTCGGCGCCGGTCGTCTCCCCCGAACTGTCGGCCTGTGGCCTCGACGGACCCCTGGCCGCCCGGGCGATCCTCGTGCTCGAACAGAGCGTCAACCCCGCCATAGCCAGCCACGGCGGGCATGCGGACCTCGTGACGATGGACGAGGAGGCCAGGGTCGCCTACCTGCGCCTGTCGGGTGGATGCCAGGGGTGCGCCATGTCGCGCATGACGCTCACCCAGGGGATCGAGACCGCCCTGAAGGACGAGATTCCCGAGCTCACCGGGATAGTCGACGTCACCGATCACGGCGGCGGCGAGAACCCCTTCTTCTGAGCTGGGGGCCGCCTGTGGTCCTCGGGGAATGATCGGCGAGGGGCGGTCCCGCTCTCCGGGGTCTGATCCGGGCACACTTGTCGGGTCATGAACGCCCTGGTTGTATCCGGCTGCACGGTGGCGGGCGCCTGCGCCGGTGTCGCGCTCGACCTTGTGGCGGCCCGCTTCCCGCCCGCCACCGACCCGATCGACGCCGGCGTCAACGCCGAGACCAGCGCCAAGGCGACCAGCGCGGCGGCGGACGCTGACGGCGCAGCAGCCCCCGGTGCCTGCGGGGGTGACCGCCGGGTGCAAGATGACCCCGAGGGCGTGGCGGCGAAGGCGGCGCGCCATGATCCCGTTTCCGAGGAGCTGACCGAGGCGGCCCGGCTCATCCCGGGCCCTCCGGGGATAGCCGAACTCGTGGGTGCTGGTGTGGTTACCGCCGTGCTGTTCGGAGCTGCGGCGATTCGCTTCGGCCCGGTGCCCGCACTGGCGCCCTACTGCGTCTTCTTCGGTGGGCTGGTGGCCCTCTCCATCGCCGACATCCGGGTTGGGCTGGTTCCGCGCAAAATCTTGTATCCAACCCTGGGCCTCATGGTGGTGGGACTGGTGGCCGCCTCTGTGGTCAACGACGACTGGTGGGCTTTGGCCCGCGCCGCCATCGGCGGCACCGGCGCCTTCTTTGTGTTTGTCGGCATTTATGTCCTGTACCCGCGCGGGATGGGGTTCGGCGACGTCCGGTTGGCCGGCGTGATGGGTGTCGGGCTCGGTTGGCTCGGTTTCCAACAGATCTATGCCGGCTTCCTGGTCGGATTCCTCGCCGGGGCCCTCTACGGCGGGGTGAAGATGGTCGTGGCGGGGTCGGGGCGCAAGACCCGTTTTCCCTTCGGCCCGGGCCTCGCTTTCGGCGCGGTGATCGGGGTGCTCTTCGGGGGATGGCTCGCCACCTTCTGGTTGCTCCACTCGACCTGAGTAACTTGGGGGCGTGCTGCGGTACCTGACGGCCGGCGAGTCTCACGGCAAGGCCCTGGTGGCGGTGGTGGAGGGACTGCCGGCGGGTCTGCCGGTTACCGCCGAAGACATCCAGGGAGAGCTGGCTCGACGCCGCCTCGGCTACGGCCGAGGGCCACGCATGCGTTTCGAGGCCGACGAGGTGACGCTGCTCGCC
This sequence comes from Acidimicrobiaceae bacterium, assembly GCA_003161575.1. Classification (GTDB taxonomy): domain Bacteria; phylum Actinomycetota; class Acidimicrobiia; order Acidimicrobiales; family RAAP-2; genus PALSA-457. The sequence continues at coordinate 32,321 of PMOE01000035.1, read as the reverse complement.
GGCATCCGTCATGGGCGGACCTTGGGTTCACCTGTCGCCATCGAGATCGCCAACACCGAGTGGCCCAAATGGACCGAGGAGATGTCACCGGCACCTGGGAGGCCCTCGACACTTTTGACCCAGCCCCGTCCCGGACACGCCGACTTGGCCGGGATGCAGAAGTACGGATTCGCCGACGCCCGCGACGTGCTCGAGCGGGCATCGGCCCGTGAGACCGCGGCCCGGGTCGCTGCGGGGACCCTGGCCAAGGCGCTGCTGGGTCACCTCGGGATCCGCGTCGTGAGCCACGTCATCGAGTTGGGTGCCGAGCGAGTCACCAAGGGCATCCGTCCGACCCCCGGTGACCTCGCCGCAGTGGACGGCTCGGCCGTGCGCTGTTTTGAGGCCGAAGCCGAGGGCCGCATGGTCGCCGCCATCAAGGCGGCGGCCAAGGAAGGGGACTCGCTTGGCGGAGTCATCGAAGTCCTGGCCTACGGCGTACCCGTCGGTCTCGGGAGCCACGTGCACTGGGACCGCAAACTCGACGGGTTGTTGGCCCAGGCGTTGATGAGCATCCAGGCCGTCAAGGCGGTGGAAATCGGCGAGGGCTGGGACGTTGCTGGCCGCCGGGGCTCGGCGGCCCACGACGCGATCCACTACGACACTGAGAAAGACGAGTACACGCGAAGCACGACGCGGGCCGGGGGGATCGAGGGTGGTATGTCGATCGGCGGCCTCATCGCCGTCCGGGTTGCCATGAAGCCCCTGGCCACGCTCAACCGTCCGGTGCTCGAGACCGTCGACGTGGTGACGAAAGAATCAACGGTCAGCTTCAAGGAGCGGACCGACGTGACCGCCGTGCCGGCGATGGGGGTGGTGGCCGAGACCATGACCGCCCTGGTGCTGGCGGCCGAGGCGCTGCGCAAGTTCGGCGGCGACTCCTTGGCCGAAGTGCTGGCCAACCGCGACGGCTTCTTGTCTTCTCTCGGTGAGACCCCGTCGGTGGCCATCGGCCCGATCCCGGGCGGCCAGTCCGCCGCCGGGGAGTGAGCGATGGCGGCCCTCGCCGGCTCCTTTTGATCGGGATGATGGGTGCGGGCAAGTCCACGGTTGGACGGTTGGTCGCCGACCGCCTCGGCTGGGACTACCTCGATTCAGACGCCGAGGTGGAAAGAGCCACGGGACGCTCCGTGGCCGAGATCTTCAGCACCGACGGCGAAGCCACATTTCGCGGCGCGGAGTCGGCGGCCCTGGCCGAGGCCCTCGCTCGCGATGACCCGGTCGTCGTGTCGGTCGCTGGTGGCGCGGTGCTCGACCCGCTGAACCGGTCCCGGCTGGCCGCCGGCGGCCGGGTGGTGTGGTTACGGGCCGAGCCCTCGACCTTGGCGGTCCGGGTGGGCGACGGGCAGGGCCGCCCGCTCTTACACGACGACCCGGCGAGCACCTTGGCCCGGCTTGCCGAGGTCCGTGATCCCTTGTACGCCGAGATCGCAGACGCCGTGGTCGACGTGGACCACCTGGCGGCGGAGCAAGTGGCCGAACAGGTGCTGGCGGCGGCCGAGGAGCCGACGTGAACAGGGTCAGGGTCTCGTTGGCCGAACGCTCCTACGACGTCGTGGTGGGCGAGGGGGCCCGTCACGAGCTGGCGGCCATGGTGGCCCGGGTGGGTTCGGTCCGCCAGGCCATCGTGGTGACCCAACGAGCCCTGATCGATGCCGGGTGGCTGGAGGGCCTCAACTGTGGGTTGCCCCACGAGGTGCTGACCGTGCCCGAGGGGGAAGCGGCCAAATCCCTCGCCACCGTTGAGACCCTCTGCTCGGGTTTTGCCCAGCGCGGGCTCGCCCGCGGCGACGTGGTGGTCGCACTCGGTGGAGGGGTAGTCACCGATGTGGCCGGGTTCGCCGCGGCAAGCTTTCACCGAGGCACGGCGTATGTGAACGTGGCCACAACGCTGTTGGCCCAGGTCGATGCCGCTGTGGGCGGAAAGACCGGGGTGAACCTGCCCGAGGGCAAGAACCTCCTCGGCGCGTTCTGGCAGCCTGCCGGCGTGCTGTGTGACACCGAAATGCTGGCCACCTTGTCGCCCCGTGAGTGGGCCAGCGGGCGAGGGGAGATGGCCAAGTACGCCTTCTTGGCGCCGGGCGACCCCGACGCCTCGCTGCTCGATCTTCCCCTCGACGAACAGGTGGCCCGGTGCGTGGCGCTCAAGGCTGAATTTGTCTCGGCCGATGAGCGCGAAGGAGACCGCCGGATGATCCTCAACTACGGACACACCCTGGCCCACGCCCTCGAGGCGGCCGGGTTCGCCGAGGGCCGTGGTGACCTGCGCCATGGAGAAGCGGTGGCCATCGGACTCGTCTACGCCGCCCTGCTGGCCCGGCGTCTCGGCCGCATCGACGACCACCGGGTCGAACTTCACCGACGCGTTGTGGGCGCCTTCGATCTGCCCACCGCACTCCCCGCGGGCGTCGATCCCGAGCGGATCCTCTCATTCATGGCCCGGGACAAGAAGGCCCAGCACGACCTGACCTTTGTGCTTGACGGGCCAGGTGGGGTCGAGCCGGTGCGGGCGGTGGGCTCGGCCGACGTGCTGGCTACCCTGGCGGAGATGAAGGTGGACCAATGAGCGATCCCGTGGTGCTGGTGCTCTCGGGCCCGAACCTGAATCTTTTGGGTTGGCGTGAGCCTTCCGTCTACGGAACCGACACCCTGGACGACCATGTGGGGCGGGCCACCGAGGCCGGACGCCGGGTGGGCGTCGTAGTCGAGCACCTCCAGTCCAACCACGAAGGCGAGCTGATCGAGGCGGTGCACCGGGCGAGAGGCAACGCCGACGCGCTGATCGTGAACGCCGGAGCCCTCACCCACACCAGTTGGTCGTTGCACGATGCGCTGGCCGCCTTTGATGGCGTGGTCATCGAATTGCACCTCTCGAACCCCGCGGGGCGCGAGCCGTTCCGGCACACCTCGGTGATCGCCCCGGTGGCCAACGGCGTGATCGCCGGATTCGGGGGCCTTGGTTACGAGCTGGCCGTCGAAGCCGCCAAGCGTCTGCTCGACGAGAACCGACCGCTCGACGAGAACAAGGAGAACCAGAGATGACCGAGTTCCCGCCCCTCGAAGTGGGCGGCCGCCTTGACGCGCTCTCCGGGCGCCTGGTTGAAGCCGAGGTAGACGGGCTCGTTGTGACCACGCTCCCGAATATCCGGTACCTCACCGGGTTCACCGGCTCCGCCGGGATCCTCGTGGTCACCGGCTCGCGGGCCATGTTGACGACCGACGGCCGCTACCGGACCCAGTCGGCCGAGCAGGTGGCGGCGGCCGGTGTCGATTCGCGAGTCGTGATCGAGATCGGGGGCCTTCAGGCCCAGCGCGACGCGGTGAAAGAGGCAGTGACGGGCGTCGAGCGGGTCGGCCTCGAAGCGGACAACGTGACCTGGGCGGCCAGCCAACGTTGGAGTGAGTTGCTCGAAGGGATCGAAGTGACGCCGACCAGCGGGGTGGTCGAAGCGTTGCGCGAGGTGAAAGACGACGGGGAGGTGGCGCGCATGACCCGGGCAGCCGCCATCGCCGACGCCGCGCTGGCCGAGGTGCTGCCTCTTTTGTCCTCGGGCATCAGCGAGGTCCAATTCGCCCTCGCCCTTGACACAGCGATGCGTCGGGGCGGGGCCGAGAGCACGGCCTTCGACACGATCGTGGCGACCGGTCCGAACTCGGCCAAACCTCATCACCAGCCGACCGATCGGGCGATTGTGACCGGCGATCCAGTGGTCGTGGACTTCGGTGCGACATTCGAGGGTTACCGCTCGGACATGACGCGAACATTCTGTGTCGGCGGCGAGCCTCAGGGAGAGCTCGCCCGGGTCTTCGCCGTGGTGCGGGCTTCCCAGGCAGACGGTGTCGCTGCGGTACGACCCGGAGCGGGCACCAAGGAGGTCGACGACGTGTGCCGTCAGGTGATCGCCGAGGCCGGATGGGCCGAGCGTTTCGAGCACGGGACCGGCCATGGCGTAGGACTCGATATCCACGAGGCCCCGACGGTAAGCCCACTGGGCACTGCTATCCTCGCCCCCGGCGTAGTTGTCACGGTCGAACCGGGGGTGTATCTCCCTGGCGTCGGCGGAGTCCGAATCGAGGACACACTTGTGGTGACCGAGGAGGGCAGCCGCGCCCTCACCACGTTCACAAAGGATGTCGCTGCCTGATGGCTGTCTCCACCAACGATCTCAAGAACGGGATGACCCTCGACCTTCCCGAGGGTCTATTCAGCGTCGTCGAGTTCCAGCACGTCAAACCCGGCAAGGGCGGGGCCTTCGTCCGCACCAAGCTCAAGAACGTCCGCAGCGGAGCGGTAGTTGAACGCACCTACCGGGCCGACGAGAAACTCGAGCAGGCGATCATCGACAAGCGCGAGATGCAGTTCCTCTACCGCGACGGCACCGACTACGTGTTCATGGACACCACCAACTACGAACAATTGCAGGTTCCTCCGACGGCGCTGGGTGACGCCGCGAGCTACCTGAAAGAGACCGACGAGGCCGTCTTGCAGATCTATGACAACGAGATCGTCGGTGTCGACCTGCCCGCTGCGGTCGAGCTCAAGGTGACCGACACCGAGCCCGGTGTCCAAGGGGACCGGGTATCGGGCGCCCGAAAGCCGGCCACCCTTGAGACCGGTCTGATCGTCCAGGTGCCGCTGTTTGTCAATCCCGGGGACATGTTGAAGGTCGACACCCGATCGGGCGAGTACTTGACCCGGGCCTGAGGTGGACGACAGCGCCACCCGGCACCAATCGCGTGAGCGGGCGCTCTCTTTGCTCTACGAGGCCGACATAAAAGGCGAGAGCCCGGCCGCCGTGGTGGCAGTCCTGCCGGTCACCCCCGATCCGTTTGTCACGGCCCTGATTGCTGCCACAGAGGCATCGCGCCCGAAGGCCGACGCCCTGATCGCCGAAGTCTCGGTCGGTTGGCCCCTCGAGCGGTTGGCGGTGGTCGATCGCCTGGTCCTCGAGCTGGCGATCGCCGAACTGCTTGATCCCGCCGGACCGCCGGTGGCGGTGATAATCGACGAAGCGGTGGAGCTGGTCAAGACCTATTCGACCGAGGAGTCCGGCGGCTTTGTCAACGGCGTGCTCTCGACCATCGCCGGCAAGGTGCGCACCTGAATATCCCCGGCGATGAATGGTCCGTAGCCCCACGCTCGGCCCGGCGCACAATGTTTGAGGTCACAGGGCGTCGCTGCTGAGCACCGGCTCGCAGTCTCAGCGTGTGCGCTGGCGCCCGAGGAGAAAAGCCCGGACCACGTCTCGGGCACCGTCTCGGATCTCGGGCCCATGGGTGAAGGCGGCGATCTCGTAGTCGACCTCGCCGAGCCGGTCGGCGGTGTCTTTGGAAAGCCTGGTGTTGGTGCAAAGGGGGGCGAAGGAGTACGTCATCTTGTCTGAAGGATGTGGAGGGGGGCGCCGGTACACTCGCGCATGGCGGCCCCGCCGCCACCGTGATCATGGTGGGCGTGGGTGAGCAAGATCCGGTTGACGTCCGCCGGTCGCTTACCGATCTCCGAGAGCCCCGCCACCAGCTTTTTCGAGGCGCCCTTCAAACCGGCATCGATCAGGGCCACCGTCCCGTCCTTGTCGACGAAGGCGAACGAGTTGATGAGGTTCTTGCCGAGCGTCGGGATGCGCCAGACTCCCGGGGCGAGCGGGACCGGCGCAGAGGTCACCGAGACATCGTGGCACGGGCCCGCCCGGATCGAGGTGGGTAGCGGTGTGCGGGACGCTGTCGGCGCTCCGTCTCCGAGGTGTCGCTGCTATCCTCTGGGTCTGACCGTGAAGCGGGTCCCGTGAGGCCCGAACGGCAGGAGGAAACCGGTGGCCGAACGCGAGCGCAGCCATACCCGACCGCTCGGTGGCGTGTTTGTCCCTCACGCCCAGGTCCTCACCCCCTCCGACCTGCAACGGGCCGTCACGCGCATGGCCCATGAGGTTGCCGAGCGCAACGGCGGGCTCGAAGACATCGTCCTCGTCGGTCTGCAAACCGGTGGGGTCCCCCTGGCCGAACGCATGGCCCGGGTTCTTTTCGAGATGGAGGGGGAGAGCGTGCCCGTGGGCACTCTCGACGTGGCCTTTTACCGAGATGACATTGGGCTACGCCCGGTTCTGCCTGAAGCGACGACCGATATTCCCGTCGACTTGACCGGGCGGATCGTCGTGCTGGTTGATGACGTGCTGTTCACTGGCCGGACGGTGCGGGCCGCTCTCAACGCACTCAGCGACTACGGCCGGGCCCGATCGGTCCAGCTGGCCGTCATGGTCGACCGGGGGCACCGCGAGCTGCCGATCCGGCCCGACTATGTGGGCAAGAACCTCCCGACCCGGCGTGAGGAGATGGTCGACGTGAGCGAGGACGGGGTGTCCATCGGCACCCTGGTCGACCGATGAGCGCGGAACCGGCGGACGCTCCGCCGGCGGCCGAGCCCCGCGTCGGGATCGGGCGACACCTCCTCTCGGTGGCCGACCTCGGCCGCGAGGGGATCGCCGAGGTGCTCCGGGTGGCCGAGGCCTTCGCCGAAGTGGAGCGCCGGGCCATTCCGAAGGTCCCCACCCTGCGGGGGCGGGCGGTGGCCACCGTGTTCTTCGAGGAATCGACCCGGACCCGCCTGTCCTTTGAGACGGCGGCCAAGCGCCTGTCGGCCGATGTGCTGTCCTTTGGGGTCTCCAACTCCTCGGTCAAAAAGGGGGAGTCGCTGCGCGACACGGTCGAGACGATCGAGGCCATGGGCATCGACGCCCTGATCGTGCGCCACCCCTCGTCGGGTGCCCCGCATCAGGTGGCCCGCTGGGCCGAGCGGGCGCGGGTGATCAACGCCGGCGACGGCTGGCACGAGCACCCAACCCAAGCGCTGCTCGACTGCTTCACCGTCCGACAGGTCTTGGCCGAGCGTTTTGGCGCCGATCCCGAAGGGATCGGGTGTTTCGACGGTCTGCGGGTGCTCCTGGTCGGTGACATCCGGCACAGCCGGGTCGCGCGCTCGGAGATCCTGGCCTACAGCGCTCTTGGGGCGACAGTGACTCTGGCCGCGCCGAGGACCCTATTGCCCCCCTCTCTCGAAGGGTGGCCGGTGCGGGTGGCCGACGACTTCGACACTGCCTTGGCCGAGGCCGATGTGGTCTCGCTCCTGCGCCTCCAGGCCGAACGCGGGAGCGGCGAGTTTGTTCCGTCGCTTCGCGAGTACACAACCCACTGGGGACTCACCACCCGGCGGGTGGGACTCTTGTCCGAGCGCGCCATCGTCACCCACCCCGGACCGATGGTCCGAGGTGTCGAGATCTCCGGCGATGTGGCCGACCTGCCCCTCACTGTCGCGACCCGTCAAGTGACCAACGGGGTGGCCGTCCGGATGGCCGTGCTGTTCTTGTTGCTCGGCGCGGGTGGCGGGCTCGAGGCCGACGCTCCGGTCGAAGAACTCCAGGCCGCCCATGGCTGAGATCGTCATTCAAGGCGGCACGGTGATAGACGGGGGCGGGGTGCGCCGGGCCGATGTGCGCGTTAGCGGGGCGCTGATCGCCGAAGTCGGCCCGAATCTGTCGGTCGGCAAGGGCGTCACAGTGCTCGACGCCGGTGGTTGCCTGGTGGCCCCCGGGCTGGTCGATCTGCACACTCACTTGCGCGAACCGGGCCGGGAGGAGGCCGAGACGGTTGACTCGGGTACCCGGGCCGCGGCTCTTGGCGGGTACACCGCGGTGGTGGCCATGCCGAACACCGAACCGGCCATCGACAACGCGGGGATCGCCCGAGAAGTGCTCGATCTCGGACGCGGCGCGGTGGCCGAGGTGGCCGTCGCCGGGGCCATCACCGTGCGCCGGGAGGGCGAGCGGCTCGCCCCGATGGCCGAACTGGCCGATCTCGGCGTCCACCTGTTCACCGACGACGGGTCCGGGGTCCAAGACGGGGCGTTGATGCGCCGGGCCCTCGACTACGCCAAAGGCCTCGGGGTCACCTTGGCTCAGCACTGCGAGGACGACGCGTTGGCCGCCGGTGGGGCCATGCACGAGGGGGCCTGGTCCAGCCGACTCGGCATTCCCGGGGTCCCCGCGGCGGCCGAAGAAGCCATGGTTGCCCGCGACATCGCGCTCGTGCGTTTGACCGGGGCACCGGTGCACTTCTTGCACCTCTCGACCGCCGGCTCGGTCGAGTTGGTGCGCCGGGCCAAGGCTGAAGGGCTGGCGGTAACCGCCGAGGCGGCGCCGCACCACTTCGCACTGACCGATGCCGAGGTGGCCGGCTACGACCCGATTTTCAAGGTGAATCCGCCGTTGCGGACCGGCGCCGACGTCGAAGCGGTGAAGGTCGGCTTGTGTGACGGCACGATCGACGCCATCGCCACCGACCACGCCCCCCATACCCCCGAAACCAAGGACGTGCCCTTCGACGAGGCCCCCCCGGGCATGCTCGGTCTCGAGACCGCCCTTTCGGTTGCCTTCAGTGAACTGGTCGCCCCGACCGGGGATGGCTCGAGCGGGCGCTTGTCAGCCGAGCGGGTCCTCGGCCTGTTCAGCTGGCAGCCGGCCACCATCGCCGCCCTGGGTCCGACCGATGCCCGTGGCGGCGGGCACAGCGCCCAGGGCGGCCCAGTAGCACCGGGCGGCGCCGCGAACCTCTTGGTCTTCGACCCCGAGGCGAGCTGGCAGGTGGATCGGGCCGGCCTGGCCAGTCGGAGCCACAACACCCCCTACGCCGGGCGCACGCTGCGCGGTCGTGTGCGCCACACGGTGCTGCGGGGCGAACCGGTGGTGATCGACGCCGAGGCCCAAAGGTGAGCGACCGGGCGCCGAACATGAAAGATGAACGCCGACCGGCCCTTTTGGTGCTGGCCGACGGCGAGGTATTCGAAGGTGAAGCCGCCGGTGCCGCCCGGGAGGTCTCGACCGGTGAGTTGGTGTTCAATACCGCGTTGAGCGGCTACCAGGAAGTGGTGACCGACCCTTCCTACGCCGGCCAGGTCATCGCCTTCACCTATCCGCACATCGGCAACTACGGGACGAACCGGGCCGACGACGAGGCCCCTCGACCCTTTTGCGAAGGGGTCGTGGTCCGCGACATCACCGTGGCCCCGAGCAGCTGGCGCTCGGTCGAGGGGTTCGAGGACTTCTTGGTGCGCCACGGTGTTCCCGCGCTGACCGGTATCGACACCCGCCGCCTCACCCGGCACCTACGGACCGAGGGAGCGATGCCCTGTGCCTTCGGGACTGCTGGTGAGACCGAGCTCGTTGCGGCCGCCCGGGTCGCACTCAGCACCGACGGGCGCGACCTGGTCAGCCAAGTGACGACAAGCCGACCCTATGTGCGAGGAGCCGGGCCGTTGTCGGTGGTGGCCTACGACTTCGGGGTCAAAGAAACCATGCTGGCCCACCTGGGCGGGCTGGCGAAGGTCACCGTGGTGCCGGCATCGACGCCGGCGAGCGAGGCGCTCGCGCTCGAACCCGACGGCGTCTTCTTGTCGAATGGACCGGGCGATCCCGCGGCGCTCGGCTCCCTGTCCGACACGGTGGCCGACCTCGTGGGCCACGTGCCGGTGTTCGGCATCTGTCTCGGCCACCAGTTGCTGGCGACCGCGCTCGGTGGGAGCACCTACAAACTGGCCTTCGGCCACCACGGTTCCAACCATCCGGTCAAGCGCCTGTCTACCGGCCAGGTGGAAGTCACCAGCCAGAACCACAACTACGCCGTGCGCGACGTGCCCGGGACCGAGGTGACCCATGTCAACTTGAATGACGGGGTCGTCGAGGGCATCCGCTCGACGACGGCCGCCGCCTTCTCGGTGCAATACCACCCCGAGGCGGGTCCGGGCCCCCACGACGCCCGTTACCTGTTCGCCGAGTTCTGCGAGCACCTCAACGTCTGCGCCGCCGGGCGCCCGGGCACCTAGCCCATGCCCCGGCGCGACGACATCGAGTCGATCCTGGTCCTCGGGTCCGGCCCGATCGTGATCGGCCANNGAGTTCGACTACTCGGGCACCCAAGCCTGCCGGGTGCTGGTCGAAGAGGGCTACCGGGTCGTCCTGGTCAACTCCAACCCGGCAACCATCATGACCGACCCTGCCATGGCCGACCGGACCTATGTCGAGCCCCTCGACCCCGAGGTGGTCGCGGCCGTAATCCAGCGCGAACGCCCTGACGCGTTGTTGCCCACCCTCGGTGGCCAGACCGCGTTGAATCTGACGATGGAGCTTGTTGACCGAGGCGTCCTCGACGCATTCGGCGTCGAGGTCATCGGGGCGCGTCCAGAAGCCATTCGTACGGCCGAAGAACGCGACCGCTTCAAGGCGGCCATGTCCGAGATCGGCATCGAGGTTCCCCGGTCGGGCTTCGCCCATTCCCTTGACGAGGCCGTGGTCATTGCCGAAGAGATCGGGTACCCGATCATCGTGCGCCCGAGTTTCATTCTGGGTGGCCATGGCACCGGGATCGCCCACGATGCGACGACCCTGGCCAACCTGGCCGCGGTCGGCCTCGACGCCAGCCCGGTGGGTGAGATCCTGGTCGAGCGCTCTATCGCCGGATGGAAGGAGTACGAGCTCGAGGTCATGCGCGACAGCGCCGACAACTGCGTGGTGGTGTGTTCGATCGAGAATCTCGACCCCATGGGGGTGCACACCGGAGACTCCATTACGGTGGCCCCGGCTCAGACGCTCACCGATGTCGAGTACCAGGCCATGCGCGACGACGCCTTCGCCTGTCTGCGCCGGGTCGGGGTCGAGACCGGGGGATCGAACGTGCAGTTCGCCGTCAACCCGCAGGACGGCCAACGGCTCATCATCGAGATGAACCCCCGGGTGTCGCGTTCGTCAGCCCTGGCCTCGAAGGCCACCGGATTTCCCATCGCCAAAATCGCGGCCCGCCTGGCGGTCGGTTACCGCCTCGATGAGATCAGCAATGACATCACCGGGGCCACGCCGGCCAGCTTCGAGCCGAGCATCGACTACGTAGTAACCAAGATCCCCCGGTGGGCCTTCGAGAAGCTTCCCGGGGCCGACGGTCGGCTCGGAACCCGGATGCAATCGGTGGGCGAAGTCATGGCCATCGGCCGCACGTTCTGCGAGTCGCTCCAAAAGGCGGTGCGCTCGCTCGAAGTGGGTCGGTCCGGCCTCAACGCCGATGCCGGCGAAACCGAGGTGGACGCGCTCAGTGACGCAGACATCCTCGAACGGGCCGCGGTGGCCACCCCCGATCGCATCTTCGAGGTCGAATCTGCCTTGCGTCGGGGCATCTCCGTCGAGACGGTGGCCGAGTGGACCCGGATCGACCCGTGGTTCTTGACCCAGATTGCCCGCATCAGCGACGAGCACCGGGTACTCAGCGCCCTTCGGGGCGGACAGGGGGCCGGTGCGCTCGGGGCGATGGACCGGGCGCGCTTTCGCCGGGCCAAGCGTCTCGGTTTTTCCGACTCCCAGCTGGCCTACCTCTTGGGGTCGACCGAAGCCGAAGTGCGAACCGCGCGGATGGACGCCGGGGTGTCGCCCACCTTCAAGACCGTCGACACCTGCGGAGGGGAGTTCGAGGCGTTCACCCCGTATCACTACTCGACCTACGAAGACGAAGAAGAGGTGGCCCGAAGCGAGCGCGAACGGGTGATCATCCTTGGCTCAGGGCCCAACCGCATCGGGCAGGGGATCGAGTTCGACTACTGCTGCGTTCATGCATCGATGGCCCTGCGCGCCGCGGGGTACGAGACGGTGATGGTCAACTGCAATCCCGAGACTGTCTCGACCGACTACGACACGTCTGACCGTCTCTATTTCGAGCCGCTCACGGCCGAGGACGTGGCCAACGTGATCGATGTCGAACAGCGCTCCGGGGGCACGCTCGTCGGCGTCATCGTGGCTCTCGGCGGTCAAACGCCGTTGAAGCTGGCCGGGACCCTGCCAACCGACATGGTCCTCGGCACCAGCCCGACCTCGATCGACCTGGCCGAGGACCGTGAGCAGTGGAATGGGTTGTGCGAACGGCTCGATATCCCCCAGGCGCCCGGTGGCACCGCCCTCACCACGCCCGACGCCTTGGCCACCGCCCATCGGGTGGGTTACCCGGTGCTCGTACGCCCGAGTTACGTGCTCGGGGGACGGGCAATGGAGATCGTCTACGACGACGAGGGGCTTGCCCGGGTCATGGCGGCGCTGAGCGCAACGGGCGGGCTGGCCCGAGAGGGTGGGGTGAGCACCGAGCGCCCGGTGCTCGTCGACCGCTTCTTGGAGGACGCNNCTACTGCTGCGTGCACGCGGCGAAGGCGCTCCGCGACGCGGGCTACGAGACGATCATGGTCAACTGCAACCCCGAGACCGTGTCCACGGACTACGACACCTCGGATCGCCTGTACTTCGAGCCGCTCACCGAAGAGGACGTCGCCGCGGTCCTGGACGCCGAGGTCAACGCCAGTCGCGGCGACGGACGCCTCGTCGGCGTCGTGGTCACCCTCGGCGGCCAGACGCCCCTCAAGCTGTCCCACTCGGTCGACCCCCGGCTCGTGCTGGGCACGCCCCCTGCGTCGATCGACCTCGCCGAGGACCGGGAGCGCTGGAGCGAGCTGTGCGCGTCGATCGGGCTGCGCCAGCCCCCAGGCGGGACCGCCACGACCCAGGCACAGGCGAGGTCCGTCGCACGAGCCATCGGCTATCCCGTCCTCGTGCGCCCGAGCTACGTGCTGGGCGGGCGCGACATGCAGATCGTCTACGACGACGACGGGCTGAAGCGGTGCCTCACCTCGATGCTCGGCTCGCAGGGCTCGGTGGGCTCGCTCGGTCGCGAGGGCGGCGTCGCCGCGGAGCGCCCGATCCTCATCGACCGCTTCTTGGAGGACGCCATCGAGGTGGACGTCGACGCCATTCGCGACGCCAGCGGCGAGGTCCTCGTGTGCGGGGTGATGGAGCACGTCGAAGAGGCCGGCGTGCACTCGGGGGACTCGGCGTGCGCCCTGCCGCCCCAGACGCTCTCCCCCGAGGTCCTCGGCGATCTCGACCGCTACACCCGGGCCCTGGCCGACGAACTCGACGTGCGGGGCCTGCTCAACGTCCAGTACGCGGTGAAAAGCGGAGCGGTCTTCGTTCTCGAGGCCAACCCGCGGGCGAGCCGGACCGTCCCTTTTGTGGCCAAGGCGACCGGTGTGCCCGTGGCCATGGTGGCCGCCCGGGTCATGGTCGGGGCCACCTTGGCCGAGCTGCGGACACAAGGCCTCGTCCCGGCGGGTACCGAAGATGGCCAACTCTCGAGCCCCGACCACGTCAGCGTCAAAGAGGCGGTGTTGCCCTTCAACCGCTTTCCCGGCGTCGACACGTTGCTCGGGCCCGAGATGCGCTCAACCGGAGAGGTTATGGGTGTCGACCGAACCTTCGGTCTGGCCTTCGCCAAGAGCCAGATGGCTTCGGGGACCCGACTGCCCGAGCGCGGCACGGTCTTTTTCTCTTTGGCCGACCGGGACAAGCCGGCCGGCCTTGGGGTGGCCCGTCAGTTCGGCGTCCTCGGCTTTGCCCTGGCCGCCACCTTGGGAACGGCCGGTTATCTCCGCGACCACGGCGTCGAGGTGGAGACCCTCGTGGCGAAGGTCGGGGAGGAGGGCCTGGCCGCCGACGCGGTCGAGCTGATCGCCGGAGGCAAGGTGCAGTTGGTGATCAACACGCCGCGGGGCCGAGGTCCCCGGGCCGATGGCACCCATATCCGGGCCGCGGCGCTCGCCCATCACGTGCCGTGTCTGACCACCCTGGCCGCGGCCCGCGCGGGAGCCCAGGGGATCGCCGACCGGGCCCGCCACCCTCTCGAGGTGCGCAGCCTCCAGGAGCTGCATGCGGACTGATCTGTCGACGCACGTGGGCTCGGTCCCCTTCCCCAATCCGGTGATGACGGCCTCGGGCACCGCCGGACACGGTGTCGAACTCGCCGCCTACGGTGCGCTCTCGGGGTTGGGCGCGGTGGTGGTCAAATCGCTGTGCGTCGAGCCCTGGCCCGGGAACCCGGCGCCGCGGGTGCACGAGGCAACGGCGGGGATGCTCAACAGCGTCGGGTTGCAGGGCCCCGGCGTTGAGCGGTGGCTGGCCGATGATCTGCCGGCCCTGCGGGCCACTGGCGCCCGGGTGGTCGTCAGCATCTGGGGCCGACGCGTCGAAGACTATGCCAAGGCGACGGCCCTTTTGGCCGGCATCGAGGGGATATGCGCAGTAGAGGTCAACGTCAGCTGCCCCAACATCGAGGACCGCTCGCGCATGTTCGCCCATTCGGCTTCGGCGACCGCCGAAGTGGTTGACGCCACCGCGGGCTGCGGCCTGCCGCGGTGGGCCAAGCTCAGCCCCAACGTGGCCGACCTCGTTGAGATCGCCTCGGCCGCGCTCGGAGCCGGTGCCGAGACGCTGACGCTGGTGAACACCCTGCTCGGGCTGGCCATCGACACCGAGACCCGCCGCCCAGTCCTCGGGGCGACAGGTGGGGGACTCTCGGGGCCTGCCGTCCATCCCGTCGCCGTGCGGGCCGTATTCGAGTGCCGGGCCGCCCATCCCGACGCCGGGATCGTGGGCGTGGGCGGGGTCATGAACGGGCGCGACGCCGTAGAGTTATTGCTCGCCGGTGCCGACGCCGTGCAGGTGGGGACGGCGACCTTCGTCGACCCGAAGGCTCCGTGGAAAGTGTTGTCGTCGATCGATCGTTGGTGCCGTCGCCACAGTGTGGGGTCGGTACGCGAGCTGGTGGGAGGAGCCCATGGACAACTTCGCTGAACGGTTGGTGGACGCGGTGGGAGCGACCGGACCTCTGTGCGCGGGCATCGACCCGTCCGCCGAGTTGCTACACGAGTGGGGGTTGCCCGACGACGCGCAGGGTTTGCGCTCGTTCGGGGCACGTTGCGTCGAGGCCTTTGGTGGCGTCGTCCCCGTCGTCAAACCCCAAGTCGCTTTCTTCGAGCGACACGGGGCCACGGGTTTCGCCGCGCTCGAAGGGCTCATCGCCGAGGCCCACGGCGCCGGCTTGCTGGTCATCGCCGACGCAAAGCGCGGCGACGTCGGTTCGACGATGGACGCCTACGCCGACGCGTGGCTCGGCACCGACAGCCCGCTCGCCGTCGACGCGGTGACCGCCCACCCATACCTCGGGCTCGGATCCCTGCGCCCCCTTTTCGACGCCGCCACAAAGAACGGCCGGGGGGTCTTCGTGGTCGTCCGCGGCTCCAATCCCGAAGGGCGCGACCTCCAGCAATCGGTGATTCGCGGCGGGGCCAGCGTGGAGGACTCGTTCCTGGCCGAACTGGCCGGCCTCAACGCCGACTCGCCGGGCCCGCTCGGTCCTTTCGGCGCGGTGGTGGGCGCCACCCTCTCACCCTCCTCTTTCCCGTTGCCCCAGGTGAAGGGGCCATTCCTGTCCCCCGGGGTGGGGGCCCAAGGAGGGGGGCCGGCCGAGGTCGCCACCCTGTTCGCGGGGTGCCTTCCCGGTTCGGTCCTCCCGAACGTCTCCCGGTCGTTGTTGGCGTCGGGCCCCTCGATCGAGGCCCTACACGCGGCCGCCGTGGCCGTCCGCGACGAGCTGGGTGCCGCCCTCAGCTAGGCCCGGCGCAGAACGGTTGTGATCAGACGAGACAGAGGCGCTATGGTCGCTCCATGCCTCAACCGCCTGCACTCACGCCCGAGCAGCGCCAGGCTGCACTGCAAAAGGCCGCCAGGGTCCGCCGGGAGCGAGCCGAAGTCAAAGAGAAGCTTAAAATGGGCCATCTCTCTTTGCCCGAGCTCTTGAAGAATGCCGAAAACGACGAGACCGTCGGCAAGATGAAGGTGGTCTCGGTTCTCGAGTCCCTTCCGGGCCTCGGCAAGGTCAAGGCTCGCCGCCTCATGGAGACCGTCGGCATCTCGGAGAGCCGCCGCCTGCAGGGCCTCGGAGCCAAGCAGCGCGCCGACCTTCTCAAAGAGACTGCCCGCTGATCCGCTGACCTTCGTGCTCATCGGCCCCGGTGGGGCCGGCAAGGGCACGGTGGCCGAGCAGTTGACGGCCCGAGACCCGAGTCTTTGGTTGAGCCGTTCGTGGACAACTCGTCAGCGGCGCACCGGTGAGTCCGAGGACGCCTACGTCTACGTCGACGCTGAGACCTTTGCCGCGCACGCCAAGAGCGGTGGCTTCCTCGAGTGGGCCGAGTTCTTGGGCAACTCCTACGGCACGCCGGTGCCCAACCCACCGCCGGGAAGCGACGTGTTGCTCGAGATCGATGTCCAAGGTGCCCAACGAGTGGTCAGCCTCGACCCGGCGGCGGTGGTCATCCTGCTCGTGCCACCCAGCGACGAGGTTCAACGCCAGCGCCTCGAGGCCCGGGGCGATCCCCCTGAACATGTGGAACGACGACTGGCTAAAGGCCGCGACGAGGTACGCCTCGGACAGGGCCTGGCCAGCCATGTTGTCGTGAATGACCAGGTAGAAACGGCGGTGGACCAGGTGGCCGGTATAGTGGAGAGCGCTCGAGCCGCCCGGAGCTAACCCCGGGGGGACCCCGGCGTCTGGCGGCGGCCGCAAACGTGCGCTCCGCTCGAGCCCGACCGATACACCGAAAGGACCCCTGATGGCCCAAGGCCGCAACACCTTGATGGACCCCCCGATCGAGGATCTCTTGGACAAGGTGGACTCGAAGTTCACCCTCGTCGCCCTCGGGGCCACCAGGGCGCGTCAGGTGAACGCCTACTACAACAGCCTGGGCGAGGGCCTCGGACGAGTGGTACCCCCCCAGGTGACGTCGGTCTCGGGCAAGCCGCTGTCGATCGCCTTCGAAGAGGTCGCCGCCGGCAAGGCCACCTACTCCCGACCCGACCCCGAAGAGGAGGCGCTGGCCGAGGCCGCCGCCCTGGCGCTGGCCGAGGCCGAAGTCGAAAGCGGAGTCGAAGAGCTTGCCGAGGAGGGTGCAGTGGTGGTGGCCGAGGTGGCGGCGATCATCGAGGACGAGGGTCCGACCGCCGGTTAGGCGGTTCTGGATCCACCAGCGTCCCGCTGGGTATGCCACCGCACCAACCGCACGTAGTGCTCGGCGTTTGCGGCGGTATCGCCGCCTACAAGGCCGTCGACGTCTGCCGCCGTCTCGTCGATGTCGGGGTGTATGTCGCGCCGGTGCTCACCGATGAGGCAACCCGTTTCGTCGGCGAGGCCACCTTTTCGGCCCTCGCCTCTGAACCAGTACAGCGGAGCCTCTTTGACGAGGCGTCGCCCATCCCCCACACCCGCCTCGGCCAAGGTGCGGACCTGGTGCTGGTGGTCCCGGCGACCGCCCACTTCCTGGCCCGGTATGCGGCGGGGATGGCCGACGACCTGCTATGTGCGACATTGCTCGCCACCCGGGCCCCGGTCCTGGTCTGTCCGGCCATGCACACCGAGATGTGGGAACACCCCGCGGTCTCGGACAATCTTGCTCTCCTGGTCCGTCGGGGCGTGCTGGTCGTCGCACCCGAAGAGGGCCGCTTGGCCGGGGGGGATTCGGGGGCGGGCCGGCTCGCCGACCCCGACACCATCGTGGCTCGGGCGCTGGACGTGCTCGGGGCAACGGGCTCGGTCGTCGGGCCCGGCCGAGGGGATCTGGCGGGCCGCCTCGTGGTGGTGAGTGCCGGAGGCACCCGTGAACCGCTCGACCCGGTCCGCTTCCTCACGAACCGGTCCTCGGGAAAGCAGGGCCACGCCCTGGCCGAAGCGGCGGCCCGCCGGGGGGCGAAGGTCACCTTGGTCACGGCCTCGGCGCTGGCGGTGTCTCCGGGCATCGACGTGGTGCCGGTGGCCTCGGCCGCCGACATGGAGGCCGCCCTCCGGGCGGTCGCGCCGAGGGCCGACGTGATCGTGATGGCTGCGGCCGTGGCCGATTTTCGACCCAAGGCACCGGCCGCCCACAAGCTCGTGAAGGCCGACGGCGTGCCCGACCTGGTGCTCGAGCCCACCCCCGACATCCTGAGCGGCCTGGCCGCCGAGCGGCGCCCGGGCCAGGTCTTGGTGGGATTTGCCGCCGAGACCGACGACCCGATTGGGCGGGGCCGGCGCAAGCTGGCCCAAAAAGGGGTCGATCTGCTGGTGGTCAACGACGTGACGGCGCCGGGGGCCGGCTTTGACCACGACACGAACGCCGTCACCATCCTCGACGCCGATGGGGGTGCGACGGCCGTACCGCTCATGTCCAAAAGTGCGGTTGCCGATGCAGTTTTCGATAGGGTGACCGCCCAGCTCGATCCCGAGAGGAACTCCCCGTGAGCATGCGAACCACATTCACCTCCGAGTCGGTCACCGAAGGTCATCCCGACAAGATGGCCGACCAGATATCCGACTCGATTCTCGATGCCCTGATCGCCGACGACCCGAACAGCCGAGTGGCCTGCGAGACGTTGCTGACCACCGGGCTGGTAGTGGTGGCGGGGGAGATCTCCACCCAGACCTACGTCGATATCCCAAAGATCGTGCGCGACGTGGTGTGCGACATCGGCTACGACAACGACCAGTACGGGTTCAACGGCCGCATGTGCGGCGTGATGGTGGCGCTCGACGAGCAGTCGCCCGATATCGCCCAAGGCGTCGACTCGGCCTTCGAGATCCGAGCCGGCAAGGCCGGCGAGGACGTGCTGAACGCCCAGGGTGCGGGCGACCAGGGGATGATGTTCGGCTACGCCTGCGACGAGACACCCGACCTCATGCCGTTGCCGATCTGGCTGGCCCACCGTCTGGCCCAACGGCTGAGTCAGGTCCGCCGGGTGGGTGTGCTGCCCTACCTGCGCCCTGATGGAAAGACCCAAGTGAGCGTCGTCTACGAGGACAACCGGCCGGTGAAGATCGACACGGTGCTGATCTCGACCCAGCATCAGCCGGGCATCGACCTCGAGACCCTCTTGCTGCCCGACCTGCGAGAGCACGTGATCAACCCGCTGTTGCCGACCGACCTCGACACCGAGGACATGCGGGTGCTCGCCAACCCGACCGGAACCTTCGAGCTCGGGGGGCCCCACGCCGATACCGGTTTGACCGGTCGCAAAATCATCGTCGACACCTACGGGGGGATGGCTCGTCACGGGGGCGGCGCCTTCTCGGGCAAGGACCCTTCCAAAGTTGACCGTTCCGCGGCCTACGCGGCCCGCTGGGTGGCCAAACACGTGGTTGCCGCCGGGGCCGCCCGGCGCTGTGAGGTGCAGGTTGCCTACGCCATCGGCGTGGCCCAGCCGGTGTCGCTCCTCGTCGAGACCTTCGGGACCGAAACAGTCGACCCCGAGCAGATCGCCCACGCGGTGGGTGAGATCTTCGACCTCCGCCCGGCTGCGATCATCGCCGACCTCGACCTGCGTCGCCCGATCTACCGGCGTACCGCGGCGTACGGGCACTTCGGCCGCAGTGACAAGGAGTTCACGTGGGAGGCAACTCCGCGGGTCGACGACCTGCGGCGCCAGCTGGGGCTCTGACGCAAACCGGCGCGATGCCGGTTGGCAGTGCCGGGCGCACCGGGGATCGCTCGGGGACTGGCGACCTCGTGGTCCGAGTACTTCCCGACATCGCCGCGGTCCACAAGACCTTCGATTACACCGTCCCGGCAAAGTGGGCCGACCAGGTGCGTCCGGGCGCCAGGGTGCGCATCCGCCTGCACGGCCGACCGGTGGGCGCCTGGGTGACCGAGACCGGCGTCGAGCCACCAGACGGTGTCGAGCTCCACGCGCTCAGCGGGTACAGCGGTCTCGGGCCGCCGCCCGCGATGGTGGCCCTGGCCCGGTGGGCGGCGTGGCGCTGGGCCGGTCCGACGTCCTCGTTTCTTGGCACCGCGTCGCCCCGGCGAAACGTCGCTCGCCTCCCGGTGCCTCCGATGTGGGCCGCCCCCGCCGAGCGCGCCCGGCCCGCCGAGCGCGCCGGCCTCCTCGGGGCGGGCGGCTTCGTCGACGCGCTCGGGTCGGCACTGGCCCGCACCGAGGGACCCTCGCTCCTCCGTGTGCCCCCGGCCGAGGACCTACTCCCTTTAGTCGAAGCCGTGATCAACCGGCGAGCTCGGGGAGTGCTGGTGCTCGTACCGTCGGCCGGATGGGCCGATCGCCTGGCCGCCCGCCTGAGGCTCCGTGGTGTGCCCGTCGCCGCCGACTGGGCCCAGGCCGCCGCCGGCTGGCCTGTCGTCGTCGGCTCCCGCGCCGCCGCATTCTCACCCCTCGAAGTGCTGTCGGCCGTCGTGGTCCTCGACGCCCACGACGAGGCCTATCAAGAGCAGCGGGCGCCGACCTTCAACGCGTGGGAGGTCGTGGCCGAGCGGGCCCACCGTGACGGCGCGCCCTGTGTGTTGGTGTCCCCGTGTCCGAGTGCAGTCCAGGTCCAACGATGCGTGGAGTGGACGCCCGAGCGTTCGATCGAGCGCGGTGGATGGCCGGCGCTGTCGGTTGTCGATCTACGGGTGAGCGACCCGAGGACCGGCCTGTTGACCGAGGAGCTGACCCGGTTCGCCCGCAACGCACTCGGCGGCGATCGGCCGTTTGTCTGTGTGCTGAACCGTACGGGACGGGCGAAGCTCTTGGCTTGCGCCGCCTGCGGCGAGCTGGCCCGATGCGAACGCTGTGGCCGCCCGCTGTCCCAGATCGCTGAGCGCCTCGTGTGTCCGGGTTGTGGGGAGGAGCGCCCGCTGGTCTGCGCGGCCTGTGGACGCACCAAGCTAAAGGTGCTTCGGCCCGGAGTCTCGAGACTGCGCGACGAACTCGAGACCCTGCTCGGCGTGAGCGTCGGCGAGGTGGCCGGGGCGCGAACCCGGGGAACCGACGAGAGGGTGCGAGACGAGCCAGTACTCATCGGGACCGAGGCCGTGCTCCATCGCGTGCGGGCGGCCGCGGCCGTGGCCTTCCTCGATTTCGATCAGCAGCTCCTCGCCCCCCGCTTCACCGCCGGGGAAGAGGCCCTCTCCTTGCTGGCCCGAGCCGGCCGGCTCACCGGCCGGCGGGCCCCCGAGGTTGGGGCACGGGCCCGGGTCCTCGTCCAGACCCGCTTGCCCGACCACGAGGTACTGGACGCCGCCCGCCTCGGAGATCCCGGGCGCCTGAGCGCCCATGAACTGACGCTTCGGCGCGAGCTGGCGCTGCCCCCCTTCAGTGCCCTGGCCCTCGCCACCGGCCCGGCCGCCGACGATCTTTCCGCCGCGCTCGGCACCCTCCCTGGGATCACCGCGGCCGCGCTCGGCGACGAGCGCTGGATGATTCGGGCGGTCGACCACCAGGTCCTGTGCGACGCGCTCGCCGCAACCCCGCGGCCGGCCGGCCGCCTGCGGGTGGCCGTCGATCCGACCGAGGTGTGAGCATCTCGCCGATACGATGGAGGCGTGGCGACCTACACCATCCGCCAATATGGCGACCCCGTGCTCAAACAGCGCACCAAGGACGTCGAGGAGATCGACGGCACGGTAGCGACGCTGGTCGACGGGATGATCGAGACGATGTACGAGGCACCGGGGACCGGCCTGGCGGCCAACCAGGTCGGGGTCCAACGCCGAGTGTTCGTCTACGACGTGGGCGACGGGCCACGGGCCGTCATCAACCCGCGGATCGTCGAATCGGCGGGGGAGTGGACCTACGAGGAAGGCTGCTTGTCGGTCCCCGGTCTCAGTTGGCAGATCGCGCGACCCAATCAGGTCCATTTGGTCGGTTACGACCTCGACGGCAACGAGATCTCCGTTGAGGCCGACGAGCTCGAAGGACGAGTCTTCCAGCACGAGCTCGATCACCTCGACGGAATACTGCTGGTCGAGCGGCTCGACGAGGACCAGCGTGCACAGGCGGTCCGGATCCTGCGCTCGCGCGCGGTGGACCTCGCGCCACGCGATCCTGACGGCCTCTTCGCCCTGTAGGGGGAAGAGCGCGTACCGGTTCCAACCCGCTCGCCCGGCGGTGGCGTCTGTGGGCAACCGCCTCCGAGCCCGCCGCGTACGGTGGGTGTCGTGAGCCGCCTCGTCTACCTCGGCACCCCCGAGCTGGCGGTGCCGCCACTGCACGCGCTGGTGAACGCCCGCCACGAGGTGGTGCTGGTGGTCACGAGGCCCGATCGGCGCCGGGGAAGAGGGAAGGCGACCTCGCCCAGCCCGGTCAAGGCGGCGGCCCTCGCGCTGGGTCTGACCGTCACCGACCGACTGGCCGACGTGCCGGGCGCCGGGGCCGAACTGGGGGTGGTGGTCGCTTTCGGGCGCATCATTCCGCCCGATATCCTCGCCGCCGTCCCGATGATCAACGTGCACTTCTCACTTTTGCCCCGCTGGCGGGGTGCGGCCCCAGTCGAACGAGCGATCCTGGCCGGTGACGAGGTCACCGGGGTCTGCGTGATGGCGGTCGAGGAGGGGCTTGACACCGGTGCCGTGTACGCACAACAGGTCGTAGCGATCGGCGAGGAAAGCTTGAGCGTGCTGCGCGACCGCCTGGTGGCCGTCGGCTCGGACCTGGTGGTCCGGCTGCT
This sequence comes from Acidimicrobiaceae bacterium, assembly GCA_003161575.1. GTDB lineage: Bacteria > Actinomycetota > Acidimicrobiia > Acidimicrobiales > RAAP-2 > PALSA-457. The sequence continues at coordinate 9,905 of PMOE01000035.1, read as the reverse complement.
GGCGAACGGGGTGGGAGCGCTGCCCGAACCGCGACCCCAAGAGGGCGAGCCGGTCTATGCCGAAAAGATCCGTCCCGATGAATACGAACTCGACTGGTCCCAGCCGGCGGACGACCTGGCCCGGGTGGTGCGGCTCGGGCGGGCATTCACCACGTTTCGCAACCGCCGACTGGCCGTACTCGAGGCCCGGCCGCTCGCCGAGGTCCCCGAGGTCGCATCGGGCGCGTCACCGGGCACCGTGGTCGAAGAGGTGGTGGTGGCCGGGGCCGGGGCACTCGAACTGGGCATCGTCCAACCCGAGGGCAGCCGCTCGATGGCTGCGGCCGACTGGCGTCGGGGGGCCCACCTGGTCAGCGGCGAGCAGATGGGTTAACACCCAGCGAGTCGGGGCCGAGCCCGACGGCGTGGGCGATCGGTCCGGTGCCACCGGTCTGGCGGGGGCCCGCCGAGTCCTCGGTGGCGATCGTCGCCACGGTCCGGGGTTCGGTTGCGGGGTGTGCATCGATGGGTCTGTCATCGTGCGCAACGTTCGGACACAATGTTGCGGTGCGCGACGGTTGGGATCCCGACCAGTACAACCGATTCAAGGCGGAGCGCCGCCAGCCCTTCGATGACTTGGTGGCCTTGTGCCGGCCGCTCGAAGGGGGAACAGCGGTCGATCTCGGCTGTGGGACCGGAGAGCTGACGGCCCAGCTTCATGGAATCCTCCAGGCGAGACGTACCACGGGCATCGACACCTCGGCCGCCATGCTGGCCCAGGCCGCCGGGCGCGCCGCCGGTGGGCTCGGTTTTGAGCGGGGCAACCTCGCGGCATGGGACGGCCCAGCAGTCGATCTGGTTTTCGCCAACGCCTCGTTTCACTGGGTGCCCGACCACCGCGGCCTGCTCGCCCGGGTGCGACGGGGCGTGAACGAGGGCGGCCAGCTGGCGTTCGGGATCCCGGCCAACTTCTCCCACCCCTCCCACACCGTCGCTCGGGCGGTGGCGGCCGAGACCCGCTTCAAGGACGCTCTCGGGGGCGCCCCTGAGCGGGACCAGGGCGCCAACGTCCTTGGAGCAGCCGCCTACGCCGAGCTGCTCCACGCGCTCGGTGCGAGCGAGCAGCACGTGCGATTGGAGGTCTACGGCCACGAACTCGCCTCAACCGACGAGGTTGTCGAATGGGTGAAGGGCACACTGCTCACGCCGTACCGGGAGCGTTTGGACGAGGCCACCTTCGCCGCATACCTCGAGCGCTACCGCGAGCGGCTCCTCGATGCGCTCGGCGAGCACCGTCCCTACTTCTACGCGTTTCCCCGCATTCTCGCCTGGGCCCGTTTCGGGTGAGCCCGGGGACGCCGGTCCTTCCCGGCTGCCGGATCACTGGGCGACGCCTGGGACACCACGCCGGGGACTGGGCGGCTTGGGCCGATCGACGATGGCACGAGACCAAACCGGATGCCTCGACCGGGCACACTGCGGCGCCGGGGACCCGGTGCACGAGAGGGGTGGGACCGTCACCACGGCTGCCGAGAGGCCGTAGAGTCGGCTCGTGGGACCAGCGCAACCAGGGGGCGCCCGCCCGGTCGGTGGCCCCGGACGGATCGGCGCGGCGAAGGTGGCGCCGTCGGTGCTCTCGGCTGACTTCGGTAATCTGGCCGAAGCGGTGGGGGAGGTGGGTGCGGTAGCCGATTGGCTCCACCTCGACGTGATGGATGGACACTTCGTTCCCAACTTGACCATCGGTCCTCCCGTCGTCGAATCCCTCCGTCGGCATTCGCCGCTCTATTTCGACTGCCACCTGATGATGACCAATCCCGGTGATTACCTCAGCGCTTTCAAAGAGGCGGGGGCCGACGGGTGCACGGTGCACGTCGAGGTCGGCGGGACCGGCGAGCTGATCGACCAGATGCGGGCACTCGGACTTCGGGTGGGGTTGGCCGCCAACCCCGACACCCCCTTCTCGGCCCTTGAGCCCTTTCTGGGCGACGTCGACCTGGTGCTGTGTATGACCGTGCACCCCGGTTTTGGGGGCCAGAAATTCATCGTCGACGTGATGGACAAGGTCGGACAGGTGCGCCGGGCCATCGGGAGCCGGGGACTCAGCGTCGACATCGAGGTCGACGGGGGAATCACCAGCACCACCGTTGGCGACGCCTCTCGCTCCGGTGCCAACGTCTTCGTTGCCGGCTCGGCCGTCTTTGGCCACGCCCGCCCGTGGGAGGCAGTGGAGGCGATCCGCGAGGCTGCCCTGGTCGCGATCCACCAGAGTGCGGCACCCCCCCGGTGATCGGCCGCCGACCGTCGCGTTGAACTGGGTTTCCCCGTGCCGCCGCCCCGCCTGGACCAGATTGGGGCCGGGGGGCGACCGGTAGAATCGGTGCTGGTGGACGGGCTGCCCGTCGACAATAACTGAAACATGTTCTAGTATGGTCCGAGGAGGTACGGCAGTGTTCGACGAGGTGCACATGGCGCGTGCAGCAGCCCTGGCGACCTCGGTGCACGGCTCCACTGCCCCCAATCCCTGGGTCGGCTGCGTGGTGGTGACCCCCGAGGGGGCCACCTTTGAGGGGGCGACGGCCCCGCCCGGCGGCCCCCACGCCGAGGTGAGCGCCCTGGCCGCTGCCGGAAGTGGCGCCCGGGGGGCCACCCTCTACTCGACCCTCGAGCCGTGTGCCCATGTCGGCCGGACTCCCCCCTGCACCGATGCCATCATCGGGTCCGGCGTGACCCGAGTGGTGATCGGTATTTTCGATCCCGATCCCTTGGTCAGCGGACGCGGGGTGGACGCGCTCACCGCTGCGGGCATTGACGTGGCGATTGGGGTGGCCCGGACTGAAATCACCGAAGACTTGGCGCCCTACCTGAAACACCGGCGGACCGGGCGACCCTGGGTGGTGCTCAAGTTGGCGGTCACGCTCGACGGGCGCACCGCCGCCCCCGACGGCACGAGCCGGTGGATCACCGGTGCCGCGGCCCGGGCCGACGTCCATCGCCTGCGAGCCCGGTCCGACGCCGTGCTTGTCGGGGCCGGTACGGTGCGGGCCGACGATCCCGAGCTGACGGTCCGCCTCGACCCCCCACCCGCCCGCCAACCCTTGCGAGTCGTGCTGGGGTCGGTTCCCGCCGGGGCCCGGGTCCACCCCGCCCTCGAGCTCAGCGGCGATGTGGGCGACGCCCTTGACGAGCTCGGTGCTCGGGGCGTGCTGCAAGTGCTGATCGAAGGCGGTGCCGCCGTGGCCCACGATTTTCACGCGGCGGGACTGGTGGACCGTTACGTGGTGTACCTAGCCCCGGCCCTCATGGGCGGCGACGACGGTCGGCCGGTCTTTGCCGGGTCGGGGGCGGACACGATCGATGCGCTCTGGCGGGGCCGTTTGGTCTCGGTCGAGCGCCTGGGCGACGACCTGCGGGTGGAGGTGGCGGCCTGATGGGGTTCTCGAGCGTCCAAGAAGCCATCGATGCCGTCGGACGCGGCGAGATGGTCATCGTCGTCGACGACGAGGACCGCGAGAACGAAGGCGACCTGGTGATGGCGGCCGAGGCGGCCACCCCGGAGAACATCGCCTTCCTCCTCGCCCACACGTCGGGGGTCATCTGCGTGCCCCTCCTTCCCGAGCGGGCCGACCAGCTCGAGCTCCCGCTCATGGTCTCGGCCAACACCGAGGCACAACGCACCGCCTTCACCGTCAGCGTGGACTACCGGTTGGGGACGACAACGGGTATCTCGGCCGCTGACCGTTCCTCCACTATCGCCGCGTTGATCGATCCCGAGACTCGGGCCACCGATCTCAATCGTCCGGGCCACATCTTCCCGCTCCGCTACCGACGCGGCGGCGTGTTGAAGCGGGCGGGACACACTGAGGCCACCGTCGACCTGGCCCGGGCTGCGGGGATGACGCCCGCGGGGGTGCTCTGTGAGATCGTCACCGAGGACAAGTCGGGCATGGCCCGGCTGCCTGAGCTCGAGCGCTTCGCCAAGACGCACCATCTGCACCTGATCACCATTGCCGACCTCATCCGCTACCGGCGCCAGAACGAGATGCTCGTGCGCCGGGTCTCAGAGGCTCGGATTCCGACGGCCGAGGGGGAGTTCCAGGGCCACGTCTACGAGTCGGTGCTCGACAATGAACAACACCTCGCGCTGGTCCTGGGCGACGTGGCCGGGCACGAGGACGTCCTCGTGCGGGTGCATTCAGAGTGCTTGACGGGCGACGTCTTCGGATCGCTGCGCTGTGACTGCGGACCTCAGCTGCGGACCTCGCTCCAACTCATCAAGGAGGAAGGTCGCGGGGTTCTCGTGTACCTGCGGGGCCACGAAGGCCGGGGCATCGGACTCGCTCACAAGATCCGCGCCTATCAACTCCAAGAAGGTGGGCACGACACGGTGGATGCCAACCTCGAGCTGGGGCTGCCCGTCGACAGCCGGGAATACGGCATCGGGGCCCAAATGCTGGTCGACCTCGGGGTCACCACCATGCGGGTCATGACCAACAACCCGCTCAAGTACGGCGGACTTGAAGGGTTCGGTCTCGACATCACCGAGCGGGTGCCGCTCGAGCCGTCGCCCAATCCCGAAAACATCGAGTACCTGCGGACCAAGCGTGAGCGCATGGGCCATCTGCTTGAGGGGCTCGACGACGTACTCTGAGACCCGTGGCATCTTCTGAAAAGACCGAACTCCCCCCTGGCGCGCTCGAGGGGCTCTCGGGTCGGGTGGGAGCGTCGCTGCGTGGCGACCACGACGGTCGGGGCCTGCGGATCGGACTGGCTTGCGGGCTTTTCAACGGCGCCATCAGCTGGCGACTGCTCGAAGGGGCACTGGCCGGGCTGGCCGACGCCGGCGTCGACCGGGCCGATATCGTTGTGGCCTGGGCCCCGGGAGCCTTCGAGCTCCCGATGGTGGCCCGGGCCTTCGCAGCAGCGAGATCGGTCGACGCGGTGGCCTGCCTCGGGGCGGTGATCCGGGGTGAGACCGGGCATTACGACTTCGTGGCCGGCGAGTGCGCGTCGGGTATCCAGTCGGTCCAGCTCGAGACCGGCGTCCCGGTGGTCTTCGGCGTGCTCACAACCGACACCGTCGACCAAGCCCTGGCCCGCTCGGGTTCGGGGGAGACCAACAAGGGCCGCGAGTCGGTCCTGGTGGCCGTCGAGATGGTCCGTCTCTTGCGTTCCGCCCCCTTCCAGTCCTAGAGCGCGCGTCGACCCCGTAGAATCTTTCGATGCTCCGTCTGGTGCTGCCCAAAGGTTCGCTCGAACGGGCCACTCTCGACCTGTTCGCCGCGGCCGACCTCGGGGTGCTCCGCTCTTCTGACGTCGACTACCGGGCCCGCATCGCCGACCCCCGCATCGCCGAGGTGCGCATCCTTCGCCCCCAAGAGATCCCTGACTACGTAGCCAGCGGGCTCTTCGATCTCGGGATCACCGGGCGTGACTGGGTCGAAGAGCGCGGTGCCGAGGTGATGTCTCTCGGCGAACTCGAGTACTCCAAGGCCACTACCGACCCCATCCGGGTGGTCCTCGCCGTCGCCGAGGACTCGCCGTATCAGACCCTCTCAGACCTCGTCGGCCACAAGGTCCGGGTGAGCACCGAGTACCCCGAGCTCACCACCAAGGTGCTCAGCGCACACGGGGTGGAAGCAGTGGTCTCCCTCTCTTATGGCGCGACCGAGGCCAAGATCCCCGACATCGCCGACTGCGTGGTCGAGATCACCGAGACCGGCCGGGCCCTGCGGGCCGCCCACCTCCGGGTCATCGACACCCTGCTCGTCTCCTACACCGAGCTGATCGCCAATCCAACCGCGGCCGCAGATCCGACCAAGCGCCACGCCATGGACCAGATCCTCACCCTCCTCCAAGGCACCCTTGAAGCCCGCCAGAAGGTACTGGTCAAGCTCAACATCCCGGCTGACCGGCTCGACGCCGTCATCGCGCTCTTGCCCTCGCTGCGCTCACCGACGGTCTCGGAGCTGTCGGGCGCGAGCGGCTACGCCGTAGAGACGGTTGTCCCGAAGAGCGACATCAACACCTTGATCCCGGAGCTGAAAGACCAGGGGGCCACCGACATATTGGAGCTTGCCCTCTCCAAAATCATCCATTGACCCTGCGGGACCGGCATACCGGGAAGGTCACGGCCTTCGACGAAGCCCGGGGCCTCGGTACGGTGACCGATGATGGCGGCGGGGATTTTCTCTTCCACTGCACGGCGATCGCGGACAAATCCCGTCGGATCGACGTCGGGGTGACGGTGACTTTCGTGTTGGCGCACGGACACCTCGGACGGATGGAAGCCCGCGGCCTCACGCCCCTGGCCTCGGCGCGGTAATCGGCATCCGAGAGGCCTGGCGCCTGGTACCCCGAGTACCAGCGATCTGCGACAATCCTGGGGTCTCGCCGGCCGTCGATCGCCCGACCCGGGGGCGTACTGGTCGTCTCAGGGGCGAGGATCCGCGGTGGCCGAGCCGTTGGCGTCTCCGGGCGCCTCCTGCCTGGCTTTTTCGGCCGCGGCCACCTGCACGTACGCCAGGCGGACCTGGGCCAACGCCTCCGTGAGCGGGCCCTGGGTCTCGCCGAGTCGAGCGCCCAAGCCCTCGACCAGACAGCCGAGGGCGTCGATTGCGAGTGGGGCCTGGTCGAGCAGGGGGGGATCCTGAGAAAGGTAGAGCGCGGCCAGCTCGAACAATCCGTAGCAGTGGTTCGCCACCACCACCTCGGCGGGGGCGTCGGCCAGTTGGCGGCGGAGCTCGTCCATCTCCTTGTCGGGGTCGCCGCCCGCCTCCCGAGGGTCGCCGCCCCCGGCTGGTGCCGAGGGGCCGGGCCCGACCGGGCCGCCCCCGGCTGGTGACGGGGGGCCGGTCCCGACCGGGCCGCCTGGTTGCTCCGGCTTGTCAACCGGATGCTCTCCCGACGGTGTCCACAGGCTCATGCTGGTAGCCTACGTTCTTTGGGAAGCGGGGCTGCCTTGCGGGGCCGCCTCCACCGGGCCACCGTTCAAGGTGTGCCAGGTCGATGTGGCAACGGCCCGACGAGGGCGTGGCACCGCTCCATGGTATGGCCGCGGAAGGACCGCCGGCCCGACCGAGAGGAGTGATGCATAGTCTCCGAAACCACCGGTGAGCATCGGATCAACGACCGGATCCGCGCCCGTGAGGTCAGACTTGTCGACCCCGACGGTCTGCAGCTCGGGATAAAGCCACTGCCCGAGGCTCTCACGATTGCCCGCGGTCTTGATCTTGACCTGGTAGAGGTGGCCCCCATGGCCAACCCCCCGGTCTGCCGGATCATGGACTTCGGCAAGTTCAAATTCGACGAGGCCCAGCGGGCCAAGGAGAGCCGGCGCAAGGCCGTCCACGTCGGCGTCAAAGAGATGAAATACCGGCCGAAGATCGGGCCGGGCGACTTTGACACCAAGACCCGCCAAGTGGGCAAGTTCTTGGGCGAGGGCCACAAGGTCAAGATCACGATCATGTTCCGAGGCCGCGAAGTGTTCCATCCCGAACTCGGCAAGCGGATCCTCGACCGGATCGCCGAGCAAATGGAGGGATCGGCCAAGGTAGAAGCCGAGCCCCGCCTCGATGGCCGCAACATGGTGATGGTGCTCGCCCCCGACAAGCGGGCCAAGCAGGCGGCCGCATCACGGGCGAAGGCTTCGGTGGGCGCCGAGACGCCGACTGTGCTCGCAGAGGCGGCCTCTCCCGGGGTGATCGAGCCGACACCACCGACCGAGGCCTCAAGCAACGGGGCCGCCCCGGCGGCGGCGACGCCCGTGGGCGACGCCGCCGTACAAGAAGAAGGATGATCGCATGCCGAAGATGAAGACCGACCGAGGGGCGGCCAAGCGGGTCAAAGTGACCGGCTCGGGCCGGCTCCGTCGACGCAAGCAGAATCGGGCCCACATTTTGGAGAAGAAATCGAGCACACGGAAGCGCCGGCTCGCCCGCGAGACCGATTTTTCCCCCGGTGACGAGAAGACCGTGCGAAGGATGCTCGGGCTGTGAGTCCACATCCGTCCAAGGGCTGAACGGCCGCTGGGCACCGGTGGAAGACCGGACCGGCCAGCCGGCCGGTCCCGCAATGATCGCAGTCCTGGGCCCCCGGTGGGCCCCCGACCACAGAAGAGGAGAACCCCATGGCCAGAGTCAAGCGATCCGTCCATGGTCGCAAGCACCACCGAGCCGTACTCGAACAGGCGAAGGGGTATTACGGGAACAAGAGCCGCACATACCGGGCGGCAAACGAACAGCTCTTGCACTCAGGGCAATACGCCTACCGAGACCGCCGGGCCCGCAAGGGTGATTTTCGCAAGTTGTGGATCCAGCGGATCAATGCCGCAGCCCGGCTGAACGGGATGAGCTACAGCCGGTTCATCAACGGGCTCCACGAGGCCGGAGTGGAAGTCGACCGCAAAGTGCTGGCCGACCTGGCGGTCAGCGACGCCGACGCCTTCGCTGCGCTCGTCCAGGTGGCCGAGACGGCACGAGCCGAGGCGGGTGTGTCAGCGGAGGCTGCTTCCTGAGCCAGCCGCTCGCGTACTCCCACCAGCGGGTCCGCCGCCTCCGCCGCCTGCTCCAGAAGCGCTCCACCCGCTGGGCGGAGCGGGCGTTCGTCGCCGAGGGCACCGAGCTGGTTCGCACGGCATTCGCGGCCGGGGTGGTCCCCGAGGCGCTCTATGTCGCGGCCGAGGGTGCCGATACGCCTGACGCCCGCAATCTCATCCAACTGGCCGACGACGCCGGAGTCCGGGTCCACGCGCTGGCGCCGGGCGTGATGACCAAAGTGGCGGACACTGTCACCCCCCAACCCGTGCTCGCGACGTTCTCGATGTTCGACCGGCCCCCCGAATCCCTGCAAGGCGGCGCTCTGGTCGTCGTTCTCGTCGACGTGCGTGACCCGGGGAACGCCGGGACGGCGCTGCGTAGTGCCGACGCGGCCGGAGCTGATGCCGTCGTGTGCTGCGGGGGAACGGTTGACCCCTACAACCCCAAGACCGTGCGATCCTCGGCCGGTTCACTGTTCCACATACCTTTGGTCGTGATCGACGACGTGGGCGACGCCCTCGAGGCGCTAGACACCTTCGGCTATCGCCGGGTCGGGGCGGTCGCCCGTAACGGTGAGGACTACGCGGCGGTTGATTGGCGACAACGGACCGCTCTTGTGCTCGGCAACGAGTCGGCCGGCCTTCCCGACGACCTCGCCCTTGATGGGACCGTCGGGATCCCGATGGCTGGGCGAGCCGAGTCGCTCAATGTCGGCGTTGCGTGCGCAGTGCTGTGCTTCGAAGCGCTGCGCCAGCGTCGTGTGGGTCCGCATTGATCCTCTAGCATTCCGAAATGGACGTAACGGCCCTCGAGAGCGATACGGCGCACGCGCTGTCCGCGGCCACCTCCACCGACGAGCTGGCCCGCATCGAGTCGTCGGTGCTGGGCAAGCGGGGCCCGCTGGCGGGGGCCCACCGCGATCTCGGCCGCCTCGACCCTGAAGCTCGGCGCGAAGCTGGGCGAGCACTCCACGACACACGAGCACGCATCGAAGCGATGATCACTGACAGGCGGGCGGCGCTTTCCTCGGCCGAGCGGGTCGCCGACCTGGAGGCAGATCGCATGGATCTGACCGAAACACTGCCAGTGCTCTCGCCGATGGATCGGGGGCACCTGCACCTCGTCACCCAGACCCGCGATGCCCTCGAGGACGTCTTTGTCGGGATGGGCTTTTCGGTGGCCGAAGGGCCCGAGGTTGAGACCGACTGGTACAACTTCGAAGCNNATCCCGCCGGCCCACCCGGCCCGCAGCATGTGGGACACCTTATATCTCGACCTGGGCGACCCCGAGACCGTGGTACTGCGCACCCATACCTCCCCGGTGCAGATCCACTTGATGGAAGATGCCGTGGCGACCGGTGGCCTTCCGATCCATGCCGTCATGCCGGG
>PMOE01000004.1 GCA_003161575.1 Acidimicrobiaceae bacterium | reverse complement strand
GATGTCCGTGGCCGGTTTGAAGTCCCCGCTGGTGGCCAGATAAGTCCTCACCCCTCGGGATGAGTTTTCCTTTTCGGTCAGCCTAGGTTTTCCTCCCCTCGCGCGCTTCTTTCATCCGGAATGATTCGCCTTCAGTGACGACCAGCACGTTGTGGTGAAGGAGGCGGTCGAGCAGGCTGACGGCCGTTGAGTGATCAGGGAGGAACCTTCCCCACTCCTCGAATGGCCAGTGAGAAGCGATGCCGAGTGACCGGCGTTCGTAGGCAGCGGCCACCAGCCGGAAGAAGAGCTGGGCCCCGGTGTTGTCCATCGGCGCGAAGCCGATCTCGTCGATCAGGATGAGGTCGGCCTTGAGGATCCCCTCGAGGACTCGGCCGACTGAGTTGTCGGCCAAGCCCCGATAGAGGGTCTCGACCAGTTCAACCGCGCTGAAATAGCGGACCTTGAACCCAGCTTCGATGGCTTGGTGGCCGAGGGCGACGAGCAGGTGGCTCTTGCCGGTTCCCGCCGGTCCGACCAGGCAGAGATTCTCTTTGGCTCTCACCCATTCGAGACCGGACAGATAGTCAAACGTTGCCGACTTGACCGAGGACGCTGCCACGTCGAACTCCTCGAGCGTCTTGGTGACTGGGAAGGAAGCAGCTTTCAGCCGGTTGGCGGCATTCGACGCGTCACGCGAGGCGATCTCGGCCTCGATGAGTGTGCGCAAGAACTCCTCGGGCTTCCAACGTTGCGTCTTGGCCGTCACCAACAGCTCAGGTGAGAGAGCGCGCATGGCCCGGAGTCGCAGACGACGGAGCCCTGCTTCGAGATCTGGCGGGAGAGCCGGAGCGTCGGTGCTCATGATCCTTCCCCAATGGCGTAGTCAGCCAGCGAGCGTGTCGGGACGAGCGGGAGCTCGACGATGAGCGCCTCTCCAGGTGCACCAGGGCGAGGGATGCCAGTGCCAGCGGCGATGATCGAACGCACGTCGTGGGCCCGGAACCTCCCGAACGCAGCGGCCCGTTCGAGAGCGGCGAGGAGAACGTCACGTCCGTGTGCGGCTTCCATCTGAGCCAACTCTTCGAGGTCACCCTTGAGCGAGGTCATGCCGCGGGCAGCGGCACCCTTGATGAAGGACTCGGCGACAGGACCCAGAGCGCAGAAGGCCTTCTCCGACGTGGTCTTGGGCCGCACGGCACGTGTGGGCATGGGCCGGGGCCCGCCATAGTGCGCATCGAGAATGGAGGTCTCACCAGGGGCAACGAGGAGATGCTCAGCCACGATCTCGCCCAAGAACACGACGAGAACCCTGCCGTCTTGGGCCACCAGCTCGACCTGGCGACCGATGTGGACGTTGGGCACCGAATAGCGGGCCGAGCCGAAGCGGACGCAGCTGAGTCGATCGACCTTGCGCACCACCAACTTGCCGATCTGGGCCCGCAGCTGCGGGAGAGCTCCCATCAGCGCGCGTTCTTTGGCCAGGCGATCGAAGGGGATGGCGCAGATCTCCGAGTGCATGACGGCGTTCACCTCGTTGCACCAGAGCAGTCCTTTGGCGTTGGCGCCTGTGAGGTCCGACACGCTGAGCTCTTCAGGGACCATGAGGTCGGACTTGGAGTAGCCGACCAGGTTCTCCACCAGCCCCTTCGATTCAGGATCCGCCCCTTCGCAGAAGTCCGGCCGGAACCCATAGTGGGTGGCGAAGCGCACGTAGGCCGGCGTCGGGATGACCAGTCCGGCGACGGTGCCACCTTTGAGGCACCCCATGCGGTCCGTCAGTGCGGTTTTCGGCACCGCTCTCAGGTATTCGAAGCAGCGGGCCAACGCTGTCATGGTCGACTCCGCGCCCAAGTTGTCGGCGAAGTAGACGAAGCGGACCCTGCTCCAGGCCATGACGGCGCAGAAGACGAACAGTGGTCCTATCTCGCCCCAGTCAAAGACCAACATGTCGCCCGGCGACCAGATGCCGGGGCGTCGTCCCCGGTGGTTGTCCCTGCGCCATTCGGCCTTGACCTCGGCCACCAGCCGGCGCAGATTCCTGGGCGAGCCCTCATATCCAGCGGCCCGCACGATCGGCAAGAGCCGTTTGGCCGACATTTTCCCCTTGGTCCGCTCCACCCGCTCGACGACGACGTCTCTGACGGCCTCGTAGTTGTGCGCTCCGGCCGGCAGCTGCCCCTTTTCGACGGCTTGGGCGTCCAGAACGGAGCGCTTCACCGTTTTGGGTGTCGTCCCGCAGATCTCTGCGGCTGCTCTGAAGCTGCCCGTCTCTCGATAGGCGGCATGCATGTCCATGTGTTCCCTCACTGATTTCATTGGGGCGTCCCTTGGTCGGTGCGGCGGTTGGGTTGCACCGCCACCGTCACCGGCCAGGGGGCCTCTTCGGTGGATGCTTCAGTGAGGGGTGGGGACTTATCTGGCCACCAGCGGGGACCTATCTGGCCACGAGCGGGGACTTATTTGGCCATAACCGGGGACTTTTGTGTGGCCACGGACACACGAGGAGGTTGAAATGAAAGTACAAGCGTCTGTTCGCAGACGTACTCTCCATCTGGGTTGGGGATCCGAAAGCGGTAGACGATACGATTGCGGTCAGCACCTCGATCAGTCGAGATGGCTAGGGTCTCATAGATCTCGTC
>PMOE01000082.1 GCA_003161575.1 Acidimicrobiaceae bacterium | reverse complement strand
CCGACGACCGGTGGCACCGTAAACCGGTGCGACCTCGGCATTGCGCCGGCCGGATGGAGGTCGGGTCCGCTTGTGACTACGGGTCGAGAATCGGCCGAATGTTTCATTCACCGTTCGGCTTGCGAACAAACCGAATCGCGTTGCCGGTGGCATGTCCTCGTGTCGTCCTACACGGAAGTGTCGGCCAGGATGCGTGTGAGGGTGCGCATCCCCATCTGACTCATGGGTGGGTTGCTATGGACGTAGTACCAGACGGCTCCCATCGACTGCTCGAAGGCCCACGCCTTGCCGCGCTCCCATTCGATGTGGCCACTACCCAGTTCGTCTCGGAGTGACTGTCGCGGCGCCTCTTGAAGGAGGTGCCACGCGCCGACCAGGTCGAGCGCGGGGTCGGCTGGCCCCAGTCCGCCGACGTCGATGACTCCGGCAAGGCGTCCGTTACAGACGAGCACGTTGCCGGGAATGAGGTCGCCGTGGGTCATGACCTCAACAGAGGGCGACGGCGGCAGGTCCCGAAACGCTCTCCACAGTCGACGAAGCCGCGGCACGTCCAGCAGGTGCTTGCTGTTCCGGAAGCAGATCTCCATCCACTCGTTGTGATCTCGTAGGTTCCCACCGCGGCCGGAGCCGGAGAACGTACGGCCGTCGGTATCGATGGCTCGCACGCCGCGGATGAACTCCGCCAAGTCGTGGCCGAATGCCACCGAGTCAACTGGGTCGGCGTGGCTGGCCGTCGTGCCGGGCAGCCAAGTCTGGACCGACCAGGGCAGCGGGTAGCCGGCACCGGGCTCGCCCACGGCGACTGGCTCAGGAGTTGGGAACCGAGTCCGGCCCAGAAGCTCGCGAGCCGCCCGGACCTCGGACTCAAGCTGGCGACGGGTCGTCTCAAGATCCGCAGGGGCAAGCGGAAAGCGAGCCGCAAGATGTTCTCCTATACGGAACAGGGCGTTCACGGTCCCGGCGACAGCAACCTGCTCGATGGGCAAGGAGCGCCATTGAGGGAACTGCTCATCGACGAGCTGGCGCACCGTGTCGAGGCCCACCTTGAGTTGGCCAGGATGCATGGTCACGACGCGAGCATCCCCGGTCCGGCCGCTCTCCGCCATTCGATATTGCTTACCCGCTCACACTCACCCGGGACCGAGAGGCAGAGAGGAAACAGGCCAGTCATTTCAGTGACTACCACCCCAACGTTGAGTAACCCTCGCTCAGTTGCGCAATGGGGGCGACTCAATCCAGTCTCCTCAAACGTGGTCACTTCATCATCATCGGCGACTCAATGGTTGCCATTGTCAGAGACGCCTCCGGATCCACCGCTCGATGTCGTTGATGACGATGCCAGGTGTGCGGGGAGGATTCGACCCGTGAACCTTCGGTAAACGAACTCAATGGCAAATGACCCTGCAACCAATCCGCCAACGATGACAACACCCCATGGGTTTCGAGGCCACTCTTCGAGGACCAGGGCTACCAGCGAGGCAACGCACGCCACCGCTGCTGTTACGGCGAGGATCCGATGCACCCTGCGTTTGGCCAGGCGAGCCGCGGCGGTGTTCACCGCGGCGAAGATGATAAGGAACGCGGCACTGCCCGTCAGGGCGATGCTGTTGAGGTTGAACGCGTTGGCAACCACAAGCGTGAGCCCCGTCGTGACCAAGAGACCTTCGACGGGCCGACCCCAGATCTTCTTATCGAGTGCTTCGGGAAGTTCACCAGATCTTGCAATGGTCCACGACAACCGGGCCGTGCCATAGAGGGTGGCATTGATCGCCGACGTCGTAGAGAGAAGGGCTGCGACAGCCACCAGAACGAACCCGACCTCTCCGAGTCCGGGACGGGCGGCCTCGGCAAGCACGTACGAACTCGCATTCCGCACTTGGCTCGTGCTCAGCACGCCAACGGTCACCACGGCCACCAGTATGTACAGGACAATAACGATGCCAACCGAGAGGTAGAGGGCGCGTGGCAGGGTTCGACGGGGATCACGTACATCCTCCGCGGCATTGGAAATGAGTTCGAATCCTTCATAGGCGACGAAGATCACCATGCCGCCACCGACAATGGCCAGCGGGTCGGCCCATTTGCTCGGTGAGAGTCGGGTCCAACCAACCCCATGAAAGGCGGTCGCCACGACCAGGCACAGAATGGCGAGTTTGGCGACCACAATCCACTCTTCGGCGCGGCCCACAACGGAGGCCCGGGCGACATTGAGGATGGCGACGACCACGATGATGGCGGTGAGGAGGAGGTGGTAAACGACGGTGGACGGTCGACCCGGGAGCAGGCTGGCCGCGTATCCGGCGAAGGCGGCGGCGTAGAGCGAGATCATGACCACATAGCTCAGCCACAACAAGACGTTGAGGCCCCCGACGAACACCCCCGGTCCGAATGTCTCATTGAGGAACGTGACCGTCCCGCCTCGGCTCGGGTACGCAACCGATAGCCGAGCATAAGAAGTGGCGGTGAGGAGTGCCACGCCGCCAGCGATGAGGAAGGCGATCGGAGCAGCGCCTCGTGCCAGTTCGATGGACAGCCCGAGAACGGCGAAGATCCCGCCACCGACCATTCCGCCGATGCCAATCGCTACCGCGCTTGCCAGTCCGATACTCCGGCGCGACCCGTCACCGGCTGGCGTGGATTCGCAATTCGCCACGATCGCAAACTACTTGCGCATTCATTGCATCGCATTGAGCTCCTCCGGCTGCCCGGCAAGAGGTGATCGGGATGGGCTCCGATTCCAAGCCAACGATCACTCTCTTTTTGTTATCCCTATGCCGTGGCACCGTTCAGATCGCATTATTCACCGCTGTTGGGACTCGAGCACAGACTTGTCCGCCCATCTGATCTGGCTGGCCAAGCCCTAATTCAGAAGGGCTGATGCGCGCTGTCAATGATTTCTCTGAGTGCGCGCTTGGCCGGATACAGGCCAGCCAGCTGGTCACGGCCCCAGGCCAACAACGGTGGTCGAACGAACATCACCCGAGCCAGACGGCGCGAGTCGGTCTGGTTGCGTTCGATTATTTTTCTGCACCGCTTCTCGTACAGTTCAAGAGCCAATGGAACGGACGCAGCGTCCGCGCGCGACAGCTCATCGGCCAGTCCTGCTGCGGCCCGCATGGCGTTTGAAGCACCGATGCCAGCCGTCGGCATAAATCCGACAGCAGCGTCCCCACAGAGAACAACGCGTCGGTCAACCCAACGGTCAGAACGGACATCACGCATGGCCCATGAATACGCGTCGCGCAGGTCGCCGATGGCGGCCCCCACAGCCGGTATGTGATCGATCAGATTGACAAGGTGACGCTGCAAAGATGCTCGAGCGTCACTCCCAGCCAAGGCACTGGTGGGTCCACCCGCTGCGCACATGACCTGGCCAGGAGCAGGATACGCCCCGAAGATACAACCCGCCCCCCACCATTCACGGGCAACGGTCGACTCGAATTGTTCAGGGCCGACCCACCAGGTCCACAACGTCCATCCAGAGTGGTACTGACTTGCCGGGCCGAAGACCAGCTCCCGGGTAGATGAATCGATGCCATCGCAGGCGACGACGAGGTCAAAGTGCTCGACCGTACCGTCGTCGAATCTCACCTCAACGCGTTCAGCCTCCTGGTTGAGAGAAGAGACGGTCACACCCCGACGCACGTCGGCACCGGCACAACTGGATTCGAGCAAACGGACCAGATCCGAACGGCTGACCATGAGCAGAGGCCCGAGGGCGGCGGTGAGAACAGACATATCAAATGACTGAAGCACTCGTCCTGAGCTGTTGGCGAGTTCGTAGCGCTCAATCGCCAGAGACTGTTCGACGAGCTGTTCGTACGTGCCCAGACCATGGAGCACGCAACTGCCGACCGGATACAGCCCGAGGGCATAGCCACCCTCGATCGACGTCGAACGCTCGATGATCACCGGATCCCTGCCCTGTTGGCACAGCCGCGCAGCCAATGTCAGACCGGCCATCCCGGCACCGATAATCAGGGTCTTCACTCCATCAGCGTGCCACGGCCAGATCTCCACGACAGCTTGGACCTCTGGCAAACAACCGGATTCGGCTTCCCCGTGTCGGGGGGTTCGGGGACCGGGACGGATGCGATGGTACGTCGATCCGTTCTCCTCCTAAGTCATTAGCTACTACAATGATTAGCATATGAACCCATCAAAAACGAAGGTCGGTCGGGACGACATCGTCGATGCGGTACTCAGCGCCAGCCGCGTCCTGGTTTCCCTGGCCGCCCGCTCCTTGGGTGATGTCGCCGAGGAGGTGACCCTCACGCAGTACCGGACTCTTGTCGTCCTGGCATCGCGCGGACCTCAAAGTCTGATCACCTTGGCCGAAGCGGTGAACGTGACTCCTCCCACGGCCACCCGCATGGCCGACCGACTGGTCCGAAAGGGCCTCATCGCCCGTCGGCACGAACAAGGCGACCGACGCCTGATCCGGTTGACCCTGACAAGAAGGGGAAGGACTCTCGTCGACGCTGTCACCGCCAGGCGACGAAGCGAGATAGCGAACCTGCTGGCGCCGATCCCGGCGAACCAAAAGCTGGCCCTGGTGGATTCCTTGCGGCGTCTCGCGGCGGCGGCCGGAGAGGTGCCCGAGCAGGACTGGTCCCTCGGGTGGGACCTGTGATCTGGGTTCGGGACGAGTGAGCGATCTTCGTCGCCGTTCGCTACGCGCCACGCTGGCCCGAGCGTCGCGGTGGCTTGCCGGCGCCTCGTATCTACAGAAGTGGCTTGTCCTCGGTTCACTGATCGGTGTCATGGCCGGGGTCGGCGCCATCGTCTTCTACGAAGCCCTCCTCTTCGCCACCCACGTCTTCTTGGGCTTGCTTGCCGGGTATCACGTCCCCACCCCCGCCATCGAGGGGGGCCACAACGCCTCGAGCTGGTTCGCCCGACCCTGGGCACTGCCTTGGATCGTGGGACTCGGCGCCCTGCTGGGTGCGGTACTCGTCTACCGCTTCGCCCCCGACGCCGAAGGGCACGGGACCGACGCCGCCATCTCCGCCGTCCATCACAACCCGAGGGGCATCCGCTTTCGCACCGTGATCGTCAAGATCGTCGCCTCGGCCCTCACCATCGGCTCGGGGGGATCGGGCGGCCGGGAGGGTCCCACCGGCCAGATCAGCGCCGGCTTCGCCTCCCTCTTAGCCCGAGAACTTGATCTCAGCCCCAACGACGCCCGCACGGCCGTGGTCACCGGCATCGGCTCGGGCATCGGCGCCATTTTTGGCGCCCCCCTCGGTGGCGCGGTGTTGGCAACCGAGATCCTCTATCGCGACGACTTTGACGGCACCGCCCTGCTCCCGTGTTTCATCGCCTCGATCGTGGGGTACGTCATCTTCGCCTCGGTGGTCGGCTTCACGCCGCTGTTCGGCTTCAACGGCTACCACTTCGCCAATCCGGTGAACCTGCCCTGGTTCGCCCTCATCGGCGTCCTGGGGGGCTTCATCGGCCTGATTTACGCCAAGGGCTTCTACGGGATCGCCGCGGTCTTCGAACGGTTCGGTGGGCCTCGCTGGATCAGGCCGGCCGTCGGGGGCGTGCTCGTCGGCTGCATTGCTCTCGTGATCCCCGAGGTGTTGGGCACCGGCTACGGCTGGATTCAGCAGGGTCTCGGCCCCCGTCTCCTCACCCTGCCGTTGTGGATCGTCCTCATCGTGCCCTTCGCCCGCATCGTGGCCACCGGCCTCTCGATTGGTTCTGGGGGGTCAGGGGGCATCTTCGGTCCGGGGATGGTGATCGGTGCGTTCACCGGGGCCGCCGTCTGGCGACTCTTCGAGCCGATCGTGCCTTCCATGGGGCACAACCCCGCTCCCTTCGTGATCATCGGCATGATGTGCTGCTTCGGGGGCATCTCCCGGGCGCCGTTGGCCGTGATGGTCATGGTGGCGGAGATGACCGGGAGTCTCTCGATCCTGGCCCCGGCGATGATCGCAGTGGGGCTCTCATGGTTCATCGTCCGTCGCAGCGACGACACGATCTATCGGAGCCAGCTGAAGAACCGCGCCGATGCGCCCGTCCAACGACTCTTGACCGGGATGCCGGTGTTGTCGAACGTGGCGGTGCGGCTGGCCATGTCGGCACCTCGGTTGGTCCTGGCCGACGGGGACACCGGCGCTGCTGCGCGTCACGCCATCGAGCAGGCGAACGTGCCGGGTGTGCCCGTGGTCGACGAGGCGGGACGATTCGTCGGCACCGTCTCGGCAGGAGACTTCGAAAGTCCTGAGGCGAGACAAAAGTCGCTTGCCTCGCTTGCGGACAAGTCAGCTCCTTCCGTTCCGGATACGGCGACCCTCGATGTCGCACTCGACGCCCTTCTCACCGCACCGAGCCATTGGGTCTCTGTCTTGGACGACGACCGTCGGGTGATCGGGACGATCTCGACCTCGGACGTGGTGCGCGGGTACCGACTCGGGCTGCAGGCGAGCCTCCGCCAGCTCAACGGCACTGCCGACTCCAGCGGGATGGATCAAGTGGAGGTGGCGCAGGACTCTCCGCTTGTGGGCCAGGCGATTCGAGAGTCGGGCTTACCGCTCAGCATCATCGTGACCACCATCGAACGGGCTCGGGACCTTGTGGTGCCAAATGGTGACACCGTGCTGGCGGCCAGTGACCAGTTGTTGCTGATCGGTGAACAAGCCGACATCGACGCTTTCAGAACACTGGCGTCCCACGTGTCGGCCAATGCAGATGAACAGTGAGGACATCAGGGGCAATCGTCCTTCCCCGATCACCCCGTGACACTGATTAGAGAGCGCCCAACGCCAGCTGATCGAGAATACCTTCGGCGCCGTCTGGAACTTCGACAACGAGAACAAGCCGCTGAGTGAGGACTCTAACGGTGAACGTGAAGAACGAACAGCACGCAACTTCACGTTGGGCAAGGCTGATGACGGGCTCGATGTCGGCATTCGGTAGGAGGTCGAGTTCGAGTCGATTTGGTGAGACACGCGTAGAGCCGTCGACAACCCGTCGGACCAGGTCCTGCCACTCGCCGATTTGTGATCGAGCAGCGTCGGCTTCGAGAGAGCACGCAATCGGGATCTGCACCGTGAGAAGTCTACGCCCGACGCGAGCCCTCGAGCGGGGCCGCCCTGGCCGTCGGGTCACTGACGCATGCGACCGCCAGTCGCCGCAGAGGGGTGGTATGCGGACCCGACTCGTTGACAGCGGAGCGGATACCGATTACGACAGACGCCAGTGGACAGTTTTCGTAGGTACCAGGAGCAGTGGTCGTATCTCGCTGCCGTCGCTGCTCCGCTTGTCCTGGCGGCCGTACTCATACCGTTCCGAGGATTGTTCGCCAGTACCGCTGCCGCCCTTCTCTTCGTCCCGGTGATCGTGGGCGTCGCGGTGCTGGGCAACCGTGTCGCCGGAGTGATAACGAGCCTTTCTGCAGCCCTTTGGTTCGACTTCTTCCTCACCAAGCCCTATGCACGCCTCGCGATCAGTCATCGTCCCGACATCGAGACGACGATCTGCCTCCTCGTCGTCGGGGTCGTGGTGACTGAGATGGCCGCCCGGAACCGTCACCACCATCTCAAAGCCAACGAAGAGTCCGACTTCGTAGCGGTCATTCACGATCTTGCCGATCTGGCCGCCGGACCAGCCACAACCCCTGAGGTCATCGCCCGAGCAGCCAGCTCCCTCATCGAACTCCTCCATCTGAGCGCCTGTCGGTTCGAGGCCGGCTCGTCCTTCCACCCGCTCGCCCGAATCGGACAGGATGGCGAGGTCGTGCACGCCGGGATTCGGTGGCAAGTCCATGAAATCGGTATCCCGGGACCAGAGGCCGAGATCCTTGTCCAGTGGCGGGGTCAGGTGATGGGCCGATTTCTTTTGTCACCGACACCGGGTTGGCCGGTGTCACATGAGCGCCGGGTTGTCGCTGTGGCACTCGCTGACCTGGTCGGAGCGGCGCTGGATACGCCCCAGTCGGTCACGTCGTGAACTAGTCACGTCCTCGGAGAGCCGGGAAGCCTGGTCGGCAAGTCGTCCGATCGCGGAAGGATCCCGGGGTGGGTGTTCCAGCAGTTGCGTTTGTCATCGGGGCGGCCGTCAGCCTCGCCACGAGCTGGGTACTGGTTTCGAGGCTCGAGAGAGTCGGCGAGCGATTCGGACTCTCTGAAGCCCTCCTCGGCATGTTGGCCGCTCTCGCAGCTACCCCGGAGATCACCTCGTCCCTATCGGCACTGGCACAGCACCGCTTAGCCCGCACCCGCACCCGCACCCGCACCCGCACCCGCACCGGTGATTCTCAAACCTGCCTAGCAACGTGTCAAACCGGCGATCTTGTGGACTTATGAACTCGCCACACTGTCGATTGTGGCGTGTGCCCCCGGAACCGACCCGAAGAACGGGGCGTCACCGAAGCCAAAGACGCCGCCATCGAGCGAGGTGAGCCAATAACCGCCACCGTCAGGGCTTCGCGCCATGCCCGACACGGTGGAGAGTGGGATGCTGACGTCAACCGTGGACGGTCGGGTGTACCCAGTAATCGTCACCGGCGGAGGGACGATGCCGAACGTGGCGAGCGAGGCGAAGAATGGAGCGTCGCCAAAGGCGTACACACTGCCGTCTGTGCCGACCATCCAATAGCCCCGGCCGTCGGGGGTGGAAGCAAATCCTGTCACCGGAATCGTGGTGGGGTTACCGACAACTACGTCATGCGGGGAAACCTTGACCGCCGACCCAAGGGCTCCAGGCACCGAGCCGTAGTACGAAGCGTCCCCGAAGATGTAGACGTCACCGGTGGAGTCCGCAATCCAGTACCCGCGACCGTCGGGGGTCGGCTGCAGAAAGACGTCCCTCGATGCGGCGTAGGCGAAATACACTTCGGACTGGGCAACGCGAGCCGGGTTGGGGGTGATGTTGACCGACGGCAGAGAACCGTAGTAACCGGCATCACCGAAGGTAAAGACACCACCGTCGGTCGCCACGAGCCAGTAGCCCAGACCGTCGGCGGTTGCCACGATTTCCGTCACCGGGTTCGGAGCGGGCATCCCGAGCGCGCCCGGCACGGATCCGAAGAACTTTGCATCGCCGAAGGAGAAGACGCCGCCATCGGCACCGACAAGCCAGTAACCACCTCCATCAGGGGTGGATGCGATCCCAACGATGTCAGATTCCCTGACATGCTGGCTCGGTAACGAGCCGAAGAACTTTGCATCGCCGAAAGCGAAGATGCCGCCGTCCAACCCAGCAAGCCAGTAACCCTGACCACTGGGAGTCGGCGCAATGGCAACCGATGTGAGATATGGCGTTGTCACCGCCACGGTAGTCGCCGAAGCGGGCTGGGCGGCCGCCAGAGGGAGGCAAGCCACTGCGATAACCGCGCCAGCCAAGCCAACTCGTTGAAGCATTCTCATGTGCACCTCCGGCATTACGTCGTAGTTGTGGTCGAAAGGGTGTTCGTCGTTGGCATACCACAGACGACGTAAGGCTTCATGCTCATCGAGACCCCGGCTCCTAGCGGCCCCGTGACAATGGCCACCGTCTGCCATTCGGTTGTAGTGAGTGGGAACGATGAGCGCAGGTCCACATTTCGGTCGGGCACTACACCAGGTGCCGAAACCTGGGCGCCGCCACTGAGGAGGATTTTCCCATTGGGACAGGTTGTTTTAGCCACAAGAACGGTCCCGACCGGCGGGTCGGGGGCAGAGGTGAGCACCGTGCCGCTGGAGATCGAGGTGGCGGCGATGGTGCCTGGCGGTCCAGCCGGTCCTGGGTCACCTTTGGCGCCAGCTGCTCCCGGGGTTCCCTGTTTCCCTTCTGCGCCAGCCGGTCCTTGTGGTCCGACAGGTCCCGGCGGGCCCGAGGTCTTGGCGGGAGTCGCCACCACCGCATAGATGCCAACTCCAAGTCCAGCGAGGCCCACAACTAACGCCGCGATGACCATCGGCACGACCCATCCCGATTTCTTCGTGGATGGCAGTACTGGCGTAGCTTGCTGAGGTCCCGACGACTCAAGCGTCGACATGGTGCCCTCTTTCCGCTCATAAACGAGCTGGGCCTCGGCATATCCGTTAGTCGAACCCTATCGGCACGCTACCAAAGTCCGCCGCTGACTTGCTATGATGATCCAGTCGTCATGACGCAGTGCCCTACCGCCGGCGCCCTCTAACTGCGTTCTTTGCCCTAGCGTTGGAGCCGTGGTGCAGGCAGAACTCGTCTTCTCACCCATTGTGGTCCCGGGGTGTGACACCGGTGGTGGGTGGTCGGGTGGCGGGCATGAAAGGCCAGCCATGCGGACGTTGGCCTCAAGGACGGGCCGGAGCGCTTGTGGATCAGAGCTGTGGGGGCCGCCCCGACTTGGGCCACCCGAGACCGGCCCACCGGGGTCGGCCATCCGCCGCTGGATGCCGGGGAGGGCCTCGTCAGCCCTGAGGAAATCCGGGACGAAGTGGGCCTCGACGCCCTGGAGGCGCCGCCCCTACTCCGCTGGCCACAAGACGATGGCCGGACCGGAGCGGGTCGGGCTGGTCCGTCGAATCGGTTGGTTAGTGGGACCGCCCGGAGCCGGTCACCTGGCCCTCGTAGACGGGGCTTCGTGTCAGTGCGCTCGCTGCTTCCAATGATTTCGTCCTCCGCCGGCCGTTCTCTCTCGGTATCGCTGGTCGGTTCCTACACCCCGTTGACCTGCACTTGGAATCTTTTGTCGGGTAGGCCGAGGTAGTAAAACCCGAGTGGCAGATCCAGTTGTTGGGTCCCTAACCGTGACAATTCGCGCACAGAGAGTTCAACTGCTGCGCGAATTAGCTGCGCGAATTGTCAGCGTTAACTGGTCGGGGAAGGGTGTAGGGTCGGGCTACCTTCGACAGTGAGGGCTTCGGGAGGGTCGGCCTGTGCCGCCCGGTGCAATTTTGGAAGCGACCTCGTGTCGAGTTTCTCACTGTCGATCAAGAAAAGTCGTTCTGAGTCCCTGAGGATCCCCTCCTCCTGGTGGACTCTGATCGGCGGCCCGACAGCGATCGTCCAAGAGCATCGAGGGCGCCAGGCC
>PMOE01000080.1 GCA_003161575.1 Acidimicrobiaceae bacterium | reverse complement strand
TGCTCGATCCCGAACCCGGTGCATGCCCCGCAGTCATAACAAGGGGTCCATCGGCAGTCCTCGAGGCCCTTCTCGGCGATGGCGTCGAGCCAGTCCTCAAAGAGGAAATCGCGATGCAGCCCGGCTGAGATGTGATCCCAGGGCAGGGCCTCATGCTGGTCGCGCTGGCGGTGGACGATATCGGCCAGCGACAGGCCCTCGGCGGCCAGAGCCTCCTCCCACAACGAGAGATCGAACCGCTCGGACCACTCCTGNNGCCCGCCAGACCCGCTCGATGACCCGGCCAACCCGCCGGTCCCCCCGGCTGGCGATGCCTTCGGCGGCCGAAGCCTCCGGGTCGTGCCAGCGGATGGTCAGACCTTTGGCCCCCTTGGCCGCCTCGCGCAGAAGCCGTACCTTTCGCGCCAGCTCGGCGACGGTGTCCTGGCCGAACCACTGGAAAGGGGTATGGGGCTTGGGCACGAACCCCCCGACCGATGCCACCACGGTGACCGACTTGTGGTGCCGGCGGCCCACCTCGACGCAACGTCGCCCCAGCTCGGCGATCCCGAGAACATCCTCGTCCTGTTCGGTCGGGAGTCCGATCAAAAAGTAGAGCTTCACCCGGCGCCAACCCTGGCTGAACGCCGCGTCCACCGCACTGTAGAGGTCCTCTTCGGTGATGAGTTTGTTGATCACCTGGCGCATCCGCCAGGTGCCGCCCTCGGGTGCAAAGGTCAACCCGGTGCGGCGGACCCGCTGGATTTGAGCGGCCGTTCCGACCGTGAAGGCATCGACTCGCAGACTCGGCAGGCTGACCGACACCCGCTCGCCGTGCCGAGGGTCCTCGATGATGTCGCGCACGGTGCCCTCGATGCCCGAGAAGTCGGCGGTCGACAGCGAGGTGAGTGCCACCTCGTCGTAGCCGGTCCGCTCGAGGCCGTCGCGCACCATTTCACGCACCTGGGCAGCCGGACGCTCGCGCACCGGGCGGGTGATCATTCCCGCCTGACAAAAGCGACAACCCCGGGTGCAACCCCGGAAGACCTCCACGTTCAACCGGTCGTGGACGACCTCGGTCAACGGCACCAGCTGGCGGCGGGGGTACGGCCATTCGGCCAAATCGCTAATCGTGCGTTTGTCGACCGTTGCGGGCACGCCCGGTTCAACCGGCTCGGTACCGACCAGGCGACCGGCGGCGTCGTAGTGAGGCTCGTAGAGAGCGGGAACGTAGACCCCCTCCACCCTGGCCAAATCGCGGAGCAAACCCCGGCGGTCCCGCCGATCGACCGGCTCGGCCAACCAGGAGCCGAGCACCTCGTTCACCTCGCCAACGGCCTCCTCCCCGTCGCCGAGCACGAACGCGTCGACGAAGTCGGCCAGGGGTTCGGGGTTGAAGGCGCAGTGCCCGCCGGCGACGACCAACGGATCGCCCGCCGAGCGCTCGGCGGCCCGGACCGCCACGCCCGCCAGGTCGATGAGGTTCACGACGTTGGTGTAGACCAGCTCGGCCGACAGGTTGAAGGCGAGGACGTCAAAGGCCCGAGCCGGGAGGTGGTTCTCGACCGAGAACAGGGGAAGGCCGGCCGCCCGCATGGCCGCCTCCATGTCGATCCACGGCGCATAGGAACGCTCAGCAAGGGCGTCGGGCCGCTCGTTGAGGATCTCGTAGAGGATCTGCAGTCCCTGGTTGGGCAGGCCGATCTCGTAGGTGTCGGGGTACACGAGGAGCCAGGCGACCTCGCCGTCGCCGTGGGTCGGGTAGGTGGCGCCCTGTTCACCCCCGATGTAACGGGCCGGCTTGGTCACCGAAGCGAGCAGTGGCTCGATGCGACCCCAGAGTGTCTCCATGGCGCCGCTGAGTCTACGGGCGCTCACTTCGACCTGCGCCCGAGGCGCCCCGGCGTGTTCGGCGCACCATCGTCCCCGGTCGACCGGGGAGGTGGACGGGATCAGCCCCCGGGCAGCGTGGTTGTGGTGGTGGGCGTGGTTGCGGGCTTCGCCCCACCGGCGGATGTGGTGGTGGACGTGGTCGACGTTGGGGGCGAACCGAGCGGAGGGGCAGTCGTGGGTGGGGTGTTAGAGGGCTGGCTCGTCGCGCTGGGGAGGGCGGCCGCGGCCGAGATCGGGTTGTTCACGAGGTAGTCGAACGCGTCCCGCACGACCGGGGCGGCGGCCGTCGCTCCATAACCACCCTGGTCGATCACCGCCAGGACCACGTACTGGGGGTTGGGCAGGGGCCCGAAAGCGACGAACCAGGACGTGGGCTCGAGGTTCCCGGCGTTGCTTGAGGTGCCCGTCTTGCCGGCGAGGGGGAAAGTGTTGAGCGGGAAGCCCTGGAAGGCCGAAGCCGCCGTCCCGTTGGTGATCACTCCCTGCAATCCCTGGAGGATGGGGTCTCTGATCGAAGGCGGGAGGTTCACGTGCCCGGTCACGACGGGCGTGATCTTCTTCACCACCGCCCCGGTGGTCGGGTCGACGACGGCGGAGGCCACCTGGGGGGCGTAGCGGGTTCCCCCGTTGGCAAAGGTGGCATACGCGTTCGCCTGCTCGATCGGGGTGAGGATCGTCCCACCCTGGCCGAACGCCAGCTCGATGTTGTCGCCGACGTACCACGTGTCGTTCGGATAGGCCGTCGGATCTTCTGCATGGAGCTTCTGGCGGACCGCCAGGCTGTCGACCCGACCGGCGGCCTCACCGGGCAGGTCAATCCCGGTCAGTTCGCCCTCGCCGTAGGCCGCGGCGGTGTCCTCGATGGGCTGGGGGCCAGTCCCGTTCGGGGGGTACTGGACGTCGAAGAGATACCCAAGGTTGTAGAAGTAGTAGTCGTCGGACTTGGTCAGTGCCTCGGGAAGGTTGACATATCCGGCGTCGCTCGCCTCGTCGTCATGGAACGAGCAACCCGCACCCGAACCCGAACAACCCGGCACGGTGAACACGCCGGTGTCCTTCACCTCCTGGGTCGGGCTGATGATGCCCGACTGGAGGGCCGCGGTCGCAGTGATGAGTTTGAAGGTAGATCCGGGGTTGTACTCCCCCGAGATGGCGTAGTTGTTCTCCGCGCCGTCGGCCACGATGGCGTTCAGGTCGGCCTGGGTGATCCCGCCCACCCACTGGGTGAGGTTGAAGGTCGGATAAGAGGTCATGGCGAGCACCTGACCGTTCTGGGGGTCGAGGACGACCGCGGCACCGTTCAGGGCCGGCGGGGTCTGTCCGCTGCGCGAGTCGGTGCTTTTGCGAAGCGCCAAAATGGTGTTCTGCAGCGCGGTCTGGAGCGCGGTCTGGAGTCCGAGATCGAGGTTCAGCACAACCGTGTCGCCCTGGACCGGCTTGGTGTTACGCAAGGTGCCGATCACCGTGCCCTGAGCGTCGACCTCGAGGGCCTGCGACCCGTCCACCCCCCGCAGATACTGTTCGTACTGGGACTCGATCCCCGACTTCCCGATCTGGCTGGACTCGGTGTAATTCTGGCCGGAGTGGGCCGCCAGCTCCGAGCCGGTGATGTCGCCCACGTACCCGAGCACATGGGGGGCGGTCGTGCCCGGGCAGCCCGGATCTGACGGCACCGTGCACGGGCTGTACGCGGGATAGGTGCGCTGGGTCACCTCTTGGACCGACACCCCGGGGTATTGGGCCAGGTGCTCTTCGAGGTACTGGACGGTGGCCGGAGGCGCATTGGTCAACACCGGCACCGGCTCGTACGGGCTGAAACGGGGGTTCTTGACCGCGGCGGTGACCTCGGCCGGGGTCTGCCCGACCAGTGCGGCCACCTGCGCGATGACATCGGGGTGTGCGGCCGCTTCGGCCCGGGAGAGGACGATCTGTTGTTGGACGACATTGCCCACCAGCACCGTGTTGTTGCGGTCGACGATCAGCCCGCGCGGTGCGGGCACGTTGACCAGCCGGATCTGGTTGGCATTGACCGCGGCAGCGTAGGTCCGGGCGTCGATGACCTGGAGTGACCACAGGCGGAGCACCAGCACCGCGAAGAGCACCAGCACGATCATCCCGACGATCTGGAGACGCAGCTGGGGGCGAGACGGCTGGTCCTCTGGAGAGGCGACCAGTGCGGCCACATTCACGCTCTTTCGCGGCCGGATACGCGGCCGGCGGGACCGATTGCGCGAGGCGGGCTTGCGCGAACGTCCCGTCGCCGGCGTTGCGTACCGCCGATCGCCGCGGATCGGGTGTCGCAGCGAGTGCCGGGTCACCACCGGCTCCCCGCGATGGCGGCGCGGCTGTCCTCACCCGAGGGTCGAAGAGCCCAGCCCACCACGCGGACCGCCAGAGGGGCCAACAGCGCGTTGAACGTGGCCACGACGCCGACCACGGCCACCAGGTTGACGTCGAGGAACTGTTCTTGCCCGAGGACCGCGCCCAACACGGCGTACAGCATGACGGCTGCGGCGCTCGCCGCGAGCGCGACCGACGAATTAAACCACCAGATCCCCGCCGCCACCGACCTGGTGCTGTAGCCGACCCCGAAGCCGACGAGGCACCCCACCAGGGCGGACAGGCCCAAGGGGGTGGGCAGGATCAGGTCGGCCGCGAGACCGGCGACAAAGCCCATCACCGCCCCGTCCTCGGGCCCGAGGGCCAGGCCGGCGGCAATCGGGAGGAGCAGCATCAGGTCGGGGTGGGCCCCGCCGATGACAATGTCGAGGCCGACGGTTGACTGGACCACCAGGACCACCAGCACCACCAGCACCGTCCGGGCGACCCCGCGCGGGGTCACGGGGTGGGCTGCCACTGAACGACGTCGACGTAGGTCAGCTCGTCGAGGTTCGCCATGGGCCGCACCGAGACGGTCATCTGGCTGGCCCCGGTCAGCGTCTTGAACGAGGTCACGTAGGCAACGGGGATCCCGGCGGGATATTCGCCGCCGGCCAGGCCGTTGGTGTACATGACCTGGCCCTTTCGGATCGGGGTGGCCGGGGCGATGAATTCGGCGTTCATCGGGTCGTTCGGGCCCTGACCGTCGACCGTGGCTTGGTTCGCGGGACTACCGAAGCTGACCCCGACCTTGGACTGCCCGTCGGTGATCAACCGCACCGTCGCCGTATGGTGGCTGGCCGCCACCACCTGGCCGATCAGGCCGCCCGATCCGACCACCGGCAAGCCCAGGGTCACCCCCTCAGCCCGCCCCTTGTCGATCTCGATGGTGGAGGCGAAGTTCGAGCTGCCCTGGGCCTGGGTCTCGGCCATCACGGTCGGGACGGACCCGAGAAAAGGCAGGTGCTCGAGCGCGAGCAGCTGGCGGAGCTGTCGCTGCATGTACGGCCGCTCGTTCGCCTGTTGGCGGAGCTGGCCCACCTGGCGCTGCAGATTGTGGTCCTCTTGGACCACCGCTCCGTAGTGGACTGCTCCGGCGAAGAAGTCCCCGATCGGGCGCAACACGTCGTTCATCCCGTTTCGCAACGGCGAAAACACGTCGTTGGCCACGGACTTGACGCCCGAGGTCACGCCGCGGGTCCGGCCGCTCTCGTCGATGCTGATGATCGTCACCGACACCAGGATCAGCACGATCAACGTGGTCAGGGTGCGGCGGGACCGCCGGGGTTTGGCCACCCAGGGAAGCCCGTCAGCGAGATGACGAGGTGATGAGCACCCGCTTGAGGGCGTCAAACTCCTCGAGGCACTGCCCGCTGCCGATGGCCACGCAATTGAGCGGGTCCCGGGCGACCACGATGGGCATCCCGGTTTCGTGCTGGAGCCGCGAATCGAGGCCGTGGAGCAGTGCGCCCCCACCGGTGAGCACGATCCCCTGTTCCATGATGTCGGCCGCCAGCTCGGGCGGCGTGCGATCCAAGGTGACCTTGACGGCGTCGATGATGGCCGACACCGGCTCGTCGATGGCGTGCCGGATCTCTTCGGTCGAGACGACCACGGTTTTTGGCAGACCAGTTACCAAGTCGCGGCCGCGGATCTCGGCATGGAGCTCCTCTTCCAACGGGAAAGCGGAGCCGAGGGCGATCTTGATCTCTTCGGCCGTCCTCTCACCCAGAGCCAGGCTGAACTCTTTCTTCACGAACGAGACGATCGCCTCGTCGAGCTCGTCGCCGCCGATGCGTACTGACTGGCTCGTCACGATGCCACCGAGCGAGATGACGGCGACCTCGGTCGTGCCGCCCCCGATGTCGACGACCATGTTGCCGGTCGGCTCGTGGACCGGGAGACCGGCACCGATCGCCGCGGCCATGGGCTCTTCGATGATGTAGGCCTTGCGGGCTCCGGCGTACTCCGCCGCCTCCATCACGGCGCGCTGCTCGACGCCGGTGATGCCCGAGGGTACGCAGATCACCATGCGGGGCTTGGCGAAGCGACGCTGGTGCACTCGGTGGATGAAGTAACGGAGCATCTTCTCGCAGATCTCGAAATCGGCGATCACGCCGTCTTTGAGGGGGCGGATGGCCTGGATGTTGGACGGGGTGCGCCCGATCATCCGCTTGGCTTCGGCACCGACGGCGAGAGGTCGACCGTCCTTCACGTCGACGGCCACCACCGACGGCTCGTTCAAGACGATGCCCCGGCCCCGCACGTACACCAAGGTGTTGGCGGTCCCGAGGTCGACGGCCATGTCACGGCCCAACAGGTTGAAGCGGCTATCAGACATAGAGGCGTTGTTCCTCTCAAAGGGGAGGCATGCGCACCGGACGGCCGTGTCCAGCACCGAGCACTGCACCCCAAAGGCTACGGGACGATCTTTCGTCGCACAAGGTGCCCGGGACCCCCCCTCGGGGACCCCGGTGGGCTTGGGCAACCCTGCCACGCACCCACACGGGGGCACGGCACCAGTTGAGAAAGCATCCTAACCGAAATCAGGCGCCGGAGAACCCGCATGTGGGAGTGAAGTCCCAGTCAGCAGGGGCCAGGCCACGAACCGGCTCCGCTGGGCGCTCTCCGCCACAAGCACCTGTGCATGGCGTTCGCCACAAGAGCCTGACCCACTACCAAGAGCCCACCCGTCGGGAACGAATCAGGCCAGACCGGGGAAGAACAGGCCGATCTCCCGCCGTGCGGACTCTTCTCCATCGGATCCGTGGACCAAGTTCTCGGTCAATTCTATGGCCAGGTCACCCCGGATGGTCCCGGGGGCGGCCTCTTTGGGGTTCGTGCTCCCCATCAGGGTCCGCACCACCGCGTAGGTCTGGTCGTCGGGCCCTTCGACCACCATCACCAGTGCGGCCGAGCGGGTGATGAAGTGGACGAGGTCGTCGTAGAAGGGCTTGCCCTCGTGCTCGGCATAGTGCCCGACCGCCACCTCACGGCTGATCGTACGGAGTTCGGCCGCCACCAGGCGCAAGTTCTTCGCCTCGAGCCGGCCGACGATCTCGCCGATGAGACCTCGCTCTACGCCGTCGGGCTTCACAATGACCAGTGTGCGGTTCACGAGCCGAGGACCCTAGCAGCCGCCCGTGAGAGCCAGCCGGTGACATCGGCTCACGGGACACGGACCTCGCCCGAAACACCCCGACGACAGCGGGAGGATTTTGAAAAGCGCCGACTTCCCGAAGAACCTCGGGTCGCGACCGAGGCCGGCCATCAAGAGCAGGGCATCGAACAGACCGTTCTGGTGGTTGGCCACCAGCACCGTCGGCTCATCCTTCGAGAGGCCGACTGCGATGTCGACCTCATCCTCGAGAAGTACACGCGGATCAACATCCCGGCCAATGCCGCCATGACGCGGTCAGCGACCAGGCGGCCCCCATGATGTACGCGTCTGCGCACCACTCTCACACCCGGGGCGCGCCCTCCAAGATGAATGCGCGCGCGTCGGCGACCACGTAAAGGGAGCCGGCCACCACCAACAGTCCGTCGTCGGGTGTGCGGGAACGGGCGACGGTCACGGCTTCGGTCACCGAGTCGGCCACCAACGCAGAGAACCCGAGGGACCGAGCCGCTTCGGCCACCACGTCGTTGGACATTGCTCGAGGGGAGTTCGGGGCGCAGGCGACAACAAGTTCAATCCCGGTCCGACGCAGCGGCGCCAACATGGCCGAGGGGTCCCGGCCGGTCAGCATGCCTACAACGGCCACGCCGCTGCCGGCCACCGCGAACTCCTCGATGATGGCGCTCGCCAGGGCCTCCATCCCCGCCACGTTGTGGGCCCCGTCGAGAAGACACAGCGGGTGACGGCCCACAACCTCAAGGCGTCCGGGGACCGAGACCGCGTCGAAACCCTCGTCGACGACAGCCTCGTCGAGGGGTGCCCCGAAGAACGCCTCGGCTGCGGCCAGGGCGCACGCCGCGTTCGTGCCCTGGTGGGCGCCGCGCAGCGGCACGAAGACCTCTTCGTAGATGGCTCTCGGCGTGCGCAGGTCGACCATCCGGCCCCCGACGGCCAGACGGTTGGCCGTGCAGTCGAACTCGGTGCCCAGGACCCACACCTCGACGGCTCCGGCTTCGGCCGCACGGGAGCAGAGCACCTCCACCAAGGCCAGATCCGTCTCGCCGATCACCGCCCGGCTGCCCGCCTTGATGATCCCGGCCTTGTCCGAGGCGATCCCCTCGAGGGTCGGGCCCAGCACCTCGGTGTGGTCGAAGCTGATGTTGGTCACCACGCTCACATCGGCGTCCACCACGTTGGTGCAGTCCCAGGTTCCCCCGAGTCCGACCTCGATCACCCCGGCGTCGACCGCCTCGTCGGCGAACCACTTGAATGCGGCCGCCGTGAGCAGCTCGAAGCGCGTGGGTCGCTCGCTGAGCAGTGGTTCGAGCAGGCTCAGCGCGCTGAGCAACTCGGTGAACGACTCATCGGTGATCGGCTCGGCGTTGCGCGAGATGCGCTCGTTGACCCGGCTGAGGTTGGGGCTGGTATAGGTCCCGACACTCAGCCCGTTCGCCCCGAGGAGCGCCGTGATCATCGCCGCGGTCGACCCCTTGCCGTTGGTGCCCGTCACGTGGATCGAGGGGAAGGCCTGCTCGGGGTGACCGAGCAGATCGACCAGCTCGCGCATGCGGTCGAGGGTGGGCAGCGCCCGACGGCTGGGCATCGACGACTCGAAGTCGACGTGGGAGTCCAACCAGCGGAGAGCCTCCGGAAGGGAGGTGAACGGCGTCGTGGCCACGAGTCCGCTTATGAAGCGGCCCGACGGCTCCGGGTCGACTTCGCCGGCGGGCCGGCCACCGGCACGAGTGTGGGATTCACCCGGTCGAGCACGACCGCTCGGTCGACGACGCACTTGCTGACGTCGGTACGCGACGGGAGGTCATACATCACGTCGAGAAGGACTTCTTCGAGGATCGCCCGCAACCCCCTGGCCCCGGTCCCACGCAACAGAGCCTGTTCGGCCACCGCCTCGAGTGCGTCGGGGGTGAACTCGAGCTTTACCCCGTCGAGCTCGAAGACCCGCTCGTACTGGCGGGTCAGGGCGTTCTTCGGTTCGACCAGGATCCGGATCAGCGCGTCCTTGTAGAGCTGCGATACGGCGCTGACGACGGGGAGACGACCGATGAACTCGGGGATCAGCCCGAACTTCATCAGGTCCTCGGGCAGGACGTGGCGCAGTACTTCGGTGTCGTCGCGCTCGGCCCGCTTTACCTCGGCTCGGAACCCAATCCCCTTGCGCCCGATCCGGCTCTCGATGATCTTGTCGATCCCGGCGAAGGCACCGCCGCAGACGAACAGGATATTCGTGGTGTCGATCTGTATGAATTCTTGGTGGGGGTGCTTGCGGCCACCTTGGGGTGGGACCGACGCGGTGGTGCCCTCGAGGATCTTCAGCAACGCCTGCTGGACGCCCTCACCCGAGACGTCCCGGGTGATCGAGGGGTTCTCGCTNNTCGATGTAGATGATCCCGGTCTCCGCCCGCTTCACGTCGTAGTCGGCGGCCTGGATCAGCTTCAACAATATATTCTCGACGTCTTCACCTACGTAGCCGGCCTCGGTGAGCGCGGTGGCGTCAGCGATGGCGAACGGCACATTGAGCATGCGGGCCAATGTCTGGGCCAGTAGTGTCTTGCCGCACCCTGTGGGGCCGAGCAGCAAGATGTTCGACTTGGCCAGTTCGACCGCGTCATCGGCCGTCGGTCCGGCCTGCACCCGCTTGTAATGGTTGTAGACCGCTACCGAGAGGATCTTCTTGGCGTACTCCTGCCCGATGACATAGTCGTTCAGGAATTCGAAGATCTCCCGGGGTTTGGGCAGGTCCTCGAAATTGAGTTCGGTGGTCTCGGTGAGCTCTTCGGCGATGATGTCGTTACACAAGTCGATGCACTCGTCGCAGATGTACACGCCCGGCCCGGCAATCAGCTTTTTCACCTGCTTCTGCGATTTTCCGCAGAAGCTGCACTTCACCAGGTCACCCCCCTCACCAAACTTCGCCACCGGTCTCGCTCCCCTCTCTGATCCGGACCGTTCCGGGTGCTACGCCGCGCCGATGGCTTCGAGCGGGGCCGAATCACGAACGGTGATGACCTCGTCGATCACCCCGTAGCCCACCGCCTCGTCGGCCGTCATCACGAAGTCGCGATCGGTGTCCTTGGAGACCTTCTCTTGGGACTGCCCGGTGTCCTCGGCCAGCATGCCGGTGAGCAGATCGCGCATGCGAAGGATCTCCTTGGCCTGCAGTTCGATGTCGCTGGCCTGACCTTCGACCCCCCCGAAGGGCTGGTGCAGCAGGATCCGGGCGTGTGGCAGGGCAAAGCGCTTCCCGTGGGCCCCGGCCGCCAGCAGTACGGCGGCGGCCGACGCCGCCTGACCGAAGCAGAAGGTCGAGACATCGGGCTTCAAGAACTTCATGGTGTCGTAGATGGCGAAGAGTGCGGTGATGTCACCACCGGGTGAGTTGATGTAGAGGTGGATGTCTTTGTCCGGCTCTTCTGACTCCAAGAACAGCAACTGGGCACAAACCAGGTTGGCCACCGTGTCGTCGATCGGGGTACCCAAGAAGATGATGCGCTCTTTGAGCAACCGGGAATACAGGTCGTAGGCCCGCTCCCCACGGTTGGAGGACTCCACCACCGTCGGAACCAAATAGCCGCTGGCCCGCATTTGATTGTGTTGCATACTCACTCCTCGGTCTTCCCGGATGTCGTGGAAGATTGGATGTTCGACACGTCGCCCTCCTCGGGCTCATCGTGGCGGGCACCGCCGGTGTCTTCCCCGTCGGCGTCCTCTTCTGCGTGAAGCTCGTCTCGAGAGATCGGCTCCCCTTCGTCGTCAACCAGCTCCACGTGGTCAAGAAGCCACGTCAGGGCCTTGGCTTTCTTCTGCTCCGAGCGTACCGCGGCAGTCCTTCCCGCGTGGTCGAGGCGCTCGCGAAGATCCTCGACCTCGATCTCCATCCGAGACGCCATGGCCGCCAGTTCGCTGACCAAGTCCTCGTCTGTGACCTCGAGGTCTTCGGCCTCGGCCAGGGCCCGCAGCGCCAGGTCGGCCTTCACGGTGCGGAATGCCTCCACCCGGACCTCGGCCACCAGCTCTTCGCCGCTGCGCCCCGTTGCCGAGAGGAACTGCTCGAGACCGATGCGCTGCTCCTCGAGGCGGTGGTTGAGATCGTGCACGCGTTGGCGGACCTCGTCATCGACCAACACCTCGGGTACCTCGGCGTCGTCGACCAGATCGACCAGCGCGCCGAGCGCGCCCTCGCGCAACGCCATCTGGGTCTGGAGCACCTTGACCTTCGCGATGCGGTCGGTGAGATCGGCTCGGAGCTCGGCGACGGTCGAGAACTCCGAACTCTCCGACGCCCATTCGTCGCTCAAGGCGGGAAGCTTCTTCTCCTTGACCTCTTTGACCAGTACTTTGAACGACACCTCGTCGCCTCCCGGCGGGGTACCCGAAAACGCCAGGATCTCACCGACCTTCGACCCCCGGAGCTGCTCGTCGAGCTCGGGGACGACCCGGCCGCTGCCGACCTCGTAGAGGAACTCGTCGGCTCCGAGCACTTCGTCGCCGCCCGGGCCGGTCCCGTGGAGGTCGATGGTCACGTTGTCGGTATCAACAACCGGCCGAGAAACCTCGACCAGCTCGGCGTCGGTCTCGCGCAACCGGTCGATCTGGGCGTCGACATCGGCGTCGGCGACCTTCGGTGACGGCAGCGTCACCCGCAAGCCGGCGTATCCGGGGATGGCGACGATCGGGCGGATCTCCACGATGGCGTCGAAGGAGATGGCGCCGCCCTCCTCTCCGCTCGTGATGTCGATCTCGGGCGGAGCGATCGGGTCGACGTTGGCGTCGATGATCGCCTGGGCGTAGAAGTCGGGGAGCGCCTCGCGTAGGGCCTCGGCCCGCAGTGCGGCGGCACCCCCCATCCGGGCCTCGAGTACCCGGCGGGGCACCTTCCCCGGGCGGAATCCCGGGATCCGAGCCTGGCGGGAGATGTCCCGGACCATGTCGGCCAGGACGCGGTCGACGTCGGGCTCATCGATCTCCACCGACAGGCGGACCTTGTTGTTCTCGACAGGCTCTGCGGTAGCTCGCATAACGGGAGCCTCACTCTACCGGTCCGTTTGGGGCCTCCCGGCCGTCGGCACCCACAGCCCGGGCGCGAGCCGATCGGGCCGGGCGCCGGTTATTCAGATCAGAAAGTCCATGGCGCCGAGAACCCGGCGCCCCAGGGCCGCATCACCCACGAGGGCCACCGAACCGGCGTTCAGGGTCGGCTCGGCGGCGATCCGTCCACAGCCGAGACGCCAGAAGGATTCGGCGTCGAGCGTGATGCGGGCGCTCGGGATGTCCGGGAGGTCGGCCGGTTCCTCGCCCCGCCCCTCTCGCATCTCGACGGCCACGGTGCGAGGAAGCGGACCAGTCACTTCGAAGACCACCGTGGTGCCGTCGGGCGGGCTGACCTTGCGACCGATGACATACCCCATGGCCCCGGCCACCCTGTCGAGGGACATCGCCTCGCCAACCCCACCCCGGCCGCCAGGGCGCCCGAGGGCGCGCCGGACGTCCTGTTCGTGGACCCAACTGTCGAAGACCCGCAGCACCATGAACTCTCGATAGGGGACCTGGCCCGCTGGGCTCCAACCGACCACGTCGAACTCCGCGTGGGTCATCGCCCGGAGGGCCTCGATCCGCTGGGCGGTGACCGATTCGAACTCGGCGAGGACATCGGGTCCGGGCAACGAGCGCCGGGCCCCGACCCAGGCCTCGTTCATCTCCCCGATGGGGTTGCGGACGTGGGCCGGGACCGGGCCCGAGGTGAGCGGTGCGGGCTCCCCCATCAGTGTCCGTTCGATCCCGATCACATGGGACAACTGGTCCCGCACGCTCCAGCCGGGACACTCGGTCGGAAGGTCCCAGTCAGCCGCTCCGAGCCCCGCGCACGCTCCGGCGGTCGATCCCCACACCGTCTCGAGGGCACTGATGACCAGGTCGGAACCGGGATCGCCCACAGGCCCATGGTAGGGCTGCGGATCGAGGGGCGCTCGCTCGGGAACCTGATCCTGTGAGGGGTAGCCTGGGGGCTACCGGGCGGGCCGTGCGAGGGGGCGGTGCCCGGACGGAGGGGATGCGGGCAGTTCCATGAGCGTGGAAGAATTTACGGGCCTCAAAGAGGCACCCCAGGACATCTCGGGCTCGGTCACGAGCGTCGTTGTGAAGTACGTGCGCCGGCTCACCGGCGACTTCGGGGTCGCCCAGATGTTGGCGGGCGCCTGGGAGCAGCGCCCAGCCGCCGTCGTGGAGGACCCCCGCAGCTGGAGTACCCACAACGAGGTCATCGCCCTGCTCGCCTCGGCCAGCCAGGTCACCGGGGACCCCGAAATCGGGCGCCGGGTCGGCGAAGAGGTCCTCCGCCAACATGACGGGACCGACGTGGCCAACCTGCTGCGCTCCCTCGGCTCGCCAGCCGAGCTCCTGCGCAACGTGACCGCGGCGGCCGCCAAGTTCACCACGGTCTCGAGCCTCGAGCCCCTCGAGGTGGGCGAGGCCCACGCGGTGGTCCGCGCCGTTACCCGGCCCGGCTTCCTCCGTCACCCTTACCTGTGCGACTTCACCAAGGGCCTCCTCGCCCAGGTCCCCGTACTGTTCGGCCTGATACCCGCAGTTGTCACCGAGACCGAGTGCCAGGCCCGTGGTGGGCGGTTCTGTCTCTACAGCGTCGCCTGGGAAGCACACCAGTGGACCTCGTTCGTCGACGATCGCACGAGCTTGTATTCGATGGCCTGGGGTGATCAAGGCGTAGTCGAGGCCCAATCCGAGCTCGAGGTGGACCCATCGGTCCACATCAGCGAACTCCAAGCGCAGCTGCGCCAAATGGGCGAGCGGCTCGAAGAAGTCTTCTCCACCGCCTCGGACCTGTTGTCGATCGAAGACCTCGGCGAACTGCTCGACAGCATCATGCGCCGGGCGGCCGGTGCGGTGAACGCCCCCCGCTACCTGTTGGTAGTGCGCACGGCGCTCGACGAGCCCATCCAGCTTCACCACCACGGCTTCTCGGGTCCCGAAGCCCAGGTGCTCGCGGCAGAGCTGTGGAAGGAACACCCCGACGACGCCGGCGGCTCCCACCTGATCGTCGACATCGCTTCGTCGCGCCAGTCCTACGGCCGTTTGGCCGCGGTCTACCCGCCGGGCCTGCGGTTCATGGCACGAGAACGCGAGATCTTCTCGCTCTATGCCAACTACGCGGCCACCGCGCTCGACCTCGTGACCGCGTTGGCCGAGTCACGCCGCTCCAACGCCACCGCCCGCGCCCTTCTCGACTTCTCCAGGGCCCTCTCGAGGGTGGGGACGTCCGAAGAGGTCTCCCAGACCCTGGCCGACACGGTCGTCGCGGTCGTCGGGTGCGAGCGTGCCTCGGTGCTCCTGTGGGACCCCGTCGAACAGAGCCTGGTGTTCAAGGCGGTCTCGGGAGGAGCAGTTGACCGCGGGCCCCCCGGACCCCAGGTCGCTGAGCCGAACGCCGAGGGGGTCGCGGACTACCGAAGCGGAGAAGGGGCCCCCGAGGCCGAGGCCGAGGCCGACGTCGTCTCCATATCTCCGACGGACACCTCGATGGTGTCGCACCTCATGGCTTCGCGCGACATCATCGTCATCGACCGGACAGTCAATGATCCGTTCTTGCTTTCGATCCTCGAGCGCTACGGCAGCGCCATGAACGTGATGGCACCGCTGTTCTCCGACGAGGAATTCCTGGGCGTCGTGTCAGCCGATTTCCTCCATACGCCCGCGACCGATCCCCGCCAGGACCGCAACCTCACAGAGCGGCTACGGGCCCTGGCCGACCAGTCGGTCACGGCATTCCAGAACGCTTGGCTCTTAGAGCAGGTAGGCCATCTCGCCTGGCACGACGCCCTCACCGGCCTACCCAACCGACGCCTGCTCGAAGACCGGGTCGACCAGGAGCTCGAACGGGCCAAGCGAGTCAAAGAGCGTTCCACGATGTTCTTCGTCGACCTCGACCGGTACAAAAAGGTCAACGACACGTTCGGCCACGCCGCCGGTGACGAACTCATCCGCCAGGTCGCCTGGCGCCTGCGCGAGGTGGTGCGTCGCCAGGACACCGTGGCCCGCTTGGGGGGCGACGAGTTCGCCATCTTGCTGCCTGGTCTGGCTGAGCTGGACGCCATCAGCCAGCTGGCCGAGCGCATGCTCGATTCCCTGCGCGCGCCCTACGTGATCGAAGGCAATGAGATCAACACCTCGGCCAGCATCGGTATCGCCACCCACCCTGAACACGGGGAGTCCTATGACGAGTTATTGAGCCACGCGGACGAGGCGATGTACCGATCCAAGAATCTCGGACGCGACACGTTCCAGATCTTCTCGGAGGATCTCGCCGCGGGGGTGCTCGAGGACACCCAACTCAAGTCCGACCTCCACCACGCTCTCGCCCGCAACGAACTGTTCGTCCTCTATCAGCCCTACATCGACCTGCAGACCAACCAGGTCGTCGGCGTCGAAGCACTCGTGCGGTGGCGTCACCCGGTGAAGGGGATCATGGAGCCCGCCTCCTTCCTCCCTCAGGCCGAAGAGTCCAACCTCATCGTCGAAATAGACGAGTTCGTCATCAAAGCGGCGGCCCGACAGGCCCGCCAGTGGATGGACAGCGGGCTCGGTCCCCTCCAGGTTTCGGTGAACATCTCGAGCCGGGACCTGCGCCACCCGGGATTTGCCCTCATGGTCATCGCCGCACTAGCGGACAACGGGGTCCCCCCTGAGCGCTTCGAGGTCGAGGCCAACGAGCAGGTGGGCGTCGACGAGACCGGCGTGATCCGCTCGACGATCGACACGCTCAGAGCCCACGGCGTCCGCTTCGCGATCGACGATGTCCGCTCGGGCGCCTTGCCGATCGAGCAAGCGGCCTTCCCCGTGAGCACCCTCAAGATCGACCACTCGTTCGTCCAGATTCTCGGCCCGAACGAGGAGCTCAGCACCCTTGCCGAGGGAATCATTGGAATGGCCGAGGGGCTCGGCCTCGATTGCGTGGCCGAAGGGGTCGAGACCCACCACCAGAGCCGCATCCTGCTCCAGCGCGGCTGCACCACCGCTCAGGGCTTCTTCTTCAGTCCCCCCCTCTTGCCCGGAGACGTCGAGCGGATGATCCAGGCATACCCGGTGGCCGAGGCCCGGCCCGATGCTGCGCCACCCGACGGCGCAGTGCCCGGCGCTGACCAGCCCGACGGCGCGGTGCCCGGCGCTGCGCCACCGCCCGCTGCGGCCCCAACACCGGAAAAAGGGGCTGGTGCCGGTCCTGAGAACGGTTTGTTGGACCGGCCGGAACCTCCCGCCGCCCAGGCCCCAACGCGGGCCTGATCACGCCGACGTGGCGGGGCCGCACTCACGAATAGCTCCGATCGCCCACCTGCTCTGTGGACCCTTTGGTTCCGTCGGAGTCGGGGCCCGTGCCTCTCCGGGGCATGGGGCGTGGTCACCATCCCCCCCTCAGGCACAACTCGGCGGTAGCTTCGATCCATCTCGACCCGGGGTCCGCCCCGGGTCATGTGGGCGACCACACAGCTGAGAGGAGCCGCTATGGCGGAATACGAAGGCTATTGCGTGAAGTGCCGCGAGAAGCGCAAGTTCGACGGTCACGAAGTCGAACTCGCCAACGGCCGCCGGGCCGCCCAGGGCCAGTGCCCGACCTGCGGTACCAAAATGAACCGCATTCTGGGCAAAAAGACCTGATCACAGCGGGGGCCTGAGCACCCGTTGACTCCGAAGATTGGGCGAGCGTGTCCCGCACCGAAGGTCCGTGACACGATGGATGTCGACCCATGACCCGGAGGTCTTCGCGTGCACGATCTAGTCATCAAGGGTGGAACCGTCGTCGACGGCACCGGGAACGCGGGCCGACGAGCTGACGTCGCCGTTGACGACGGCTTCATCAGCGATGTTGGCCTCCTCGGGGATGAGACGGCCCAGCGGACCATCGAGGCCGACGGCCTCCTCGTGACCCCGGGGTGGGTGGACATTCACACCCACTACGACGGCCAGGCCACGTGGGACGATGTGCTCGCACCGAGTGCCTGGCATGGCGTGACAACCCTGGTCATGGGCAACTGCGGGGTGGGATTCGCCCCGGCCAAGCCGGATCGCCACGACTGGCTGATCGGGCTCATGGAGGGTGTCGAGGACATCCCCGGAACTGCCCTGAGCGAGGGTATCGATTGGGACTGGGAGACCTTCCCCGAGTACCTCGATGCCCTCGAACCCCGCCGCTGGACGGTCGACGTCGGTACCCAGATCGCCCACGGTGCCGTCCGGGGCTACGTCATGGGCGAGCGGGGGGCCCGGAACGAAGCGGCGACACCGGAGGACATCGCGGCGATGCGAGCCATCGTGAAGGAGGCGATCGCCGTCGGGGCACTCGGTTTTTCGACCTCGCGCACGATCGCGCACCGGGCTATCGACGGCGAGCCGGTCCCGGGGACTTTCGCCGCCGAAGATGAGCTCTTCGGCATCGGCGCAGCGCTGGGCGATCTCGGGGCGGGCATCTTCGAGCTGGCACCCTCCGGTGTGGCCGGTGAGGACCTCGACGACCCGAAGAAGGAAATGGACTGGATGTGCCGGCTTTCCGCCGCCATGGGCCGGCCCGTGACCTTCGCCCTGCTCCAAGTGGATCCCTACCCAGACGTCTGGGCCGAGCTGCTCGACGAGTCCCTGGCGGCGGTGGCCGCCGGCGCCGACGTGTGGCCCCAGGTCGCGGGTCGCCCGACCGGTCTGCTGTCGGGGCACCACACGAGTTACCCGCTGTTCGCGGCAATCCCCGCCTATCAAGAACTGGTCGCCCGGGGTCTGGCGCCGGACAAACTCTACGAGGCCCTCCTCGACCCTGAGGTGCGCCGGAACATCGTCAGCTGGGTGCCGACCGACGAATCCGAGAAGGCGCAAATGCGTCGGACTTACGACCACGCTTTTCTGCTCGGTTCCCCGCCGGACTACGAGCCGGGCCCCGAGCGCTCGGTCTCGGCCCTGGCCGCCGCTGCCGGCTGTTCGCCCCTCGAGTTCGCCTACGACGCCATGCTGGCCGACGAGGGATGTGGCCTCCTCTACGTTCCGATCCTCAACTACTCGTCGGGCGATCTCGATCCGGTCCGCCAAATGCTGCTCCACCCGCGCGCCGCTCTCGGTCTTGCCGACGGCGGTGCCCACGTCGGCACGATCTGCGACGCCTCAATGCCCACGTTCATGCTGACCCACTGGACCCGGGACCGGACCCGAGGAGAGCGGCTGCCGATCGAGTGGGTGGTGCGAAAGCAGACCCGTGACACCGCCGCTCTCTACGGCCTGTCTGATCGCGGCACCATCGAGGTCGGCAAGGTCGGCGACTTCAACGTCATCGACTACGAGCGTCTGCAGCTCGGGAGCCCGCGGATCGAGGCCGACCTGCCGGCCGGCGGCCGCCGGCTCCTCCAGGACGCGACCGGCTACGTGGCCACCATAAAGTCCGGCGTGGCGACCTTCGAGGACGGCAAAGACACCGGGGCCCGTCCCGGGGTCCTGCTGCGGGGCGCCCGGTAGCCACCAGCGCCCGACCTCGGTCGGCGGTTTTCTCACGACTGGTGGCTGACGGACGGCGCCGGTTCAGGCGGAGTGGAGGGCAGTGACCAGCTCGGCGATTCGCTCGTCGGTCACGGGATACCCCGGGAAGTAACAGCAGACCCGGGTGGCGATGGCACCAAAGCGTTTGACGATCTCGTCGGCACACTGCTCGGGCGTGCCGACCACGGCCAAGGTGGCGATCATCTCCTCGTCGATCAACTGGGCCATCGCGCCCCATTCACCCTGTTTGGACAGGGCGTTGAGGGTCGGCTGCAGCTCCCCCCACCCCTCCACGTCGAGTACGGGACGATAGGCGGGAGTGGACCCGTAGAAGGCGAGCAGCCAGCGCACCCCGTTGCGGGCCGCCGCAAGTTCCTCTGCGTCC
The DNA here is from genome assembly GCA_003161575.1 of Acidimicrobiaceae bacterium. GTDB lineage: Bacteria > Actinomycetota > Acidimicrobiia > Acidimicrobiales > RAAP-2 > PALSA-457. Next base: position 8,360 of record PMOE01000080.1, on the reverse strand, counting down.
CGGCCGACAGCGACGATGGCCTCGCAACAAACCTCGACGTCGGTCGTGGAGCGACCGCCGGCGGCCAAGCCCCGTTCGATGGCCGGTACGGTCCGCTCGGCCAGATGTCGGGCGCTGTTGAAGGGCATGACCAAGATGCCGTCGGCCACTTCGGCCGCCATCTCGGTCATGCGAGAACCCAACGCGCCGACAAGGACAGAGGGCACCCCGAAGGGATTGGGACCCGGGTTGAAGGCCGGGGGCATCAAGGTGTGCGTGGTGAACTCGCCTCGGAAATTCGGGGTCGACCCATCCTGAAAGGAACCGAGGATCGCCTTGGTGGCGAGCACGGTCTCGCGCATGCGGTCCGTCGGGCGGCTCCAGGTGCCCCCGTAACGCCGCTCGATGTGGACCCGAACCTGGGACCCGAGCCCGAGCCGGAAGCGCCCGCCCGAGAGCAGGTGAAGATCGTAGGCCTGCTGGGCCAAGTGGAACGGGCTGCGGGGGAAGGCGATGGCCACGTTGGTCATGAGGTCGAGATCGGTCGCCCCGGCTGCCAACACGAGTGGGAAGAAGACGTCGTGGGCATTCTCGAAGGTGAACAGGCCGTCCACCCCCACGAGGGCGAGCTCCACCGCCCGATCCCGAGCGCCGCCCGGCTGAGTCGTCAGGAGGACATCGACCTTCATGGGTTGCTCGGACCGAAGACGTTCGCCGAGATTCTCGGAGCGGCGCACGGACTCATCGCGTCAGGCAATCGATGCCGCTGGGCCCGACGATCCAACTTGGTGTTGTGATCGCGTAGGCTTGTCGCGGGAGGCCTCTGGTTGCGGCGCCACGAGCGCGGCGAGCGGGTCGACGGCGGCGCCGGGTGGACTCCCAAGCCCGATGGGGTTTCGCATTGCAAGATTCGAAAACGACGGGGAGTAGCGCAGCTTGGTAGCGCGCCTGCTTTGGGAGCAGGAGGTCGGGGGTTCAAGTCCCCTCTCCCCGACCAAACCAACGACGCCGATCCGGTGCGCTTACGCGCCAAGGGCGAAGTTTTCGCTCAGCTCTTTGGCCGACACTGGGCGTGAGAAGAGGAACCCCTGAGCGTAGTCGCACCCGAGCTGCTGGAGCGCTTGCAACTGCGGCTCGGTCTCGACTCCCTCGGCGATCACGTTGAGTCCGAGCGCGTGGGCCAGGTTGATGACCGCGGCGACGATCTCGGTTCCTTGATCCAGTCCCAGCTCGTCGACGAAGGACTTATCGACCTTCAAGGTGTCGAGGGGGAACCGTTGGAGGTAACTGAGCGAGGAGTACCCGGTCCCGAAGTCGTCGATGGCCAGCGACACGCCAAGGGATTTGAGAGCTTGGAGCACCTGAAGGGCCGAGACGACATCACGCATGAGCGCGCTCTCGGTGATCTCGAGCGTCAGGTTCTCGGGCGGCAATCCCGTCGTCTCGAGAATGCTCTCCACCGTGGCCACGAGCTCGGGGTGGTCGATCTGACGGGCCGACAGGTTGACTTCGACGCTCCCCGAAGGGCCGGTGCAACCGCTCTGGCGCCAACTGAACAGCTGGTTGCAAGCCTCTTCGAGCACCCAGGCCCCGATGGGGATGATCAGGCCGGACTCTTCTGCGACCGGGATGAACCGGGCCGGCGGCACGAGACCCTGTTCGGGGTGCTCCCAGCGGATGAGCGCCTCGAACGCGATGGTACCGGTGCCCGAAATTGCCACCACCGGTTGGTAGAACAGTGTCAGTTCACGTCGGTCGAGCGCACGGTGCAAAGAGTGCTCGGTCGTCATGCGCTCGACAACCTGCTGGCGCATGGCTTCGCCGAAGACTCGTTGGCCATCTCCACCGGCGGCCTTGGTCTCGTGCATGGCGGCCGCTGCATTGGAAAGAAGGGTGGAGGCGTCAGCATCGGCGTCGGCGGTCGACGCAATTCCGACGCTTGCGGTGAGAAATATCTCACTGCCACCGATGTCGAAAGGGTCCTGCAGGGCGGCGAGGGCTTGAACGGCAAAATCTTCGGCCGCCTGACGGGCGCCATCGCTTACACTCTCGAAGAGCGCCAGAAACTCGTCACCTCCGAGCCGAGACAAGAGGGGACGCACGTCGCCCGCCGCTAATCGCAGCCGGGAGACCATGGCGACCAGCAGGTCGTCTCCGACATCGTGACCCATGGCGTCGTTGATCGCCTTGAACCGGTCGAGGTCGAAGACCACCACGGCTACCGATCCAACGCCCCGGCCCAAAGCGTCAATGGCTCCGGTCAATCGGCGGGTGAACAGCGATCGGTTGGGCAAACCGGTGAGCATGTCATGCATGCGGTCACCGGGGAGCTCGGCCGAAGAGGCTTCTTTGTGCATGAACCCGCCGAGTCGGAAGTTGCCGTTCGAGCCGGTGGTGAACATCGCGCCGCTCGCGAGCACGAGCGAACCGTCACGGTGCAGCAGTTCGACTTCGACCACGACCGGTTCGCCGTTCCCATTCTCGTTCCCGTTGCCGTTGCCGTTGCCGTTGCCGTTGCCGTTGTGCGAGTTGAGCCGCAAGGTCTGAAAACCCTCGCGCACGAACGCCGAGGTTTCCGAGTTCACGATCTCGGTCACCGGCCGCCCGGCCATCTCCTCGCGGGTCCATCCGAAGAGTCCCTCCGCTTGGTCGCTCCATTCGGTAACATTGAATTCGGCGTCGACCTCGATGAAGGCATCACGGCAGCTGTTGATGACCTGCGTGAACCGATAATCGGGCTGGTTGGTGCCCGTCATACGTCCCCCTGATGATGTTGGTCCCACTTGCGAAAAGTAGAACGCGAGTTGCCCGTTCATCCCTTGGAACGCCCTCACGCCCGACCAAATAGTAACTCCGGAATTGCGGGAAATCCACCAAAAGAAAAGGATTTCCTTTCCCCTTTGCAACCTCTTTGCTACCCGGTTTCGACCGCCCCTGTTCAGAGCCGATATTTGGCAAGTTCGATGCAGCTAGTTTCGCAACTTTCGTCAACCTGGGCCCGAAAAAACCCTCAGACCTGGGCGAAGCCATCCGCACATCGACGCCCGTTCGTCGTCGTTGCATCGGGGGTGCCACGGCTAGCCCCCTCGGCCGAGCGGTGTGCCCCACCCGGTGGACTCGCAGTACCGTGCAGGCCGTGACGAGGATTACCGGTATAAAACAGAAGGCGGCTTGGGACCAACAGGTGCTCCCACCGGTCGAAAACGTACGCCCCGGATTGTGGTCAATTCCGGTGCCCCTCCCCAACAACCCGCTCCGCTACGTGCTCGTCTACCTCTTCGAACTCGACGACGGGGTGGCCCTGGTGGACGCCGGGTGGAACACCGAGGAGGCCTGGGGTGCACTCAACGGCGGACTCGCCGAGGCGGGCGGCAGCATCAGCGACGTGCGGGCCGTGGTGGTCACCCACATCCACCCGGACCACTACGGGCTGGCCGGGCGGGTCCGTGAAGCCTCGGGCGCCTGGGTGGGGTTGCACCCCGCCGACGCCGCCCTCCTCCAGGGTCGCTACGTCGAGACCGACGATCTGGTCGAGCGCATGGGCGAGCTCTTGGCCATCTCGGGCGTTCCCGAAGACCGGCGCCCCGATCTCGCCCAGGCTTCAATGGAAATCCGTTCTCTGGTCTCGATGGCTGAACCAGACATCCTTTTGGAAGACGACCAGAAGATCGACTTCCCCGGGTGGGATCTGCGCACGGTGTGGACCCCGGGCCACTCACCGGGCCACATCTGCCTCTACAGCGACCAACACCAGCTCCTGCTCTCGGGCGACCACGTCCTGCCGCGCATCACGCCCAACATCTCGTTCCACTCCCAGCAAATCGCCAATCCGCTGGGTGACTATCTCGAGTCGCTCGCCCGGGTGCGCGCCCTTGACCCAGACGAGGTCCTGCCGGCCCACGAGTACCGCTTCGGCGACCTTGCCGGCCGTCTCGATGAGATCGAGCACCACCATGCCGACCGACTCAAGGCGATCGAGGAGGTCCTGGCCAAGCAGCCGGGCATCTCGGCGTGGGACATGACCCTCTCGCTCGAGTGGTCGAGGCCCTGGGACCAGATCCAGAGCTACATGCAGCGGGCGGCCAACGGCGAGACGCTGGCCCACCTGGTACTGCTCGAGACCCGGGGGCGGGTCCGCCGGGAGGCGGGGATCCCGGCCCGGTTCTATTTGGCCGAGAGCGCTTCGGGATAAGCAGCCTCGGCTTTCACGAGGAGGCTCGCGTAGCGCCGTCGAGCGATCACGATGCCCGCCACGATCACCGCCACCGCGACCACCACGAAGGCGATGTCGAGGGGGGTGGACAGACGGGCCAAAGTCTTGCCGGCGAAGTAGGCGCCGAAGGTATAAACGGCGGCCCAGATGATTCCCCCGGCCGCGTTGAACAACAAGAACCGTCGATACGCCATGCGGGTGGTCCCAGCAAGGAAGGCTGCGTAGGTCCGGAGCACTGAGACGAACCGCCCGAAGAAGACCACCTTCCCCCCGTGGCGATCGAACAGATACCGGGCCACCTTCACCTTGGGTTCGTCGAAGTGCACCAGATTGCCGTACCGCAGAAGAAGTCGGTAGCCGCCTTTGTTGCCGATCCAATACCCGGCGGTATCCCCCAGAATGGCGGCCGACGCAGCTACCGCGAAGATCACCCAGACCGACAGGCGGTGGGTGGCCCCGGCGTAGGTCGCCGCGGCGATCAGGGCGGTTTCCCCGGGTAAGGGCACCCCGAAGCTCTCGAGGGCGACCAGCAAGAAGACGGCCCAGTAACCATAAGACTCGATCAAGTGATGGATATTCACGGCACGGTGCCCGGAATCTTCGATCGGACCAGCGCCCAGTACACCGGGCCGTTCACCCCCGACGGAGGGTAACGCTGGCCCACACGCGCCGCCGGCAGGCCGGGCAGGTCATGCGACGGTCGAATCGTCCCCGCGGCAGCCAGAAGCCCACCGGGAATTGGAAGAAAAGGAAATCGACGACACCGACCCGGGTGACGGCGGCACACGATGAGCATTCCACCACGAAGGGCCCCCGGTCAGCGATCGGATTCTCAGCGGGCGGCCAGTCGTCGACGCCGGGCAAAGCGGGGGCGTTCGAGAACAGGGCTCGCTTGCCGACCGGACCCTTGGCCCGAGGCCCGCTCCCCTCATCATGGGGCCGTTCGGCCGGGACCCAGAACAGAGCCCGTTTGCCGAGTGGATCGGGTGAACGGCGGGCGGTCGTCTCGTCGGGACCGCTCACTTTGGGAACATCCCTACGCCGCTCAGCAGTTCATCCAGCTGGGTGGCCACGACCCGGTAGGCCTCGGCCCCGGGCGATTCGGGGGCGTGTTGGAGGATGGACTGGCCGAGCTCGGGGGCCTCGGCGAACCGCACCGACTTGGGCACCGGTGGTCCGATCAGACTTAGCGCGTACCGACTCTCGACCTCTTCAAGCACGTGGCGCGAGTGACGGGTCCGGCCGTCGTACATCGTCGCCACAACGCCGAGGACCGCCAGCTCGGCGTTGGCGAAGGCGCGCACGTCATCGATCGTCTCGAGCAGCTGGCCGACTCCTCGGTGGCTGAGGGCTTCACACTGCAGGGGGATCAGGACGCCTTCGGCAGCCGTCAGGCCATTGATGGTCAGGACCCCGAGCGAGGGTGGACAATCGATCAGGACCATGTCGTAGTCACCGACGACCGGTTGGAGGGCCCTGGCCAGTACATGCTCGCGCCCAGTCTTGGTCAACAAGAACACCTCGGCGCCGGCCAAATCGATGGTGGCCGGGACCACCGACAGCCCTTCGATCCCGACCACCGCACGGGTCACATCGGCCACCTTGGCCCGCCGCACGAGAACGTCGTGGAGCGAACCATCAAGGGTGTCAGGATCGAATCCGAACGAGTAGGTCAAACACGCCTGCGGGTCAAGGTCGACCATCAGCACCCGTCGACCCCGCTCGGCCAAGGCCGCCCCCAGACACTGGACGGTCGTCGTCTTGGCCACACCGCCCTTTTGGTTCGCCACGGCGACGACCTTGGCCATAGGGGAAGTCTACGGCTCCCCGTCCGGACGAAGTCGAGTCATTGTCGAGTCATTCCGTCGGGGTGCCACAGAATGCCCTCGATCCGAGTGATGGGGTGCCCGAACCCAGTTCCTCGCTGATCCAAAACCAATGCCGGTCCCACTGGGGGCGCCGTCAAGGTTGTGTCCACGATGTCTTGAGACATCACACTGCGCCCCCGGCAGGATTCGAACCTGCGTAGAACGGATTAGAAGTCCTATCCCGCCGTTTTCACGGTTCGCGCATGCTGACCGATATACCCCGTGACCTGCTCATACATTCCCACCGGTAATCACCCGTCGCGAGGTTTGGCCGGGAGTTGTAGTCACGTTGTAGTCGCGCCATCAGTGAACTACCCCGGCCGGCGGCGATTCGCCCAACATCTAGTCTTCCGGCTCGGCCGCCGGGGGTAGTCGCCAGATCAGATGTTCCGACTCATCTAGGACTTGGGTAAGACCGACCTCCTCGGCCTTTGCTCTAGCCTCGCTCCAGTCCCATGAGACGGCCTCGGTCGCACCGCCTTCGAAACTCACGGAGGTCGCCCATTGACCGTTCGCCATCTTCACGGTGTCGATCGATGTCGGGCGCGGTTGGTTGCGCATCTCGATCTCCCTTCTGTGGATTCACTATTGCACGGAGGTTGCACACCGAACTTCGGAGCCCCCGGGCGTCCCAGTGCCCGCGGCTTTCCCACTGGTAGTAGCGAGTGTCGGAGGGCGGTTCCTTCTACGCGAGCGGAGGCAGTGCTTGTTCGTCGGGGTGGAGGACCCAGAACTGCAACTCTGCTGATGCTGCGCCGGCGTCCAAAGAGATGGCCAGTACGTGTGCGCCATAGGAACCAGTGGGGATGATGCCCAAAGGCTGTACGACCGGGGCTAGAAGACGTTCACCGGGCTCGAGATTACTTGGGCGAGGTGCTTGGAGACCGCCCATCGCTCTCGCAACATAGCCAGCGGGATTCGAAATATCGATTTGCACTTCGTGCGGCACGTCGAACTCCCCTTCGCCGAGTGCCACCGAGAGAGCGAGAGTGACGCCGAGAGGCGCTGGCAGTTCTGCGCGCCAGAGCCTCGTAAGTCCGCCGCCGAGAACGTGGAGCAGCCCTTCGCGCACCGTGGCCGCGTCACACAGCAACGCGGTGGTGATCTCCATCGTCGGGGGCTAGATCCCGGCGGGAGTCAAGGCCATCGCGGAACGCGAGCGAGCCTGAGCCTCGTCCGCCATATTGCGAGGGACTTCGCCTTCCGCTTCGTAGTTGCTGCTTACTGTCGGCTGAGGCGGCGGATCATCCTCAGCCAAGCTGACATCTATGGTCACGTCAGTGCCCAAATACTCCTCTAGCCCAACCCGCGCCTGAACTAGCAGGTCGGGAAGGTGATCGGCGGCCGCCGAGAATTCGGCGACATCCGGGGACTCGGCCCACCAAACAAATGGGGGTTCCTCGACATCGGTTGCTTCACAGTGGATCAGAAGTTTGATGTGCATGGCGACCTCCCTCATTCTACTGGGAACGACTCACAGTAATGCCCGCGCCTCATCTTCGCTCAATCCCGCCTGATCTACCAGGATCCTACGCACAACCCCCGACGGAAGAGTCTGGCTGTCATGATGGGTCATTACCACGCGCCCCCGGCCCTCAGCCTCGAGCACTCGATGGCCGCCCCCCTGGCGGACTACCTCATATCGCAGGGGAGCTCTTCGTAGGACCTTCATAAGCTGTCCGGTCTTCAATGACGGGAATTGAGCCATCTAGGGCTGCCACCGTACTCCCTGGTTGGCGCTAACGAGTTGACAGTTGGTCGCCCGCCGGCGGGTGTACCGTCCCTGACGATCCCGATGGCCACTCACTACGCCGAGGCGTTCACCGTGCTCCCAGGGCGCTGCTTCCGCATGGTGACCGACCCCGATCCAGCGCGGCGGGGCCAACCGACTCACTGCGGTGAGCCCGTGGTCTGGCGAGGGCGTTTCCGGACCCCTGGGGAGAAGACCTACGGGGTGGACGCCTGCGAAGGCCACGGGGACGATCTGACCCACCGCACGGCGGCGAGGCGATGACGACCGCGTGGGTTGCCATCGGTATCTCGGCGATCGCCCTATCAGCGACTATCGGCACGTTCCTATGGAACGAGCGGAAATGGTCGAGACAACGCAAGGCTCGGCTTGCCATCGGGCCGGCACAAGAGATTCGAACGGCTATTTCAGAGGCTCGCACGCGCTTCGATGACATCTCCGCACTTGGTGGGCGTGACACCTCGTACTTCGAGCGTCAAGAGAATCGCTCCACGGGTCTACAGCTACACGATTTATCGGGGCGCCCAAGGTTAAGTCCCAACGAGTGGTG
>PMOE01000094.1 GCA_003161575.1 Acidimicrobiaceae bacterium | reverse complement strand
ACCGAGGGCGACTGGCAGGAGCTCTCTCGTGCACTGGTCGAGTCGCTCCGGCGGAACACCACCGCGGGGACCGGCACCAACGCGTTGCGGATCGACGGCTACCGCCTGCGCTCGGCCGCGTGGACGGCCAACCGGGCGGACCCGCCCTTCCGCTGGTCGCCGGTGACGGCGCGACGTCTGATCGGCGTCGCCGCACTCGCGGCGGCCGTTGAGGGCAAGCACCCGAGCCCGGCCAGCGCGGTCGTGGCCGAAGAGGAGCGACTCATCGCCGATGCTCGCTCGGGGTACTGCCGTTCGGGTTCGCTCGGGGACTGGCTGTCTCGGGCCGAGCTCGCGGCGAGGGGCGCCGTGCGGGCGGCGGCGGTGACATGGGCGACCCGCCTGTTCAGCGCACTCGACTGGCCTCGCATCGGCCCCGGGGCGGTGATCGGTCGGCCTGACGAGTGGTGGGATTGTCCGGGGGCTCGGGGGGTCTGCCTGCGGGGCCGGGCCGATGTGCGCGTGCCCCTGCCCGAGATCACGGGCGTACGCGCCGGTCGCCGGTCCTACTTCTCGATGCTCGGTGGTCGGCCCGGACCGACCAGCCGGGCCGAGCTCGTCCTCGGAGCACTGGTGAGCGGGCTGCGCCTGCCGTCGGGCCTGCCGGCCCGGGTGATCGGCTATTGGCCCGATTGCGGACGGACCCTCATCGTGCCCATCGAACGGTCGGCCCTCGAGCTGACGATCGACGCCGTGCTGCACGCCGCCCGGCCGGCCGTGGTCGCCGACCCCGAGCGGGCCGTCGCCTGAGCGGCGGGATGGCGCCCGCCGTCACCGGTGGGCCGCCGGGGTGCGCCACCTGGTCTTCGTTCCCGGCGGCGGGGCGGGGGAACGGTTTCTGGGCGATAGGGTTCGACCAACGCCATGCAAACACGCGATGACATCCGCAATGTGGCCATCGTCGCTCATGTCGACCATGGCAAGACCACCCTGGTTGACGCCATGCTGTGGCAGACCGGCGCCTTTCGGGCCAACGAGGACGTGGCTGACCGGGTCCTCGACTCGGGAGATCTGGAGCGTGAGAAGGGCATCACGATCCTCGCCAAGAACACCGCGGTGCGCTTCAGGGGCGTGAAGCTCAACATCGTCGACACCCCGGGCCACGCCGACTTCGGCGGCGAGGTCGAGCGGGGCCTGACCATGGTCGACGGGGTCCTGTTGTTGGTGGACGCCTCCGAGGGCCCCCTTCCCCAGACCCGTTTCGTCCTCCGAAAGACCCTGGAAGCGCGCCTGCCCGTGGTCTTGGTGGTCAACAAGGTGGACCGCCCCGATGCCCGGATCGACGACGTCGTCCACGAGGTCGAAGAGCTCTTCTTGGATCTCGACGCCGACGAGCACCAGATCGACTTCCCCATCCTCTACGCCAACGCCCGGGCCGGCTGGGCGGTCAACGAGCGGGGGGTGGAGGGGACCGATCTGGCACCGTTATTCGAAGCGATCATCGAACACGTACCCGCCCCCGAGTACGACCCCGAGGGCGATCTCCAAGCCCTCGTCTGCAATCTGGACGCCTCCCCCTACGTCGGCCGGCTCGCCATCTGCCGGGTGTACCACGGCACCTTGAAGAAGGGGGAGACCGTCGGATGGTGCCGGCTCGACGGGACGATAGAGCGGACCAAGATCACCGAGTTGTACGTCACCGACGCCCTCGACCGGGTCCCGACGGATGAGGCCGGTCCCGGTGAAATCGCCGCGGTCGCCGGCATGGCCGACATCACCATAGGCGAGACCCTGGCCGATGCCGAACGCCCCGTGGCGCTTCCCGCCATCACCGTCGACGAACCCAGTCTGACCATGACCATCGGGATCAACACCGCACCACTGGCCGGCATCGACGGCAACAAGCTCACCGCCCGCCAGGTGAAGAGCCGGCTCGATGCCGAACTCATCGGCAACGTCTCGTTGCGGGTGGGCCCGACCGAGCGGCCCGACGCCTGGGAGATCCAGGGCCGGGGCGAGCTCCAGCTGGCGATCCTCGTCGAGACCATGCGGCGGGAAGGCTTCGAGCTGACGGTGGGCAAGCCCCAAGTGGTCACCCGCGAGATCGGCGGTACCCTCCACGAGCCGATGGAGCGGGTGGCCATCGACGTCCCCGACGACTACATGGGCGTGGTCACCCAGCTGTTGGCGCTGCGCAAGGGTGCCCTGGCCGAGATGGTGAACCACGGCACCGGATGGGTCCGTCTCGACTACCGGGTCCCGGCCCGCGGCCTGGTCGGGTTCCGCACCGAATTCCTCACCGAGACCCGGGGCACCGGCGTGCTCCACCACGTCTTTGACGGCTGGGAGCCCTGGCACGGGGAGCTGCGCACCCGGCGCAACGGTTCGATGGTGGCCGATCGGCGGGGGGTTACCACCACCTACGCGCTCATGAGTCTCCAGGACCGGGGCACCCTCCTCATCGGCCCCGGGGTCGACGTCTACGAAGGCATGGTGATCGGGGAGAACGCCCGGATCGATGAGATGGACGTCAACCCGACCAAGGAGAAGAAGCTCACCAACGTGCGGTCGTCGACGGCTGACGAACTCGAGCGACTCACGCCGCCGCTTTCCCTCTCGCTCGAACAGGCCCTCGAGTTCATCGCCGAGGACGAGTGCGTCGAGGTCACCCCGTCAGCGGTTCGACTTCGAAAGGTGCTCCTCGACGGGGCCATCCGGGGCCGGCTGCGCAGTCGGGCCCGCTCGGCGCGCGAGCGCGCCGGCTGAACGGGCGCCCGACGGGTCCTGGGCGAACGGTCCTGGGCGATCGGCTTGAGTATGGGGTCACGAACCTCGAAGACCGAGGTGACGCCTCAAGTGACGGGAGGGCGGTAGCGGTATCCGAAACCCCGGACTGCTTCGAGCGGGCTCGTCTCGAGGTCCTCCCAGCCGAGCTTCCGGCGCAGGCCGAGGACGGCGAACTTCACCCGTCCCCGGCCCTGGCCCGAGCGATCGTTCCACCCGAGTTCGAGGATCTGTTTATGCGAGAGCACGTCACCGCTGTGGCGGACGAGCACGCTCAGCAAGCGGAACTCGGTCGGCGTCAGGTTCACCGGCTTTTTGGCGACCTGACAGCTGTGGTTGACCATGTCGACCCGGAGCCGCCCGTCGTCGTAGATGGAGGACTCTTCGCTGGACGGCAGCGACCGGCGCAAGAGAGCACCGACCCGGGCGACGAGCTCGGCGTTGCTGAAGGGCTTGGTGAGGTAGTCGTCGGCCCCCTCGAGCAGTCCGCGGACTTTGTCGGTGTCGAGCCCGCGGGCGGTGAGCATCAGCACCGGTGCCGTGCTGATCAAGCGGATGCGCTCGAGCACCGACCATCCGTCCATGGTGGGAAGGCTGATGTCGAGTACGACAAGGTCGTGGTGCTGATCGAAAAACATACGGAGCCCGTCGGCGCCGTCCGCCGCCCAGGTCAGGTCAAAGCCGGCCCGCTCGAGCAGGATCTGGAGGGATCGCCAGATATCCGCATCGTCTTCGATCACCAGGATCCGGGCTTCGGCCATCAGGCAAGGCCGGCCAGAGGAGAGACCGGGACGAGCGGGTCATCGGCGCCGAGCAGGGTGACGACCACGGTCGTGCCGGAGCCCTCGGTGCTCGAGATCTCGACGGTCCCCCGGTGCAGCTCGGCCACCCGGCGGGCGATGGCCAGACCGAGGCCGGACCCCGAGATCGCCTGACGTCGGGCGTTGCTGGCCCGGAAGAACCGGTGGAACAGCTGGTCGAGCTCGTCGACGGGAATACCGATCCCCGTGTCGGTCACCTCGAGTCGCCAGCCGCCGTCGATCGGCCGTGCCTCGACGCTGGCCGACCCTCCCCGGGGGGTGAATTTCACGGCGTTGGCCAACAGGTTGTCGATGAGCTGGCCCAACCGGCCCACGTCACCCATCAGCCTCGGGCCTGGAGTGAGTTCCCAGTGCAACGTGACGCCCTTCTCGTCGGCCGTCGCATGGATCGAGGAGACGGCCAGCTCGACGAGGGCGGGCATCTCGACCGCCTCGAAGTTGAGCTGGGCGGTGTTGGATTCCATCCGGTCCAGCCACAAGAGATCGTCGACCAGTCCGAGGAGCCGCTCGGTGTTGCGGACGATGACCCCAAGAAACTCGGCTTGGTCTTCCAACGTGTCGCGGCCAAGCCCGTCGCGCAGCAGTCGGGTGAAGCTCACGATAGAGGTCAGGGGGGTCCGAAGCTCGTGGGACACCGATGCCACCAGGTCAGTCTTGAGCATGTCGAGCTCAATCAGACGGGCGTTCTGCCGCTTTTCGATCTCGAGCAGGTACTCGCGAGCCGCCTCCACCGCCACCTGGTCGCTCAGGTCCTCGAAGATCCACAGATGCCCGCGGTAGGTGTCTCCGTCGAAGATGGGCGTGTACGAGCGGGCAAGCGTCCGCCCGTCGACGAACTCCACCTTCTCCGCGGTGACCGGTTCTCTGGCCTCCACGATGGCCGTAACCCGCTTCGCGTGCGCGTTGTAGTCCGCATATTTTTCGCGCATCTCGGCGCGGATGGCCCGTGGCCCTCGGCGCAATATCTCTTCAGGGTCGCCCCGCAGGCCGAGCAGCTCGGTCGCCGCCCGGTTTGCGAAGGCGGGGCGTCCGGTTTCATCGGCCAGCATCACCCCGACCGGCAGGCTCGACACCACGGAGTTGAGCCGGCTCGCCATCGAGCGAAGCTCCTCAGCCGCTTTGTGGCGCTCGGTAACGTCGCGGGTGTGCAGCACGATACCCCCGACGGCGGGATCGTCCACGAGGTTCACTCCGGCGGTCTCCACCCATTTCACGGTTTCATCGGCGGTCACCACCCGATATTCGTAGAGCCCGCTGACGTTCTCGTTGCCCTCGACCAGGTCCCAGAACGCCTGCCGGACACCGTGGAGGTCTTCGGGATGAATGGACTGCCACGCCTCGTTGGGCACGAAGTCCGGGCCATGGCCGAGAAGCTTGCGCATACTCGAGGTGTTGGAGCGCCACGTGCCATCGGGCTCGAGGATGGTGATGGCATCGGTCGAGCTGTCGAAGATCACCTGGAGCCGGCGTTCACTCTGGACGAGCGCCTCCGCCGCCATCATGTGATCGGTCAGGTCGTAGGCCACGAGCAGCCATCCGGCGGTCGACCCGTCGGGGGCAGTCATCGGGGCCACGTTGGACTGTATCCACGTGGTCTTCGAGCCGCTCTTCGAGACCACCCGTGATTCGTACCGGAGCAGCGAACCGTCTTCCATGGCCATCCGGCCGGCCTTGCGGGCCGCGGCGAGGTCGTCGGGATGGACGATCTGATCCCAGTGGGATCCAACGACCTCCTCTCGGAACCACCCGGTGATCTCACACCAGCGATCGCTCGCATAGGTAATGACACCCTCAGGGTCGACCACGGCCATAGCCACCATGGCGCCCAGCTCGCTCAGAGCGGTGGCGCTCACCGGATCGAGTACCCCGTCACCCCTGGCGAATTCGGCCTCTTTTTTCATCCCAGCTGCAACCTCATGAAGCGTCCCGAGCCAGGTTAGCGCCGCAATTCGCTCTGGTCCCATTTGGGGTCTGGACGCCGACCGTGCGAGGGGGTCACCGCTCGGACCCATCCACAGCGGGACGGCGCGCTGTTATCGGTACCCTCTTGTGGCGCGGCGTCCCGGGGGGCGCCGATCACGGAGGGATGGCAGAGCGGACAAATGCGCGGCTCTTGAAAAGCCGTGAGGTGCAAGCCTCCGTGGGTTCGAATCCCACTCCCTCCGCTTTCACTGTCTTACTTACAACGTTTCGCCGGACAGTGTTGAGAACGAGGACCGGAACAGCGACCGCTCGATCGCGCCAACTCGGTGCTTGCCACCACCAGTTCTCGCATGCCAGTCGAGGACATCACTCATTCGCCGAACGGCGGCTCCGGATTCGGAAGCAGAACCATGTCCACATGGCGATCTTCCGACGGCCCAATGCTCCTCACCCTTCCCGCATCCCCGATAGCTGTTGCAAACCTTTCGAGCAGACGGACACCTTCTTCTGGCCGAAGGGCCTCCCTTCCCCGCAACACCACGCGAACCGTCACCGGATCACCATCTCGCAATTGGCTCACGACGACCTGGACCGTCGCGTTGAAATCAATGGGCCCGATGCGCGGCCGAACCTTATGTAGTCGCGTTGGACCACCCATCGGCACTAGGGGACGTCCGATCAGCCATTTGCTTCTTCGACCTCAGGCATCGGCTACAAGCCGTTCGAGCGGTTGCTGCGTCACGGCAGCGATCAGTTCGAAGTCCTTGTCCACGTGGAGGAGCGTCAGCCCGGACCACTCCGCGGTGGCGGCAACCAGGATGTCGGGCAGCGACGGTGCCCGATGCTGACTCCGCTGCGCCAGCGTTGTGAGGACCTGCACGGCTCGGTCCTCGATCGCCGGCGTCAGGTACTCGACAGACATCGACGAGATCGGCGGCCCGTTGAGGATTCGTCCGAGGTCCTCGGCGGAGCGAGCTGAGTACCCTGCTTCCAAGATGGTCACGGTGGTTATGTGGAGGAGTCCCCGCTCGATCCGGCTGGCCCACATCTCTGGGTCCTGGCATCGGCCGAGCCGCTCGAGGGCCGACTTGTCGACGAGCCATTCCCGTCGGTCGTGACCGGTCTCGGTCACGACCAGGCCTGCGCCATGACCTCCGGATCGCCCAGATCAGCCGCCAGCTCCGAAAACCTCTGGAGGTCCGCCGCTGTCACCGGTTGGCTGCTCCTCCGGGCCTCCTGGGCCACCTTCCGGCGTAGGAACTCGTTTCGTGACAGTCCGAGGGCGGCCGCTCGAGCGTCGATGGCAGCAACAACGGCCTCTGGCACGTCACGGATGAGGATGTCGGTCATCTGTCCTCCTGTTATCGGAGGATATCACCTTCCCTGCAGACTCGGTCACACGATCGATGAGGCGCAACAGGGAAACCGGAGGGTTTGGTTAGCGTCCCAGGCTCTCCGCTTTCGTTGTGAATACTGCAACGTTCCACCTGGTGGCAGCAGGATTTGAAAGAGGTTTACTGGCTACCGCCCACTCTGTCGGCTCGCCGGTCACAAGGTGCGTGCATCCGTAGACGACCGCCAGCGGCCGGATCCGCCGGTTCGAGGCACCAACCGCCGAAACGTCCGAGACATGCGACCAACGAAACCGCCGAGCAGCGTGAGGTGATGGCGGCCCTAGAACCACTTCTGAAACACGAACTAGCCAGTTCCCGTCGCGGCCGTACGCCCGGACCTTCTGAGCGATCTCAGATCAGTTTGCCGTGCCGCAGACACCGGCGGCATCCAACCACTCTTGGACCGCGGAAACGCCGTCTTCTCCTTGGAGGAATGCCAGTTCCCGCTCGTCTTCGACGCTACGGATCGACGGTCAGGGAGAAGGTCTGCGTGGTGGATCCTGCCCTGCCCGATGCGGTGATCGTGACCGTGT
>PMOE01000015.1:1555-3164 GCA_003161575.1 Acidimicrobiaceae bacterium | reverse complement strand
CACCCATGACCCCCTCCCTGCTTACACATCTGCCCCTACGGCGCCTGGTGGGCGTCGTCTTGGTTGGGCTCCTCGCCGTGGCCGGGGCGGCTGTCGCCACCGGGCGGGTCGGCTACGTGGTGACCGACGGTGTCAGCATGCAGCCGAGCTACCACACCGGCGACCTGGTCGTGGTGGTCCGCTCCGCCAGCTACCACAAAGGCGAGATAGTCGAATACGACGGCAGCCTGAACGGCCACCTGGTGGTCCTGCACCGCATCGTCGGCGGCGACGCCAACGGGTTCGTCATCAAGGGCGACAACAACCAGTCCACCGACCCCATCCATCCTCGGGCCGACCAGATCATCGGACGGGCCGTCCTGCACATCCCCAAGATCGGCGCCGCCGTCACGTCCCCCATCGCCCGCAGCCTGGTCCTTCTCGCCGTCCTCGCCCTATTCGGAGCCCTCATCGTGAAACCTTCCCCCCGCCCCGGAGCCACGCATGGCTCCCGGCGCGCCAGCGACCAGAGCAAGGCCGTCTGGAAGACGCTGCTCGCCCTGGACCTGATCGTGCTCAGCGCGGTGGTCGTGGCGTTCGGGATGTCGTCGGCCTCGACCCCGTCCGTGGCGGCGGCCTACACCCAGACCGGGGTCCTCACCTACCACGCCAAAACCCCCGTCAGCAACACCTACCCGACCGGACAGGTCGCCACCGGGGACCCCGTGTTCACCAAACTCGTCAACCGCCTCGACGTGACCTTCCACTACACGACCAACGCCCCGGCCGCCGCCGTGCATGGCACCGTCCGCCTCGACGCCGTCCTGTCGACCGGCAGCGGCTGGCACACCAGCCTCCCACTGGTGGCGCCCACGCAACTGACGGCCGGGGAGGCACATATGACCAGCATCCTCGATCTGAGCCGCATCCAGGCCCTCGCGGCCAGCGTGGCCAAAGCATCAGGGGTATGGATCGGGACCATCGACGTCGCGGTCACCGCATCGGGAACCATCACCGTCGGTTCGGCCACGCCCGCCGCCTACAGCACCCAACTGCCGTTACAGCTCACCCCGGTGGAGCTAACCCTCTCGGGCGCCACAACCGGTCCCTCCCCGCTAGGGCCAGCTGTTGTGTCTACCACCCGGCTTATCCCGGCCAGCCCAATGCACCACTCCAACGGTGTGTCCCACCAGATCAGGCTCACCCTTCTCGCCCTCCTACTCCTGGCGGTAGCCGGCACCGCTGTCGTGTGGCCCGGCCCCGGCGCCGCCGACGACGACGACGGGAGCCGACTCGTGCGAACCGCGGCCATCGGGATTCACGTGGCCGACTCCACCACCCAAATCCAGCTTGCAGACCGCACCGCCCTGCACAGGTCGCTCTGCGCCTCGGCGTCGCCATCGTCCCAAGGCCAGGACGGCTGGGAATGCGTGTGCGGTCCGAACGTCCTGTACTGGGCTGTCACCGTTCAACCACCGAGCCCGGCGGCCACCCCAGCCAATGGAAGCCGGGTCCGGGAACACGTCACGACATCGCAGCCCAAGCTATGAGCGGCCCGGCCGGCCCGCACGTTCGCCAAGGCGAGCACAACCTTCCAGGGCCTGTGCACGGCCCCCATCGAGGTGAGCAA
>PMOE01000015.1:0-1512 GCA_003161575.1 Acidimicrobiaceae bacterium | reverse complement strand
CGACGGCCTCGAGCTTGGAATGAGCGCCGAGCTTGTCCAGTATGTGCTGGACATGACCCCGAATAGTGTTGAGGCTCAGGTAAAGCTGGGCCGCAATGTCTCTGTTGGTCAGACCCGATGCCATAAGGCGGAGCACCTCCAGTTCCCGGGACGTCAGCTCGGATCTCGGCTGGCCCGGGCAGTCGAGATGAGGTTGCACCGCCCCGACGTTCGCCGCCTGGGGGTGGTACGCGCTCGTTTGGTCACCGAGGGCCGCAGCGACGTCCTCGCTATCGAGATGGTCGAGGATGGCGTCGAAACGGTCGTCGAGATCGTGCGCAAGGCCGCCGATGAGCTGAGCGAGGTTGAGGCCCTCGACCAGGTTCTCCAACACGACCGACCGGAAGGTTTCGTCACGCCGCTGTTCGGTGGCCTCGATCCCCACCATGACGACCCCGGTCATCTCGGTCGCCGCCCGCACCGGGCAGAAACTGTGGAGCCAGTGAGATGGCTGGCCGTCGGCAGTCCGCCGCTCGACCCTCAGGTTGGCGACAGCCTCACCGGTGTCCAGCACCTGTTGGTACACCGGCTCGACCTGGGGCCAGATCGTAGAGACCTCGGCGAGCATGCGGCCTTCGACGTCTTCGGACGAGAACCCGTTGAGCCCCGCCAGAACCTCGTTCATGTGCACGATCCGGAGGTCGCGGTCGACGAAGCCGATGCCGAGCGGCGTGGTCGCTTGGAGAGCCTCCAAGACCGCCAGTGACGCCGCTGGTCGGGTCCGGGCGCGCCCAAGCTGATCCTGCAGCCGCTTGAGGTCATCGACATCGGTCCATGTCCCCGCCCACCCGAAGATCTGCCCGTCGCTCCCTCGGAGGGGCGCAGCCCGAACGACCATCCAGCGGTAGTCACCAGCGGCGGTGCGAACCCGGTATTCCACCTGATAGGTGGTGCCTTCCCGAATAGCGCTCTCCCAGGTATCACGGGCATTCCCAGCGTCGCTGGGGTGCACGACGCGCAGCCACCCCCAGCCCGACATCTCCTCCGGTGTCAACCCGACCAGGTCATAACCTCGCCGGTTGAGGTACCCGAGAGATCCCTCGGCGTCGGCCACCCACACGACATGCGGGATCTGCTCCGCGACCAGGTCCCAAGGCGGCACAGTCGGCATCATCAAACGCCTGTCCTTCTCGCTCACTTACTTGTATCCAGGACTCGTTGGTAGTAGGGCTCGATTTCAGGCCGGCGGGTAGCACCTCCGCCACGCTGCGACCGATGTGGTCTTGGACGGTGCCCCGTTAAGGGTCGCCAGGGTGTCGTTGACGCGCACGTATCGGAAGGAGCGATCGACGAANNCGCGCTGAGATGCCTCTGGGTCAGGCCCGTCGGGGTGCATCTCCTCCAATGTCGCGAAGCGCAGGGCGTCGATCTTGCTGCAAAGAGACGATTTGAGGTTCGCCCGTTCGAGTGGCGGGCAGGGCGGGTCGTTCGCCAGTCGGGTGAGACCTAGTCGCCCGATCGGGCGAGGAGAGG
>PMOE01000093.1 GCA_003161575.1 Acidimicrobiaceae bacterium | reverse complement strand
AAGAGCATCGAGGGCGCCAGGCCCCTCCCCCGTCAACTGGTCCTTGTAGATGACGACCGGGTCCGCACGAATCGCAGAATTCGGGGTCGCCGCCAGCTTCGTCGAGGAAGAGGCGGTACTGGCCGTCCGCGGGGAGGTCGATATGGTCACCTCCCCCACTCTGGGCTGTTTCGTGGACGCGGCGATCGACAGTGGGCACTCGTCGGTGGTGCTGGACCTGGCCGAGCTGGACTTCATGAGCGTCTCGGGTATGGGGGTGATCGCCAGTGGAGCGTTCCGCCTCGGGCTTTCGGGCGGCGCGCTCACGATCCGCTCGCCCTCTGCCATGGTCCGTCGCCTTCTCGACATCACGGGTTTGGCCACACTGGTTCGCGTGGAGGAGCCGCAGGCGAGTTCTGGCCACCTTGGCCCGGAACAGTCCGTCGACCTCCCGGAGGTGCCCGTCAGCACCAATCCCTACGACCACCTCAAGAGGGTCACCGCCGTCCCGTCCAATGACGAGGTGGTTGATGCCGCGCTTCGCCTGGTGGTGGCGCTGGCCCAGGCCACCGTGGGTGGCGCCGACGGCGTCAGCGTGTCGCTTCGGCGCCATGGGCGCCTGGCCACGGTGGCCGCCAGCGACCAGACCATCTCGGACATGGATGCGATTCAGTACGCCACCGGAGAGGGGCCCTGCGTCGACGCGTCGGTTGAAGGTCGTTGGTTTCACGCCGAGTCCTTGGACACCGAGTTTCGGTGGCCCGCATTCATGCCCGGAGCTCAAGCTCTCGGGATCAACTCGATCTTGTCGTCCCCTCTGCTGGCCCGAGACAAACCGGTGGGGGCTCTCAACATCTACTCACGCACCGAATCTGCCTTCGCTCCGAAAGACCAGGAACTGGCGTCGGTGTTCGCCGCCCAAGCCTCGGTTATCTTGACCGAGGCCGGGTTGGACGTCACCGATGAACAGCTGGCCAGCCGGTTCCGAGAGGCGCTGCGGAGCCGGGAGGTTATCTCCCAGGCCCAGGGTGTGATCATGGAGCGCGACGGCGTCAGTGAAGACAACGCCTACTCCGATCTCCGCCGCTTCTCGCGGTGGAACGGCAGGCCACTGCGTGAGCGGGCACACGACATCGTGGTCTCCACCCAGCGACCCCAGCCCCACCTCGAGCCCGAACCGGTAGGAGGTCACGATGGCTGAGCAGACGTCCGACGTGCTCGACCGCTACCGCCGGGACGCCGAGCTCTCCCACGGCGAGCTGTGGCTGCGCTACTTCGAGCTCGGGGGCATGAGCACCGGGCTCCAACTCGAAGCCTTCCTCTACGGCGCTCTCCGGCCGAGCGCCCATGACCACGACGTGATCGCTCACACTCTGAACGAGCGCTTCACCGAGCTAGGCGGGGACCATCCCGTTCCCTACGTGGAGGATGAGAACGACAACTAACGCGAAACAAGCCACGACAGGCCTTATTCCGGGCACCAAGGCCGGTCCCCGCAATCTTCTGCGGGAGACCGACGAGGGCCAGGCCATCCCTAACCTGAGCGACGCCAGCCTTCTCGCTGCCATAGCTCTAGGCCAGCGGGAGACCTTGGTCGACGCGTACAGCCGCCTTCTTCGCTTATGGCTTCGCCCCGCCGGTTGCGCGATCTGAAGCAGGCCCGAGAGGTGACATGGGCGTCTTCGTGGCCCTGTGGAGCGCACCGGAGGACTTCGAATCGAACAGAGCCTCTACGATCTCTACGGCTCATGGTCGGGCCACTGCCATTCTGCCGACCGGTGGTTCCACTCGAGGGGGTCGGGTCAACCGTGACGTCCCCCCATACCGGATCCGGGGATCGATAAGCCACGGATTGAAGGGCAGATCACCTGCAATCCCATTGGAGGCCTTACGATGCGCTCATATCTGAGCCGTCGTGTCGCCGGCCCGTCGAGGAAGCTGTCGCGGGCCTCCGAACGGCTCCTGCAGCGTGCGCGAACCCACCGACTACCATCAGGCAGCAGCTTGAACCAGCTGCGGCCAGCGCTGATCTTCAACGGCGGACGGCGTACCCTCTTTGGCCAACCCGTTCAATATGTAGGTGCCACCATGAGCAAGAGCGACGCCCCTGGCATCCTGGATCTCTTTGTCGATCCGAAGCAGCAGGCTGACAACATGCGCCAATGGAACACTCAGTCTAACTTCGGCTTCACCAAGGACGACTTCGGCCCGATCTTGGAGGCCATGGCGAGACTGCCATTGCCCAACGGACTCACCGCACCTGTGCTGGTTGCCTACTTGGAAACGGTCGGTGAGACATTCGAGGCGCTGTGGTCTGCGGTTGAGTCGGTCTACGCCAAGAACTACCGCTGGGACGAGGTGAAGAGCGACCGGCACCACCTGCGCCTATTGGATGGCATTGAGCACCCTGGCAGATGCTTGCGCTGGGAGGTCATAGACCTCGGTGCCCACCACGAGCCGGAGAACGGCCGCCTAGTGCGCAACGTCCGTGGCCCCGACTCGGCCCACGCCGGTGTCCTGGCTGCAGCAGCCCACTTCCCGGAGTGGGTGGCCGCCATGTGCGGAAAGACGGTGCCCTACGTGGACATAGCTGGTTACCAGTGCACAGTTCGGGGTGACGGCCGCTGGCGGGGTGTCCCGTGCATCTGCGGGGACGGCTCCGGGGTCAGGCTGCGCGCTGCATGGGACGGCAACCGCCACTACCGCTACGCGGCGCCCGTCCTAAGGGCGTTGGCGTCGTAGGCGCTTGGATCATCGTGACACCACTACGCGTTCCGGGGTGCGGACTTCACGTGGGCTCCTCGTTAGAAGAGCCCTGTGGCTCCTCGGATGTGTCCGTCGCCGTGTCCGCCTTGGGCCGACGTGGTGCGACGCGTCGGAGTGTCAGGACGCGTTCGGCGTGGCGCTCCTCCTCGAGGAGCTTTTGACGGGCGGCGGGCAGATCGAATTGGGTGAAGCCATGGATATGCTTCGTGTCGGCGCGGTCCACGAGGGCCTCACGCCGCCGCCGAGGCCGGCTGTCGGGCGCACCTGCGCCGGGGACGGGTCGTGAACCCGGCCTAGCTCGTTTGACGTAGGTCGGATGCGGTTGAATGCTCTCGTCGCCAGTGGTCCATCCATACTTGGATCAAGGACTGTTCCCTTGTGCCGACGTACCTCAGCTTGCGGTCTTGCATCGCTTCTCCTTCAGCTCCGTCAGTGTCGAGGGCCCACGCTCAGACATCGCTCCCGCCCCAGGAGGCCCCCATATCAGCGCCCAGGCCCTCAACAAGGAATTACATACCCGCAAAGGGCGCTCGGTACACCTGCACCGAGCGCCGTACGGGCGCTCCAGCCACGACCCGGGCACGTGTGACTGCTGGCAGGGAGCAGAAGCTCCCGGCGGATGGGGTGGGGGCAAAATTGGCGATCAAAATTGGCGTTCAACGGCGGAACTGGCGAGATGGGAGCACACGGGCAAGACGAAAAGCCCAGCAGGAGCCACCGAGGTTCAGTGGTTGGACGCAGTGGACAACTCCGATCGCCCTCCGGATTCAGGGATGCCCCGCCTGCCTGCCGGCAAACAGCGGTGGGGCGACGCCCCTGGTGCTCACCGACGGCAACTAGTTCGAACGAATTGCGCCGCTAGAGTTCCAACGCGGAAATGGCCTTGCGCTTTTCGATGCCGGTGCGGCCATCGTAGTGGAGCCGGAGGGTAGCTTCACTATTACCCAGGATGTCGGCGACGGTGCGGTACGACTCACCAGCATCCAGCATAGAGGTCGCCACGTAGTGACGGAGACCAAGCAGGGTTAGTGCTGACTGGCCCCGCGCCTCGGCCCAGCGATGGCTCAGGGCATCGGGCCGAAGGGGATCCGCACCGTCGCCCGAACCGCTGAACACGTATGTAGACGGGTCAGGTGACTTGCCATTCAAATCCTCATACCGGTCAGCCTGGCGTTGCAGGGCCGCCATGGCGGCTGCGGTCAGGGGAACGTCGCGCCAATCGGATCGTTTAGTGGACTTGCGGACGACTCCCACTCCCGGTCCTCCGTCGGTGATGGCCGCCGACACATTGACCTCAGCCGACGCCAATTGCACGTCCCTCCATTGCAGTCCAAGTACCTCCCCCTTTCGCATTCCAGTGCTGGCCAAAACGGTGGCCAAATCAGCCATTTCGGGGTCACCTTCCGCCACTGACCGGAGGAGGGTCCGCACCTCAACTTCGGTCGGGGCGAATGGCTTCTTCCTAATCGACTTGGGCCGGACAGCATCTTTGGAAGGATTCGCGTCGATCAGTCCCCTCTTGCGGGCGAGCTCGAGAGCACGGGTCAGGACCGTGGCGCATCGGCGAATCCACTCGGCGCCTCGCCCGGAAGCCCGCATGGCTCCATAGAGATGCTCGATGTCTTGCCATGTCAGTCGGCTCAACAGGATCGTGCCGAAGGTCCGCCCATCAGACAGCTCCATCGATCTCATGACGTTGACGGCTGATCGAGAGGTCGTCACGGTCCGCGGAGCCAGTTCCAACGACCCGGACTCTGCCGTTTCCAGATAGAGATCCAGCGCGGCCGAAACCGACCGGGCATTCGTTCCACCAGATGGCAGTCGCTTCTCGTGCCCGGCCACCTTTAGCCGCGCCAGTGTCAGCTCCGCTTCCTCACGGGTGCCCCGGAGAGTGCGAGACACGCGACGTCGACGGCCGGTCACTGAGTCGCGAGGAAGCTCCACGTCGACCCGCCAAACCTGTTCGCCCACTTGCAGGATTCCGCCGCTCCCCCTTTTACGACGTCGGCCTACTTCAGATGGTGAACCCTTCCGAGTCCTAGACACGCCCATTAGTAGAGCACATTAGTAGAGCGCTACAAGCAAACCGTCACGTACGATCTGCGATAGCCTCTCTGAACTGGGCTTTTACTGGAGCGGACGACGGGATTCGAACCCGCGACCCTCACCTTGGCAAGGTGATGCTCTACCACTGAGCCACGTCCGCGCGAAGGCCAAAGGATAGCCCGCTTGGCGCTCGGAAGCACAGCTAGCGAGCGGTTCGAGGACTGGATCCGGTTGGGTCCAGCAAGCCAGTGCCTCTCTAACCGACCGCCCCCCGTTCGTTGAGCGCAGCCACAACGAGCTCGGTCAGTGAATCATCGAGAAAGACGGCCAGATCCCCGATATCCGGAACCAAACGGCGGCAGCCAAATAGTCCGAAATGCACAGCTCCGTGGTACGTCATCGAGGTTACGTTCAGGCCAACCCCTTCGGCTACCGGCCCCACCGGGTGCAACGCCGTCACTCGACCCCCCGCGCACCACAGAGCGAAATCTGGTCCCATCACACTCGACACGGTGACATTGAATACCGGTGGAAGGCGCTCGAAGAGCTTGAGTCCCGCCGCCCATCGGGCCGCTCGAGAGGACAGCGCCGGGGAAGCTATTTGGGCAAGGTCCTCCAGGAGGCCTCCCCCGGTGAGGCGCTCTTGGGATTTGGCCACCCTCGTCCCCGCTGCGATCGTCAGCAACCGCTCGATTGGGTCGTCAATGTCGGTAGCCAGTGATACAAGCATCCCCGAAATCTTGTTACCCAGGGTTCCTTCGTCCGACCTTGGCCGGGTCGATACTGGCACCATCGCCACCAAGGCGGAGCGAGGTTTCTCATCCCTATTGGATAAGAGTCGCCGTAGTGCGCCAGCAACTCCGGCCAGGATCACGTCATTGACCGTGGTGCCGAAGCTCATCCGGACCAACTTCAAGTCCTCAATCGGAACGGCAGTGCAAGCAAAGCGCCGACTCGACGAGATCGTGCCGTTGAGCGATGTGCGAGGCGCGCCGAACGGCGCCGGTGGGGGATCTCTCCCCTGCTCGGCCAGACGCCGATTCTGGGTGGCGACGTCGATGAAGACATCGATCCCGCGTTGTATAGCGTCGACGGCAACCTCGGGCTGACGGACGAGCGATGAAAGTCCGTATTTGAGCATCGATGTCTGCGAAGGCAGAGGCGCTGGTTCCCACGGAGCATCGGGAAGCCCGTGGGGTCGCGCCCGAGGACCGACGTCGAGGAAGGCAGCTAAGAGTGACGCTCCGGAGACTCCGTCGAGGATGGCGTGGTGCAGCTTCGCGATCAGCGCCGCTCGCCCGTCGGCGAGGCCCTCGACCACGACCATCTCCCACAGTGGGCGTTCAATATCTAGCGGCCGGCTCATGACGTCGGCGACCAACTCGTCGAGTTCGCGGCGCCCGCCAGGTGTGGGAAGACTGGCACGACGGATGTGGTCGTCGAGAAGGAACTCGGGGTCGTCCACCCACGCTGGATGGTGCAAACCAAGAGGCACCCGCACGGCGCGTTGGCGAAGTGGTGGCACGAGGTGCAGCCGCTGCTCAACCACGCGCCGTATCTGGGCGAAGCGGGTCGAGGGTGAAAACAAGGACTGCTTACCCTCGGGTGGTTCGAGCACCATCACCGCGGCGACATGGAGGTGGCTGGTCGGACCCTCGAGCGCCAAGAAAGCCGCGTCGAGCCCTTCTAAGGGTTCCAACGTCAACGCCCGCTGTGCCCGAAGCCGCCCGCCCCGCGCTCGGCCGGGGGAAGCTCTTCAGAATCGACAGGGTTGAATTGGACTTCTTCTACCTGCTGGATCACGAGCTGGGCGATCCTGTCGCCTCGGTGAACCTCGTAATCATCCGATGGATCGGTGTTCACGAGCAGCACGGAGAGTTCCCCACGAAATCCTGAGTCGATGAGGCCAGGGGTATTGAGACAGGTGACCCCGTAGCGAAGGGCGAGGCCGCTGCGTGGCTGGATGAAGCCGGCGTAACCGACAGGGATTGCGACGACGAGGCCCGTTGGGACAAGCGCCCGACCACCGCGGGCAGCAAGGGAGACGTCGACGCGGGCGTAGAGGTCGACGCCGGCGTCACCCGGTCGGGCGTAGCCGGGCACCGGAAGGTCGGGATCGAGCCGGTGGATCGGCACGGCGAGCACCTCGAGACGATACCGGCTCGCCGACCTCCCATCCCTTGGCGGCCCCCGACGGGGCGCCGGTAGCATCGTCGAGATGCTGGCCTGGATGGATCTCGAGATGACTGGCCTCGACCCGGGCCGTCACACCATCGTCGAGATCGCGTCTCTTGTGACCGACGA
The DNA here is from genome assembly GCA_003161575.1 of Acidimicrobiaceae bacterium. GTDB lineage: Bacteria > Actinomycetota > Acidimicrobiia > Acidimicrobiales > RAAP-2 > PALSA-457. Next base: position 145,854 of record PMOE01000093.1, on the reverse strand, counting down.
TGAGCTCAACGTCGTCGCCGAGGGACCCGACCTGGTGGTCCACGCCACCCCTGAGCAACTGGCCGAGATGGACGATTTCGTTCGGGACATGCACACCCGTTCCGGTTTGCTCCCAGCCATCGAAGCGTCGACGGTGACCTTGGCAGAGGCCGGGCAGGCAACCCTCGACTTTCTCCGCCAGCAGCTGGGCCAACCTCGAACCGTTCCCCTGGCCGGCAACTCCATCGGAACCGACCGCCGCTTCCTCGCCCGCTATCTTCCCGAGATCGAGGACTATCTCCACTACCGCTCGATCGACGTCTCCACGATCAAAGAGCTCTGCCGCCGCTGGTACCCCGAATCCCTCAAGAACGCACCCTCTAAAGCGACGAGCCACCGGGCAATGGAGGACATCAAAGAAAGCGTGGCCGAGCTCACCTATTACCGGGAGGCCGTGTTCCGGCTACCCGCACCCGCAGTGAGCACGCCAGCGACTCCAAGCGAGGCTGGGTGATGGCTGGCGAAAATGGCGGGCACCCGGCGGAAGTGCCGTCTCTGGCCGAAGTGACCGCCGCCTTGACCGCGCCCGGGCAGCTCTTCGAGATCGAAGAAGTGGAGATCCGGGGAGTGTGCACCCGGGTCTGGAAGTCGGCCCCCCGATCGCTGCGCAGCGTCCTCGACCTTTCCCTCGCTCATGCTGAGGCCAACTTTCTCGTCTACGAAGACGAACGAACGACCTTCGACGAGCACTATCGGATCGCCGCCACGCTGGCGCACCGTCTGTGCGACCACTTCGGGGTGCACAAAGGCGACCGGGTAGCGATCGCCATGCGCAACCTCCCCGAGTGGATCATGGCCTTCTGGGCCGCGGCGATAGTCGGGGCCGTTGTCGTTCCGCTCAATGCCTGGTGGACAGGGGAAGAACTTCAGTTCGGGTTGGCCGACTCCGGCTCGGTGATTGCCTTCGTCGACGAGGAACGAGCTGATCGCATAGCGCCATATCTCTCCGGGCTTCGCGGCCTCCGGGCAATGCTGATCGCCGACGAACACAGGGGGCGGAAGAGCGAGGACAGGGCGCAGAGATCGGCGATCGGCGTCACGTTCGCCGAAGCGCTCGGGGAGGTGACCGAGAACGTGGTTCCGCCTACCATCGACATCGACCCCGACGACGACGCCACCATCTTCTATACGTCGGGGACCACCGGGAAACCCAAGGGAGCGGTCGGCACCCACCGCAATACCTGTACCAACCTGATGAATCTGTTTTTCTTCAACACCCGACAGACGGCCCGCTACGGCCGGAGTAGGGACGGTACCCCGGACAGGGTCCAAAACTCCTACCTCCTCTCGGTGCCCCTGTTCCACGCGACCGGCTGCCACGCGATCATGATCACCAACGCCGCAGCGGGAGGGAAACTCGTGATGATGCATCACTTCAACCCACAGCGGGCTCTCGAGCTCATCGAGCGAGAGCGCATCACCACCTTCGGCGGCGTACCAACCATGGTCATGCAGGTAATCGACAGCCCCGACTTCGCCCGCCGCGACACCACGTCGGTCCGATCGGTATCGTACGGGGGCGCCCCTGCCCCATCAGATCTGGTCGGCCGCATACGCAAGCACTTCCCGGCTGGCCAGCCCGGCAACGGTTACGGACTGACCGAGACCTCAGCCGCCACGTCCATGAACACCGGCGAGGATTACGTGAACAAACCCGACAGCGTGGGGCCACCGGTACCGGTGACCGACGTCGCCGTGGTCCCCGAGGACTTCGCTGGCGACGAGCCCGACCCTTCCCTGGCGTCAGGACCCGAAGTGACCGGCGAGTTGTGGATCAAAGGTCCCCAAGTCGTACGGGGCTATTGGAACAGACCCGAGGAGACGGCCCAGGTCTTCACCAATGGCTGGCTCCATACCGGAGACGTGGCCCGCATCGACGACGAGGGCTTCATATACATTGTGGACCGGGCCAAGGACATGATCATCCGAGGCGGGGAGAACGTGTATTCAGTTGAGGTCGAAGACGCCCTCTACGAGCATCCCGCGGTCGCCGAATGCGCCGTCATCGGCGTGCCCGACCCCGTACTCGGCGAGCAGGTGGGCGCGGTAGTAGTGCTGCGTGCGGGCCACAAGGTGGCTTCTGATGAGTTGGCCCGCTTCGTCGGTGATCGGTTGGCCAGTTTTAAGATGCCCACCCGAATCTGGTTCCGTGACGCACCGCTGCCAAGGAACCCGGCCGGCAAGCTGTTAAAGCGCTCGCTCAGGGCCGACTTGCTCGGGCCGCGCCCAAAGGAGACCGCCCACATCGACCGGCCGGCCTAGGAACCCCTGCACACGGCGATGCCAGCCCGATGGCCGACACCCACCTGGCGACGGCCGGGACTTCACCCGACCGGCTCGCTCACTTATTTGGCTGGGGGGTCACCCGCAGGTAGGGCTTGAGGGCCTTGAAGCCCTTGGGGAAGCGGGTCTTGGCCTCGTCATCGGAGATGGCCGGAACGATGATTACGTCGTCCCCGTCGGACCAGTTGACCGGCGTGGCCACCTTGTACTCAGCGGTGAGCTGCAGGGAATCAAGGACCCGGAGGATCTCGTTGACGTTGCGGCCGGTCGACGCCGGGTAGGTCAGGGTCAGCTTCACCTTCTTGTCCGGCCCGATGATGAACACCGAACGCACCGTGAGGGTGTCGTTGGCATTGGGATGAATCATGTCGTAGAGATCGGCCACCTTGCGGTCTTCATCCCCGATCAAAGGGAAACTCAAGGCCGAGCCCTGGGTCTCTTCGATGTCGCCCGCCCAACCCTTGTGGGACTCGACCGAGTCGACCGAGAGGCCGATCAGCTTGGCGTTGCGCTTGTCGAATTCGGGCTTGGCCTTGGAAAAGGCGCCCAGTTCGGTGGTGCACACCGGGGTGAAGTCCTTTGGGTGAGAGAAAAGGACCCCCCAGCTGTCGCCAAGCCACTCGTGGAAATTGATGGTCCCCTCGGTGGTATCCGCGGTGAAATCGGGAGCGGTGTCTCCCAGTCGAACTGCCATGGAGTCGGTCCTCCTGTGTGCTGTGGCAAGGGCGTCGATCGCCCCAATGCCAGATGTTTGGTCGTATTCACCGTAGCCGACGGTATCGCAATTGTCGACTCAGTAGGTCAAGATTAGCAGCCACCAGGCGGACCCGCCCCGATCACCGCGTCGCTCGGGCCGAGCAGACCCCGCCATCGCCGGACTGTCACAGGCACCGTGCAAGAATGTGGGGTCATGAAATCGGGAGGGGGAGCAGACACCCAAGCCGCGGGGTCACCCCCTCCAGGACCGCCGAGCGTCCGCGTCGAGCGGAACAACGCAGTGATTGTCGTCACGATCGACCGGCCCGCGGTGCGCAATGCCGTGGACAGCGCCACCGCCGCCGCCCTGCGCGAGGCCTTCTCTGAATTCGACAGTGACGAGTCCGCCCATGTAGCGGTACTCACCGGCTCGGGGGGCACCTTCTGTGCCGGTGCCGATCTCACGGCGATGAGCCAGGGCGATCGCCGACCCATCCCCGACGCCGGACCCGGACCAATGGGACCGACCCGGATGACGCTTTCCAAACCGGTCATTGCCGCAGTCGAGGGCTACGCGGTGGCCGGCGGCCTCGAGCTGGCCCTGTGGTGCGACCTGCGGGTTGCCGCGGCAGACGCCGTGTTCGGGGTCTTCTGTCGACGGTTCGGCGTCCCTTTGTGCGATCTGGGCACGGTCCGCCTGCCCCGTCTGATCGGCCATTCGCGAGCCATGGACATGATCCTGACCGGCCGGGCGGTCTCAGGATCCGAAGCCTTGGAGTTCGGATTGGCCAACCGACTGGCGCCGTCGGGCCGGGCCCTCGAGACCGCGGTGACCCTGGCCACCGAGCTGGCCACCTTCCCCCAGTTCTGTCTGCGCAGCGACCGCTCCTCGGTCCTCGAACAATGGGGGTTGACCGAGGAAGAGGCCGCCGTCAACGAAGCACGGCGGGGACGATCAGTCGTGAACAGCGGCGAAACCCTGGCCGGGGCGCAACGCTTCACCCGCGGAGCCGGACGGGGCGGTGACGCCCTGTGACCCTTCCCCTCGCAGCCAAGGGCGACGCCGCAACCGACCTGCCCACCGTCGCCGCCTTCGACTTCGACGGAACGCTGACCCGAGGTGGGAGCATCATTCCGTTCCTCTTTTCCCTCCGCGGCGTCATGCCGGTGCTCTTCGCGATGCTGAGGACCTCGCCCAAACTGTTGCGCGCCGCGCTCGTCGGAGGATCAGCGGCCGATGACTCAAAAGAGTTGCTCCTCGGCCGGGTAATGGCCGGGATGCCCGAGACGACCGTCGACAAGGTGGCCGACGAGTTCGGCCGCCGCCACCTGGCCCGTAGGATTCGGCCCGAGGTACGCGACCGCCTGGCCTGGCACCGCGCTCAGGGCCACAAGGTGGTTGTGGTCTCGGCCTCCCCGGAATGCTATGTGCGCTCAGCCGGCGAGGTCCTCGAGGTCGACAGCGTCATGGCCACCCGCATGGCCGTCGACGCAAGCGGGTTGCTGACCGGACGCTACGAGGGCAAGAACTGCCGTGGGGCGGAGAAGTATGCCCGGGTCGTCGGTTGGCTTCGGGCAAGCGGGCTCTCAGGAGTCGGCTCCGCCCAGCCGGTTCTGTGGGCCTACGGCAATAGCCGGGGCGACCTCCGACTCCTCCAAGCGGCCGACCACGGGGTCGACGCCGGCCAACTCGGACGCCTGGGCCGGCTGCGCCGGTTCCCCTCCCTCCCCCACGTCCTGGCCGGTGAAAAGAGCGCGGATGCGCGCAAGCCACGGCTCTGAGCGCGGATGGCGCGATCCCTCAGGCACCGAGGAGATCCGCCAGGTTCAGTCCGGGGTCGAAACGGCCGCCACGACGTGACCGCCGTAGTTGGGGACCGCTGTGCTCAGATCACCGAACTGGGGAGCGTCTCCGAAATTGGTGACGAGGCCCGAGCCGGTGACCACCAGGTAGCCCTGTCCGGTGTGGGTGGGGACGATGCCGACGCTGCCGGCCACCGCCGAGGTCCCGGCCACTGAGCCGGAAAAGATCGCGTCCGCGAAGGTGAACACGCCACCGTCGGACGCCACCAACCAGTAGCCCCCGCCATCGGACGTCGCCGCCATGCCGACGACGGGCTGGTCTAGGTGGATCGAGCCAGTCGAACCGAAGAAGTGGGCGTCGCCGAAAGCGAAGATGCCCCCGTCGGAGGCCACCAACCAGTAGCCCCCGCCATCGGGGGTCGCCGCCATGCCGACCATGGGCTGGTTGAGTGGCATGGCTCCAGTTGAACCGAAGAAGTGGGCGTCGCCGAAGCTGAAAATGCCCCCGTCGGAGGCCACCTCCCAGTACCCGCCGTGATCAGGCGTCGCCGCCATGCCGACGATCGGCCGGTTCAAGGGCTGGCCACCCATCGAGCCGGCGAACCCGGCATTGCCGAAAGCGAAGACGCCCCCGTCGGACGCAGCCAGCAGGTACCCACCTACCCCGCCACTCGACGTGCCGCCAAGGGTGAAGAAGTCGGACTTGAGCCCGAGGTCATCGGTGAACTCCGGACCGGTGACCGAGACCGTTGCGTTGGTTCCGATGAGGCTGAGTGAGTTCACCCGCCCCCCCCACTGGCCCTGGCCGGTGCGTCCGGTGATGCTTATGGATTCGAGGGTCCCCAGCGTGGGCCACGTCGACTGGATCGAGCTGACCGGTACCTGGGCGGTCCAGTCGTGATTGGGGTTGCAGGCACCTGGCACGCAGACCGCGTCCCCGTCGTCGGGGACCGACGGGAACTGGTCGCCTTGGGTCTGCCCACCGGTTGAGGCCGAGAACTCCGTGACGGCCACCTGACCTCCGGGCTCCTCCATCACTTGGCCGGCCGTGTCAGAGACGGCCAGGGTGGCCACCGGGTTCTCGTTGAGAGTCCCCGGATAACTCTGGCAGGTCTGGTCACAGGTGTCGGCGTATCCGCCGTAACCGTTCGGCGTAGTGCTCAAGACATACGACCGGGCGGCCACCGCTTGGGCTTCGAGCTCTTGAAAGCCCCAGTCCTGGCCCTGAGGCCCAGCTCCCCCGAGCGTTGCCCATCCGGCGGAGGACTCACTCGGCACCACGTCGCTTAGGTACTGGCCCATCGCCACCAGGTTGACCGTTCGCGCCGCGCCCGCTGAGTTGAAGGTGCCGAGCAACGTTCCGTGCAGACTCACACTGTTGGACGTACACATTTTTATGGTGCCGCCGTTGACCGCGGTGGTCGTCGGCATCGAGACCCCGGTGGCCACCGCACTGCCCCAGTTACCGTTGGTTCCCCCGCAACCGGCTCCGGTGAAAATGTCCCAGGTCCCGTTGGCCGCGGGCTGGAAGAGCACCGCCGCCGACGGTCCCGCGCCGCCGGGAACCGTCACGCCGCTCGGAGCGGTGGCAATGACGTCGGAACCGTTGTTCTCGGTCATGGCGACCGACACGAGCTCGGTGTCATCCCCATCGGTCTGAATGGATGTCCCGCCGTAGAAATGGGTCACGATCTGTTGCCAGGTCCAGTTGCCGTCACCGTTGTCGGCCCCAATGGCGTACCCGAGGGCTCCCCACTGGCCCATGCCGATCCCATGGCCCCACCCGTGACCGGTGAGGGTGACATCGGCGGTCGGGTAGGCCGCCACCACCACCGGGGTGGCCACGACGATGGTCGCCGCCGCCACGCCGAAACTGCAGGCCACGGCCAGGGTCCGACGCAAGCTCCCGCCAAAGGTTCGGCTCGGGTAACTACGACGAAACCCGACACCCAGGGGCCCGGCCAGCGCGTTGCTGGTGTGAGTGGAGTGGCCGATGTTGCCAATGCTACCTTTGACCCCCCGCTCCCTTCGTTCATGCCCGGGGGGCGTTGGCCCAGGCCACAGCCACCTCGGGCGGACGATCGGCCGCCGGTACACTCAGCGCCGTGCGAGTCGACCAAGTCATCCCCTCGCTGGCCAGCCGCGACGCCATCGGGGTCCACACCCTCACGTTGACGCGGACGCTGCGCGAGTCGGGCATCGACTCTGAGATCTTCTACGGCAACTGCACCGCCGACGTCGCCGACCAGGGGCGTCCGGTGGTCGATCTTGGCCGGGCGACCAAGGACCGCTGGCTGCTGTACCAATCTTCGATCGGGAGCCCGATCTACGACATCCTCGCCGCCCGCGCTGAGAAAAAGCTCGTGAATTATCACAACATCACGCCGTCAGGACTGCTCGACTCTTGGGAGCCCAATGTCGGCTACGAGGTCAGCCTGGGTCGGACGCAGCTCGAGCGCCTCGCCGCACAGAGCAGGCTGGCCGTGGCCGACTCGGCCTTCAACGAGTCCGAGCTGGTCGAGGCGGGCTACACGAATACCGCCGTGGTGCCGCTCCTCATCGACATGACGGCCACCGGTGCCGATCCGGATCCCCAGCTCTGCCGAAGTCTGGCCGAGCTCAAGTCGCGCGGTGGCGTCGACCTCCTGTTCGTGGGCAAGGTCTCACCCCATAAGGCCCCCCACGATCTGGTCAAGATGCTGGCCGTCTACCGGCGCCTCTACGACAGTCTGGCCCGGCTGCACTTGGTCGGCTCACCACTCGGTGAGCGCTACGGACCCGCCCTCGACGCGTTCATCAACGAGCTCGGCCTGTCAGATGCCGTGTCGATCACCGGGTCAGTCAGTGCGGCCGAACTCGAGGCCTACTACCAAGCCGCTGATGTCTTCGTCTGCGCTTCGGACCACGAAGGATTCTGCGTTCCGATCGTCGAAGCGATGGGCCACGGGGTCCCGGTGGTGGCCTACGGGGTGAGTGCGGTCCCCGAGACCGTGGCCGATGCCGGCCTAGTGCTCCCCAGTAAAGAGCCGCTCCGCTTCGCCGCCGCGGTGGCCCGGGTGGTCGGAGACGACCAGCTTCGGGAACGGCTGGAGGCGGCCGCGGCCCGCCGGGTGGCCAGTTTTTCCGTTGAGCGATCGCGCCACTACTTCGTCGAGCTGATCAGTCAGGCCATCGGCGCCTGAGCCACCGGGTCAGCAACGCCGGGCATCGCGTCCCCCTCGTCCGCCTCGATCGGACGTAGCTGGACGCCGGCCGGCCACTCGGACCGCTCAAGAACAGCGCTCAGGAGCTCGACCAGCCGTGGTCCCGCCTCGGCCAGCCCGAGGGCGGGAAGGCGGTTCTGGCCCGACGCCACTAGGTGGGCCCGCCAACCGGCGTCGGTCTGCACCCGGTGCACGGCGCTCGCCAACCCGAGAGGGTCTCTGCCCTCGACCAGAACCCCGGCGTCGCCCAGGACCTCGGGCAGGGCACCCTCGCCAACGGCGACGACCGGCACATCATGGGCCATCGCCTCGACCACCGGGAGACAGAACCCTTCATGCTTGGAGGTGACCACCAGCACATCGGCATGTTGGTAGGCGGTCTCGAGCGCCTCGTCGCTTATCTTGCCGGCGAAACGCACGGCGTCGGCCAGACCGAGGTCGGCGGCGTAACGGCTCAAGGCACGCGCGTACGACTCGACGGCTGGCTTCCCCACGACGACTAATTGGGCTTCAGGATCGTAGACGGCCCGGTACGCCAGTAGTGCGGCGATGGTGTCCTCGACCGCCTTGTTGGGTGCCAACCGGCCGACGCTGAGCCACCGGGCCCCAGCCCCCTGGACCCGACCCCCCCGAGGCGGTTCGACCCCTCCGGTCCTCACCCCGGCAGCCCGCAGTGAGAGGTTGGCGATCGGGGGCATAACGGCGGTCGCCGCGAACCCCGTCTCGACCAGATCGGACCGGTTCATCTCGGAGACCGCCACGCCGAGCGCTGCTCGACCCGCTAGGGCAGCAAGCTCGACGTGGGCCTGCACCTGATGGCGAGCCAGCTCGTTGTCCCAGGTAGCGAACAGGGGTGGCGGCGTCACGTTGTGATAGTTGACGACCAGACGTTCGGGGCGCTCGGCGAGGCGTCGCGCCATGTCCGAGGCGGTGGCAAACTGGTACACGAGGACGTCACCGGGTCGAGCTTCCCGGCGGTAGGAGTCCCACAGCCGAGTCTGCCCGACGGTCTCTGTGTCTTCGAGCTCGACATAGATCTCCGAGGCGATGCCCCGCTCGACCAAGAGGTCTCGCAGCCCCATGGTGTGCTGGCCGACCGCATCGCCACGGTGCAACATGGGAACGAACTGGTGCACCCCGCTCATCGAGCCCGGAACCCCCCGACCCCGTAGGTATCGTGTGACCGCTCCCCCTTCGTCGGCGCGCTGAGCGGACCCGCGTCGCTGTACCCGGCCCGCTCCAAGAGCAACTCCCATGTTTCGGGGTGCAGCGGCCGGCCCGGCAGGAGGTCGACGGCGACCGCACTCCACCCGGTTGCGACCATGCCCGGATGCGAACTCAGGACTATCAGGGCCCCCCCGGGAGTCAGCCGGTCACCCGCCAGGGCCAACAGATCGACAAGCTCAGCGAGATCGACGCGCTCGACGATGCCCGAGAGCACCAGGGCGCCGAGCGCCCCGCTCCCGATCGATCCCAGGCGTTCGGCGGTCCCACCCACATGAACGGCGAGACCTCGCTCGGCCGCCGCCCAAGCGACCGCGCCCCGGGGCTCGGAGCCCCAGACCTCGAACCCGCTCGCGACCAATTCGACCGCAAGCTCGCCCGCTCCGCACTCAGCATGCAGCACCGGTCCGGTGCTGGTGGACCCGTCGATGAACTCGGCCACCGGGGCGGCCCACGACTCAAGCGACGGGGGGTCGAGCAACCACGCCGACCCGTCTACCGGATCGTGGCGCCGCGCGGCCGCGTTCTCGAGGACCTCCACCCGGGCGGCCAGGAAGCGGAACGCCTCGACCGTGGCGTCGAACCCTTCTTCGATGCGGCCGAGACCCTCGGTCAAGGCCCGCCCGGCCGCCTCCTCGGCTGCATCAGCAGCTCTCGCTTCGATCCAGGGTTGCAGCCGCGAGACGATGGGGTCGGCGGCCTTACGCAGCACCCGTTGCGGAGGCGGCGGCGCAGCGGACACCGATTCGTCCGTCGACCCGTTGGCCCGCCGGCCCTCCGCTGGGTCATCGTCGGCACCCGAGAACCGCTTCTCGAGCTGGGTGAAGGCGCTCGAGAAATTCCATCGGGCGGAACCCTGCGGGCCCAGGCGGTCGAACGCGAGCCGCAGTTCGGCCAAGAATTCCGCCGTCGGCAGCGCGCGTTGTATTCGATTACCGCTGTCCTCATCGCCGGCAGTCCCACCATCTTCAGGCACAGCGGTGGAGGACCCAGGCACGAAATTCTCCGGCGTCCGGTCCGACGGTGTCACGGTTGCCGATGCTATCGGCCCTGGGTTGTTAGCATTGGCAGTGAAGTGACTCGCGCGCGCCCACTGCGGGCTCGGCAGAGGGGAAATCGTCATGATCAGCAACTTCGGACACCGCACGCTCGGCGGCCATCGCCTTCGGACCGCCACCGTGGTGCGTTCGGGGATGGCCCTGGCGGCCATCACCGGGCTGGCGATTCTTGCCGGGTCGGCACCGAGTGCGAGCGCCCAGCCTCGGGGCACCGAACGCCCGAACGGCGCTCCGTCCATCGCATCGGTCTGGACCGCCACACTTCCCGATACCGGCAACCCGATCGCCGGATCCTCACCCAACCTGGCGAACCTGGCCCAAGGCCCCGCCGTCGTTGTGGGCGATCGCGCCGGGAACCTGTGGGCCTTTGATCTGGCCAACGGACAGAATCCCTTCGGCGGGGCGACCGCCATGTTCCATGCCCCCGGGCCGATCGACTCGACGCCGTCAGTCCTGCCGGGCACCTCCAGCTCGATCTTCTTTGGGGTCGGCAACGCCGCCCAGCCCTACGGAGGCGGGTACTACGAGGTCAACTCTGCGGGGCAGGAGATCTTCAGCCAGGCGGTCAACAACCAGCCGAGCGACCCCAAGCCCTATAGCGCGGTGGCCGCCGGGATCGCCATCGGCGATGCCCCGGGCATCGGCCCCTTCGCCGCTGCGGGCTCCCTTGGTCAATCGTTTTACGCCTTCAACCCCGGAGGCGGAGTCCTCGGCGGCTTCCCCTTCTTCCAGGGCGACGGTGATTTCTCCACCCCGGCCATCGCCAACCTCTACTACGGAGGTCAGCCCTACATCGTGGACAACGGCGACTCCTCCCCCGGGGTGGCCCTCGGCACCACCTACACCGCCGGCAGCATCTTGCGGGTGCTCAACACCTCGGGCCAGCAGCTCTGCCAGTTCACGACCAACCAGTCGGGCGAGTCGTCGCCGGCGGTCGGTGAGTTCCTCGGCACTAGCCCGGCTGTCGGGATCGCGTTCGGAACCACTGACTACTTCCCCGGTGCCAGTGACACGGACAAAGTCTTCGCCGTCGACTCGCACTGCAACTACTTGTGGTCCCAGACCCTCGACGGGACAACCGGTTCCAGCCCTGCCCTGGCCGACGTCATGGGCAACGGTCAACTCCAGGTCATCGAGGGCACCAACGTGAACAACGCCAACTCGTCGGGCTCGGTGTGGGTCCTCAACGGCGCCGACGGGACCCCGATCTGGCACGTGCCGGCGAACGGAGCGGTCATCGGCTCCATCGTCACCGCCGACCTCTCCAACCAGGGCTACCAGGACCTCATCGTGCCGACCACGGCTGGAGTCGAGATCCTCGACGGCAGGTCCGGCCAGAGCCTGGGCACCTTGGACGTGTTCGAGGCCTTCCAGAACTCGCCACTCATCACCACGGACCCCAATGGAACCATCGGCATCACCATCGCCGGCTACAACAACGCCAACCAGGGCGTCATCGACCACTTCGAGGTCACCGGATCGACCGGCAGCGTGCGATCGGGCGCCCGGGCCAACGTCGACGTGTTGAACCAGACCGGTGGTTGGCCGATGTTCCATCACGACGCACAACTGACCGGTGACGCCGGCATCCCGACACCCAATCTCCAGGTGCCCTGCACCGCCCCCGTCGGAGCGCTCGCCGGGTACTACGAAGCGGCATCCGACGGCGGGGTATTCAACTTCGGCAACCTCCCGTTCTGCGGTTCGACCGGTGCGATCAGCCTCAACGAGCCGGTAGTCGGCATCGCGGCCACCCACGATGGGGGTGGGTACTGGATGGTGGCCGCCGACGGCGGGATCTTCGCCTTCGGCGACGCGCAGTTCTACGGGTCGATGGGGGGACAGCCCCTCAACAAGCCGATCGTGGGCATGGCGGCGACCGCCGACGGCGGGGGCTATTACCTGGTGGCCTCTGACGGCGGGATCTTCGCCTTCGGCGACGCACACTTCTACGGGTCGACCGGCAACCTCACACTCAATGAACCGATCGTCGGGATCACACTGACTCCCGATGCCAAGGGCTACTGGATGGTGGCCTCTGACGGGGGCGTCTTCGCGTTCGGCGACGCCCAGTTCTTCGGATCTATGGGCGGCCAGCCCCTCAACAAGCCGATCGTGGGCATGGCGGCGGACTCGATGACCGGGGGCTACTGGATGGTGGCCTCTGACGGGGGGATCTTCGCCTTCCCCCAAGGAGCGGGCGGCACACCGTTCTACGGCTCAATGGGCGGCCAGACCCTCAACAAGCCGATCGTGGGCATGCAGGCCCTGGCCAACGGCACCGGGTACCGCTTCGTGGCGGCCGACGGCGGGATCTTCTCGTTCCCCACCGGAGTGGCCCCCTTCTGGGGCTCGATGGGCGGTCAGCCCCTCAACAAGCCGATCGTGGCCATGTCGGGGTATTGACCCTGGCGCATGCCATCATCTCTCCCCTGTCCACTGCGTCGGCCGCCCCATCGAGTCCTACCCACGCCCCGTTCTCGTGACGTGCCCCAGACCGCACGTACTCGGGCGGGGACTGACCGCGGTCTGCCTCTGCGGGACGGTCCTCGCCCTTAGCGGGCTCAGCATCGCCGCCGCACCCCGAGTCGGTGCACTCCCGACCCCCGCGTGGGCCCAGCTCACCTGGTCCCAAACACTCAACGACGGCGGTGGGCCGGTTGCCGAGTCCTCACCCACCGTCGCCACCTTGGACGGTGGCGGCCCCGCCGCCGTCGTCGGTGACCGCGACGGCTTGGTCTACGCCTACCACCTGAACAACGGCAGCCCGGTGGCCGGTTGGCCCGTGGGTGTCGGCGCGCCGGTCGACTCGACACCGTCGGTGTCGGCACTCGTGCCGGGCGCGTTGGACTCGGTCTTCGTCGGCTCGGGCAATGCTGCTCAGCCCACCGAAGGGGGGTACCAGGCCTTCGGTCCGGCGGGGAACCTGCTGTGGTTCTCGGCGGTCACCGATCCGGGTACCGACAACCAGCCCGCCTACGGCGTGCAAGCTTCGATGAGCGTCGGGTCCTTGGAACCGGGCGGGACCGACGTGGTGGCGGGATCGCTCGACCAAGAGGAGTACGCGCTCGACGGCGTGACCGGCTCGACGCTCTCGGGATGGCCGTATTTCACCTCCGACAGCGTCTTTTCTACCGCCGCGCTGGCTGACCTCTACGGCACGGGGAACACCGAGATCGTCGAAGGTGGCGACCAGTCGAGCGGCTTCGGGCTCGGGCAGAATTACACCAACGGCGGCCACCTGCGGATCCTTAACGCTCAGGGCGGGCTCATCTGCCACTTCGACACCAACCAGACCGTCGACTCCTCCCCCGCTGTCGGCGGCTTTCTGGCCGGCGGGGCCACCGGGGCCGTGTTCGGGACCGGCTCGTTCTTTCCGGGTGCTTCAGATACCAACACGGTCAAGGCGGTGGACAACGACTGCAACCTCGAGTGGTCGACGACCCTCGACGGCACCACGACATCGAGCCCGGCCCTGGCCGACGTCCAGGGCACCGGGACCATGGACGTGGTCGAGGGCACCAACACCGGGTCGGGTGGCTCGGTCTGGGTGCTTGATGGTGCGACCGGCCAAGCGCTCTGGCACGTCTCCACCCTTGGCCCCGTGATCGGCTCGGTCACCACCGCCGATCTGTTCGACAGCGGATACCAGGACATCTTGGTCCCGACCACCGGCGGGGTGGAGATCCTCGACGGCGTCACTGGCGCCGAGGTGGGGGCCCTCAACGCCGATCCGGCGGACGTCTACGGCATTCTCGGATTCCAAAACTCCCCTCTCGTGACCGCCGATCCCAACGGCACCGTCGGCATCACCCTGGCCGGTTACAACGGGCTCCTCCAGGGGGTCATCGAACACTTCGAGATCAGCGGGTCGACCGCCGGCACCGAGGCAGTCGGGGCGGGTTCGTGGCCGATGTTCCACCACGACCCCCAGCTGACGGGCAACGCAGGGTCCACCACCCCGCCGGGCGCCATCCCCTACTGCAACGTCCCCTCCGGAGCCTTCACCGGGTACGACCTCGTGGCGAGCGACGGCGGGATTTTCAGCTTCGGCGGCCTCCCGTTCTGCGGATCCACCGGGGGTATGGCCTTGAATGCACCCGTCGTGGGCATGGCGATCACCCCGAACACCGGTGGCTACTGGCTCGTGGCTTCCGACGGTGGGGTCTTTGCCTATGGCGCCGCCCGCTTCTACGGGTCCATGGGGGGACAACCCCTGAACAAACCGATCGTCGCCATCGCCGCCACGCCTACGGGGAAGGGGTACTGGCTGGTGGCCTCTGATGGAGGCATCTTCGCCTTCGGTGACGCACAGTTCTGGGGATCGACGGGCAGCCTCACCCTCGCGAAACCCATCGTCGGCATCGCGCCGTCCGCCGACGGCCTCGGGTACCGACTGGTCGCGGCCGACGGAGGAATCTTCACCTTCGGTGACGCCCAATACTTCGGATCGATGGGAGGCCTGCCCCTGGTCCAGCCCATCGTCGGCATCGGCGACGACATCGGCACCGCCGGCTACTGGCTCGTGGCGGCCGACGGTGGGGTCTTCGCGTTCAGCGCGCCGTTCCTCGGATCCCAAGGGGGGAAATTCCTGGCCGCCCCGATCGTGGCCATGGGACCCACGATCAACGGGCAGGGGTACCGGTTCGTGGCGTCCGACGGCGGGGTCTTCGCCTACGGCAACGCCCCGTTCTTCGGCTCGATGGGCGGTCGGCCTCTCAACCAGCCGATCGTCGGGATGGCGGGGTACTGACCCACCCCCTGGGCGTCGAGCCGGTCGGGATGCACCGGGCATGACCGATGATGCAAAGCTGGGCCCATGCCCGCCGTCCTCGTCCACGGAGTACCCGAAACCACCGAGATCTGCGCCGCCGCCCAGGCGGGCGCCCACACCGCCACCCTCGACGGTCTCGGACACTGGTGGATGCTGCAGAATCCGGCGGCCGCAGCGGCGATGCTCGAGGAGTTCTGGGCGGAGCGGTGACCGCCGATCCATCCACTGCAGGTCGCGTCTTCGAAGTCACCCAAATCGGCACGGTGTCTTGGGAGCGGACCGAGGTCGTCGATGATGACTGGGACTCGGTGGTTTCGACCATCACCCTCGTGGGGCCCTATCAAGAGGCGTCGCTGGCCGGCCTCGACGCGTTCAGCCACCTCGACGTCCTCTATCTCTTCGACCGGGTCAATCCACTCTCGGTCCACACCGGGGCCCGCCGACCCCGGGGGAACCCGGCCTGGCCCGAGGTGGGCATCTTCGCCCAGCGGGCCAGGGACCGGCCCAACCGGATCGGGCTGTGTACCTGTGCGCTGGTAGGCGTCGACGGAATGCACATCACGGTGCGCGGCCTCGACGCGCTCGACGGCACCCCCGTCCTCGACATCAAGCCGGTGATGACCGAGTTCGGGCCCCGGGGCGAGGTGCGTCAGCCGCCGTGGTCCCACGAGCTCATGGCCCGGTACTTCTGAAGCGGTCCGTCGTGACCGGCCTCGGCCCCTCTTGGGGCGCCCGATCAAACGCACCGGCACCGGCACCGGCCGCCATCAGCGTCACGGCCCAGTCACCGCCACGGGGCCCCTCGCCGTGCCGACCGGGACGAGGTGACCGGGCTGGCCCGCGGAGCCAGGCGTGGCTACCGTCGCCCGAATGACCACTGCGGACCCCGAGGCGCGTGTGCGCGAGTGTCTCGGCCGACTGGGAGTCGACTTCAACATCGTCCAGTGCGATCCCGACCTGGCCGATACCGCCGCGTTCTGTGCGGCCTACGGGTACGCACCCGAAGACTCGGCCAACACCATCGTTGTGGTCGGCAAAGCCGATCCGCCCCGCTACGCAGCCTGCGTGGTGCTGGCCACGACCCGGCTCGATGTGAACCATGTGGTGCGGGACCGGCTCGGTGTGCGCCGGGCGTCTTTCGCGTCGGCCGATGAGACCATCGCCGTCACCTCCATGATGATCGGCGGGGTCACCCCCTTCGCCCTTCCCGACGATCTCGCCGTGTGGGTCGATACCCGGGTGCTCGAACGGGACCGCCTCGTGCTCGGCGGCGGGAGTCGCAGCGTCAAGGTCCTCGGTCCGCCAACCCTGCTCTCGAGCCAGCCAGGAGTAGAAGTGGTCCATGGCCTGGCCCTACCGCCCCGGTGAGCACGCCCGCTCGCCCCACGCCGACCCGGGCGGCTCGGGAACTGGCCCGCCGGGACCCGGTGGTGGCCGAACTCGTGAAACGTCACGGGCCACCGCGCCTGGCCGGTCGGCCACCCTCATCGGAGCGTTTCGCGTCGCTGGCCCGTTCCGTGCTCTACCAGCAATTGGCCGGCGGAGCGGCCCAGGCCATCCACGGTCGCTTCGTGACCGCGCTCGGTGGCGTCGTCACCCCCGAGAGCGTGCTGGCGGCCGGGCCCGAGACCCTGGCCGGGTGCGGCTTGAGCCGGGCCAAAGCGGCGTCGGTGTTTGACCTGGCCGAGAAGGTGACCTCGGGAACGGTGTCCCTCGGGCGCATCGGCCGCCTTTCTGACGACGCGGTGGTCGCCCATTTGGTCCAGGTCCGCGGCATCGGGCCATGGACCGCCGAGATGTTCCTCCTGTCGAGCTTGCGGCGCCTCGATGTCTGGCCGGTCGGCGACTACGGGGTGCGGGCAGGGTACGCCCGCGCCTTCGGTCTCGACGCCCCGCCGTCCCCCAAAGAGCTCGGACCGCTCGGCGAACGGTTCCGGCCCTATCGCAGTATCCTCGCCTGGTACTGCTGGCGAGCAGCCGACGAAGACAAGACGGTGCCCAACCCCCAGGCTGTCGACCACTGACCCTCGGCCCGCGGTACTCGTGGGCGACGACCTTTTGCGAACAGCGAGCCGTAGGATGCCGGGCGGCCTCCCGGGGTCACACCATACGGCAACGAGTCGGAGTCGGTGCCCGAGAGAAGGGACCTGCGAGTCAGCGATGTCCGATCATCGAGGGGATCCGAGGCCCCGTAGACGGCCCCTCTGGATCATCTTCCTGGCCGCAGTGGCCTCGGCTCCAGTTGTCGTCGGCATCCCCGCAGTACCGGTCGGAGCGAGCAATCCGAGTTACGTCGCCCTCGGGGACTCCTACGCTTCGGGTCCTTTCATCCCCGACCAACAGACCAATCCGAGCGGCTGCCTGCGCTCTGACCACAACTACGCCCACCTCGTCGCCCAGGCGATCGGATTGAACCTCACCGACGTCAGCTGTACCGGGGCCACGACAGCCGATCTGACCGGGCCCCAGTCGACGACGTCGGGGACCAATCCGGCCCAGTTGAATGCCGTGTCGAAGTCCACTGCGGTTGTCACCTTGAGCATTGGCGGCGACGACCTCGGATTCACCAGCGTCATCGAGAACTGCGTCGCTCTCACACCATGGGGACCCACCAAGAGCGGGCTCACCTGCAAGTCGCTCTACGATCCGAACGGGGTGGACCGACTAGCCGCAGCGATCGCCGCCACCAAGCCGAGGATCGCCGCCGCACTCCAAAAAATTCACACCCAAGCGCCAAACGCCAAGGTCTTCGTCGTCGGCTACCCCGACATTCTTCCGTCGACCGGTGACGGGTGTTGGCCGCGGATGCCCTTCACCCACACCGATGCCCCCTATTTGGAAAACACCGAGGTAGAGCTCAACGCCATGCTGTCGACGGTCTCTGCGAGCAACGGCGCCACCTATATCGACACCTATATCCCAAGCGAAGGCTTCAACGCCTGCACTGCGGGCTCGGTTCGCTGGATTGAGCCGATCGTCCCGACCACCCTGGCGGCTCCGGTGCATCCGAATGTCAGCGGCGAGGCGGGAATGGCCCGCATCATCGAACCTGTGCTCACAACACACGGGGCCTGAGAAAGCAGAGCCGCGCCGGCTCAGCGGGCCGGGGAGCCCGGCAACCCGGCGATCAAAGCCCACCCCGGTGCCCTGCGCGGGACCCGGTCATGGACCAGCAGGCGCCCGTCGCGGGCGTCCGGCGAGGACTGTCCAGCAGCGATGGGCACTACATTTGCCTGCGCTGCTCGCCCGAGCGGCCGAATGCACCGGCGGCGGGACGAGGGAGAGAAGTGACCAGGCGAGGGCGCGCAACTCCAAAGAGCCCCCGAGATGGCCGGCGGAGCTCGGCATTGGCCTCGGCCACGGTGACCATCATGATGACCGTTGGCCTTTGTGCTCAGAGCACTCTGGCGGGAGCCGCACCGGCCGCCTCGATCCCCACCGTCCCACCGACCGCGGTCGTTGCACCAAGCCCGCCGGGGCCGAGCGGGCTCACGGCTCGCGAGACGATGCCCTACCAGTTCATCGCCAAGGCCTATACCGAGCTCTTGGGGCGTGCCCCGGCGGCAGACGAATGGACGGTTGCGGTCAACTTCTTCGTTGCCCACGGCTGCACCTCCGGCTCGCTCGCCGCCTTCGGCCAGCGGGTGGTGGCCTCGGCGGAATACCGCCGTGACTATCCCCCGTCGGGTCACGGCATCGACGACGCCGCCGTCGCACTCAGCCTGTTCCGATTCGTGCTCAACCGCGAGCCCGATGCCGCCGGCTTTGTGGCAGCGCGCGACGACCTCGAATCGGGTGAGGACACTCCGAGCGAGGTGGCCGCCAACCTGTTCTCGACAGCCGAATTCACCGACCTTGACACTCCGGCCATCTGCGACCCCTCCAACCCCAGCTACTTCTTCGGCCAACCGGGGAACTGGACGGGCTTTCCGGCCATCGAGACGCCCGAGCACGGCCTGCCCGGGCCAGACGAGACCGAGGCGCAACTACAAAGCGCTCTCAACGTCCGCTCGGCTGCTGGAGGCGGGACGCTCTATCTGCCGACCGGTGTGGTGGTTGGGCTGACAACCACCCTCATCATTCCGAGCAACGTGATCCTGAGCACGGTCGGGAATCCGGATCCGAACCGCTACGCCGACATGGCCGAGCTCGTGCGACTTGGGGGGTTCACCCAACTGCCGGACTACTCGGGTCTCGAGCTCGTCCGGCTCCAGCCCGGGGCCAAGGTCCTCCATGTCTGGGTGGACGGCCAGCGCGATGCGCCCGACCCCAACAACTTCTTGATCTTCAACATCCGGATGCTGGGCGGCATCGGGACGACGGTCAAAGACGACCGAATCTCCAACACCTACGGAGCATCCAGCCTCGAGGCCGACGGCGCCGATTCCAATATCCCAGGAGCCGTGGCCTGCTCGAAGAACGTGGTGTCGGACAACCTGGTGGAGGCCTACTCGAGCGTTCACGTCGCCCCGACCGGCGAACCGGACACCGATCACCCTCAGGCGGATGGCCTCGGGATCTACTGCGCCGACACGAGCGTTACCGGCAACGACATCGTGGACATCTCCGACACCGGGATCGTGCTGTTCACTGGCGCGTCGTTCCTCCCGATCACCCCTCCCCAACTCTCGGTGGTAGCCGATAACCACATCATCTCGGCCGGAAACTCATACTCGTTCGGCATCGCCACCGATCCCTCATACTCGCTGCACGGTGGGCCGATCCCCGGTGGCGATCTTCCCGGTACGGTGACCCGGTCCTTCTCCGAAGGCACCCGGGCCAGCATCATCGAGAACAACGTGCTGTGGACCGGCGACCGCACCCACATCAACGTGCTGTTGAGTTCGGGAAGCCACGACCTCTTCGGGTCAGTGACCCGCCAGAACTGCGCCATTCCCGACGCCAACGACCAGCTGGACTGTGGAGGCGGTCGCAACGCGACCGGGGCCCGCTGGATAAACAATTCGAGCGACGGGCTTCTCACCGAAACGGAGATGGGAATCTACATAGGCGGCACTCAAGGAGCGATCTTCGAACACAACCGCTTCCCCCACCTCGTCGAGGTCTCCGGCGGATTGTGTCCGAAGTTCCCCGTGATCGTGGCGGGCGACTACGCCCCGGGGTTGCGCATCGACGAGCCGGTCCACGTCGACACCGCACTCATCTCCGATAGCTGCGTCAACCCCCAGTACTGACGCCTCACAGGGCCTATCCCGGAACCGCAACGTACGGCGCATTCACAAAACGCCCGGAGCGACCTTTCCCCGCTCGACCACCTCGGTCAAAAACCGCGCGTAGCGGCGGATCAGGACCGGCCACTGGTAGTGCTCGTCCACGTAGGCCCGACCACGGAAGCCGAGCAGGGTCCGCAATTCCTCATCGGCCAGAAGCCGGTCGAGCCCGGCTTCGAACTCCCGGTAGGAGCCGAACCACAACCCGCCACCGGAGCGTTCGCAATGCTCCCGTGTCGGGTCACAGGTCGCGTTGACCATGACCGGCCGGCCGGCTACCCAGGCTTCGAGGACGACGAGCGAGAAGGACTCGAGGGCCGACGGCGAGATGGAGACGGTGGCGTCGTTGACGATGTCCCACTTGTCGGCTTCATCGACGATTCCGGTGAGCACGACGTCGTCGTCTTCGGGGATGGTGGCCGAGATCGGTCCGACCAGGGCGAGGGCCAAGGGACCGGGGTGACGCTTTTTATAGGTTCGGAAGAACGCGGCCAGCATGGAAGAGCCCTTGTGATCGTCGACTCTGCCGACGCTCACCACGTACGGCCGGTCACCCAGCCCGAGGACCTCAGCACCCGGGCGTCCACCCGGGGTGGGTGCACCCACCCCGAGGCCGAGCACGACCTGGGGTCGCTCCGCCACGGGGTACACCCGCTGGACCAGCCGGCGCTCGGCCATGGTGTGATAGCACAGGGCGTCCGCGTTGGTATAAGTGCCCCGGAACACCGGCAGGTACAGGGCCGGTTCGTCGTGAGCGGCGGGGTGGAGCACCCCGGGCATCGGCACCCGCCCGATGGCCCGCACCGTCGGGTAGTAGAGGTAGGGATAGAAGGCGGCCACGTCGACCCCGCTGTCGCACAGGGCGTTGATGAGGGCGGGAGTCACCGGGCCGTTGAGGTCGACCCAGCGCTGGGATTCGCGCCGGGTCGCCTCGTGGGGGGCGATGCGCAGGCGGCCGTCGAGGCCGTAGAAGTCGTGATCGCGACCAGCGGCAGAGGCGAAGCGGTGCACGGTCACCCCGTTCAGCTCACTGTCACCGGGGGCCAAGACGTCGTCCCAGGTCACGTGGTCGAGCGCGCAGGTGGAGAACACCTCGACCTCCCAGCCGCACTCGGCCACCAGATGCTCGGCCAGCTGGCGGGCCGCGGTCTCCGCTCCGCCCATCACCTCGGGCCCGTAGCGCGGGGTGGCAAACGCGACCCTCACCGCCCGGCCCCCGGTGGCGCCCCAGCCACGGCGCTGAGGGCCGTCACCGCGAGGGCGCCGCAACGCTCGAGGGAGTGCTCGGCCACCCGGACGTGTCCCGCACCGGCCAGCCGGCGGCGCAGCCCGGCGTCGGTCAGCACCCGGTGCACCGCGCCGGCCACGTAGCTGGGCTCGGTGCGGTCGAGCACCAGACCGGCGTCGGCCACGGTGGCGGGCACCGCCCCGGTGCGCCGAGCGACAACCGGGACCCCGGCGCGCATCGACTCGAGGAGTGGCACCCCAAACCCTTCGTGCACCGACAATGAGACGTAGACGTCCGCCGCCTCGAAATGGGCCGCCAGGGCCGATTCGGTCACCTCGCCGGTCAGGTGCACCGCCTGGCGCAGTCCGAGGTCGTCGACGAACGCACGCAAAGCCCGCAGGTAACGGTTCGACGGCATGGAGCCCACCAGGTGCAGACGGGCGGCCGGGTCATAGAGCCTCCGGTAGGCCCACAGCGCCTTGACCAGCTCGTGTTGGGCCTTGGACGGGACAACGCGGCCGACGAAGAGCCAGTCGGCACCGCCATCGGCCTTGGCGCTGCGCAGCCGATCCGCCACTCTCGGGTCGGGGCGGGCGGCCACCCTGTCGACATCGACGAGGACGGGGACCACGGCCGTGCGCGGGCACCCGGCCGCCACGAGGTCGGCTTCGTTGAAGCTGCTGTCGGCCAACCCGAGAGCGGCCCGCGGCGCCAAGCGGCTGAGTTGATCGAGGGCGTCGGCCGACCGCCGGGCGGTGTCCGGTTCCCACGGCTCGTAGAGCTCGGGCCGGGTGATGTTGTGGTAGTCGATGACAAGTTCCTCAGGCCGGCCAAGCAGAAAATCCGCCAACATCGACGAGGTCGAGAACTGGTAGACGAGAACGTCGTCCGCCTGGGCGTGATCGGGATAACGCTCCACCTTGAAGCTCTCGCCGGCCAACTCGTCATGGGTCGCCTCGGCGAAGATCTCCGAGCGCCACCCGGCCGACCGCAGGGCCTCGCGCAGCAAGAGGGTGTGGGTGCCGGTGGCGTCGCGCGGGATCAGGGCCGGCACGAACTGGTGCACGGCGCGCGGCGGGCCGGCCGGTCCGCCCGGTTCGCTCACCGGGGCGAGGGAACTCCGGTGAGCACGGCGACGATCACGTAGTCCGCCGACGACGGGCCGTCGTGGGCGGTGGCGGTAAACCCGAGCAGCGGAAGGAAATGCGTCCAGGTCGACGCCCGCAAGGGCCGGCCCGAGGAGAGATCGGCCTCGGGGGGTGCCTCGTCTGCGTCCCAGCCCGATGGGGACAGCGAGTGAATCACGAGTGTGCCGTCGGGAGCCAACCGTTCGACGATCAACTCGAGCAGCTGGCGTCGCTCCCCGTTGGTCATCCCGTCGATCACGCCGGTGAGCACGATCCCGCCAAGGGCCGCTGATTCGACGGCCCGCAGATGTCCGGAGACCGGCTCTTCGCGCAAATCGGTCCCGTCGAACTCAGCCCGGTCAACGGTCCGGGGCCGCGGATCGACTCCGTACGCGTCGACACCCCGCTCGATAAGGGTCCGCACCAGCCACCCGTCACCACTCGCCGCATGCAGCACCCGGCCCGGGGGTTGCGCCAGCGCCTTCAAGACGTCAGGCATCCACCAGGCGTCGACCCCGTGGGCCCAGGCCACATCGACCACGTGGGCCGGTGGCACTTGCTGCGCGTCGAGCTGGCGCCCGAGGGCACCGACCCGCTCGTCTAGGAGGTGGAGCGAGCGACTCACTGCGGTGGCGAACACGCTCACCTGGTGGGTGACGTAGCCCATGTACCAGAGCGAGAGGGTGCGTAACCCCTTCTTCACCGCCGCCCCACCCGACTTGGCCGAGTCGACCGGTACGACGGGGTCGATGAACGCGGCGGCATCGACCATGCGCAGGGCCTCGTTCAGGCCACCGCCCTGTCCGGCCACCGGGGAGTGCTCGAGGAAGAGCTCATCAAGCTCCCGCTCAACCCGGACCGGCAGGTCGCCCGAGGCACGGCGCCGCCGGACCTCGTCGTCGATCTCGGCCATGACCCCGATGAGATAGGCCTGATTCGCCGCCGTCTCATCGCCGGTGTCGGGTTGACCCTCGTACTCGGGGGCACTGCCCCGACCACCCTTGGCGGCCGGGGTCACCGGTGGGCCTCGGCCGGGCCGGCCTGCGTCTCGAGATCCCCCGGGTCGCCGATCCACTCTCGGGGCACGATGGCCAGGCGGACCGGCATGGCGACCACCCCGGTCGAGCGACCCGGGTTCATCACCTCGAAGCCGCACGCCGGCTCCTGCCAGTCATAGAGTCCGCCCGGTCCAGAGATGCCCACGTTGATGTCATAGGCGCCGTCGAACAGCGGGAGCGACTCGAAGTGCCAGTCGATGGCACCCGGACCTACCGTTACGTTGACCGGGAGGCCCATGATCTCAGTGTCGGTGGCGAACAGGACGTTGTACAAGCTGTCTCGGACCTCGATGGAAATGGTGACCCCATCGACGGCGGCCGTGGCGTTGTAAGCGGTGCGCACGACCAATGTTTCGCCCGGCAGCAGGTAGTGTCGCTCCGCGGCTGCGTCGAAATATGGGGTGACGTCGGTCAGGCGGACCGGCCGGGACTCGCCACCGGTGACCGTCGCCCCCTTGACGCTGGCCCCGATCGACAGCGGGAGCGACGAGGCAATGGCCGGCCTTTCGGGCGGGCCGTCGGCCTCGACTCCGAGCGACAGCACGTCTTCGGCCTCGAGCAACCGCTCACGGAAGAGCCGCACCGCTTCGCCGGGAGTCCCCACCCCGATCATGTTGCCGTCGCTGAGCACGACCGCCGATTCGCAGATGGCGCGGACCAGATCGGGCGAGTGCGAGACGAACAGGATGGTCCGTCCGTCCTTTTGGAACGACTTGATCCGCTCCATGCACTTGCGCTGGAACCGCTCGTCGCCGACGGCCAGCACTTCGTCGACCACCAGCACATCGGGATCAACGTTGACCGCCACCGCGAAGCCAAGCCGCACATACATGCCCGACGAGTAGAACTTCACCTGGTTGTCGATGAACTGACCGAGTTCGGCAAACTCAACGATGTCATCGAACACCGCATCGACGTCCCGCTTGGACAGACCGAGCATCGAGCCGTTCAAGTAGATGTTCTCTCGGCCGCTGAGGTCCTGTTGAAACCCGGCACCCAGTTCGAGCAGGCCGGCCAACTTCCCGCGGACGACCACCTGCCCAGACGTGGGCTGCAAGACGCCGCAGATGCACTTGAGAAGGGTGGACTTTCCAGAACCGTTGCGACCGAGGATGCCGACGGTCTCGCCCTCTTTGACCTCGAACTCTACGTTGCGCAGCGCCCAGAGGTCCTCGTGGGGGACTCGCCCGGCGTGAATCAGCTTCTCTTTCAGCGAGGTGTATTTCTCGTGGTAGAGGCGGAATCGCTTGGAGACGTCCTGGACGTCGACTGCTGTCGTACCCACCGGCTCAGAGCTCCTCAGCGAAGTTCCCCGCCAACCGGCCGAACACGACCATGGCGATGTAGAGGAAGACCACCGAGACAACGAGGACGAGGGCGTCGGCCCAGACGTACGTGAGGGGGCCCCAGCTGGGCAGGATGTGAGCGTACTGTGGTGGTCCGGCAATCTTCAACCTTACGAGCCCGGTTTTGTTGTACAGGACCCTTTGGAAGGTCATGACGAGCGGGGTAATCGGGTTCAGGAAGTACACCCAGGTGAGCCCGTGGTTCTTGAGGTGAGCGGCCACGGTGTTCTGATACGAGTAGACGATCGGACAGGCCCAGAACCAGGCTGCGCCGACCAGCACCTCGACGAGATGTTGGGTGTCGCGCATATACACGTTCACCGCCGCGAGGAACACGGCCAAGGCCGAGGCGAACACCAGCATCGGCACCAACGCCACCAGCAGCAACCACAAGAGGCTCCAGGCCGGGCTGCTTTGGAATGCGAGCAGGAAGATGACCATCACGATGGCCTGGAAGAAGAAGAAGACCCCGGCCGAGCCAATGGCCGCCAGAGCCAGGATCTCTCTTGGGAACGAGACCTTCTTGACCAGCCCGGCGTTGTTGACCACGACCCCGGTGGCGGTTTGGACACCGGTCGAGAAGAAGTTCCACAACAACAACCCGGAGAACAAGAAGATGACGAAGTTCGGGATGCCGTTGCGCAGAAAGAGGCCGAAGACGACGGTGTAGACGGCCAACGTCATCGCCGGCGACAGCATCGACCAGACCAGACCAAGGAACGAGTTCTTGTACTTGACCTTGATCTCGGTGCGGACGAGGTAGACGAGCAGTTCACGAGAACGCCATATCTCGGCGATGCGGGCCCAGACGCTGATGTTGGCCGCCACGACGCGAGTGACCTTGGCTACCCCGCCGGCCTCGGCCATGGGTGAAGCGTCGGGAACTCTGTCAGGGGGAGGCGGGGCCTTGCGCCGTCCGGCCTGGGGAGGGCCGGCCCCCGGAGACGGGGCCGGCGCTTCGAGCGCCACGCTCAGCTGCCTCCGACATGGGCCGTGGACCGGTCGATCACCTGGTCGATGAAGCCGTACTCTTGGCCCTCTTGGGCAGTGAACCAGCGGTCACGGTCCGAATCCGCCTCGATGCGCTCCACCGGCTGGCCGGTGTGGAACGAGATCCGCTCGGCCATCATCCGCTTGAGGTAGACGATCTGCTCGGCCTGGATGGCGATGTCCGCCGCTTGGCCCTGCATGGACCCCGACGGCTGGTGCATCAAGATCCGTGAGTGCGGGAGGGCGTAGCGCTTTCCTGGTGCCCCCGCACAGAGGAGGAACTGGCCCATCGAGGCGGCCAGCCCAACGCAGATCGTGCTGACGTCGGAACGCACATACTGCATGGTGTCGTAGATGGCCAGGCCGTCGGTGACCGAACCGCCAGGGGAGTTGATGTACAAGGAGATATCCCGCTCGTGGTCCTCGGCCTCGAGGAGGATCAGCTGGGCGCACACCAGATTGGCGGTGTTCTGGTCGATGGCGCTCCCGATGAACACGATGCGCTCTTTGAGCAGGCGCTGGTATATGTCCGCGGTGGGATCGGGTCCCCCGGATGCAGACAGGACGAACGGAACGGCGGAGTCGCTTGCCATGGACACGAGGCTACCGCTCCCCAGGGCCTCCCGGGTACACCGTCAGGCACCGCGCCGGACTCCGAGCACCTCTCGCTGGTCGCCGCCCGAGGCCACCAATTCCTCGTTCAGACGGCCTGCGAGTTCCAAGTTCCCTGGCCGAGCCCCCGTAGACTCGGTGGACACCCACAGGGTGCCGCTGCGGACGTGGCGGAATTGGTAGACGCGCCGGGTTTAGGTCCCGGTCCCCTCGGGGGTTGGAGGTTCGAGTCCTCTCGTCCGCACTCGAAGAACGACCGTTCCGCGCTCGAACGGCCCCGCGTCGCCCCGCCCCGACACGCCGGTGAACAGGGCGGAGCCATTAGGGTCGGGCCGATGAGTGGAACCGCCAAGCCAGACGTCACCATCCCCGACGGACCGCCACCGGGCGGTCTCCACATCGAGGACCTTTCCGAGGGCAGCGGCGCCGAAGCGGTGCCCGGCCGCAACGTGGTCGTGCACTACGTCGGCGTGTCTTGGTCGACCGGAGCGGAGTTCGACTCCTCGTGGGACCGCAACGAGCACTTCACGTTCCCGCTCGGGGGCGGCAGCGTCATCGCAGGCTGGGACCAGGGGGTGGCCGGCATGCGGGTGGGTGGCCGGCGCCGCCTCACCATCCCACCGGAGATGGGCTACGGCGCCCGGGGCGCGGGCGGTGCCATCAAGGCCAACGAGACCCTGGTCTTCGTCGTCGACCTCGTAGACGTTCGCTGAGCACACGCGGCAGTCCGGTGGCGCGCGGAGATACAAAGCGGAGGAGGTCGATCGTCGCCTGGACGTTCGAGAACCGCCGTACCGGGGGGCTGACGATCGCTCAGGTTCCCAACGCCTCCCTGATCGTCTTCATCGTGGCCGCGGCGGCGTCGCACATCGTCCCCTCGGGTGTCTGGCGCGACACAACGCTCGTGGCCATGTACGGCGGACTTCTCGTCTGGGCCGGCGACGAGATGATTCGCGGCGTGAACCCGTTCCGGCGGGCCCTCGGGGCCGTCGTCGCCGGCGCGACGATCGCCAGCCTGGTCCTGCGCTGAAACCGGCGGATCACCTTGAGACCATCACGCCACCTCGTCGCCGCTCCCGACAAATTCCGGGGCACGGCCGACGCGCCGCAGGTGGCCGCCGCGGTGGGACGGGGCGCCCGGAGGTGCGGGTGGACCGCGGATGAGGCACCCATGGCTGATGGTGGCGAGGGGACCCTCGACGCGGTGGGAGGTACGCCGCACCGCACGACGGTGACCGGCCCGCTCGGCGGGTCCGTCGAGGCGCAGTGGTCCCTGCTCGAGGCTCGCGCCGGCGAACCGGGGCCCACCGCGGTAATCGAGATGGCCCGGGCCGCCGGCCGCCAGCTCGTCCCCTCCCCCGTCGGCGACGAGCCGCTCCGAGCGTCGACGACCGGGGTCGGCGAGCTCGTCGTCGCCGCGATGGCCGCGGGGGCCGTCCGCATCGTGGTCGCGGTCGGAGGCTCGGCCACCACCGACGGCGGATGGGGGGCCGTCGAGGTCCTCGGCTCACCCGAAACCCTTGAGGGAGTCGAGGTAGTGGTGGCCTCCGACGTGTCCACCGGTTTCCTCGATGCCGCCACGATCTTCGGCCCCCAAAAGGGCGCAACCCAGTCCCAGGTAGACGAACTCACTGATCGGCTTTGGACCCTGGCCGCCCGTTACCGGGCCGAGTTCGGGGTGGCGGTCGATACCCTGGCCGGCGCCGGGGCGGCCGGCGGCCTGGCCGGGGGCCTCGCGGCACTCGGTGCCCGGATCGTCCCGGGCTTCAATCTGGTGGCCGAACTGGTTGACCTCCCCGGCCGCCTCGCGGGGGCCGACCTCGTCGTCACCGGGGAAGGTCACCTCGATCCGCCATCCTTTGCCGGAAAGGTCGTGGGTGGTGTCGTCTCCCTGGTCGCAGGCTCCTCCCCGGTGCTCTGCGTCGTCGGCGACACCGACGCCGGGATGGTCGACCACCTCCCAGAAAGCCCCGGCGACCTTGAAATAGTGAGCCTGGTGGCCCGGGCGGGACCCGAGCGGGCCAGGCGCGACACGGTGGGGTTGATCGAACAAATCGTGGTTGAGCATCTGGGGAGCCGCTGAGCGGTCTTGCCCGGTGCCGGGGATTTCGGCCATGCTGCCGGGGCCACGCGGCGTTTCGAGCCGTGCTCCACTCGAGCCCCCGGGCCAGGGTGGACAGTGAACGACAGGGAGGAACCAATGGGACTGCTTGACGGCAAGGTCGCGATCATCACCGGCGCCGGCCGAGGCATCGGACGCGAAGAAGCGTTGCTGCTCGCCGGTGAAGGGGCCACGATCGTCGTGAACGACGTCGGCGCTGCGGTCACCGGCGAAGGTGGAGACGTCAGCCCGGCCCAAGAGGTGGTCGACACCATCACCGCAGCGGGGGGAACCGCCTCGGTCAACGGTGACGACATAAGCACTTGGGCCGGCGCCAAGAGCGTCGTCGACCAGGCAGTAGAGAGCTACGGCGGCCTCGACATCTTGGTGAACAACGCCGGCATCTTGCGGGACAAGATGTCGTTCAACATGGACGAATCGGATTGGGACGACGTGATCCGGGTCCACCTGAAGGGCCACTTCGCCCCGACCCACTTTGCAGCGGTCTACTGGCGGAACAAGTCCAAGTCGGGCGAGCCCACGTCGGGTCGGATCATCAACACCTCGTCGGAGGCCGGCCTCTACGGCAACGCCGGGCAGGCCAATTACTCAGCAGCCAAGGCCGGCATCGCCTCGATGACCTGGGTGCTCGCACGCGAACTCGAGCGCTACGGGGTGACGGTCAACGCCATCGCCCCCCGGGCCCGGACCCGGATGACCGAGAACCTCTTCGGCGAGATGGCCTCCAAGAAGGGGGACGGGTTCGACGAATGGGACCCGAAGAACATCGCCCAGTTGATCGGTTTTCTGGTCACCGACGAGGCGGCCGATGTCAACGGGCAGATCTTCGTGATCTTCGGCGGAAACATCTATGCCATGGGCGGCTTCCACCCAATTGGGGAAGTGCACCGCGACCACGCGTGGAGCCCGCAGGAACTCATAGAAGCCAAGGCAGACCTCTTCAAGGGCATCGACTCGGGCATCCCCAAGTTCAGCTTCTTCTAGGAAGCCGCAGGCGGCCCGACCCGCATCGCCGAACCGGTCGGACCCGGAGAACCCGGACAACCCGGGCAACAAGGTCGGGCCCAATGCGCCCGTGCACCACTCGGCATCTTCGCCGAGTGTCCGCAGGGCGAACTGCACCCCGAGCACCCTCACTTTCGTCGTTCGAGTTGCGGTTGGCGCGACTCGTGCTGCGATTGAGGCGGCCAGGAGCCAGCACGAAGACCTTCGGTTGGGCCACCATGGACCCATGGCCAACCCGAGACGCTTTCGCTTCGCCGCCCAACTGAGCAAGTCCCCCGACGGCACCGCCCGCTCGTGGGCCGAGCAGGCCCGTCGGGCCGAGGACCTCGGCTTCTCGACGCTGCTCATGCCCGATCACTTCGGCGAACAGCTGGCCCCGGTGGCCGCCATGATGGCGGCGGCCGATGCCACCGAGTCGCTCCGCGTGGGCGCTCTGGTCTTCGACAACGACTACCGCCACCCCCTGGTCCTGGCGAAGGAGGCCGCCACCGTCGATCTGCTCTCCGACGGCAGGCTCGAACTGAGTCTTGGGGCGGGCTGGATGCGAGACGACTACCAGCAGTCCGGCATCCCCTACGACCCGCCCGGGGTTCGAGTGGATCGGTTCGCCGAGGGGGTCACGGTCATCAAGGGGCTGCTCGAGGCCGACGGCCCGTATTCGTTTAGTGGCACCCACTACACAATCAGCGAGCACACACCGTCACCCCGACCGGTGCAGCGACCCCGCCCTCCGCTCACCATCGGGGGCGGCGGACGACGGGTGCTTTCTATCGCAGCTCGCGAGGCGGAGATCGTGAGCATCAATGTCGACCTGCGGGCCGGGACCGGGGGTCCTGAAACCGCACCAAACGCCAGCCCGGAGTCGACCCGGACCAAGATCGGATGGGTGAAAGAGGCCGCCGGCGACCGGTTCGACGAGATTGAGCTCAACACCCTGATCGGCTTCGCCATGATCACCGATGAGCGGGACAAGATTCTCGACGCCATGGCACCACACTTCGGTCTAGAGCCCGCCGACGCCGCCCATGTCCCCGTGGCCCTCATCGGAACGCTCGAGCAGATGAAAGAGGAGCTTTTGTGGCGCCGGGCCGAGTACCAGATCTCCTACTTCTCGGTGGAGGCCGACTGCTGGGAGGAGCTGGGCCCGGTGGTCTCGGCCCTGGCCGGTACCTGACATGAGGGATCGACGCTCGCCCGAGGTGGCCGCATGGGAAGCGCGCGGCACGTACCGCGAGCTCGCCGGACATTCGATCTTTAGCATCGAGATCCCAGCAGCCCGGGGCGAACAACTCGAACCGCTGCTCGTGATCCACGGCTTTCCGACATCGTCCTTCGACTTTGCCCACGTGGTAGGAGAACTCGCCCAACAGCGGCGCGTCCTGCTCGTCGACATGCTCGGGTACGGCTTCTCGGACAAACCCGACGTGGCATACACACTCGACAAGGAGGCCGACGTTATCGCCGCCTTCACCGACGACATCGGACTCAGCGAGGTGGCGCTGCTGACTCACGACCTCGGGGATTCGGTCGGCGGGGAGCTCTTGGCCCGCCAACTCGAAGGTCGCTGGAGCACACAGGTCACAAGACGGGTGATCACCAACGGGAGCATCTACATCGAGATGGCCCACCTGAGCGTTGGACAGGAGGTCCTCCTCAGCCTGCCCGACGAGCGACTGCCAGCCGATGCGGCGATCGACGAGGAGGCCTTGCGGGTGAGCCTGGCGGCAACCTTCAGCCCGGGAGCTCCCGTGGGCGACGCCGACCTGTCCGCCATGAGCGAGCTGGTTGCCGTCCACCAAGGGCACCTGCTCTTGCCTCGCACCATCCGCTACATCGAAGAACGTCGCCGCAACGAACGGCGCTTCACCGGCGCCATCGAGAGTCACCCTTCCCCGCTCGCCGTGGTCTGGGGCGAAGATGACCCGATCGCCGTTGTCGGAATGGCCCACCGACTCCACGAGGTGCGCCCCGACGCCCCGCTGGCCATCCTCGATCACGTCGGTCACTACCCGATGATCGAATCCCCGAAGCGCTTCGCCGCCGCCGTGACCGCCGGGCTGGCCTGAAGGCGGAGCCGAAGGTTCACGACAGCCCCTCAGCCAGCAACGCGGTGAGGTCCTCGTCGAGCGCCCCGCACAGGCCGATCAGCTCGTCGAGGCGGGCCGTTGGGTCACCGACTTCGAGCAGGGCCTGGCGGTCGAACACGCTCAGCGGGGCCAGCGCGCACAACCGCCACGCCGCGGCGTCCAGACCGTCGCCCAGCTCGAAGGCACCCGGGAGTGCCGGCGCCCGACCGAGCTCGGACAAAAGACCGCGGGTTCGGCGGACGGCCGAGAGCGCACGGCCGACGGCGGCCTCGTCCCCACCCGATGCCACCCCCGGGAGATCTTCGACGGTTGCCAACGGGTACGGGTCGTCGGCCAGCCACTTCGTGACCCGGATCCGGCGGGTGCCTTTGGTCACGAGCGTCCAGCGTCCCGCGCCATGGGGCGACGCCTGCTCGATGTGGGCCACGGTCCCGACGCCGACCCGCTGGTCGCCCCCGCCCACTTCGCTCCCGCGGGCGATCAGCACCACGCCGAACTCGCCCGATCCCGCCAGGCAGTCCTCGGTCAACGATTGGTAACGCGGCTCAAAGACCTGGAGGGCGAGTTCGGTGTCGGGGAACAGCACGGTCGACAACGGGAACATGGCCATGTTGGTGGGGCCGGCTCGCACGCTCGAGACTGTTACACGAAGACCGGGCCCGCGGACCGCACCCCAGCCCGGCGACCCACTCGCGCATGGAGCCGGCCCAAGAGGCCGGCTCCATGAGTGCTGCTGTGAGTCATGTGAGTACCCGTCCAGCGCACCGGTCGCTCAAATGCGGGGCCGCGTCGTCGGTTGGCCGGCAGGGCCGGAAGGGCCAGAAGGGCCGGAACCACTACGGCCGGTGACATGCGCCGGGCCGTTCGAGCACTCAGTTAGGACATCGCCGCCCCTGCTGCCGGCGGCGTGTCGCTAGCGGGGTGGACCAGCCTCCTCGGTCGAACTTGTCGAGTGCACGCCAAGCTCCTTCCTCTCTCAGACATTGGGGATCATCAGACCCTCATCTGTCCTTTTCATCTTCTGCCATTCTCCCTCTTTCACCCCCGAACACAAGGCCCGTGAACAGGGCATACGCGAACGCCCAGCCAGTGGGATCGGGCGACGGCCAAATGATCACCGACCTCGAGGAACGTCGATCAACGCGACCCCTACGATGGGGCCATGGCACTCCCGTCTCCCGGCCCCGATTCCACATGTCTTGTGACCGGTGCCTCCTCGGGTATCGGCACCGAGATCGCCCGCCAGCTCGCCCGCCGCGGGCACGGCGTCACCCTCGTCGCCCGGCGCAAGAAAAAACTGGTGGAGCTGGCCAACGAGCTCTCGGCCAGCCATCGCATCCGCAGCGAGGTCATCGTCTGCGACCTGACCGACGAAGACTCGAGAACGGCCCTCGCTCCGGCGCTCGAGACCAAAGGGCTCGCCGTCGACGTACTGGTGAACAACGCCGGGTTGACCACGATGGGCCCGGTGGCCAAGGGCGACCGGCTGAAAGAGCTGGCCATGATCCGCACCGACGTCGAAGCGGTGGTGGATCTCTGCACGATCTTCGTGCCCGGCATGGTCGAGCGGGGCCGGGGGGCCATCCTCAACACCGCGTCGACCGCAGCCTTCCAGCCCCTACCCGGGCAAGCGGGGTACGGCGCTTCCAAGGCGTTCGTGCTTTCCTACACCCATGCCCTGCGGGCCGAGCTCAAGGCCAAAAAGATCTCGGTCACCGCGCTGTGCCCGGGTCCCGTTGACACCGGCTTCGGGGAGGCCGCCGGGATAAGCGACGAGGAGGCGGCGGCTGCGCTGCCCAAGATCATGTGGGTGTCGGCCAGCGAGGTCGCCAGGTCCGCGGTCGACGGTATGGATCGGAATAAGGCCGTCGTCATCCCCGGGGCGGCCAACAAGATCGGTGCGGCCGCGGGCTACCTCGCCCCCCGCTCACTCATTTTGGGGTTCATGACCTCGCGCCACCCCGCTCTACAGGACTGAGCTCGCCGGCGCCTGGGATTTTGCGGCGACGGCAGACCCGACGGTGACCCGGGCTCGTACTCGGCCGACTACCCACGCCGGGGCCACCGGCGCCGGAACGAGGTCGGCTTCAGCCGACCGGCGCTTCGCACAAGAAACGCAGCGAGCCTCCGCCGAGCGGGGTCGGGACGAGACCGGCACCCAACAGGGCGTGCACGGAGGCCGTGTTGTCTTCCTCGGTAGTGGCAATGACCCGTTGCACTCCCGGAAGCGACCATGCATGGGCGACGAAGGCCGCGATGGCCTCGGAGCCGAGCCCCTGGCCCCGCCATTCCTCAGCGATGCCGTAACCGATCTCGACGGTGCCGTCCTCACGGGGCACTCCGTGGAATCCAATCCCTCCGATACACAGGCCGGGGACGCGCACCACGATGGTGCGGGGACCGAAGCGGGCGTCAGGGGATCCGAATCTCGGGTTCGACACCCAGGTGGCGACCTCGACGTCACCAGGGGTCGGGTACCCCTCCGCCCACTCGGGCCGACGAGCCCCCGACAGGACATCGCACGCCTGGGCGCTGGTGAACGGTTGGAGGGACAGCCGGGCCGTCACGATCGGACCCACATCGGGTGCACCCACGTTCCTACTCTTTCACCCCGCCGCCCGGGCGTCGCCGAGTGGCTCGCTCAGACAACTGACAGTAGTGATCTCGATGCCAGCACGACCGAACGACATCGGATCCACTTCGGCCTCGATGCCGTCACGGACCGGACTGCTCAGGGCCCAAGAGGACGCGCTCGACCGCCTTGGCGAACCCCTCCTCCTCGTTGCTCGTTGTCACCGCGTGGGCTTGCGAGCGGACTTCAGCGGACGCGTTGCCCATGGCGATGCTGAGGCCCGATTTTTTGAACATCGCGACGTCATTGGGCATGTCACCAATGGTGGCGATCTGCTCGGTCGCGATGGCGAGGTGCTTGGATAAGAAGGCCACAACGTTGCCCTTGTTGGCGTCGGGGTGGGTGACGTCGAGGTAGTAGGGCTGGGACTGGGCCGCGGTGACCTTGTCGCCCAACTGAGCGGTGGCGGCATGAGTGGCCCGGTCCACCGCATCGTGATCGTCACTGACCCCGACGATCTTGGCGACGCCGCGGTGGAGGCCATCGAAGTCGGCCACGACCGTCGGCTCGAACTTGACGGTCCAGGCCTCCCGAGCCACGTGGGGGGCCGCTGCGTCCAACACATACCAGTCCGCGCCGCGGTAGAGCCAGGTCCCGAGGCCGGCGTCGCTCATCAGGCGGAGCGTCGGGGCGACCAGGCCTTCTGCGATCTCTTTCTGCTCGATCACCGTCATGTCCGGCGCCACGATCAACCCGCCGTTGAAGGCCGAGATTGGTGTCGTGAGGTGGAGCGGCTCGATCAGCATCGACATGCCCCGGGGCGGGCGGCCGCTGGTCACGGCGAAGAGGATCCCGGCCTGACCCAAACGGGCGACCGCGGCGACCGCCCGATCGGTCAGGATCTTGTCCTGGGTGACCAAGGTCCCGTCGACGTCAGCGAGCAGCAGGTCGATCCGGTCGGGGCTCACGGTGGCCCCAGAACCTCTGGTCCGTCGGGTTCGGGGGGGTCTTCTAGCTGCTCCATGAACTCGAGCCGGATGGCCCCGGGTGCTTCGACAAAGGCGATACGCCGGCGCCCAAATGGCCCCGACACCTCGGCGGGGCCCCAGACGACGGTGTGGCCGGTCAGCTCGGCGTCGAGATCATCGGTGAACAAGGCGGGGTGCAAGAAGCCCTCGGCGGGGAGCTCGACCGCGTCCTCGTAGAGAGCCCGGGTGAAAAGGGTGAGCATGACCGGCCCCAAGAATACGTCGACCCGCTCGCCGCCACCCCAGTCCATGCGGTCACGAACGGTGGCCCCGGAGCGTTCGTAGAACGAGATCGCGCCATCAAGGTCGGCGACCTTGATGGCCAGGTTGGCCAGCCCCGTGACGGTCATGGCGCCGCCCGGGCCCGAGTCGGCGTCAGACCTTGGAGGCGAGGGCGGCGGTGGCCTCGCCGATCAGCTTCTCCTCGCCGGCCCCGTTGACCAACCGGACGTCGAGGTCAACCAGGTTCTGGCCACCCTCGGTGCGCTTGGCCGTGACCTGCACCTTGGTGGTCAGCTCCTCGTCGGGCCACGTCTGCTTGGCGAAGCGGACCTTGTAGCGCGTCAGGTTGGCGACGCCGACGTAGTCCTCGATGGCCGAACCCAATAGGCCCATCGAGAACATGCCATGCCCGAACACGCTCGGCTGGCCGCCTGCCTTGGCCTTCACCTCGTCGTGGTGCATCGGGTTGTAGTCCCCCGAGGCCCCGGCGTAGCGGACGAGGTCGGTGCGGGTCAGCACATGGCTGCGGGCCGGACCCTCGTCGCCTTCCTTCACGTCTTCAAAAAAGAGCTTCTGCTCACCCATCTCACGACCCCCTTTTGGAGCTGCTGGCGTGGGTAGCGTGGCACGCCGACCCTGGTGCCCGCCACCCTACCGAGTGCGGGCCCCTCCCCGCCTCTTCGGCCAGGGCCGACCGATCGCTCGGGCTAGGGCCCAAGCCTCGACGCGGGCTCGGGGTCCCGGGGCAGCCCGAGCAGGCGCTCGCCGATCACGTTGCGCTGGACCTCACTCGTCCCCCCGGCGATGGTCAGGCACAGGGTGTGCAGAAACGAACGCGCCCAGTAGGCCGAGGTGTCATCGAGGTAGACCCCGAGCTGGCCGCAACGCTCAAGACCGAAATCAGCCACCCGCTGTTCGTGCTCGGCCCCGATGAGCTTGCGCACGCTCGACTCGGGCCCGGGCTCGAGCCCCGAGACCGACCGCATGGTGGCCCGCTGACCCATGACGGCCAGCGACTGGGCGTCGACGAGCAGGCGACCGAGCGCATCGAGGTCGCCCGGGTCCAAGGCACTCTGTTCGGCGGCGGCCAAGCCGAGGAGAGCCTCGAGGGAGCCACCGAAGGCGGTGTCCGACGCGAGGGACACCCGTTCGTTGGCGAGCGTCGTGCGGGCCAATCGCCAGCCGCCGTTGACCTCGCCCACCACGCAGTCGTCGGGAACGAACAGATCGGTGAAGAACACCTCGTTGAACAGCGCGTCGCCGGTGACCTCGCGCAGCGGTCGCACCTCGATGCCCGCAGAGTGCATGTCGACGACGAAGTACGTGATCCCGGCGTGCTTCGGGGCCCCGGGATCGGTACGGGCCAAGCAGATCCCAACGTCGGCCCGGGCGGCGACCGAGGTCCAGACCTTCTGGCCCGTGAGCACCCAGCCTCCCTCGGCCCGGGTGGCCCGGGTGCTGAGCGCGGCCAGGTCACTCCCCGCTCCGGGCTCGCTGAACAACTGGCACCAGAGCAGTTCCCCCCGCAGCGTGGGCACGACGAAGCGCTCTCGCTGTTCGGGCGTCCCGACGGAGATGAGGGTGGGCAGAGCCCAAGCGGCGACGTGCGCCGGGGGGCGTCGCACGCCGGCGGCGGCCAAGAGCTCGTCGATCACCAATTGTTCGACCGGACCGGCATCACGTCCGTAGGGGGCCGGCCAGTGCGGGAAAAGCAGGCCCCGCTCACCGAGCACCCGGCGCTGGTCGTCTACCTCGGCCGCCGCCACCTCGGCCACCACCGGGGCCAGCTCGGCTCGGAGGGGTTCGGCCGCTTCTGCGGGCAGTTCGACGGCCAGGGACCGCCGGATCCCAGCCAAGGCCAGACCGGCCACCGCGCAGCGCTGGCGACGGGCGCCGCCCAGAAGCTGGCGCAACGTGGCAGCCCGCCGAAGGTGCAGGTGGGCGTCGTGCTCCCAGGTGAAGCCCATGCCGCCGAGCACTTGGATGGCATCTTTGGCCGCCCGGACGCCACCTTCGAGGGCCAGGGCCGCCGCCGCGGCGGCCGAAAGGTGGGCCTGGTCTCGGTCTTCGCCGTCGAGGGCGAGCGCGGCGTCCCAGGTGGCCGCCGTCATCTGCTCGACCACGGTCAAGAGGGTGGCGAGCTTGTGCTTCACCCCTTGGAACTGGCCGATCGGCCGACCGAATTGGACCCGGGTGCGGGCGTAGTCCGTCGCCGTCTCGAGGCACCAGCGGGCGCTGCCGGTGAGTTCGGCTGCGGCGAGGACCAGGGCCAGGTCGGCCACCTCGTTGTCCGATACCCCCTCGAGCACCCGCTCGTGGGCGACGGCGACGTCGTCGAAACGAAGCTCGGCCGACCGCCGGGTGAGGTCAAGGCACGAGCGGGCCCGCACCGTCACCCCGGGTGCGGGTCCCCCGTGGGCATCGACGAGGTCCACCACACACCAGTGGGTGGTGATCCCCTCGGGGGTGGCTGCGGTGACCGGCAGGACGGCCAGGCCGGCCAGGCCGGCGCCGAGGACCGCCGGGACGGTGCCGGTCACCGTGAGGATGCCGTCAGCGCCCCGACATCCGACCGGGCGCTCGGTGTGGTCGAGACCGACGGCCACACACCCCGGGGTTGCGCCATCGACCAGTGGGCCCAGCAGGGCCTTGGCCTGGGTCCCCTCCGCTCCCCGGGCGATGACCGAGGCGGCCAGCGCCGTCGGGACAAAGGGCCCGGGGGCCACCACGCGCCCGAGCTCTTCTGCGACGACGGCCAGCTCGAGGATCCCGAAGCCCTGGCCCCCCAGTTCTTCGCCCACGGCGATGGCCAGCCAGCCCTGTTCGACGATGTCGCCCCAGAACGGCGGGAGGGACTCGTCGTCATCGTCGAGACGCGCCCGGACCACCTCGCTCGGGCAATGACGCTCGGTCCACCGCCTGAGTCCCCGCCGCAGCTCCTCGTGCTCCTCGCTCACCCCAATGGGCACGACGAGGACTCCGTCCGATCTGGCCTCACAAGAAGTTGTTCTCCTGGCACATCGGTCCGGGGATCACCCCGCATCCCCGGGTGCAACACCACCGGTTCGGGCCAAGTCAGATGCGGTGCAGGACGTTGAAGCGGGCGGTCACGACCGGATCGCCCGACTTTTGGTCGACGAAGGTCGTTTCTGAGACCACGAAGGTCATGGTCTTGCCCTTGGACTCTTTTTGGTACGCGTCGACCACGGTTCCCTCCCCCACCAGCACGTCGCCCACCACCACGGGGCGGTGATAGACGAACTCCTGCTCGCCGTGGAGGATGATCCCGCCTTTGGCGATGAGCGGCCCGAGAGCGGTCATGAGGGGACTGCCCTTCAAGGCGTCGGTCGGCTGGAGCTCAGGGAACTTCCCCCAGTTCTCAACGGCAAAGGCGAAGGTCGGAGGGGCCGGGATGTTGGCCAGACCGACGGCCTGGGCCGCGCCTGGGTCCTTGTAGATCGGGCTTTGCTCCAAGACCGCATCGGCGAAGAACGACACCGGTCCGCGCTCGATCACCACCGTGGACTTCCCCGTCGGTTGCCCGATGATGCCCTTCAAGATCTCCTCGTCGCTCCCCGCCCCTTCGCTCACCGTGGCTCCTCTCCGATCACCCTGCTGCGCCTCGGCCGGGGCCGGGTCGCAGGCATCGGTCGGTCCGCCGATGCAGGCCTCAAACGTAGCGGGCGCGCCCGACCGAGCGCCCATCTGCTCTCGGTGGCCGTTCGGGGGCTTCGGGCAACGGGGCGGTTATCGTGTCGCCCGTGCCGGAATTTTCGACCATTGCGCATCCGCTGAGCGTGCCCAGAAGGCGGCGTACACTCCGGCGACCGAGCGCCCCGAACGATTCGTACGAAAGGTAGCGACGTGATCCCCCTCAGCCATCTGAGCACATTGGGCGGCCTGACCGGCAGCTCGATCGACCTGGCCCTGCTGATCCTGCGCCTCAGCCTCGGCGCGGTCTTTTTGGCCCACGGCATCAATCACATCTACGGCGGCGGCAAGATCGCCGGCACCGGCCGGTGGTTCGAGAGCCTCGGCATGAAGCCGGGGATCCTGCACGCCTGGACCGCGAGCCTGACCGAGATCGGGGCCGGCGCGCTGTTGGTGCTCGGGCTCCTCACCCCGGTCGCCGCGGCCGGGGTCGTTGGTGTCATGTTGGTCGCCTGGATCACCAACCACCGGACGAACGGCTTCTTCATCTTCCGTCCGGGCGAGGGCTGGGAATACGTGATGACCCTCACGATGATGGGCATCGTGGTCGGGATCCTCGGCCCGGGGCATTGGAGTGTCGACGGGCACGTCGACGCCCTCCAGCGCCTGTGGGGGTGGCCCGGCCTCGCCATCACACTCATCGGCGGCGGCGGCGGTTGCGCCTTGTTGCTCCTCACCTTCTGGCGACCGGTGAAGCCAGCCCAAGACACTCCCTGAGCCGATGGCGCCCCCGTCGGTTGTCGGCGCCCTCTTCGAATCGCACGGCGAGGACTGGGTCCCGACCGACTTCTCACGCGGTCCTTGGGATCCCGACGCCCTCCACGGCGGCCCGGTCGCCGCCCTGGTCGCCCGCGCCGTCGAGCGCTGCGAACCCGATGATGACATGGGGGTGACCCGCCTCACGCTCGACCTCTTGCGCCCCGTGCCCCTCGTCCCTCTGACCGTCACCGCCGCGGTCACCAGACCGGGGCGCCGGGTCCAGATCGTTGACGTCGGCGTCTCAGCGCAGGGCCGGGACCTGGCCTGGGCCCGAGCACTGCGCATCCGCCGGATCTCCGCGGACACCGCGGTCCTCGAGCACCCATCACCGGGTCCGGTCCCGGGCCACGGACCCCCAGCTCCCCGCCTCCCCGAGCAGGCGGACAACCAGGCGCCCCTGTTCCACCGCTACCGGGGCTTTCTCTCAGAAGGTGCCCACCTCCGTTTTGTCGACGGTGACGGTGGCGAGCTCGGACCGGCACAAGTCTGGGTCCGCTTGGCCGTGCCGGTCATCGAGGGCGAAACCCCGAGCCCGCTCCAGCGGGCCGTTGCCGCCGCCGACTTCGGCAACGGAGTGAGCGCCGTGATCCCCTTCGAGCGATACGTGTTCATCAATCCCGACCTGACGGTGTATCTCGAGCGGCCACCGGTCGGAGAATGGATCTGCCTCGACGCGTCGACCAGGCTCGGAACGCCGGGGAGGGCGGTCGCCCATTCACGGCTGTTCGATGTGCACGGCCCGATCGGCCGATCGCTGCAGAGCCTCGTGGTGGCACCGCGTGACTGACGTCGTGTCGAGATCAGGCCGCCAATGCCCGAGCTGCGCTGCCGAGCAGATCGACGAAGTTGTCGACGTAGAAACGTTGTTGCGCGCCCTCGTCGGTGTCCGCCAATGATGCCGCGAAGTGCTCGAGCGGCTTGCGGCCGCCTTCAACGTGGGGGTAGTCCGAGGAGAACATGGCCACCTCGGGTCCGCTCTCTTTGATGATCCAGCCCACGTCCTCGGTCGGATACGGTGTGAAACGGACCTGGCGGCGCACGTACTCGCTCGGGCGCAGGGCCAAGTCCGAAAGCCGATCCTCGTGGCGAACAAACGCGTCGAACGCCGCCTCCATCTGGCGCAGCCACGAGGGCACCCAGATGGCCCCCTGCTCGATAACCCCCACACGCAGATTCGAGAAGCGCTCGAAGACACCGTCGAAGATCATGGTGGCCAGCGTCTGGGCCGGCGGCCCAGGGATGCCCATGTAATCGACGGAGCGGAAGTTCTCGTCGCCCCCGTGGAAGTCCGGCGGGATCGGCAGGCCGTTGACAAAGTAGTTCGGATCGATGAGGTCACCGGTCCCACCCACATGGAAGACGACCGGCAGGCCCGCCTCTTGGGCCTGGGCCCAGACCGGATCAAGGCCACGGTGGCTGGGCGAGTGGCCGGGCGGACAACCAGAAGCCACCAGTAGTGCGGCCGCCCCGAGGTCAATCGCCTCGCCGGCCATGGACGCGGCCCGTTCGAAATCGGCGAGGGGGACGTAACAGGTGGGCAGGAGCCGGGCGTCGACCGAACAGAACTCCACCATGCCCCGGTTGTGGGCTCGCGCCCCGCCGTAGGCCAGGTCGAGATCGCCCGAATGCTCCCAGTCGTGCAGCCGGCGGTTGTGGAAGGTGTTGAACACAAGCTGGCTCGAAAAACCCAGGAGATCGAGAGCGCGCGGGCGGTCTTCGGCGATGAACGAACCGGTAGCGGCAAAGTTCTTGCGGCTCATGATCTCGACTGCCTCGGTGGTCCGGTACTCGGGGGAACCGTGGCGCTCGCGCAAGGTGTCGAACGCAGCCTCGAGATTACGCCGCTGCTCGTCGGGGTCGCCGGTCTGACGCAGCTCGTTTCCGCTGCGAAACGTCAGTGGCGCGATCCGGTCGCGGACCTCGGGGTCGGCGTAACCGCGCAACCAGCCCGGTGGCTCCATGATGTGAGCATCTGCGTCGTGGATCACCCGGGTCGAGTTGTACGCCATGTGCCCTCCCTCGCAACGCTCGACCCTACAAGGTGGGCTCAGGGGGCCGCGCCCGACGCTGATACATGTCCCGGTCAGCGAGCTCCATGAGCAACGTGGCGTCGTTCGGGGCGGGCGGTGACGTTGCCACTCCGAAACTGGCGCGGACCTGCGCGTGATCGACCGTGGCCGCGGCAACCGCCCCCGCCAGTCGGAGCGCGGTGGACTGGGCCGTCTTTGGTCCGCAGTCCGGGCACACCGCGACGAACTCGTCTCCTCCTACCCTCGCCACCAGGTCCGAACCCCGCAATTCTGCGGTCAGGCCCTCGGCCACCGCGACGAGCAGCCGATCACCGGTCGCGTGTCCGTGGATGTCATTGACGTGTTTGAACCCGTCGAGATCGAAGAAGATGACCGCGACGCCAGCGCCTGTTGGGGCGGACAACGCGCCGTTGAGGTGCTCGAACATGGCCTGGCGATTGGGAAGCCCGGTCAGGGCGTCCCGGGTGGCTCGTCGCCGGAGTTCGTCTTCGACCAGCACCTGATCGGTGTCATCGACCAATGTGGCGACCCAACCAGCCGGACCGCCCGGCTCGGCCCGACGAACCCGGGCCCGGATCCACCGTCGGCCCCGGCCTTCGAGGGTGACCGCGAAGAGCATCGATGTCTCGTCGCCGGGGTTCTTCAACCGACCGAGCATCTCGACCATGGCGAGGCGGTCGGGTTCGTCGATCGCCTTGGCCCACGCTGAACCGCCTTCGACGGCTGGATCAAAACCCATGAGCTCGCGGGCAGCGGCGTTGCCGTACATGAGCAGACCCTTGCGGTCGGCGGCGACCACGGGGATCGGGACGACGTCGGTCAGGGAACCAAAGACCTCCGGACTCGTCGCCTCGTCGAAGGTGGCGTCTCGGGCACGGACGACGAGGGCGGCCAGTTCTGGATCCTCGGTCCGGTTGGAGACCCAGGTCTCGAGGATCCGCCACGTGCCGTCGATGTGTCGGGCCCGGGCCCGATAGGTGCCTTCGGACCACGGCCTCGTCAGCACCCGATCGATGACGGCCAAGGCCTTGGGCAGGTCATCGGGGTGGGTGTCGTCGAGCACCCCGTTTCCGGTCTGGTCGGGGTGGCCGAGCACCCCGCTCGATGGCCCGAGGGCGGCGACGATGCGCCTGTTGGTGTCGACGAGGAGCACCGACTCACTCAAAAAGCCGCTCATCGCCCCGAGCCGGCGAATGGAGAGCGCAGGAGTAAACGGGGCGTCCACTACTTCGTGATCCAAGGACGCCGCCTCCTTGGCCATGCCTGCGTACCCCCGTACCCCTGCTTGTCGCGTGCCCCGGGCCCGACGATCCCACTGCCTCGCGAAAAGGAGACTATGCCACGGTCCTCACATCCTGTCAGTGGGCCGCTCGGCCAGGACCTTGGCGAGGGCCCTAAAAGCCCGGCCCCGATGCGAGCAGGCGTGCTTCTCCTCGATCGACATCTCGGCGAAGGTCCGCCCGTCGCCCTCGTCGGGCGCGAAAACCGGGTCATAGCCGAAACCACCGGTGCCGCGGGGCTCGGCGGTGATGCGTCCTTCAACGTTGCCCTGCGCCCAGACCTCCTGGCCATCGGGGAAGGTCACCAGGGCCACCGTCGTGAACCGGGCCCGGCGCTCCCCCCCCTCGTCGGCCAACGCCGCGAGCTCGCCCAGCAGTTTGACCACGTTGTCGGCGTAGGTGGCGCCCTCTCCGGCGAAGCGGGCCGAGTAGACCCCGGGCGCTCCGCCCAGGGCGTCGACCTCAAGCCCGGTGTCGTCGGCCACCGCCGCCTTCCCGGTGGCAACACAGAGGGCCCGGGCCTTGAGCCCGGCGTTCTCGACGAGGGTGGCGCCGGTCTCTTCGACCTCTTCGACCTCGGCCGGGCGGGCCAACAGCTCGAGCGATTCGGACGTGGAAAGAATGGCCGTGATCTCGGCCACCTTGTCAGGGTTGGCCGTGGCCAGCACCAGCGCCAACCGGCTCACCTCGGTGCAGGTGGCTCGCTGACGACCGCGCCCTGGGCCGCCACCAGGTCGACGATCCCGGCTTCGGCCAGGCTGAGCATCTCGTCGAGCTCTCCCCGGCTGAACGCCATGCCCTCGGCCGTGCCCTGCACCTCGACGAATCGTCCTGTGCCGTTCATGACCACGTTCATGTCGACTTCGGCGCGGGAATCCTCTTCGTAAGGGAGATCGAGCATGGGGACGCCGTCGACAACACCGACGGACACCGCGGCCACCGCATCGGTCAGCGGGAGCGCGACGAGCTTGCCGGACTGGGTCATGCGGCTGAAGGCGTCGTG
This sequence comes from Acidimicrobiaceae bacterium, assembly GCA_003161575.1. Classification (GTDB taxonomy): domain Bacteria; phylum Actinomycetota; class Acidimicrobiia; order Acidimicrobiales; family RAAP-2; genus PALSA-457. The sequence continues at coordinate 101,363 of PMOE01000093.1, read as the reverse complement.
GAGGGCGACGTAGCCGCCGCAGATCGAGGCGGTCCGGGTGCCCCCGTCAGCCTGGAGTACGTCACAGTCGACGGTCACTTGGACCTCGCCCAGCAACACCAGGTCACAGACCGCCCGCAGGGAGCGGGCGATGAGGCGCTGGATTTCCTGGGTCCGTCCGGACTGCTTGCCCTTGGCCGCCTCGCGATTGACCCGCTCGGCCGTCGATCCGGGCAACATCGAGTACTCGGCCGTCACCCACCCCTTGCCGCTGCCCCGCATCCACGGCGGGACCCGTTCTTCGATCGAGGCGGTACACAGCACCCTGGTCTTCCCCATCGAGACCAGTACCGATCCGAGGGCGAACTCGGTGAAGTCGCGCTCGAATGAAACTGGCCGAAGCTCGTCGATCGCCCGACCGTCGGCTCGCAAGGTCCTCGGATCGGCCTGTTCTTGGTTGGTGGTCACCATCATGCTCCTGTGCTCATTGGTCGTGGTCCGAGAGTTCACCATTCGAACACCCGACCGATGACCGCCTGATCGACCGTCCGGCCGAACGACGCTTCGGCTTCGGCGACCAGGGCATCGGCCGACACCGTAGGCGACCGGTGCGTGACGATGAGGCGACCGACGCCGCCGGCCGCAGCGAGGACCCCCGCTTGGCGCCCGCTCAGGTGCCGATTGGTCCCCTCCATACCGGCTAAATAGGTGGCCTCGCAGAGGAAGGTGCCGATCCCCGGCCCGAGGTCGTCGAGCGACCAGTCCGGTCCCGAGTCGGCCGAATAGGCGAGCGCTGCGTCCCCGTCGAGCGCGTCGAGTCGCACTGCCAGCGTCGGTGGCCCGTGGTCGGTGGTGGAAAAATGCAACGTGAGCGAGCCGATGACCAGGACAGAGGCGGGGCCGATCTCGTGCCAGCCGAGCACCGGGGACTCGGCGAAGTACGAGCGGCGACGGAGTCCGGGTGGGGCGTGGACGTCGACGCGCTTGCCGCCACCGGGCTGGAGAAGCCAGACGGCGAAGGATTCGAGATCACTCCAGTGATCGGGGTGCTCGTGGGACAAAATGACGCCGTCGATCCGTCCCGGGTCGCCGAGCCGCTGGAGGTTGGCGAAGGTCCCGGGCCCGGCATCGACAAGCACCGTCGTGCCCCCGGCCTGCACCAGGTAACCGCTCCCGGCCCCGTTGGGCCCGGGGAAGCCGCCGTCACAGCCCAGGACGGTGAGCCGTCGGTCGGACATATCAAAAGGAGCCCGACATCTCAGAAGTAGATGGTCGACGCGGCGCGCTCGGTGACCTCGTCGAGATCGTCGGTCCACGCTCCGGTCGAAAGGTACTTCCAGCCGTCGTCGGCGGAGACCACGACGATCACCGCCTCATCAGCCGGGTCCAGCTGGGCGGCGCACTTGGCCGCCCCGGCCATGGCCGCCCCCGAAGAAATGCCGACGAACAGTCCCACCTCGGCCAGTGAGCGGGTCCATTCGATCGACTCCCGGGGCCGCACCACGATCTTTCGGTCGAGGAGGGCGGCCCCGCCGCCCGCCTCGAAGATCGGCGGGATGTAGCCGTCGTCGAGGTTCCGAAGTCCGTCGACCATTTCGCCGGCCGGCGGCTCGACGGCCCAGACTCGGACGGCCGGGTTCTGTTCTTTTAAGAACCGACCCGCCCCGAGCAACGTCCCCGAGGTCCCGAGGCCGGCCACCAGGTGGGTCACGTCGGGGCAGTCCCGCCAGATCTCGGGCCCGGTCCCTTCGTAATGGGCTGCTGGGTTGGCCGGATTGGCGTACTGGTACAAAAAGACCCACTCGGGATGTTCTTTTACCAAGGCCAGGGCCTTGCGAACTGCCCCATTGGAACCTTCTGAGCCCGGCGACTCGATGATCTCTGCCCCCCACAGCTCGAGGAGCTGGCGCCGCTCGACTGAGACGTTGGTCGGCAGGACCACCTTTAGGTGGTAGCCCTTCATCCGGCAGACGAGGGCCAACCCGATGCCGGTGTTGCCCGACGTCGGTTCGATGAGCACCTGACCGGGCTGGCCGGGGACGAGGGTCCCGTCCTCTTCGGCCCGCTCGACGAGGGAGAGGGCGACCCGGTCCTTGACCGAGCCGCCGGGGTTCTTGCCCTCGAGCTTGACCAGGATCCTGGCCCGTGGGTTCGGGCTCAGCTGGCTCACCTCCACCATCGGCGTATTGCCGATCAGCTCGAGGATGCTGGCGTAGGCGGCCATGCCCGGTGGTCAGCCGCCGGCCACGGCGGGCAGGATCGAGACCTCGTCACCGTCCTGCACCGGGGTGTCGAAGGCCGAGAGATACCGGACGTCGTCGTCGTTTACGTAGACGTTCACGAATTTATGCAACGTACCGTCCTGATTGAGGATTTGACTGGCCGTGCCCGGGTATTCGGCCACCAGGGCCTCGATCACCTCACCGATCGTGTCGCCGGACACCACGACGCTGGCCTGGCCTCCTGCCTGGGAGCGCAGCAGGGTCGGCAGGCGGACTTCGACTGGCACGGGACCTCCTGGGTCTCGGTGGGCACGGTTCCGGGCGGTGGACCGCGATTGTTGACTGATCTCCTGGGGATTCTACCGGGGCCGCCGGGGGCTGGGCCGAGGCCGGTTCAGCTGGCTTTGGCGGCGTGGGTGAGGACGACGACCGACTCCTCGGTGATCTCCCCGTCGACGATGGAGTAGCTGCGCACCACCGGGTGGGTGTCGCGCAGAGAGACCAAGACGTAGTGCCAGCCCGGGTCGAGCGCCTGAGCCACATCGGTTGGCGACGGGTAGGCATCGGTGTGGGTGTGGGAATGGAAGACCCCGATGATGTCCACTCCGCGCTTCTGAGCGTCCCGATCGACGTGGAGGATTTCTACCGGGTCGATCTCGTAGAGCCTGGCCGAGGCCGCGGCGTTTCGCGTCGGGTAACAGCCCACGATCTCGCCACTGCCGTAAGGGCCAGTGAGCAGTCCACAAGCCTCGTCGGGCAGCCCGGTTATGCAGTGCCCGATCATCTGGAGGTAGATCTCGTTAGGTAACCGCAACATTGCTGCAACAGCGTAACGGCGCTGGCCTGGGGCGACGCGGATACTTGCCCAAAGCACGGGGCGTCATTGGGTAACCTCCTTCAGGTGGCACGGGCGAAGAAGATGGTCGCGAAGCGCGCTGCCGCCCGGGAGGCGGCCGGAACTGGCGGCGACCGCCGGGTCGCCACCAACCGGCGGGCCCGACACGACTACGACCTGCTCGAAACCTTGGAAGCGGGCATCGTGCTCCAAGGCAGCGAGGTGAAGTCCCTGCGCGAGGGCAAGGCTCAGCTCTCCGACGCCTACGCCCGTGTGTCCGACGGTGAACTCTGGCTCTTCGGGATGCACATTCCGCCCTGGCAATTCGCCACAGGTGTCGGCGCCCACGATCCGGACCGCAGGCGCAAGCTCCTCGTCCACCGCAAGCAGATCGACGAGCTGATGGGCAAGACCCAACAGCAGGCCCTCACCTTGATCCCGACCGCCCTGTATTTCCGGGGTGGGAAGGCCAAGGTCGAGTTGGCCCTGGCCAAGGGGCGCCGGCTGCACGACAAGCGCCAGCTCATCTTGTCGAGAGATGCTGAACGGGAGGCGGCCCGAGCCTCCAGAAACGCCGAGCGTTGGGGCTGAGCAGTACGGCCGATAGCATGGAGGAGTCGCCCGACTGGGCGCCAAGCACACATGAACGAACCCCAGGGGGTGAATGGTCTCGACTGCGGTCATCAAGGTGGGAGAAGCGAGCCGTGGTCTCCGGAGCCACGTTAAAGAGCCGGAACCAAAAATAAACGCCGAGCCTCAGCTCGCGCTCGCAGCCTAAGAACTGCGACGTTCGTCCGGCCTCAGCCCTACGGGTCGGGTACGAGCGTCATCAAGTAGGGCTTACCTGACCTGTTGCTCCGACCAACGGTCAGGGACATCTAAGCCGGATACGGGGTGCCACAGGTGCCAGCAGCAGTGGCGCCCCCGACAATCTTCTGCCGGCTGCGCTCGGAGAAGGCCCATTGAGATGCCGAAGGACGCGGGTTCGATTCCCGCCACCTCCACTGCGACTGCACGGTGTTCATGAAACGACACCCTCAGTGTTCACGAAACCCCCAAGGGGTGCGGACGAGTTCTTGAACGGTCCGCCACCTAGAATTGCGAACTGCCGGCCTTGTGGCCGGCAGTTGCGCGTGCAGTTGTCCACGCTCCCAGCGCTCCGGGGTCAATATCCATAGACTCCCTCCGTAGGCCCAACCGTGGAAACGAGCGACCTTTGAGTGCGAACGATGTCGCGGAGCTCCTGGGCCTGTCCCACTACAACAGCGTCACCACCTACCTGCATCGTTACGAGGACTTCCCCCGGCCGGTCGTCGACAGGAGTAATGGTCGGATCAGATTGTGGCTCCGACACGACGACGCGGCGTGGAAGAAACGCCACCCGAGTTGAGCCTTTGTCCATGACCGATCGGGCCCCTAGCGTGTCCTCCGCCGCCGATGCCTACGACCAGAGGGTCCGCGCTGGCGCCTTCGCCTATCTTGAGCGCCTGGCCGCCTCGGGCACCGTCCTCGTCCGCCAGAAGGACCTGGCCGGATTCTCCGTGGACAACGCGGCCATCCGGCTCATGGCGACCCAACAGGGCATCTGGAAGCCGAGACAGATGAGCTCAGCACTGAGTTTTCGGACCGTCTTCGCCCCCGACCCCGCCCAGCGCCCCTACGACGATCAGCCCGGGGCCGACGGGTTCCTCCGGTATAAGTGGCGAGGCCAGGATCCACAGCACCCCGACAACAAGGCGCTCCGCAATGCGAAGGTCCGGGAGCTGCCACTCATTTGGTTCCACGGAGTGGCCTCGGGTGTCTATCTGCCGGTCTTCCCGGTCTGGCTTGCGGCTGAAGAGCCCGCTGCCCACCAGTTCGTCGTCTCGCTCGATCAGGAATCGCTCCGAGCCCGGCGGGACCTGGCGCTTCAGGACCCTGACCTTCTGCGCTCCTACGCCGAACGGGTGGTCATGGCCCGGCTCCATCAGCCGATGTTCCGCCAACGAGTGCTCGTCGCTTACGAAAACCAATGCGCGCTCTGTCGGCTCCGTCACACCCGGCTCCTCGACGCAGCTCACGTCCTACCGGACTCGGCCGGAGGTGAGCCGGTGGTGACAAATGGGATCGCCATGTGCAAGATCCATCACGCCGCGTACGACGCCGACATCTTTGGCATCTCGCCCCGTTACCGGGTCGGCGTGCGCCCCGACGTCATGACCGAGATCGACGGCCCGACACTCAAGTATACGCTCCAAGAAATCGACGGGTCCGAGATCGAGCTCCCTAAGCGACGGAATGCGCGTCCCGACCGAGAGCTTCTGGAGATTCGCTGGAACCAATTCCTCGAGGCGTCATGACGGGGGGAACACCCAGCGACGTCCTGCTCGCGGTAAGCAGCATCTTCCGCGTGTGGCCTACCAAACCGGTATCCCCGGATGTACGGGGGCACTCATTACCTCGGCTGGATAGGGTCACACCTGCGTCTGCAACAGCCCCTGGCCGACATCGGCCTCAAGGCCCTGAACAAGACCTACCTCGTGATCCTCCGCCTGAGCGGGGGCGGGTCTTGAGTTCCCCCTTGGGCGTGTCCGCCTTCGAGTTGCACACCGTGGGACGCAAATCGCGCCGTCCCCGTTCGGCCATGCTCACTGCACCGGTCGTCGACGGCGATCGGATTGTGGCAAAGCAGGGAAAGCTGGGCTTACACTTCCGGCGGCCTGCGTGTCGTCGGTAGCCCGACAGGGAGAGTGAATGATGGACCCAGCGCTATGGGCACGTGGTGTTATGTCCGCCACCCAGAACCGAGACCGGTGATCGAGGGCCTGCTGGTCGACATCGTCGGTGCGGCCAACGTCGACACCGGTTCCGACATCAGCGAGGACGCCACCCACGACGAGGCCCTCGGCGCCTCTCCGATTTGCCCGCTGGCCGTGGTGCGCCCCGGCTCCACCGAAGAGGTGGCGGCCATCGTCGTGGCGGCCACATCCGAGGGTGTGCCGCTCACCCCGCGTGGCTCCGGCACCGGACTGTCCGGCGCATGCATACCGGTGGCCGGCGGGGTGGTGGTGTCCTTTGAGCGGATGAATCGCATCCTCGAGATCGACACCGCCAACCATGTGGCCGTCGTCGAGCCCGGAGCCACGCTGGCCGACCTGGACGTCGCACTGCTCCCCTACGGCTTGATCTACCCGGTCTTCCCCGGCGAGCAGTCCGCCAGCTTGGGCGGCAACGTGGCGACGAACGCCGGCGGGATGCGGGCAGTCAAGTACGGGGTGACCCGCCACCACGTCCTGGGCATCGAGGCGGTTCTGGGCACCGGCGAGGTGATCACCACCGGCGGCAAGTTCGTGAAGTCCACCAGTGGCTACGACCTGACCCAGCTGGTGATCGGGTCGGAGGGCACCCTCGCCCTGGTCACCCGCGTCATCCTCCGCCTACACCCCCGGCCCGGGCACCATGCCACGCTGCTGGCTCCGTTCGCCACCGTCGACCAGGTCGCCACGGCGGTGCCGCCCATTGTGGCCAGCGGTATAGGCCCATTGCTGGTCGAGTACATCGACCTGGTGTCGATGGCGGGGATCACCGCCAATGCCGGCATCGAACTCGGCGTCCCCGACGACATCAAAGAACGGGCCCTGGCCTATCTCGTCATCGTCCTCGAGAACCACCATGCCTCACGCCTCGAGGAGGACACCCAGGCCCTGGCCGAGCACTTAGCCGACCTAGGTGCACTCGACGTCTATGTGCTGCCGGCCCATGCCGGCACCCAGATGATTGAAGCCCGAGAGCGCGCGTTCTGGGCGGCCAAGGCCAGCGGCGCCGACGACATCGTGGACGTCGTGGTCCCCCGTGCTTCGATACCGGCCTACCTGGACGTCGTCAATGGGTTGGCGGCCCGCACGTCGTCACTGGTGGTCGGGTGCGGCCACGCCGCTGACGGCAACGTCCATCTGTCGGTCTGGCAGTCTGACCCGGACGTCCGCAACCAACTGCTGCACGACATCGTCGCCGGCGGTGTGTCATTGGGCGGTGCCGTCTCTGGGGAGCACGGGATCGGGACGCAGAAGCGTCGCTACCTCGCCGAGCTCGAAGATCCCATCAAGCTCGACCTCATGCGCAGGATCAAGGCGGCGTTCGACCCGAACGGCATCCTCAACCCCGGCACCATCTTCGACCCGGCAACCATTGAAGGAGAACACCGGTGAATGGAGCCCAGGCCCTGATTCGGACCCTCGTCGACCACGGCGTCGACACTTGCTTCATGAACCCGGGAACCTCGGAGATGCATTTCGTTGCCGCCCTCGACGACGTGACGGCCATGCACAGCGTGCTGGCTCTCTTCGAAGGGGTGGCTACCGGCGCGGCCGACGGATACGCCCGGATGGCTGGACGGCCGGCAGCCACCCTGCTCCACCTGGGCCCAGGGCTCGGGAATGGTCTAGCCAACCTGCACAACGCCCGGCGTGCCTACAGCCCGGTGGTCAACATCGTGGGCGACCACGCCACCACTCATCGGCGTTACGACGCCCAGCTGCAGTCGGACATTGAGACAGTGGCCCGCAATGTGTCAACGTTCGTCCACACCTCCGAGTCGACGGTCGAGTTGAGCGCGGACGCCCTCGTCGCTCTCGCCGCCGCCGTCGGACCCCCCGGGTCGGTGGCCACGATGATTCTTCCGGCGGACGTGTCGTGGTCCGAAGGAGGGGTGGTGCTCTCCGGGTCGGGCCCGACCGGACCGCTGGTGGGCACCGTCGGAGCTGTGCCCGATGAAGACGTCCTCGACGCGGCCGCAGCCGCGTTGCGATCGGGCGAGACCGCAGCCATCCTGATCGGCGGCCAGGCGTGCACTGGGAGGGCACTCGACACCATCGCCGCCATTGCCGCCGCCACCGGCACCAAACTGCTCGCCGAGACGTTCCCCGCCCGTCTCGAACGGGGTGCGGGCCGACCACCCGTGGAACGCTTGGCCTACTTGGCCGAGTTCACCGCATTGCAACTCGAGGGCGTCCGACACCTGGTGCTGGTGGATACCAAGTCACCGGTGTCGTTCTTCGCCTACCCCGACAAACCAAGCGACCTGGTCCCAGACGGATGCACGGTGCACCGTTTGGCCGAGCCCGGAGACGACGTCGGCGCCGCGGTACTGGCGTTGGCTGAACTGCTCGAGGTCAACGAGAGGACGGCGCCCCGCCAGGCAGCCGCCACCCCAGCCCATCCCACAGGCCCGCTGACGGCCCAGGCGGTGTGCCAAGCCCTCGGCGCCCTGCTGCCCGAAGACGCCATCGTGTCCGATGAGGGGAACACCTCGGGGCTGTTCGCCCCCGGAGCGACCGCCGGGGCTCCTCCCCATGACTGGCTCTGCCTGACCGGTGGAGCCATCGGCCAAGGCCTTCCGGTGGCGGTCGGTGCCGCCATCGGCGCGCCGGGCCGGCGGGTGGTGGCGCTCGAAGCCGACGGAAGTGCCCTGTACACATTGCAGTCCTGGTGGACGATGGCCCGCGAGGGCCTCGATGTCACCACGGTACTCCTCAACAACCACTCCTACGCGGTGCTGAACATGGAGCTCGACCGGGTCGGCGCCGACTCGCCCGGACCTCGCGCACGGGACATGCTCGACCTCGGGCACCCGTCAATCAATTTCATGCAGCTGGCCACCGGCCTGGGTCTCCACGCGGCACGGGCTGAATCGGCCGAGGAGTTCACCGAAGAGTTGGGTCGGGCCCTCACCACTCCGGGACCGAGCGTGGTGGAAGCGATCATCCCATCTCTGTTGTGACATCGGCTCATTGGAGCCGTTGCACCACTTCGTAATATGGCCGCTCGATCACCTGAGAATTCTGCACGAACACGGGTGGACTTCCCCTTCTGGTCCGCTCAGCAGGCCCGATGTCGGCAACGACGATCGGCGCCCTGGGTGACAACTCGGTCAGCCCTGGGCGGACTGGGCAGGCTGTGAGGAACTCTCGGATGAATGTGTCGTTCGCCGCGCTGCGGGCGCCCTTGTTCGCCGCCGGCGCACCCATCGAGAGTCGAGGGCAGACGGGGCGGTGTTGTCCACCGGGGTTCTGGCGGCGGCGAAGGTGCAGCGGAGCTGCCAGTGGTTCCCCATCGTCCGAAGGCGTCACACTCCCGATGGTGATCGGGGGCAGTGTGGACGCCTGCGCTAGTGAATCCCCCTAGGCCAGCGGGTCGAGGAGGTACGCGTATCCATTGATATCGCCAGCGGCGCAGAATGTGGCGCTGGCACACGAAAGCACCGTGACCTCCCCCGTTGCATCGAAAGGAGTCGGCCCCGACCACGACAGACCTCCGGTGGAGGAATACACGTTGCTGTCGTCCACTGCAGCACACGACATTGCGACACAGGAGATGGCGTTCACGCCGAGGTTGATATTGGCGCTCGATGCAAAGGTCGGGCTCTGCGACCAATTCGAGCCGTTCCACTCTGCCGCTGAGTATGAACCGGTATTGGTGGCCACGCAAAACGTTGAGGCAGTACACGACACACTCGATGAGAGGCTGTTCGTCTGACCGGGGATGTTGATGGCGGGCGACAGGCCCGTTGCGTTGTTCGAGGTTTGGCTCCCCCCGTAATTGTTCACGTACATGCAGAATGTGCCGACACACGAAATCGGTGTTGAACCCTGTCCGATGCCGATGCCGTTGTTGGTCGACGGCTCCGACCAGCTGGTGCCACCTAGGAAGAACGCCAGATCACCGGAATTGTCGACTTCGGCTCCACAGAAGGTCGAGCTTGAACAAGAGACTGCATGGAGTCCGTGGCCGATCCCCAATGGTGTTTGGAGCATCGGCCCCCATGATCCGCCGCTGTAGATGGTGTACCCATCGAGATAGCTGACCGCCATGCACCAGGTGGTGGTTGGACACGAAATCCCGTCGAACTCTCCAGCACCGAGGTCGACGTCGGCAATCGATCCCGGGTCGACGACTTGAGGCGCCGACCACGTGCCGTTCGAGTAAGTGATCACGTTTCCATGGCCATCAACCGCCTGGCACCACGTGGTGGTGGGACAAGAGACTCCGGTGATCATCTGGTTCGGCGAGATGAGTGTTCCCACGCTCTGTGTCGGAGCGACCGCCATCCCGACGACCGGCTTGTTCAGCGGCATGCCTCCGGTCGAGCCGTAGAAATTGGCGTCACCGAAGTTGAAGATCCCGCCGTCCGAGGCGACGAAGTAATAGCCGAGACCGTCGGGCGTAGCCGCCATTCCGACGACGGGCTTATTCAATGGCTTTCCCCCCTCGGAGCCGTAGAAGGCGGCATCGCCGAAGGCGAAGATCCCACCGTCACTGGCGACCAGCCAGTAGCCCTTCCCGTCAGGGGTGGCCGCCATGCCGACGATCGGCTGGGCCAACGAGGCGCCGCCGGTCGAGCCGTAGAAGTGTGCGTCGCCGAAGGCGAAGATCCCACCGTCGCTGGCGACCAACCAGTAGCCCTGGCCGTCTGGAGTGGCCGCCATCCCGACGACGGGCTTGAACAACGTGAGGCCGCCGGTCGAGCCGTAGAAGGCGGCATCGCCGTAATTGAAGATCCCGCCGTCAGAGGCAGCGAGCCAGTAACCCTGCCCCGATCCGGTCAAGTGCGGAGCCACCTTCGCCCCCGGCGATCTGGTGGCCGAAGCCGAGGCCCCGGCGTCACTTGGAGCAGTCGCGCCCACCAGGGCCCACATCACCGCCATCAGTACGACCAGGAGGACCGACAGCCTGCCAGCAACCCCGCGCCTCGGTGTGGCACCTCCTCGCCGATGCTTCCGACCCAAAAGGACCGCTCGTCGTGATCTAAATGAGCTTTGGGTGCGCTGCTCCATGACTCACCTCGTTGTTCGACTGCCGGATCGCCTCGCTCTCGTTCAACCCATGACGGTAGTGCAAGCAAGGCATCCGTGCCTGGGCGTGGGCAAACGAGACAGAGCACTTTGGGACGTTCGACTGAGACTGTGAAGCTGTTCACCAATCAAGGCAGCCAAGAGACCCTTTTAGCTTCGGTGGAACCGTACCTACTGACGCAGTCAATACCCTGAAGCGCGCAGTCCCGACGCTCCGATGGAATCAGATCTCGGGCACCGTCTCATAGGACCGGGCCAGATCGCGCTCGTACGCCGAATCCTCATCCGGGCCCGCCAGGAACGAACGTTCTGGACTAGTCCGTCGCCGGGCGGCGCCACCGACGATGTCGCTCACGTGGACGCCGAGGCCCGGGAGCGACCCCGCGAACCCTGCGTCAGCAAAGTTGAAGATCCCTCCGTCCGAGGCGATCTCGATGTAGCCCCTGCCGTCGTGGGTAGTGACGATGTTTGCGATTGGCCTGTTGACCGGCCGTCCACCCATCGAGCCAAAGAAGGTGGCGTCCCCGAAATAGAGGACGCCACCGTATGAACCCACCATCGGGTACCCACCGCCGTCGGGCGTCTCGGCGACCCCCACGATGTCGGAAACTCCCGAGACTGGATCCACAACGAGCTCGTGCTGCGCGAATACTCTCAGCGGTGATTGTGCCGTCAGAAGGCCCCCTTCAACGCCTACACTGCCGACCGTGCGGAAGCGCTGGTTCTCCCGCAGGTCACTGCTGCTTCATCTCGAATTCGGGCTGGTCGTGGTGGGGTGCCTGGCCGCGGGTTGGTGGCAGGCGACGAGGGCATTGGGGGGCAACGGGCTCAGCTGGTTCTACTCCGTGGAGTGGCCCGCCTTCGCGGTGATCGCCATCGCCGCCTGGTGGCACCTCATCCACGAGGATCCCGAGGTCCGTGAGTCCCGAAAGCGTCGGTCGCCGGTGGTGGGGACGGCCGACCGCAAAGCCGAATGGTGAAGCGACCGGCGAAGTCCCGTCGAGCTCGCAGCGTCGGAGAGCGGGCGCACCAATATCCGCAGGTCAATGGGGTTCCCCCGATGGAGGATCCGAGCCCGGGGCGACTATCCTGCCCCTGGTGAAGTTCCGGGGGATCCGGGAGAACCTCCCGAGCACGAGCGAAGGGGACGATGCCGCTGTTCGCCGCATCTGACCACCGGTTGTCGTCCTCTGATCGGGTCTTCAAACTTGTCGCCCTCATTGCCGCGGTCTGCCTGCTCGGCTTCATTGTCTTCGTCGCCGTGCGCGGCCCGTCGAAGAACAACCGCGTTGCGGGAACAGCCGCCCTCGAGGCCCCGCCGCCGGCCGTCCTCAAAATCGGTGCCGTAGCGCCCCTCTTCTCCCTCCCCCGCCTCGATGGAGGGGCACCGGTGTCCCTAGCGGGGTTTCGGGGAGCCCCGGTAATCCTCAACTTCTTCGCCTCGTGGTGCCCCCACTGCCGAACCGAGCTCGGGGCGATAGCCGCGGTTGCCCGTCAGGCCAGCGGACACATCACCGTGGTTGGCGTGGACTCCAACGACACTTCCTCGTCCGCTGCCGCCAGCCTCCTTGCCGGCGCCCACGCCACGTACCCGGTCGGTGTCGACGCCCACGCCAAGGTGGCGAGCGAGTACCTACTCAGCGCGCTTCCGGTCACATACTTCTTGGACGCCAGCGGTAGAGTGGTCGGTGCCGAGTTGGGTGCCCAGACGGTCACCTCCCTTGAACACTGGGTCAAGCGCCTCACCACGCCGCCATCATGAGCGCACCTGCCGGACCGTCGCGTGACACCGACCGACCGGCGCCCCTCGACGGAGCATCGGGCGAGTCGGCGACACCCAACACAAGCCCACGGACCTCAGCACCGTCGGTTGATCGGGTGGCGGCGTTGGCCGCCGGGCCGCCCGGCGTTCCCCGCAAATTCGTGTACTGGCTGGTGGTGGGGGCCGCCGTGCTGAGCCTCGGCGGCCTTGCGGGCGAACACCTTTTTTCCTCAGCCGGACTCAATCCCGTCCCCACAACCGTGCCCGGGGCCCAACCGACGACGGCGAGGCCAACGGCGACGGTCCCCTCTGTCCCGCCCGCCCCACTCACGACGGGCCACGCTCCGCCAGTGAGCGCCTCCCTCGGCTCGTTAATGGGCCTCACCCGCCTGACGCCGAAACCGGCGCCGCCGCTCACTCTGGTCGATCAGGACGGCCAGACCACGTCGATCCCGGGGAACCCACCGAGCGTCGCGGTGCTCACATTCTTCGACGGGCAATGCAACGACATCTGCCCGGTCCTGGCCGCCGAGATCGAACAGGCCGACGCGGATCTCGGCGCTCTGGCGACCCACGTGGAATTCCTCACCGTCAACACCGATCCCCTCGTCCTCGCACAATCGGGCCAGTCGGCCGTGCTGAGCGATACCGGCCTGGGTGCTCTGCCAAACTGGCGCATGTTGACTGGGCCTCTCGCGACACTGGACTCGCTATGGAAGGCGTATGGCGTGTCGATCTCGGTGAATCAGAAGACCGGCCTCGAAGCCCACAACGACGTCCTCTACTTCGTCGACCCGAAGGGCGATCTGCGGTTCCGGGCCACTCCCTTCGCAGACGAGAGCACTACGGGCGCCTACAGCCTTCCGCCAGCGACTGTCGCCCGCTGGGCGGAAGGAATTGCCACCTACGCTGGACAACTCGTGACGCCATGAACGGGGACGCAGCAACAGCAGAGAAACCGACACCGTGGTACCGCCGCCGGGGCCCGGTGGTGGGTGCGGTGGTGGCACTGGTGTTGGTGGTCACGGTCCTGAGTGACCTGCCGGTTCACACGTCACGGACCCAGGACATCGCGAGCGAGCGCAGCGTCATGTCGGAGCTCAACTCTGACGTCGGCCCCTGCGCCGTGGCCGTACATCAGGCCCTCGGCATCTGGGTCCTGCAGGCCGCCCACACGTTGACGGCAGGCGAACGGGCCGGCACTCCGGGCCTCTTGAGCGACGACCAGGCAGCGTGTTCGTTCACCAACGAGAGCATCTTCGAGCTCTCGAACATCGAGGTTCCTGGCTCGCCCGCGGGAAAGCAGATGGGCGAACTGGTGGCGACCGCCACCTTGTGGAGCACGTCGGACGCCCTCCGGGCGATCGAGGACGTCCAGACCCTCATGACCGATCCGACCGATGCAGAGGCGCTCAGCAACCTCTCGTTGGAGGAGCGCCGACTCGCCTCGGACCGCCGGGCCGCCGACGCAGAGGAGAGCGCCGCCGACCGCACGCTCGACACCCGGCTCCCTCCGGCCGACCTGCCGGCGCTGCCTCAACCGGCAAGTGGGTGACCGTCAGGGCGCGGTGGGGTATCGCCCCGCGGCCCTGAAGCGGGCGGAGGAGTGGGAGCACGGCGCAGCTCCGCCTTCGTGAGCCGGTAGAGCTCGGCGTCGGAATCCTCTTCGCTGCGGAGCCAGCGCAGCGCATTCAAGAAGACGATCGGCACGAACGCTGCGCCGGCCACGAACCACAAAATAACGGCGGCGAACTGCTGGTCGGCGGCGGCACTCAGACCGTGGCCGGCCATGTGATGGAAGTTCGGGTACCAATCGTCGTTGGACAGCCCGACGACGTAGGCGTCGACCCAGAACACCCACATGATGATGGCGGCGAGAACGGCCCGCCGCAGGGGGCCCGATCGGGCGACGAGGGGGGGCGACTCGACGAGCTCCAGCCAGAGACCCAGCCCAAAGACGGTGAGGATCACCGCCTCCACCGGGGCCAGCCAGCCGTGCCCGGCGACAGCTCGCACTGCTCCCGGCGTTCTCCACGCCACCACCACCAGCAGGTCGATGACGATGAAGCCGAGCGTCCGGACCAACTCAGGGTGACGGCGCCGCCCGTCGGCCAGCCGGTCGAGTGGCCCGGCGGACGCACCGGATGCCCCGAGACCCGGCCGTGCCGCGAGCCTCGTCCAGCGCCACGGCGCACCCACCGCCACCAGCGCGGGGATCACGATGGCGAACATCGAGAACTGGAGTGATTCTGCGTACTCGTAGCGTCGCGACAGGGTGGAAAACGGTGGCACCAACGCTGCCAGACCGACAACGACTCCGGCGGCCAGGAACCACACCCGCGTCCGTCCGGACAGGGCGAGGGGCCGCACAGAGGCGGCCCCCGCGCTCATCGAGTCGATCGGCGCTGGAAGAAGCCCCAGAGCAGGACCACTAAGAAGAACCCCAGAGGTATGACGAGCGTCAGCGCCTGGGTGCCGGCTACATCCGATGCCGTGATCACTGGCTCACCTCTCAAGTCTCACAGGACATAGAACAGTACCCAGAAGAATACGCCCACGAGTGCGATGAAGCCCCAGAAGTACGTGCAGCCGTTCAGGTTGACCCGGAAGAGGCGGGCCGCCGGCAGGGTCGATCGCGGTGCCCCGCCATCTTGGGCCACCGCCCGGCGCAACCGTATCTCTCTCGCCAGCAGGGTCTCGAGCCAGTAGGCGCCGGAGAGCACGAGGGCGATGTTCATCACGGCCCACCCAATGAAGCACGAGGCGTAGCCGCTCGATCCGGGAAAGAAGGGAAGCTCGGTCAGCTGCCAAATCTGAAGTCCAACCACCACGAGTGCCCCGAGGACCGCCGTCCACCCGGCAACTTCCCAGTCGAGGGCCTCCCCGGAGCGGAAGCGCCGCTCGCCGAAAATGGCCAGCAAGGCGCACGCCACGGTGACGGCGAAGATGGCGGCCCCGGCGCTGGTCGGTGCGGTGATCCCCTTCGGGCGCCACAGGTTCTCATTGTTGGCCGAACGCAGGTAGAAGTAGGCGAAGGCCAGCGCGGCGAAGGCGAACGCCCAGATCCCGATGAGCAAGCGACCGCCGGTCCACAACGCCCCCTCTTGGGCCCGCACCTCGAACGCGATCTCCTCGGGCGTTTCTCGCAGTTGGACGAACCCTTCGAATTCCTCGTCCCTTACCGTGTCATCTGCCATGGCCTCTCCACTCACAGGATCGGGGGTCGCGGGTCGAGGTCGCCGCCATCTCCTGGTGGCGATACGTCGCCGTGCCCGACCGCTTCGGCCGGTGCACCCCCGGCTGACACCAGCACCCGGCCGAGGTCGGCGACCGGTGGTGCGTCAGGCTCCCCGTAGTGGTAGGGGTCCGAGAGCACGACTGGGATGTGCTCGAAGTTGAACCACGGGACCGGCGTCGGGGTCTGCCACTCGAGACCCCGGGAGTCCCAGGGATTGTCCGGCGCATCATGGGGGATGAGGTAGATCGACCAGATGAAGTTGATGATGAAGAAGAAGAAGGAGGCGCCGAGGCAGTAGGCGCTGATGGTCGAGATGTCATTCAGTGTCTGGAGATTCGCGGCGTACTCGAACACCCGTCGTGGCTGACCCAAGATCCCGACCAAGAAGAGCGGAAAGAACGTCAGGTTGAAGAACGTGAAGAAGGTCCAGAAGTGCCACTTGCTGAGCCGCTTGTTCATGGTCTTCCCGGTCATCTTGGGTATCCAGAAGTACAGACCAGCGAACAGGGCGAAGATGAGGCCGCCCATGATGGTGTAGTGGAAGTGGGCCATCACGAAGAAGCTGCCGTGCACGGTGACGTTGACCGGCACGTCTGAGAGGAAGACACCGGTCACGCCGCCGATCAGGAAGTTGAAGAGCATGCCGAGGCAAAAGAGCATCGGCGTATCGAAGCGTATTTTCGCTTTCCACAACGTCCCCAATGCGACCAGGAAGAGGAATCCGGTGGGGATCGAGATCAGTTCGGTGGTCAGCATGAACAGCGGCCGCATGTCGGGATTGATACCGCTCTGGAAGATGTGGTGCTGCCAGACGAAGAAGGACAACAGCGCCACCCCGAGCATGCCGGCTGCCGCCACCTTGTACGCAAAGAGCGGTTTGCGGGTGAACACCGGCATGATCTCCATCACGATGCCAAAGCCCGGCAGGGCCATGATGTACACCTCGGGATGGCCGAAGAACCAGAACAGGTTCTCCCATAAGAAGTTGCTGCCGCCGTGCTCGTTCACGAAGAAGGCGGTCTCAGCCGTCCGGTCCAGCACGCCGAACAGCCCGGCCACCACGAGGGTCGGGGTGGCCAACGTGAGCAGGGCCGTCGTGGCCAGCACCGCCCACACGAAGATCGGCACCCGGCTCCAGGTCATGCCGGGCGCCCGGTAATTGATGATGGTGGCGGCAAGGTTGAACCCGGCACAGATCATGCCGATGCCGATCACGGCGAAGCCAACGAGGTACGAGTCCATCCCCCCGGAGGCCTGGGTCTGCAGGGGTGCGTAGCCGGTCCATCCGGTCGGGAACCCGCCGAAGAAGAGCGCGGTCAGAATGACCCCGTATCCGGCGAGGAAGATCCAGAACGAGAAGGCCTCCACCCGGGGGTAGGCCATGCGGCGCGTGCCGATCATGAGCGGGACCAACCAGTTGCCGAGGGGTCCGACGACGGCTGACGACGCCATCATCATCATGATCGTGCCGTGTTCGCCCACCAGGGCGATGTAGATGCCGGGCCCGAACACGTGGCTGGACGGGCTGAGCAGCTCGGTCCGGATCGCCATGGCCAGCAGGCCCCCGGTGAACAGGAAGAGGAGCACCCCGACCGTGTACTGCAGTCCGACCACCTTGTGATCCTCGGTCATGCGGAAGTACCGCACCCAGTTGTGTTCGGGCACCGCCGGTGGTGGCTCCCGACCGATCATCTTGGCGAGCGGGTAATTGAGGGCACCGATCCCGGTCAGAAATCCGGCCACACCGAGCGAGAGGCCCAAAACGGTGGCGACATCGTTCTGCCCGCTGCCTTGCACATTGATGTAGCCACTTGCGATGACGTTCCCCAGCCAATGGCCGATCAGGTAGCCGACAACGCCCCCGACGATGGCCCAGCCCGCATGGGGCCGCAGCCACTCCGAGCGTCTACTCACCGGCTGCAGAGGTGTGGGCGCCTCTTCGCCCGGGTATTCGATCCCCCCGGGCTGTGTCGTCTCTATTGCCATCTCTTAGTTGCCCCTGTCTCGAAGAAGCGGGACTCGAAGATCATTCCTGGCCGTCGTCAACGTCATTTTCCACTCCCGCTCCCCTTGCCTTGGCCGGGCTGCGGAGCCCCGTAGGTCTCGACCGGGGAGTAGGGGTCGATGTTGTCGGGGTAGTACCCCCCGTCGGCACCGTTGGCGTCGGGGACATATGTGTAGGCGAACGGCGGGAGGAGTTTGGTATTGGTCGCCAGGCGCTTCTCGGTCGCCGTGGCCCACGACTCGAACTGGGTCGGGGTCACCACGACGCCCGAGTTGTACATCGCGCCGTGCCAGATGCCACAGAGCTCCGAACAACGCACGATGAAGGTCCCCATCTGGCTGGTCGTCGTGAAAGCCACGTTGTCGTAGGCGGGGTTGGCGTCGGCCTTCACCCCGAGCTGGTAGGCCCAGAAGCTGTGGATGACGTCGAGCGAGGTGACGTGGAAGGCGATGGTCGTGTTGTCCGGGATGACCAGTTCGGTCGTCTCGAACCCCCCGAACGTCGGGTACCGGTAGGTGAACTTCCATTGCTGGCCGATGACCTGGACCGGGAGCACCGTCTTGGAGGTCGGGGTCCAGATCGGACTGGATCCCTGCCCGCCGCCCGCCCCGTTCGGCTGGACGAGGGCATAGGTCCCGAAGCCGGCCAGGAAGAGCACGATCACCGTCGTGGTCAGGATCCAGCCGAGTTGGACCGAGGTGTTGCCCCGTGCCGTCTCGCCCCCCTCGGGTTCGGGGCCTCCGCGCGACGCCCGCCACATCACGATGGCGTAGATCATGAAGATCCAGATCGCGAGCAGGACCGGCAGGGCGATGACCAAGAGCACGTTGAAGTCGAATTGTGCACCACCGGCCGTCGTCGTCATCTTTCCCGGTGGGATGTGCGGTCCGGCCAAGAAGTAGAACAGCGGGTCGAGGATCGCCGACAGAACCACCCAGATGGCGATGAGCCGCCACCAGTGGTGCGTCTCGGCTTGCGACTGCGAGGTTGCGGGCGGGTCCGAGACCGAGGCCGTGGACCCGGCGTCGGTCTCGCTCACGCCGACACCTTCATGAAGCCGTCCATGTAGCCGATGGTCTGCATGGGCCCGCCATTGCCGAAGAGGAAGCCCAATCCGCACGGGACGAAGCACTGCCACGGGTACTGACCCGGGCCCGGAGTGGTGAACGAGAACTTGAAGATCTGGTGCGGTGAACTCACGGTGCACGGAGCGGCGGCGCAGAGGTTGGCATTGCCGTTGTTGCCGTAGAGGGGCACGTTGATCCCGAGCGTCGGAATGGAGAACGTGTGACCCACCCCGTTGCCGGCGTTGGAGTTGATGACACGGACCGGTTTCCCGTTCAACAAGGCCACATGGCCGATGGTGCCTGTCACCTGGCCGATTTGCTGGTTACGAAGCGGGCTCCCCGAGTCGTAGTTGTAGATGGTCATGTTGACCCGGGTATGGGCCGGCAACTGCCACAGCGTCGTATGGACCCACTGACCTTGGGGTGACTCCGTCAGGTAGGAGACCCACGTCGGGTGATCTCCCGACCCGTACGACCCGACGGTCTGCAGCGTGACGTCGACGGGTTGGCCAGCCGAGTGACCAGCGGTGAAATCCACCGTCGGCGGCTGGCTCAAAAGGCCCAGGACAGCGAAGATGATGCCCACGACCGCGACGGCGAAGAGGCCCACGGCTGTGGTCACTCTCCACGCGCTGGACATCCGTTCCCCCAGTCTCCGGCTGCCACTGTGCCGGGCCCCGACGAATCGGAACCGCCATTGGCGCAGACGACCCCCGGGTCGACTTAACTACGACTTGATCACCGCAAGTTGAGGATACGGCGGCGGGCCGGGGGCGTCAATCACCCTCCTCGAGGGCCCCGATCAACGATGCGCCCAATCAATCGGGCCCAACGCGAGAATCAGCCCGGACGTCCTGGCTCCTGGAGGGCCTGGCCCCGGAATTCTTCGATGGTCATGCCGGGATCCCGGTGCAACATCCGGTCGACGGCAGCCGAGAAGCCCCCGTCACTATCCATCCCCCGCTTGATGACCAGTGCCAGGGCGGGGACAGCCCAGAAGTCGCCGCAGATCCACAAGATGGCCGCGCCGATCTGCTGATCGGCGAAGGGCGAAAGCGTGACCCCGGGGACGTGGAGGTACACCGAGTACCAGCTCGCGGAGGTCAAGAGGGACAGGGACATGGCCAGCACGAACATGACCACGTTGGTCCCGATTATGGCGCCCATCTGCCACAGGGCCGACGTCTTGAGTCGGAACGGGTACGACGGGATGATCTGCAACCAAAAGAGGACGCCGGTCACAAAGAAGCTCGCGTGCATGAGCCAGATGTGGACGAACTGGTTTTCCTCAGCCACATCAAACAGGGCCGGTACGTGCCAGAGGAGCATCACGGCGTTGAAGGACACCAGTGCCGTCCAGGGGTTGCCCACGAACCGACCCACCGCCCGCAACGGGGTGGACCACTTCCCCAAAAGGACGGCGCGCCCGACTCGCCGGCGCACACCGACGGGCAGGCCGTGGAGCAACGGCAACCATGGGGCGCCGGCCACGATGAGGATGGGGGCGAAGAAGGCGATCAGGATGTGCTCGATCATGTGCACGAAGAAGTAGTCGTCGGCCCAGTAGTCGATGGGCGACACGACCGCCAGGAGCAGCATGGCCAGCCCCGCATAGAAAAGGAGCGCCTTGTGGCGGCGCCGGCGGGTCCGTTCCGCAACGGAGCGCCGCCGCAGGTTGGCCAGGCCGAACTCGTGCAGCACCACTATGACCGCCACCACGACCACAAACGGGTCGAAGCTCCAGTTCTGCACCAGATAACTCATGTGGTCTGGCTGCCTGCGGTGGGGACGATGCTGGCCACGGTAGCGCGGAGCCTCGCGATCAGGACGACCCGTAGGCGATGGGGACGTCCATCGACTGGGAGCTGATCCATGTGTTGGCGCCGGCGGCGAGGGTGTAGACGCGCAGATGTGACCCGTGCACATCGAAGGCGTCGATGCTCCCGTTCCCCATCGGGGCCACGGTGGTGGTTCCCGGCGGGAGCAGGGGAAGCCGGATCCACGGTCGGCCCGGAGCCACCTCCTCAGGTGTCCGGTTCTTGCCGGGCCCTGCGACTAGGACCGCCAGCTCCCCACCGACCCCGAACGCCGTGGACAACAGCGTCTGGGAGGGCCCTATCGGTAGCGGCGCAGAAGCCGACCACGATCCGCCGCCGTGCCGCCACACCGCGAGCAGGCGGGAGCCGGCGCCGTTGCTGTCTGCGACCAACCCTGTGATCGCCGAGCCAGAAACGTCCAACCGGAGCATTTCGGTGGGAGACCCGGCCAACGGAGCACTGAGAGTCGGCCCCGTCTGCCTCCACAGGCCACCCTGCAGGGTGAAGATCCCGACCTGGCCCGGGCGCCGGCACCCGGTGCCGACCATCGGCCCACCCCCCGGTCCGAACGCGACCGCGTCCAGGCCCTCGATGCCGCAGGACCGGCCGGCGAGCGCCATGAGGGCACGGTCGCTCACCAACGGCGCCCAGCCGATCAGACTCGCCGGGCCGGCCAGCACCTGGCCACCACGGGTTCGCACCAGCGCCAGGGCGCGCCCCGGCACGGCC
Organism: Acidimicrobiaceae bacterium; assembly: GCA_003161575.1. GTDB lineage: Bacteria > Actinomycetota > Acidimicrobiia > Acidimicrobiales > RAAP-2 > PALSA-457. The sequence goes on along the minus strand of PMOE01000093.1, from coordinate 79,880 downwards.
GGACCGGCCGGCTCGTAGGCCAACGCATCGGGTGCTGCCGACAGCGCCGTTGGCATCAGCGCTGGTGTCCAGTGTGCGCCCCCGTCGCTACTCAGGGCCAACGGGGAGTAGTGGAGTTGTTGACTCGGCTCGAAACCGATGGCGACTGGTCCGAAGAAGGGGACTCCTGCCACTAGACCCCCGTTGTCGGCCACTCCGGGCGGGGTGACCAACGACCAGCGGGAAGCACCCGGGGCAAGGAAGAAGAGCTCCCAGAAGGTGTTGAGAGGGTCGCTCAGGTGGCCCATCGCCACGACGGCCCAGGACCCCGCTGGGGTGGTGACGGCGGTCGCCAGGGGTACTCGCAGCTGAGGTGGCAGCGCGGTAGCTGACGCCTTCGGCGGGAACGCGAGTGCAGCCACGAAGAGCACGGTTGCCAGGACCCCAGCCACCAGGACCGAGGTCGCCCGGACACCCGCTGCCGATCTCACGAGATGACCCGACCCCGGTGGGGTGGCACCGTCAATGGAGGACTTGGTCAATTCGGTCCAAAAGGAGGGAGGTAAAGGAGGACCCGAAGGCGCTGTCGGGTCCGGGGTCATCGACGAGGGCATCGCGTTCGCGCCCCTCGGCGTCGATAACAAAAGCCAGGTCGCTGTGGGCAATCATTGCCCCGGCCGATTCGGTGCCCACCAACACCCCGTAGGAATCCCAGACGTGTTGCAGCTGCGCCACCGACCCGGTCAGGTAGAACCAGTTGGCCAGGTGCTCGAGGGACTCCTGGCGGTCAAAGGCATTCGTGAACGACACTGACCGGTAGATCGGGTTGGCCACGATGGCGACGAAGTCGACCTTTGGAGCTTCGGCCGCCAGGCGCTGATCGGCCTGGCGGAACTCCTGGGCGATGAGTGGGCAGTCCGACGTACAGACCGGATCGAGGAAGGTCAACGCCACAACGCGGCCTCGCAAGCTGGCCAGGTTGACGGTGGTGCCCCGCTGGTCGATCAGGTGGAACGGCGGGGCAGGTGTGTCGAGCATGTTGGGGGTGCCGTTGAGGGCCTCAGAGAGGATGGGGTCGGCGTTGGGGTTGGTGGCGGCCAAGGCCATCGGCGCAGTGCCGACGAGGACGATCGCCACCGCACCGAGGGCGGCGGCCGTGCGCACCACGTAGGACGGTGTCGCCTTCTCCCACCATCGCGACGTCTCGGTCGCGACCACGGTCGCATCGACAACGGGTGCTGAGGCCTGGACCGGGACTGGTACACGGACCAGCGCGACGTAGCCCGCCACGAGGACGATCGCCATGGGCACCATGCTGTTGGGATCGGTGCCGACGCCGCCGAGGAAGCCGAGGTCTTCCACAAGCAACCAGTCGGCCAGGCACAGTGCGATGGCCGCCACCAACGCCGGAAATACGAGACGCCGCCGGCCGGTGCACAAGGCGACCCCAATGGCCGCCAGAGCTACGACGGCCACCAGGTTGACCGCCCAGCCGTGGGCGGCATCGAAGGCACCGAACGCCGACACCCACGAGGAGAGGAAACCGGGTTGGGGTGTCTGGGCCATCTGTTGCACCATCCCGGTCAGGGTGCCGACATGGTTCGAGGCGTGGATGCGCCCCTGCCAAAAACCCCGTCCCGGCCACGCCTGAAGGACCGCCATGCCGATGAAGAAGGCTCCGCTTACCGCCAGTACGATTCGACCGAGCCGGGGAGTGGCGAAGGCCCGGTCGGGCAGCGCCAGCAACACGCCGGCGGCACAGTAGAAGAGGACGGCGCCGGGAGCCCCGAACAGCCAAGTCAGCCCAGGACCGAAGATGCCGCCGAAGGCCTCGCCAAAGATCCAGACGATGAGCCCCCAGCCGGCGCTGGCCAGGCCACCCGCCCGGGACCACAGCCCCCGCGGGGCAACGAGGAGCCAGATGCCCAGCCCCACTTGGATCCACACGGTGGCGGCGGCCGCCTGCACAGGGTGGTTGGACCAGATGCTCACCCCGCTGTTGACCAGATGCTGGACCCATTGCGGCGAGGTGCTGGCCGCCGGTTGGATCACGCTCGAGGGCAGGGCGAGCGGCATCGCGGCCTGGAGCTGCAAGAGACCGTCGAGTACCCACAGCAGACCGAAACTGATCCGAAGGATCCGGCGGCCCGCCGGCTCGGGGTACGGCCACTTCGACACAGCCGGGAAGGTGGCCCGCCCCTCGGCCGCCAGTCGTCGGTACTGGATGGTTCGCACCACATTGAACCCGATGGCGAGTCCAGCGGCGATCACCAACAGCAGCAGGAGCTGGTGGAACAGAGCCGTGTGAAACGCCGAGACGACGATGGAGTTGCCCGCTTGCAGCGAGCGGCCCATGCCGCCCATGAATTACGTACCCCCTTCAGACGGCCCTGCGGCCCACGTCTCATGCACTACGCGTGGAGACTAATCCGATCGGAACGGGCATTGAGTTCGCGCTGTGGACCAGTCCCACCTGCCAACGAAAAGGCACATCCACATTCTCTGCCACGCCGACCGAAGGACACCCCCCCTTCTTGTCGCCGGGTGTCCATGGTGGGATTGGTTGCCGGCGTACCCGAGAAGATGGCGCCACTATCGCGCGAGGACCATCGAAAGAGACCCCGTACGTGCAGCCTTCTGCGGTGCTTCATTTCGCGCCTCCCCAGTACGCCGGCCCGACGGATTGGCGGCGCATCTGTTGAGATCGAGGTGTAGAAAGGACTTCGACTGTGACCGCTTCCTGGCGAGTACTGACACTCGATCATGACCCAGCCGTCTCCTTCGAGGACGTCGTAGAGTTGATGGACGCCGCCGGTACCGCCGCCGGCACCGCCTACAACCGCAGCGATGTCGTCGAGGCATTGCACGAACACGAGCCCGCGGTTGTCGCAGTCCAGGCGTCAGGTGACCTTGTCGGAGCAGCGGTGGCGCGGATCGGCGGTCCAGACGCCCATCTCCTCTCCTTCGCCCTGCATCCACGTTGGCGACACCTGGGCATCGGCTCGGCACTGCTGCGGGGCTTAGACCAAGAGATCATTCACCGGGGCGCCCGACGGCTGGTGGCGATCGTCCGGCCAGGCCAGGTCGGAGAGGAGGCATTTGCCAACCAGGGGTTCACGCACATCGATGGTCTCGATCTCTATTTCCGTGACGCCTCCATGGTGCCCGAGGACCTCGCCCGGGTCGAACACTACGGCGGGCGCTTCCCGGACCCGGGACTTTGGGAAGCGATGAAGGGGTTCAGCGCGACCAAGGAGCTTCTCGAACGCCGAGTGGTCGAACCCTTGCGCCATCGTGATCTGGCCGACCGACTCGGCTTGGTCCCACCGGCCGCGATCTTGTTGTTCGGTCCGCCAGGGACCGGCAAGACTTCGTTCGCCCGCGCGATTGCCTCACGCCTCAGTTGGGTCTTCGTTGAGCTTCATCCGTCCCTGCTTGGTCAAGGGGCTCAGGGTGCCGCCGCGCTGCGCCAGGCCCTGGACGAGCTCCAACGGGTCGATCGCCTCGTCTGTTTCGTCGACGAGGCCGACGAAATTGCTGCTGACCGTGCCGGGCGACCGGACAATCAACCGCTGGTCAACGAACTCCTCAAGGCTATCCCCACCTTCAAGTCACAGCCGGATCGCCTGATAGTGATGGCCACCAACTCCATCGCCTCGATCGACTCCGCCTTACTGCGTCCCGGGCGATTCGATCTGATCATCCCGGTCGGCGCGCCCGACGATTCAGGTCGAGCCGAGCTGGCCGCGGAGTTCCTTTCGGGCCCTGATCCGGTTGTCGTAGCATCCCGCACCGCGGGGTTCACGCCGGCTGACTTCGCCCTGATTGCTCAGCGCAGCGCCCAATTCGCCTTCGACCGCGCCCTCGCCGGCGGCCCAGACCGAATTGACGACGATGACGTCTTCGCCGCTATCGAGGCCACCCGCCCATCGGTCAACGTGGACGCGGCTGAGCGTTTCGCGACGGAGGCTGCAACGTACGCTCGACTCTGAACGTTGGCCGACGCTGGATCTTGGAATCCGCCGAGGCACTCACGATCGGCAGCCCGTGTACAGCGCAGTGACGAAGCGACGTTCGACCATTCCGCCGAACTGGTCGGCTGCAAGATGTTCGATTGCGTCCAGTAGCCGCACCTGTTCGTCGAGCGGGCGCCGCAGAACAGTTGCCATCGAGGCGTAGAGCGCTCGGGCCTGGGCTGGGCTGAGCAGGCAAGGCCAATGGAATAACTCACTCTGCACGTCGACCAAGCCTGCCCACGCTGCAAGGTCGCGCTTTCGGTGCTCCTCGTCCAACTGGAAGGGCGGACGGCCCGACTCGTCGAAGGTGCCGCGAGTCGCGGGTCCGAGTATCTGTTCCACGCCTCGGCGAAGCTGTCGGGGTGTCCGGGGTCCCGGAACAGGGTCCACCAAAGAGCGACCCACCCTCCGGTTTTCAAAGCCCGACCCAGCTTGGCCAGCCCCAACTCCTGTTCAACCCAGTGAAATGAGGTGGCGGCCACTGCTAAGTCGTATGTCGCTTCCGGGATCAGGGCATCTTCGAACGGCGCACCCACGACGCCGACGTGCGGACATGCGGCCATCAGATACTCCGCAAGCATTAGATCAGGCTCCACGGCCGTGACCCGGGCCCCATCCATCAAGAGGTGTCGCGTCACCAACCCGGTGCCCGGGCCGATCTCCAAGACCCGACAACCAGGTCGAAGTCCACACCGGGTGACGAGCACGTCATACACGTAGGTCGGGTATTCGGGTCGCCCGGCCTCGTAACCTGCTGGATCGAGGCCGAAGAGTCGCCGCCCTTCATCTCGCTGTAGCACTCGGTCGAATCCTCCTTGCCGGTCAGTTCGATCTCTTCTGGGAGCCGGAGATGGGTGGGCAACCGCCCTGAACTCACCGTCGCCCTGGAGCGATCTCAACTCAGAATGTGCAATCGCGGCGGGTAACCAGGTTCGCCGTTCAGGCGCCGTAGTCGAGCGACGCATACCAATCGCCTCTCCCTTGCGGGGTGAGGTCAAGGACGTGCCAAACCGGTGCCAGGAGGTCGATCCCGCGTTGGTTGATGTCGTCGGCCATCGTGGGATGGGTGGAATAGAAATGACGCGGCGAACCGTCCGGGTCCAACGTAAAGACCGAAACAGTCGAATCTTGATTGCCAGCGGCGTCTTCGGCGCCGAGGTCGAAGTTGAACGTACTATCAGCGCAACTCAGCAACCGCACTCGGTCCCAACCGCGGGCACGTGCGTGCAGCCGCAACGTGGCGACGTCCGCTGCCGCAACAACGGCGAAGTCGACATTCTGCGCAAGATGGTGCCCCACGCCGTTGAAGCCGTCTACCCACATGGTGCACATGGGGCACGGCGACGTTTGGGCCTTGCCGTACATGAGGTGATAGATGACCAAGGGTCGCTCGCGCGAGGTGAACAGCTGGCTGAGTCGCACTGTGGTGACAGGGGTGTCACCGTCTTCGAGCCGACTCGGTCCCTCTTCGAAGACGAAGTCGTCCACTGGGGCGCCCGCGGGCAGGTCTCGCCGCAGCGACGCGACATGTTCACGATGGCGCATGAGCTCGATTTCAGCCAGTCGAAGCGCCTCGCGCCGACCGGCGTACTCGCCGGATTCGTTGAGCCGGGTCTGATCCACGACGTCCTCCTTTGCGCGCCCGGTGGGGCGACGTCTTGCGGTAAATGGTGTCCTCGGGCGGGTGGCTCGGTCACCGGCGATGCGGTTCGATACGCCGGAGACCAAGAATACGATCTGGTGATCCTGTCCAGAAAGGCTTCGAAGTTTCTTCGACCAGACTACGGAGATCGAGCCACCGGGTCATTGGGCCCGTTGGCGTCTCGATCGGGCGCTCCCCCACCCGAGTCCACCGCCCCCGTGGGGCCATCCGGCGCATCGATCTGGATCCGACCGGCATTGGCCGAAAATCCGACGATCGGGGGCCCCGGCGACCGGACAAGCTCGGGATGGCCGGAATTCCGGCTCGGGAGGTTCCCGCCCCACCGAGGGAAGCGATGCTCAGCACAACGGCAATTTCGTCCGATCGGAGCCTGTGAAACTCGCCCGCCATTGACACCGCACACCAGGTCCACCAACATCGTGGTGGCCGACGTGAGCACATATGCGGGATCGCGTGCGTGGCAAAAGGCGGGGCGGGAGCAATCGACGCGTAGCGGGCGTCGCAAAAAGTGTCCCTAGGCGGGGGTGCGCTGTGGAGTCAGAAGAGGATGACGTCTGCGAGAACTGCGGCGAATTTGTCCGTCCCCGTCTACTGCTCTGCGGATCCTGCGGCCATCCAACTGCCACCGGACGCCGAACAGATGAGATTCTGTTGGGTGCGCCCAAGCGGAATGGGACGGACCCTGCTGCATCTCCTGCCGGCTCAGCGGTGAGCGAGCCAATTGCGGCGGAACCCCCGCTCCCGGTCCTCGAGTATTTCGAAGCCAACGAACCACGAGGCACCGCTTCGCTCGTGGCTCTCGGGCAGCTCGACGCTCGGACGTCCCCGGCCCGTCCAATCCCCGTGGTATCCGGCGACGTCGCCCCTGTCTCTTCATCGAAGACGCCCATACCCGCGGTGCCGCCCGCGGTACCCGGCTACGTAGCACCACCGTCTTCACCGAAGATGCCCCCACCCGCGGTGCCCCGCTACACCGCCCCACCGTCTTCACCGAAGATGCCCCCACCCGCGGTCCCCGGCTACACGGCCCCGCCGCCTTCACCGAAGATGCCGACGCCCGCGGTCCCCGGCTACACGGCCCCACCGTCTACACCGAACACGCCCCCACCGTCTACACCGAACACGCCCCCACCCGCGGTCCCCGGCTACACCGCCCCACCACCTTCACTAAAGAGGCCCACAACTGCGGTGCCCCCAGCGGTACCCGGCTACACCGCCCCGCCGCCTTCACTAAAGAGGCCCACAACTGCGGTGCCCCCAGCGGTACCCGGCTACGTCGTTCCCCGGACATCCGACTCGAGTGCTGTATCGCCCTTGCCTCCCTACCCGGCCAGGTTCGCCAAGGGCCGGGATGCGACTCAGACGCCGGAGACGAGCGACGCCGCCGACGAAGGCTCCCTCGTGGTGTTGGAGCGGTCACATCGCACGGGGAGCATGAGCACGACGGCCATCACAGTCTTGATCGTGATCTTGATAATTATCTTGATCGCGGCAGGCGCGGCAGTCATTTTCCTTTCCACAAGCGGCGGAAAGAAGGTCAAGCCGAACGTCAACCGACCAGTCGCGTCTGAGTCGAGCGTTCCCTCCTCGAAACCACGCGCTGCCGGGCCGACGGTGATCGACGCCGTCGCATCGGCCCCGACGAGTCGTCTTCATTCTTCCGACGCCGAAGCGTCGGGCGGTCAGCAGTTGCCCACCTCGTACGTGATGGTCACACCCTGGCGGACCGTCAGCAGCTGATCGAGTTCTGACCAACTGGCCTGCCCGCGAGCGGGGCTTTCAGGACGCCTTTCGCTGGCGGGTGACCGCGGCCGACTTCTTGGTCCTGGACGCCCGCTTCTCCTCGGGTTTCTTTGCCGTCGTCGGTTTCGCTGTCGCCTTCTTCGCCGGAACCTTTTTCGGGCGTGCGCCGCCAGATGCGTTCTCCACCGGGTTGGCCTTTGCCGAGGGCCGTTTTACGGGCCGGGTATCACCTCGGGCCTGCACACTGGCCTGGAGCGCCTCCATCAGGTCGACCACCTTGGCCGAACGCGGCGTCGGGGTCTCAGTGACGATTTCTTTGCCCTGGCGCTTCTGGTCGATGACTGCTTCGACCTGCTGTCGGTGAGTGTCGTGATATTGCTCGGGATCCCACACGGTGGTCATCGCGTCGATGAGCAGCTTCGCCGTGTCCATCTCACGCGCCGTCAACGGCGTGCCGCTCGGCAGCGCCGGCATCTCTTCGGCCGCGCTGCGGACCTCGTCGGCGAAGAACATGGTCTCGAGTGCCACCACTTCATCGTCGGGACGGATGGCCACCAGGTATTCCTTGTTGCGGTGCACCCAGGTGGCGATGCCGACTTTGTTCGATTCGCGCATGGCCTTGCGAAGCAAGGCGTACGCCTTGGCCGCTCCCTCGCCCTGGGGGGCCAAGTAGTAGGTGGTGCGGTAGAACACCGGGTCGATCTGGTCGAGGTCCACAAAATCGGTGATCTCGATGTTTCTCGACTTCTCGGGTGCGGCCGACTCGAGTTCCTCGTCGGTAAGGACCACGTATTCCCCACCCCCAAGGTCAAAGCCCTTGACGATGCTGGCCGCCTCTACTTCCTCCCCGGTCCGCTCGTTGACCTTTCGGTATCGGATCCGGTCCGACGTCCCAGATTCGAACTGGTTGAAGTGGATCGACTTGTCCTTGGTGGCCGGGTAAACCCCGACAGGGACGTTCACCAGGCCGAAGCTAAGGGATCCCGTCCAAATGGTCCGTGGCATGCCCCTATCTTTACCCAGCTCAGGGGTCATCCACCATAGGTGTCACACCTTTTAGCCACACTGGGTTTGTGGCTACTCACGCGGTGAGCGATCTCGACTTCACCCCGGTCGCCGCTCGGGGCATCGCCGTACTCGCCCCTGAGGACCTGACCAGGGGAAACCTGACCATCGAGCTCGGCCTCAGCCTGTGGATGCACCGAACCGGCACGGACCTGCGCGGGGTGCGAAATGAGCTGCTCGGCCTCCGCCACGCCCTCCTCGCCGCATCAGGCCTTGATATCGAGAGCGAGCCGGTCCCGCTTCTCGCCGGTGATCTGCGCACCGGGGTGCTCGGCCTGGCGGTGTACCTCGACGGGTTGATCGACCGAGCGGCCCGCCACGCTCAACTCGGTCGGCCCGAAGTGGTCGAAAAGGCCCTCGATCTCCTCTAGCCGGCGCCCCTTTAGTCACGAAGCGCTCATCGCTCGAAGAGGGGACGCGGCGGAAAGCGTCCTCAACCTTCCAGAGCCCTCGGCCCACCGGTCGTGCCCCTTACCCCCCGCCGGTCGGCCGTAGGCCCGGGCGGGCGGTGTCCTCCATGTCCCCCATCCACCTCACCCGCTTCGATTCGCGAGGTTAGGAGCCCGTCGTTGTGGGAAGAGTCACGTTGACCGGTACCACCGCGGAACCGCAAACCACATGATCGTTGGAGGAGCACAATGGCCACCGTTGACAAGGCATCGAACAAGACCCAGGACATAAAGGGGAAGGCCAAAGAGGCCGTTGGACGTGCCACCGGCAATGACGATCTCGAGGCCAAGGGAAAGTCCGACCAAGCGAAGTCGTCCCTGAAAGACGTGGGCGAATCGGTAAAGGACGCAGCAGATCGGCTGAAGAACGTGGCGACGAGGAACCAGGGCTGACCATGCGCAACGCGTGGAAAGGACTGGTCATCGGGGCCCTCACCGGAATAGTGGCCGGGCTGGTGCTTGACCTGATCTCGGGAGGCTCGCGCAAAGCGGGCCAGTTGGGACGCGAGGTCAAAGAGCAAGCACCCCGGGCGGCCGACCTATTGGTAGCGGCAGCAGGTCGGGGCGCCGAACGCCTCCACGAAGCCAACCTGCCCGACTTGGTGCGCCAGGCAGCCCACCACGTGGCCGAGGCCGACTCAGCCGAACACGCGAAAGAGGCCGTTGCTGGGGCCGCCTTGACGGTGGCATCGAAGACGAAGGACCTCGCCGAGTCCCTCAAGGGTTCCGACGTCGCCGCTCCGGCGCGAAAGACCGCCGCTCCGGCGCGAAAGACCGCCGCTCCGGCGCGAAAGACCACCGCTCCAGCGCAAAAGGCTGTGCGGAAGTCCCCGGCCGGCTCGAAGAGCTAGGCATCGAAGAGGTGCAGCGCCGGTAGGGCAGACTGAAGAAAACCAACCTCACGCTCGACGTCTGCAAAGGCGTCGAAGCATACCGCCGAGGTCGGGCGGACCGCTCCGACCTCGTGGTGATCCCGAGTTCGAGCCCACCGCAAACGTAAACACCGTGGGTACCACGCCGCAGTCCACAACCACCCCGTTCGCCTTCACGACGCTTGACGCGGACGAGACGCCGCCGGCTCACGGCGGCGCTGCGCGGAGCTGGGCTTCGTACTCTCCGTCCGCCGGGCGCCCTCGGATCGGCACTTCGGACCGGGTCGAGAGCTCAAGAAATTGGCCGCCGCCGTATGCGTCCTGTCAGTGTCCGGAGTGTCTAGGGCCGAACCCATTTCGATATTCATCGGGACGAACTCGGGCCAGAACCCTTTTATCGCTGTTCTGACGGCGCTGAACACTGCCGGCCCGCTTCTGAGCAGACGTGCAGTAACCTCTGCACGCTGCAGCGCCGAAGCCTGCACCGATCAGGTGGCGCGCTGACCGCCGGGCGGACCGACCAGGGCCTGACGCCACCGAAGGGCTCTTTTTGATGATCGCATCGGAACGACAACGCCGGGTCCTCGTCCTCGGTGGGACCGGGTTGCTCGGAGCTGAGATTGCCCGTGCCTACATCGCCGACGGGAACCCCGTCACCGTTCTGGCCCGCCACCGACCGACCGGTGAGCGGGCCGTCTGGCTCCGTTCGGCGAAACAAATTCTCGGGACAGCCGAGGACCCCGCCGTGTTGAGCGAAGCCTTGGAGGATGCCGGTCACGTCGTGCACGCCCTGGGTTCCCCTCCCCCTGGGGCAACCGCCGTCGAACCGCTGGCCCAACACGTGAGCGTCGTGCCGACGCTGCTCGGTGTGCTCGATGCGCTCCGGGTGCGTCCGGGCGTGAGCCTCACCTATCTGTCTTCGGGCGGGGCGGTCTACGGGAACGACTGCCCGCTCCCGGCATCAGAGGACAGCGCGTGCCACCCCGTCTCGGCCTACGGAGTGACCAAGCTCACGGCTGAACACTTCATCGAGGTCTATGCCGGGCTCCACGGGACCCCAGCGCGGATCCTCCGGGTCGCCAACGCCTACGGTCCGCAGCAAAGCCCAGATACCGGCCAGGGCGTCGTGGCCACCTTCCTAAACGCGGCCCTTACCGGTGAGTCTGTCCGGGTATACGGCGACGGGTCGAACGTGCGCGACTACGTAGAGGCGTCCGACGTCGCCAGCGCAGTCGTGCGCCTCTCGGGTCACGCGGACGGCGTCCGGGTAGTCAACGTGGGGAGCGGGACGGGACATTCGATCAGCCAGGTGCTCGAGATCGTCGAGGCGACGACGGGACGCAGGCTCCCTGTCGAATGGGCCGCGTCGCGCCAGACCGACGTAAGTGCGGTCTACGTCGACACGAGCCGGTTGCGCCAGCTGATCGAGTGGCACCCGATGCCCCTGGCCGAAGGAGTGGCCGCTATGTGGGCCGCCTGGTGTACTTCGGAGGTCCCGATCACTGGCCAGCGGGCGTGACCCTCAGACACTGGGTCCGCCGCGCTGTTGCCCGCGTGACCGCCCCGACCGGTCCGCACGGGCCGGATCCGGTTCCGGTCATCGCCAATGCCCCCGGCTCGCCCCTCCGGGGTCACGTCGACGATCCGCGGCCCGACAGCCTCCTCAGCCGTAACGCCGTCGTTGTCCGCGGATGGCATCTGTGGGGGGACGGCGCGGCGCTCGCCGTGGCCATCGAGGTGAACGGGAAGGTGGTGGGACAAGCAGCCACCGGCACCGAGTCCCGCCCGGACGTGGCCCGGGCCCTTGGCGTCGCCCGCTACGCCGAGAGCGGCTGGCGGGGCATCATTGACCTGGCCCACGAGCCGGGCGACGAGTTCGTGCTCACCGTGTCGGTATGGCCGGCTCCCGAGGTGGCACCCATCGAACTCGAGCCGGTGACCGTGCGACTGGGCAATGCCGGGGCAAGCGAGTCCGCCGGGACCACCGGACCGAACCGGTTCCACGGGGCCCTTGACCTGCCCCGACCCGCGGTGCCGCTCGAGCGGGGCCCGGTGAACCTCGTGGGGTGGGCCCTGACCGACCGGCTCCCCGTCTCGCGCGTAGAGGTGAGTGTCAACGGTGAGAGCGCCGGGCGGGCCCGCCTGGGGCTCGATCGGTCCGACGTGGCCCGTCACCACCGAACGGCCCACGCCGAAGTGAGCGGGTTCGAATGCCTCGTCGACCTCTCGTCCCTGCCTGCGGCGGCCACCACCGTCGTGATCGAGGTAATCGCCTGGTCGCTCGGTGAGGAGTCCAATGTGATCACCAAGCGGCGTTACCGGCTCTCGCCCCCGCTGGTCGGCACCGACCGCTCGGCCCGGATGGCGGTACTGGGTCACCGATTCGAGGAGATCCGGTCCACGCACCAACCGGGCCCGGATCTGAACCTGGTCGTTTTCACCCATGACTTGGGCTACGGCGGCGGCCAGCTCTGGCTGGCCGAGCTTCTCCGTCAAGCGGGGGCCGGGCGGCGCTTCGAGTGCACCGTGGTGTCCCCAGTGGGGGGGCCGCTGCTCGACGAGTTCGAGCGGCAAGGCATCGAGGTGCACGTCACCCAGGACTACCCCCTTCGCGACATCGAGTCCTACGAGGGCCGCATCATGGAAACCGCGCTATGGCTGGCCAGTCGGTCGCACACCGCCGCGTTGGTCAACACCTTCGGCGCGTTCTTCGGCGCCGACGCGGCCACCCGGCTCGGACTGGCGACGGTGTGGGCGATCCACGAAAGCTGGGCCCCGTCGGTCTACTGGTCGGTGGCATACCCGCCGGACTACGTGCATCCCGATGTTCGCCGGGCCGCCCTACAAGCCCTCAGCGCCACCGGCGCACTCATCTTCGAAGCCGAAGAGACCCGCCGGCAGTACTTGGGCTCTGCCGTACCCGAGCGCGCCGTGGTGGTGCCATACGGCATCGACTCTTCGGCGATCGATCAGTACCGGGCGGCGACCTCGCGCGCCCAGGCCAGACGTTCCGTCGGCCTCCCGCCCGATGCCCGTGTCCTGCTCATCATGGGGACGACCGAACGCCGCAAGGGGCAGACCGTGGTGGCGGAGGCCTTCGCCCGCATGGCCCGGGAGTACCCCGACACCCTGCTGGTCTTCGTGGGGAACACCGGCACGCCCTACGCCGAGGCGCTCGCTCGCCTCCTCCGCAAGGCCGGGGTCGAACGGCAGGCTCGCCTGGTGCCCGTCGTGGAGGACACCTACCGTTGGTACCGGGCGGCCGACCTGCTGGTGAGTGCCTCGGACGTGGAATCGCTCCCCCGCTCGGTACTCGAGGCCATGTGCTTTGGGCTGCCGGTGCTGGCCACCTCGGTGTTCGGCCTGCCTGAACTCATCGACGACGGGGTGACCGGTTTCCTCTACGAGCCCCTCGACCTGGCCGAGACGATCCGGGCCCTGCGTCGGGTCCTTGACCTCGGCCCCGAGGACCTGGCCGCGGTGGCCGAGGCCGGGCGCCAGTTGGTCGCCCGGCACTACGACTCGGCTGGGTACGCCACCGACGTGATCGGCCTGCTCAATGGCCTCAGGAAGGACCCGGCAGCATCTCTCGGTGAGATCCTGGCCGCCGATGGACGGGCGACCGACCACAGTGAAATCTCACGACCTTGAACTCTTGCGCCCCGAGTCTGCGCCCCCCCGGACGGCCGCCGCGCTCAACCGACCACCTCGGCTGCCGGGCCCAGGTGTGCACCGGGCGGTCGATTCGCTCGGCACGCGCCGCGTGGGCGAGAGCGAGAGACAAGCGACGCTCGGCCGCAGGCTCGAGGCCGACCGCAGTGGCGTAGTCGCCGACCACCCGGCGGCCGCCGCGGAGCACTCGTCGTCGACGCTCGGGGTCGTCGAAGTACCCGGCATTCGCCTCCACCGCACTCAGCGCTCCGGGGTGACGGATTGATCGAGGTTCCGATCCATCGAAGTCCCGTGACGGCGTCACCGGCTTGGAGGCGCCGCCTCAGCGACTCGATTGGTCCCACCAGATCCGTTCTCGACGGCCCGCACCATGGCGGCGCGGTGCTGCTCGGACCATGCGGCGTTCCTACGCCATCGCACCGCACCCCCGCCGCGCTCGAACATCTCGATGAAAGGCGCCTCCTCGGCGTCGACATGCCGACGCACGAAGCGCTGCCCGACCGCCCAACTCTGAAAGAGAGTCGACACCGCCGACTCTGCGTCGGAAGCTTCGATCCCGAACGCCCGGACAAACCGACCGAATCGATCGATGACATCGAGAGAGTCGGGAAAGCCCTGTCGGCTCTCAGGCGCACTCATCGGCGCCCACATACTGATGGTGCGCACCGCATCCCACATCGCTCGGCCCAGCGAGACGAAGTCGAAGTCCAAGAGGCCGATCGCTCTTCCTTCGGAAAAAACCACGTTTTCCGGGCAGATGTCGTTGTGACACACGACCGAACCACCATCGGGATCAGCCAACTCGCTGGACCAGACGATGTCAGGGCTCGGTTCGAAACTCGCGGCCGCCTCGTGGAAGCGCCCGACCAGGTGGGCCACCTCCACCAAGACGCCATCGGTCATCGACCACTTCGGAAACGGAGGCACCGGGACATCGCCTGCGATGTAGGAGAGAACGTCCCGACCCGCCTCATCGGTACCGAGATAGCGCGGGGCCTCGGTGAACCCGACCGCCTCGAGGTGAACGAGCAGCGCCCTGGTGGTGGCCGACCAGGGGCCGGTCGGTCGACGGACGGTATCGCCGATTCGCACCACCGCGCCCTTGTTGGCCACCCCGCCGGCCAACGGGATCTCGGCTTGGGACATCCCTTCAGTATGGCCGGGCACCACGCGCTGCTCGCGGGGCTGCACCGTTCGCCCGGTGCGTCAGACTGGTCCCATGCCACGGCACCGCCCAGCCCAGCGCCCGCTCTCTGTGTCCGCCTCCCACTGGCGCGAAGACGGCGTGGCCAAGGTCCGATACGGCTCTCGGGCCGAAGCCCTGTCGGCGGCCGAGGAACGAGCCCGGGAGTCCGGTGTTGCCCTCAGCGCCTACCAATGCGACTTTTGCGGGGGTTGGCACATGGGCCGCCGGTCGGCCCGTCAGAATTGAGGCGGCGGGCCTGACGGCCTCCGATCCTTCCCCCGTCCCGGGTCGGCTCCGGCACCCAGGACGAGTGGCCCAGCGGTAGCTCGTTGACTTGAGGAGGCCCCTGACTTAACATCTGATCTATCGGACGTCTTGTCCGATTCTGTGGAGGAGGCGTCCGGAAATGACCGACACGATCACCGACATCCCGCCCGTCGACCTCTCCGACTCGAGGTCCTACGTCCCCGGGGTGCCTTACCAGTATCTCGGCCACCTGCGGCGCACCGACCCGGTGCACTGGCAAGAAGAGGCCGCTGGCCCCGGTTTCTGGGTCGTCACCAAGTACGACGATTGCGTCACCGTCAACCGGGACTACGAACGGTTCTCCTCAGCACTGAAAGGCACCATGCCTTTCGAGATGAGCGATGACGAGATCGACCAGCAGAGATTGATGATGCTGAACATGGATCCCCCGCTCCACACCCGTTACCGGCGACTTGTCAACAAGGGCTTCACGCCCCGCATGGTGCGTGATTTGGAGGAGAAGATCCATCAGACGGCCGATGAGATCTTGGACCGGGTCTGCGAACAAGGAGAGACCGACTTCGTCACCGAGATCTCGGCCGAGCTTCCCCTCCAAGTGATCGCCGAACTGCTCGGCGTCCCCTACGAAGATCGCCACAGGATGTTCGACTGGTCGAACCAGATGGTGGGCTCAGAGGACCCCGAGTACGGGGTGGCCAAAGAGGACGCGCTGGGTGCGGCCATGGAGCTCTACGGCTATGCCAGCGAACTCTTCGCCAAAAAAAGGGTCGATCCGCACGCAGATCTAATGAGCGCCCTCAGCCGGGTGGAGATCGACGGGGAGCAGCTCAACGAGATGGAACTCGAACTCTTCTTCTTGCTTCTCACCGTCGCGGGTAACGAGACCACCCGGAATCTCATCTCAGGGGCAATGGCCGCCTTCTTCGCCAATCCTGATCAGTGGGACCGCCTCGTGGCGGACCGCTCGCTCATACCCACGGCGGTCGAGGAGATGCTCCGCTTCGTCACCCCGGTGATGAACTTCCGCAGAACCGCCACCCAAGATCTCGAGCTACGGGGGACGGCGATGAAAGAGGGCGACAAGGTCGTCTTTTTCCACGCCTCGGCCAATCGGGACGAGGACATCTTCGAGAACTCCGACCACTTTGACGTAAGCCGCGATCCGAACCCCCACGTCGCATTCGGCGGCGGTGGCCCCCACTTCTGCCTCGGGGCCAATCTGGCCCGTATGGAGATCCGCGTGATGTTCGAGCACCTTGTCGACCGGATGCCCGACATCCACCAGAACGGCACGATGCAGCGCCTGCAGTCCCAGTTCATCAACGGGGTCAAGCACCTACCGGTGGCCTTTTCGCCCGGCCGTCCGTTGAGCGCCGCCTGACCGTGGCCCGCCGGTCGCCCGACGAGCTCAAAGAGGTCATTCGCGATTTCCGACGCGATCAGATCATCGATGTCGCCCGCCGGCTGTTCGGCGAACGGGGCACCACCGAAGTCCCGATGGACGAGATCGCCGCCGAGGCCGGGGTGGCCCGGTCCACGGTCTACGTCTATTTCGCCAACCGCGACGCGCTCCTTCGGGCTTGCCTCACGCGGATGTACGAACAGCTCCAAGATGCCATCGTCGGGGTCTGGGAGCGCGACGCCACCCCCGACGAACGGTTGCGCGCCGTCGTCGCCGGACTGATTGAGCGGATCGACGAGAACCCGGCATTCTTCCGGCTGGCTGTGGCCACCCAGGCCACCGGCAACCGGCCCGGGGCCGACGCCCTTGACGCCGAGCTCCTCCTCATCGGCCTCGATATGGCCCGGATCCTCGAGCACCTGGTTCACGAGGGCATCGACCAGGGTCTTTTTGGCCCGATCGATCCGGCCCGGGCCGCCGCTCTTCTCGGCCAGCAGATCCTGGGCGCCCTGTCGGTGCGAGCCGGCGACCCGTCCCCGCTCCCTCTCGATCAGGCCACCGACGAGATCTGCGACTTTGTCCTGAACGGTCTTCGGGTCCGTCGATAGCGTCTGATTTTGGTGGCACGGACACCACGACGAAAGGATCAACGTGCACTTCGATCTGTGGTTGCCCACGGCGAGCCCCTTCACCACTCCTGAGCTGCTGGCCGCGTTGGCCACCGAATCAGAAGAGCGCGGGATCCACGGGATCTGGGTGGGCGAGCACGTGGTCCTCTTCGAGGATTACGGCTCCCAGTACCCCTACGCCCAAGATGGCCGCATCCCCGCTCCCCCCGGATCGGGGCTGCTCGAACCGATCACGACGCTGTCCTTCCTCGCCGCGCATACCCAGACCATCCGCCTCGGCACCGCAATGGTGCTGCTCCCCCAACGCAACCCGGTGTACACGGCCAAAGATGTCGCCACCCTCGACTGGCTCTCAAAAGGCCGGGTCGATTTCGGGGTCGGGGTCGGCTGGTTGCGTGAGGAGTTCGACGCCCTCAACGTGGACTGGGCACGGCGCGGTGCTCGAACCGACGAGTACCTCGAGGTACTGCAGACCTTGTGGTGTGACGACCGGTCGAGCTTTTCCGGTGAGTTCTACCGACTCCCGGCGTGCTCGATGTTTCCAAAACCCATCCAGACACCACATCCCCCGATCCACATTGGCGGGGAGAGTGACGCCGCGCTCCGCCGGGCCGCCCGGGCCGCTCAGGGCTGGCACACCTTCAACCGCCTCCCTGGTGACCTGGCGGCCCCACTCGCCACGCTCGAGAGCCACCTGGCCGAGTGCGGACGCGCCCGATCCGACGTGAAGGTCACGGTGTGCCCCTATTTCGAAGAGCTCACGCCCGATCGGGTTGAGCAGTACGCAGCGGCCGGGGCCGACGCCGTCTCCGCCCTGTTTTTTGCCGGTGGGCCCGAGGACGTTACCCCCATGCTCGACGCGCTCCAACCCTGCCTCGAACGGGCCAACGCCGTCTGAGACCCCCGAGTTCGACAACGGTAAGGTTCGAACGTGCCCGTTGTGTGCCCGCCTCCCGATGCGGATCGATCCCAGCGACAGGCCCGAGTGCGGTGACGCGAGGTTCGCAACGACCCGGGCTCGGACAAGGAGAGGGACGGGTACTCCGATGGACCCGTTGACCGCCCTGAACCGGATCGCCTACCTGCTCGAGGCGGCCGGCGCCGAGTCTTACCGGGTTCGGGCCTTTCGCCGGGCCGCCGCCGCGGTCAACGACGCGGGGCCTGATCGGGTGGCCGAGCTATCGCGCTCGGGGCGTCTGCAGTCTCTCGAAGGCGTGGGGAACACCACGGCCACCGTGGCCGCCGAGGCCCTCGGCGGAGACACCCCCTCGTACCTCGCTGACCTCGAGGACCAAACCGCCTCGGCGCCCGGCGGGCGGGCGGGCGAGATCCGGGCCCTTCTGCAGGGCGACTGCCACAGCCACTCGGACTGGTCTGACGGGGGAAGCCCCATCCACCAGATGGCCGAAGCAGCCCGAGACCTCGGACACAGCTATCTCGTGCTGACCGACCACAGCCCGCGCCTAACGATCGCCCACGGGCTAAATCCGGAACGGTTACGCCAACAACTCGAAGTGGTCGCTGAACTGAACGAACAGATGGCTCCTTTTCGACTGCTCACGGGCATCGAAGTGGACATCTTGGAGGATGGCAGCCTCGACCAAGAAGAGGAGCTCTTGGCCCGCCTCGACGTGGTGGTGGCCAGCGTGCACTCCAAGCTCCGGATGGATCTCGGTGCCATGACCACCCGGATGCTGGCGGCCATCGAGAGTCCCCATACCGACATCCTCGGGCACTGCACTGGTCGGATCATCGTGGGCAAAGGGCGCCCCCCATCGCGTTTTGACCCCGGAGCGGTCTTCGATGCCTGCGCCCGAACCGGCACCGCGGTCGAGATCAACTCCCGACCCGAACGGCGCGATCCTCCCGCAGAACTGCTAGCGGCCGCCGTCGAAGCGGGGTGCGAATTCACGATCGACACCGACGCCCACGCCCCGGGCCAGCTCGAATGGCTGGGCAACGGGTGCAGCCAGGCGACGGAGGCCGGTGTTCCCACCGAACGCATCATCAACACGAAAGGACTCGACGGCCTGGTGGCCTGGGCCGCCGGCCATGCCGCCTGAGTGGCCGTTACACCCGGTCCCTACGCTCGGACCATGCCCTGTCCCGTCCATCCGCTGAGCAGTCCGTCCGGGCCGCTAGCGTCGGTCCGATAGTCATGGCCCAGCGTCGCCGCACGTCAACCTCGAACTTTGGTGTCGGGCGCCGCGAGGCCCACGATGCGCGGGCCTTCTACGCCCGGTTCGAAGCACCAGAGCTGTCGGAGAATGACGGGGTCCAACCGCCCCTACCGGTGGCTGAGCCGTTCGTGTGCGGCGACGCCCGCAAGATGGACTCCATCGCGGACGGTTCAGTCGCCCTCGTCGTCACCTCGCCCCCCTACTTCGCCGGGAAGCAGTACGAAGAAGAGCTCGACCGCGAGGGGATCCCCGGGTCCTACCTCGAGTACCTCGAATTGCTCCGTGATGTTTTCTGCGAGTGCAAGCGCACGCTCGAGCCCGGCGGGCGGATCGCCGTCAACGTGGCCAACCTCGGACGCAAGCCATATCGGAGCCTCTCGGCGGACATCATGACCATCCTCCAAGACGACCTCCACCTGTTGGCCCGGGGCGAGATCATTTGGCAGAAGGGAAAAGGGGCGTCGGGTTCGTGTGCCTGGGGTTCGTTCCGGAGCGCCTCGAATCCGGTGCTCCGCGACATCACCGAACGGGTCATCATTGCCAGTAAAGGGCGCTTCGACCGGGCCCGCACGACCAAAGAGCGCAAGGAGCTCGACCTCCCCCACGAGAACACGCTCACGAGCGACGAGTTCATGGCGGCCACCCTCGACGTCTGGAACATTCCCGCAGAGAGCGCCCGTCGGGTCAACCACCCCGCGCCCTTTCCCGTCGAGCTCCCCCACCGCCTCATCCAGCTGTACACCTACCGGGGGGACCTCGTGGTCGACCCCTTCATGGGCTCGGGCTCGACGCTGGTGGCCTCGGCCCGGGCCGGACGCCGTTATGCCGGCTACGACCTTGATCCGGACTACGTGGCGATCGCCCGGGACCGGGTCCACGAGGAAGAAGCCCGGCTCGTCGCCGGAGCGAAGACCTCTCGTCGATCACCGAAGAAACAACGCTCGTCACAACGCAACCGTGTGGGCGAGGACTTCTCGGAGCGAGCGAGACGGGAGGGAAAGGCCGCCCACGCGCTGGCCGAGGACCTGGTGGTCGAGGCCGGTTTCACGGTAACGGGTCGGAACGTCCGGCTGCGGGGGCTCGGTCTGAACGTGCATCTGGTGGCCAAGGCGGCCGACGGTACCGAGTGGTACTTCGATGTGTCCGGAGCCTTCACTACGACCCGGAGCGGCCTCGTGCGCACCGAGACCCTGCTGCGGTCCCTCGGTCGGGCCCACGTCATGGCCAATCGAGGCATCGGGCCGTTGGTACTGCTCACCACGAACCTTCCGCAACGGCCCAGTGACGGCGACACTGCACTTCGGGCTGCCGGTCCCCGAGCTTTTTTCGACGCCGTCGAGCTACTCGACGACCCGAACGGATTCGACCGCCTGGCACGTTACCGAGCCGGCGGCCATGATCAGCCGCTCCCCGGGTATTGGAGCGACGAAGAACTCGGAGCACAACGTTGACACCGACCCTGATCGCCCGCTCCGGGGTCGGGGACCATCCCCTGTCAAAAGACGCGTAGTTGCCCAACCTGCGAACCACCATCACCGAGCTCGGCACCGGTCTCGGGATGCTGGGCTATGTCGACGTGGACACCGCCCTCAGAGCCCAGCCGACCGAAATGGTCAGCGTCTCCCCCGAGACTTGGGCGCTGCTCACCGAGGTCCGGTCGGGCGGTGCCTACGATGCGGAGTTCGGCTCCGCCTTCGCCAACGGCGTGGCCTTCCTCCACGCACCCGCTGCCCTGCGTGAACGACGACCGCTCTGTGTCGAATGGAAGGGCTCGGGCCGCGCCCCAGGCGACGAGGTGGCCCCGATCGACCTCCGGGTCGATCACGTCTACCTCATTAGCTGCAAGTACCTCTCGAAGATCCTTTTCAACGCGTCCCCCGCGCATCTGTTCGACGGCCTCCTGTCGGGCCGCCACGGCCGGCGGAGCGGCGACTGGTTTGCCGAGGTGGCACCGGCTGAGTATGACGAGCTGTACCGCCTGGTTCGCCGGGGGAGCGAACGAGAACTTCCCGACTTGGCCCGCAGCCTGACGACCGAAGAACGTAGGGCGCTCGGCCGCGTCCTCACCACCGAATGGCCCGAGGGGGCGGCCGCGGCTTACGAGGCCCTGATCGCCCGGGTGGCATTGGCCTCGGCGGAACGCTGGCGCAAAGCGTTGGCGGGGCGCGAGGAGCAAGAGGCGATGTTCTGGCGTCTATTGCGCATGGGGAGCGCGCCTTACTTCGTCCTGGGAGCTGCGGGGTCGCACCCGCTCCGGCTACGGGTCGCCACTCCCTGGGACTGGCGCCAGCGCTTCGGGCTCCACGCGTTCGACGTGGAACCGCAAAGTGGTGGTCAATCAAGGGTGGGATGGCAGGCCACGATCCGTGACAAAAGGACCGGAGCCTCCGTCGACGTAGTCGGACACATCGAGGTGCGTTGGAGCCACGGCCGCTTCGGAGGGCCCCCCGAGGCCAAGGTCTACCTCGACTCCCCCCATCACGCAGTGCCCGGCTACTTCGCCCTCGATCAAACGGACGCGTCGCTCGAGTCGATCGGCACCGTCGAGCACGCCGATCTCACCGCCGAGCCCCTCGCGTTGTTCGGCCCCAACGCCAGCTCGGACCCAGCTGAATAACGCGTTCATTACGGGCCGTGGCCCGCACTCGGTGGATCGCCACCCTTGGGCGATTTGACGAGCGCCAGTGCACAATGATGGCCCCGTGAAACACGGAGGCGCCCTCGCTGCCAGTGCCGTCATGGCGGTCCTGGTCTTCGCCAACCCGGGCGACATCGCTGCCGACGCCTCCACCGCCACAACAGCGCCTGCCCCTGCCGTTCGGGCAACCGACTGGCCCGTCTACCACCACGATGCGGGCGGTTCGGGGGTCGACACCTCAGGAGTGCAGCTCTCCGCGGCCCGCTCAGTGTGGACCTCGCCGGTGCTCGACGGGGACCTCTTCGGCGAACCACTGGCCGTCGGGAACACCGTCTACGTGGCGACGGAGAACGACACGGTCTACGCACTCAATGGAACCGACGGGAGCGTGATCTGGTCAACCCACGTCGCATCCCCCGTCCCCTCTGCAGAACTGCCCTGTGGCGATATTTCCCCGGTCGAGGGGTTCACCGGCACCCCGGTGATCGACACGGTCCGGAGCGAGCTATTCGCCGTGGCCGACGAACAGGTACACGGTGAACCCGCCCACATGCTCATTGGGATCAACATCGCCAACGGATCGGTCGAGCTCCGCCAATCTATTGACCCCGTTGGTGCTGCTACCCCGGCACTGTTGCAGCGCACGGCGCTCACCGTGACCAACGGGAACGTCGTGTTCGGCTACGGTGGCAATTACGGGGACTGCTCCTCGTACCACGGCTGGGTCGTCTCGGTACCCGAAGCCGGCGGAACCCCGACCATGTTCGAAGCCGACTCGGCTTCGGGTGAGAGCCAGGGGGCAGTGTGGATGGGCGGCGGCGCCCCGGTCATCGACACCTCGGGAAACATCTGGGTCGCCGTCGGCAACGGGTCAGTCACCACCAATGGCACCTACGACAACAGCGACTCGGTACTCGAGCTTTCCCCTTCCCTGCACATCCTCCAGTACTTCGCCCCGACGGACTGGTACACCGACAACGGCAACGACCGGGACCTCGGCTCCTCGGTGCCCGCCCTCATGGGCAATGGCCTGGTCGTCCAGGGCGGCAAGTCCCAGACCGCGTTCCTTCTCCGCCAGTCCGACCTCGGAGGGATCGGTGGTCAGCTCACACAACTCAAGCCGATCTGCGGGCAAGACTTCGACGGCGGTGTCGCCTTCATGGGCGGCGTCGTCTACCTCCCCTGCCAAAGCGGCGTGGTGGCTCTGACCGCCGGTACGTCCCCACCGTCGCTGCGATTGCTCTGGCAGACGAGTTCGGGGTCGGGAGGACCACCCATCGTCGCCGGCGGTTTTGTGTGGTCGATCAGCTCTGGGGGAACGCTTTTCGGGCTCGACCCGAATTCGGGCGCACCCGTCCAGCAGTTCTCGCTCGGCCAAGAGGCCAACCATTTCCCCACCCCTTCGGTCGGAGACGGATTGCTCCTGGCTCCCTCGGCTGACCAGGTCCACGCGTTCGAAGGGGTCGCCACAGCATCGGGCACCACCGTGCCGACGACGACGGTCCCGGCGGCCACGAGCGCCCCGTTGCATCACGGCACCACCGAGGAGGCCGGGGGGAGCGGTGACAAGGCTGGGTGGCTGTGGGTCCTCCTCGTCGTCGGTGGCGCTCTCGTCGTGTTCGCCGGGGTGATCTTGTTGGGTCGGCGGCGGGCTCATCGGCGCCCAAGGACCCGCTGAGAATTGCCGCCGACGGGCAAACGACGAAGATCGCCAACCGTGACACCCGACGACCACGGCCAAGAAGACTCCGACGTCCGTTCGATTGGGGCAGGGACGGACTCGAAGCGGTGGGTCGCGACGCGTCAGGTCGAGAGCTCGCGATGAGGGGTTTCACTCGCGACGTGGCCCTGTCCCCTCAGGTCGACGTCATCACGGCGGCCCCGATGCTCCACCATGAGGGCTACTTCGGCGCATGAGGTGCCCGATGGTGGGGGTTCGACGCAGGTCAGACGCCCGAGGGGTGCCGGGTGGCCCCGGTCCCGCCGGTCCGGTGCGGGACCGAAGAGTGCTGCTCGTGACAGGGGCGCGCCGGTGACGCGTTGGAGTAGACACAGTCGGTGAGTTCTCCTGTTGGACGGCGGGTCGCCCTGGTCACGGGGGCTAGCCGAGGTATCGGCAAGGCGACAGCGGTGGCGTTGGCCGCGGCCGGTCTCGACGTGGCGATCACCGCCCGCACGCTACGGCGGGGGGAAGGGCGCGACGACTCCGACGTCGGGGGCGACCGCCCGGTCCCCGGCAGCCTGGAGGAGACGGCCGAAGAGCTCAGTGCGCTCGGTGCCCGGGCCCTTCCCCTGTTCGCCGACCTGCTTCACTACGACACCCTCGAGGTCGCGGTTGCGACCGTTCTCGGCGAGTTCGGGCGCGTCGACGTCCTGGTCAACAACGCGATCTACACCGGGCCCGGGGGAATGGTCCCGTTCGTCGAACTCACCGCCGAGCAGTTCGAGACAAGACTCCGGGCCAACGTGGTGGCCCAGGCCGTGATCACCAAGGCCGTGCTGCCGGCGATGCTCGAGGGCCGCCGGGGAGTCATCGTCGACGTGACCTCGCATGTCGCAGTGGCCGATCCTCCGGCGCCGGTCGGTCATGGGGGCTGGGGGCTGGGATACGCCGCGACCAAGGGGGCTTTCCACCGCATGGCCGGGATCTTGGCCGTCGAGCACGGGGGTCAGGGGATTTGCGCCTTCAACGTCGACCCGGGGTACGTCGATACCGAACGGCAGCTCGCCAACGCCGAAGCCAACGGCCTGACCGGCCACTACCGGGGGGCACCCCCTTCGGTCCCCGCCGCGGTGATTTCCTGGCTGGCCACCTCCGATGACGTGTCCGGCCTCAACGGCCAGACAATCCTCGCCCAACGCGTGGCGCTCGAACGGGGTCTACACCCCGACTGGCGGAAACCCCCACCACCAGCCACGCACCAACCCCAGACGGCGGACACGACAGCGAGGAGGACCACCTAATGCTCGACGTAGCGGTCGACGGCCCGGTGGCGGTCGTGACACTCAACCGCCCCGAATCCCGAAATGCGCTGTCCGGAGAGCTCGTGGCGGCCATCGACGAGGCCGTCATCGGTCTTGACGGCCGCGAGGACGTCGCGGCGATCATCCTCACTGGGACCGACCCGGCCTTCTGCGCCGGATTCGATCTGCGCCAACTCTCCACCGAGTTGCGGGCCGTCCAACAGCAACGCCAGAAGGCCCCGGTGGCTCACCTCGGACTCCTCCCGGTCCACCAGACCCCCGTCATCGGCGCGATCAACGGCGCCGCGGTGACCGGCGGGCTCGAGCTGGCGTTGGCCTGCGATTTCCTCATCGCATCCGAGCGGGCCCGATTCGCCGACACCCACGCCCGGGTCGGGGCGATGCCCGGTGGCGGTCTGACCATCCGCCTTCCCGAGCTGATCGGACCCAATCGGGCACGCCAGATGAGCTTCACCGGGGACTTCGTCGGGGCACACGTGGCCTACGAATGGGGGCTGGTGAACGAAGTTGTCCCCCACGCGCAGCTCCTTGACCGGGCCAAGGAGGTCGCCGCGGCCATCGCGTCGATCCCGGTGGCGAACGTCCGGGAGGTTCGACGGATGTACGCCGAGATCGCCGAGCTGAACGGCACCGAGGCCTGGAGCGTTGAACGCCAGATGGCCCGCGAGTGGATGGCGGAGCGATTCGACCAGTCCCGCCTAGCCAAAGAGCGCGAGGCGATCATCGAGCGGGGGCGCCGCCAGACGTGAGGGTCTACGCCGGGATGGACCCCCGACTCCCCCTTCGAGACGCCATCGCCCATGCTCGGCGGGTCGAAGCCTTGGGCTACGACGGATTGCACGTCGCCGAGACCGTCCATGACTCGCTGGCCGTCGCCCTACTCGCGCTCGAGCACACGCAGCGGATCGTGGTGCGGACCGCAGTGACCTTGGCCTTCCCCCGCAGCCCGACTTTGACCGCGTACGGCGCCTGGGACCTGGCGAAGTTCTCGGGCGGACGCTTCCAGCTTGGACTGGGAACCCAGATCCGACAGAACATCGAAGGGCGCTACGCAATGCCCTGGGGGGAGCCTGTCGAAAAGATGCGCGAGTACATGGGCGCGCTCGACGGACTCTTTGGATCGTTTCGCAGCGGTGGTCCCCTGCGCTACGAGGGTCAGCACTACCAGATCACCCGGATGCAGCCGTATTTCAATCCTGGTCCCGATGATCTCACCGCACCCCCGCCGGTATACCTCGGGGGCGTCAACGCCCGAATCTGCCAGCTGGCCGGTGAGCTGGCGGCCGGGTTCATCACCCACCCCACCAACTCGAACCCGCGCTACTTAGAGACGGTGTGCCTACCCAACCTGCGCACCGGGGCCGCCCGGGCGGGACGCGACGTCGCCGAGATTGAACTCGTCATCGGGACCCAGGTCATCACGGGAGTCGACGAAGCAGTGCTCGGTGCCGAGCGCGAGCGCCAGCGTCGTCTGTTCGCGTTCCTCTACTCGACCCCGGCGTACCGGCGGACCCTCGAACTCTACGGCTGGCAGGAGATGGCCGACGTCCTCGGCGAGATGGTCCGGGCCGACGAGTGGGCAAGCCTCCACCGGGTGGTCACCGATGAGGTGATCGACACCCTCATCCCGACGGCGGGCTTTGAGGATCTCCCGTCCCTGCTCTTCGAGCGTTTCGGCCAGCTCGGCCAGGGTCTTCTCGTTTCGCCACCGCTCGATCCCTCTTCGGATGCCCGGTTCGCCGAAGTCATCGCCGATCTTCGGGCCCGTTGACACCACTCCAGGCCGGGCGGTGCAAGATGATGGGGCGATGAGCGAGCACGACAGCCTGGCCGAGCACCGCCGGCGCAGCACACGGAGGCCCGGCGGCCCGCATCGGTCTGGATCGAGGCGATCGGGCGGCCGCTTCCTTGCGGTTGGGTCGGGCGTGCTGGCGGTAGCAATCGTGGTCTCGGGCGTTGGGTCCACCCCCTCAGTGGCCAACGCGACGACTGGCTCGGCGTCGTCTGGCGCGCCCAGCTCGAGCCACGGCATCTCGTGCGCGACCACACCCGCCAGCCCGAAGGGGGCCAGCACGGTCACCGCCACAGCGGTGCTCAACGGGGTGTCGGCGACCCTGTCGGGAACTGCGGGAACCCAGTACCAGATGAACATCCTCGAGCACCCCAGCCTCGAGATCACCCGATCCGGGACAACCGAATACCACTCGCCCGTCGCACTCCCGAAAGGGACCACGGCGCTCATGGTCGAGTCCCTCATTGACCCCGATTCCTCGGCGCCCACCCAGCCCTTGTGCGTCGTCCGCTTCGGCGACAACCCGTCGCCCACGGTGCTCGCCGGCTTCTACACCGGTGGCGCCCACTGCTGCACCATCATCCGTGCCTACAACCGCGCAGGTGGCCAGTGGGTCGCCGTCGACCACGTAATCGGTGATCCCGACGTCGAGGTCGAAGAGGTCGAGGGCTCGCCGTCCCTCGTCACCGCCGACGACTCGTTCAGCTACCGCTTCACTGACTACGCCGGCTCGGGCGATCCCGTTGAGGTTTTCCAAGTACAAGATGGCCGCTTCGTGGAGGTGACCCGAAAGTACCCGAGCGTCATCGATGCTGACGCCGCCAACTGGTTGCAACTAGAAAAACAGCACCCGAGCGACAATCTTGGGCTACTGGCGGCCTGGGTCGCCGACGAGTGCCGGATCGGACACCAAGATCAGGCCTACGGCACCGTCACCTCGCTCGAAGCACAAGGAAAGCTCGGCGGGCTCAACGACGGCTCGCACACGGCCAACGATCCCTGGCCGACGGGGGCCGCCTACGTGAAGGCCCTGAAGTCATTTTTGACGTCGCGCCGGTACTGTTCGCCATCGTGACAGGGCGGCCCACCCGGGGCGCGCAGACCGAGGTCTAGGTGGCGGGGCCTTCCTTCATGGTGATCACGCCGAAGAAACCGCCGGTCGGGTCGGCGACAACGGCGAAGCGGCCGGGCTCGATATCGGTGGCACCCATCATGACGGTGCCTCCGAGCTCTTCGACCTTGGCCACGGCCTTATCGGTGTCGGCGACGGCGAAGTACGTCATCCAATGCGGGGGGACCTCGGCCGGCATGGTCTCGGGCTTGGCCATGAGGCCCCCAACTGAGCGATCCGAGACCTTCCACTCGGTGTAGGCCCCGACCCCGTCTGCCCCGAGGGGCCCCTGAGCCTGTGCGCCCCAGCCGAACACCGCGCCGTAAAAGGCCATGGCTCCGGCGACATCGGTCGTCACCAATTCGTTCCAGACGAGGGATCCGGGCTCGTTGACCACTCCCGCACCCAGGTGCCCGTTGGGTTGCCAGACGCCGAACACCGCGCCGGCCGGGTCAGCGAAGATGCCCATGCGGCCAGCCTCGAGGACGTCGAAGGGTGCCATGAACACCTGACCCCCGTTCGCCGTCACCTTGCGCGCCACCTCGTCGGCGTCACGTACGTTCACATAGGTCGTCCAGACCGTCGGACCCTCGGGGTTCATCTTGGGGCCGAGCCCGGCCACCGTTCGCCCATTCAGCAAGCAGACGCAATAGCCACCGGCCTCGGGTGGGCCGTCGGGGGTGTCCCAGCCAAAGAGACCCGAGTAGAAGGCTTTCGCCGCCGCGAGGTCGGGGCTGCCGAGGTCGACCCAGGAGGGCACTCCGTCTTCGTAGCGTTCCATCTCCATGGCTCCGACCTCCTCAGGATCGACAAAGGCGCGTCCCGACCGTACCTGCTGCCCCGAACTGCTGCTCATGCACCGGCGATCCGACCAGCTGGGCGTGGCTGGGGCGAGCTCGGGGGCCTCGTCCAGGCCCCGAACGCGATCCACGAGTCGGTCACCAGGGGAGTGAGAAGATGTCGACGTGGAGCGGACTGAGCTGGTCAAGCGCATCTATGACGCCAGCCACCTGGTCGGGTCTTTCACCCTCCGATCTGGGGCGACCACCACCGAGTATTTCGACAAGTATCAATTCGAGTCCGACCCCGAGCTGTTGGCCGAAGTGGCCCACCACGCCCTTCCGCTCGTGCCGACCGAGATCGAC
The DNA here is from genome assembly GCA_003161575.1 of Acidimicrobiaceae bacterium. Classification (GTDB taxonomy): domain Bacteria; phylum Actinomycetota; class Acidimicrobiia; order Acidimicrobiales; family RAAP-2; genus PALSA-457. The sequence continues at coordinate 51,086 of PMOE01000093.1, read as the reverse complement.
GCACTGGCCGGGCTCGAACTCGGCGGCATCCCGGTGGTCACCGCCCTTTCGGCCCTGTCAGGGCTCCCGGCGGTGTTCGTGCGCAAGAAGGCCAAGGACTACGGCACGGCCAAGTTGGCCGAGGGCCACGACGTGGCGGGCCAACGGTTGGTGGTGATCGAGGACGTCGTGACGTCGGGGGGCCAGATCCTCGACTCGGTCACCGAGCTGCGAGGCCTCGGCGCGGTGATCGACCACGCTCTGTGCGTCATCGACCGCCAAGCCGGAGGGTCAGAGGCCCTCCACGCCTCTGGCGTGGAACTGCGGTGCTTGTTCACCTGGGCCGAGCTAACCGACGGCGCGAACGCAGGGGCAACGCCGTGAGTCCGAACCCGCTCAGTGACCGGTTCGAGCGTCTGGCCCAGGCCATCGCCGAACGCGTCGTGAACCTCGTCATCGACGCCATCGACATCAACGCCGTAGTCGAGCGTGTCGACCTCGATCAGCTGATCGGCAAGGTCGACATCAATCAGCTGGTGGCCAAAGTCGACATCGAACAACTGATCGAGCGCGTCGACGTGGACGCCCTCATCCAAAGTGTCGACGTGGACGCCCTCGTTCGCCGGGTCAACCTCAACGCCATCGTGAGCCAGCTTGACATCGACTCGTTGGTCGAGCAGACCGAACTGGGCTCAATCATCGCCAAATCCACCACCGGTGTGCTGACCCAGGTGCTTGACCTCGTCCGCAGCCAGGGCGTCGGGTTGGACGACTTCGTTGCCCGCTGGACGAACCGGATCCTGCACCGCAAATCGGCCACCCTGCCGATCGGTCCCCCGATGTTGGTAGCCCGACCGGCGCCGGCGGCCTTACCCGCGGCCGGCCACACAGAGGTGCGCTGATGGCGATGCTCCAACCCCCGCCACCCGAAATGACCGTCGGCCGTCAGGGGCACTACGCGGGCGTCGTGAGCCGTCTCGTGGCGTTCGGGGTGGATATCGGCGCCCTGTGGGGTCTCTACACCCTGGGCATCTACGCGGTGTCCCTCGCCATCCAACTCATCGGAGGCAAATCGGTCGCCCTGTCGCGACATCAGATCGCCGGCCTGATCACCCTCGTGGTTTGGAGCTTTGTCTATTTCGCCTACCAGTGGGCCCTCAGCGGAAAGACCATCGGAATGGCGCTCCTCGGCTTGCAGGTCGTCCAAGCCAACGGCGACCCGATCCGGGTGCGCCAGGCGATCACCCGAACGCTGGTCCTGCCCCTCAGCGTTGCCTTCCTCGGGCTCGGACTGCTGATGGCTCTGGTGCAAAAAGAGCGCCGGGCACTCCACGACCTGATCGCCGGCACCGCCGTGGTCTACGCCTGGGACGCCCGAGCCGCCCGGCTCCGTTGGCTGGCCCAGAAGGACCCGGTTGCCCCCTCCACGAGGGCCGCGATTGCCCCGCCGCTCTCGGGTCCCACCTGAACAAGACAACGAGTAATCCGGGCCTTTCGGCCTGGCTCCGGGCCACTCGAAGTCGTCCGGCCTTAGCCGCCCGCACAGTTCCCGAAGTTGTCGATCCCAGGAGCGTCCCGTCGTCCAGTTGCGGCCACCCTGGCCGGGCCCCCGGTGGGCAGGATCCTGCCTCCCCGTTCCGTGAGCCCACAGACGCATACGATGACGCCCTTGCCCGCAGCGAAAGGTGGAGACCACCCGTGTCTTTCGTGTTGATCGACAGTCCCCGACCCGGTGTGACCCTTGTCACTTTGAACCGGCCCGAGCGGATGAACGCCATGGCTTTCGACGTGATGATCCCCTTCCGAGAGGCGCTCACCGAGGTGGGTCGGGACAACGACACCCGGGTGATCGTGCTCACCGGTGCGGGGCGCGGGTTCTGCTCGGGTGCCGACCTCGAGGACCCCGGGACCATCCCCCACATTGACGGCTTGACCCTCCCAACCATTGCGCTGCGATCGATGGAACTCCTCGACGAGGTCATCCGGACACTCCGGCGGCTGCACCAACCGGTCATTGCCGCGGTCAACGGGCCGGCCATCGGCGGGGGATTCTGCCTGTCGTTGGCAGCGGATATCCGCGTAGCCGGGGACAGCGCCTACTTCCGGGCCGCCGGCATCAACAACGGTCTGACCGCGGCCGAGCTCGGACTCAGTTACCTGCTTCCCCGGGCCATCGGCTCATCACGGGCAGCCGAGATCATGCTCACCGGCCGCGATGTTGACGCAGCTGAGGCTGAGCGGATCGGACTGGTCTCCAACGTGGTCAGTGGCGACTCACTACTCGACGCGTGTTACGAGGTGGCCGACCGCATTCTCGGCTGGAGCCGAGCGGGCATCGAGCTGACTAAGCGCCAGCTGTGGAACAGCCTCGACGCATCAAGCCTTGAAACCCACATGGACGCCGAAGGGACGGCCCAGTTGTTCGTCCGGATCACCACGCAGAACTTCGAAGAGGCAATTCGGGCCCGCCGGGACAAACGGCCTGCGGTGTTCAACGACTGAGGTTTGCCCGCTCAGCCCGTGTTCATCAGGGTCTGGGCTGCCATGTCGAAGTAGGAGAGTAGCTCCACTTCGTCGTCGGCCGGGAGGTCCGCGGCCTTCACCGCCTTATTCATATGGCGCAACCAGGCATCGCGCTCAAGCGTTCCGATCACGAAGGGTGCGTGGCGCATGCGAAGACGAGGATGCCCTCGCTCCTCACTGTAAGTGTGAGGACCACCCCAGTACTGGGAGAGGAACAGCGCCAGGTGCGCCTTGGGTTCGCCCAGGTCGTCGGGATAGAGAGGTCGGATGACTGGGTCGCCGACCACGCCAGCATAGAACCGCTCCACCAAGGCGGTGAAGAACGCCTCCCCGCCAACCCTCTCGTACAGGGAGTCCACAGTTGAACGGTAGACGCTGACGGAGACCCATGATTCCAGGTGTCTCGAGTAGTGCAAAGCGAACGGGTCGGGGGGCTTCTGGGCGCGTACAATGCACCCGGCGCCGGGTGGTGGCTCAAGATCCGGTTCGGCATTCCGCGGGTGTAGCTCAATGGCAGAGCCCCAGCCTTCCAAGCTGGTTATGCGGGTTCGATCCCCGTCACCCGCTCCCAGTTCAGGGACACTTTTCGCCTCGGCTGAGCCCAGGACTCCACCCCTGAGAGGTCCTACAGGGTGCCTCGTCGTAGGTGACGAAGAAGACGGGGCGCAACTCGTTCGGCACCACGATGAAGCTTTCCTCGCGACGTTCCCGAGAGTGGTACCAGATCGACGGCACGCGCGTCAGTGGACGCTCATCGGCTTGGTTGGATGACCTCGGCAGCCGGCGGGCACGGCGTGGCCTATCGACTGACGACGTCTTGGCCATCCCCCGCTGTCGCCTGCAACCACGCGAGCACCTCCCGACGCAGCAGTTTGCCGGTATGTGTACGTGGGAGCTCATCGGTGAACTGAATGATGTCGGGGGTCTTCGAAGACCGTAGACGACCGCGGATCCAGGCCTGCAGCTCCTCGGTGGCCGGCGGTGGCCCCTCCACGCAGAGGACCGCGGCGATCCGCTGGCCCCACTCGTCATCGGGCACTCCCACCACGGCGGCGTCGGTAACGGCGGGGTGCCGGACAAGAACGTCCTCGATCTCGGCCGGCGAGATATTCTCGCCACCCCGGATGATCGTGTCGTCAGCGCGCCCCTCGATGAACAAGTAGCCGTCGCGGTCGACCCAGCCCCAATCCTTGGTGGGAAACCATCCCTCGGCGTCGAGGGCACTTTCCCCCTCGTACTCCCCAGATATCTGTTCACCTCGAAGCAGGACCAACCCAGGCTCCCCTAGGGGCAACACACTGCCATGCGCGTCGCGCACCTCCACCTCGACGCCTGGGACCAGCCGCCCGACCGAGGTCAGTCGGGCCCGGGCCGTCGAATCGTCCGCGCGCAAAGCAGCCCGGTGGTCATCAGGTCCGAGCAATGCGATCGTCGAACTTGTCTCGGTGAGCCCATAGGCATTCACGAACCCCGTGTCGCCGAACCTGGCCAGGGCCTCCTCCAACACGGGTAACGGCATCCGGGAGCCACCGTAGGAGAGGGTGCGCAGGGTCGGAACGCAGGCATCGCGGCCGTCCAGGTATGTAACAATGCGCGCCAACATGGTCGGCACCACCATCGCCTGGGTGGTCCCCTCGTCCCGCACGGTGGCCAGCCAGGTCGCAGGATCGAAGGGGTCGAGGTAGGTGATGCGGCGCCCGGCGTACAGATTCGAGAGGAGGTTGGCGAGGCCGGCGATGTGGTACGGAGGCACAGTCACCAGCGCCCCTTCCTCCTCAGTGGCGCTCCCGAACTCAACGGTACCCAGCACATACGCCGCCAGATGCCGGTGCCGCAAGATCGCCGCCTTCGCGGCGCCGCTCGTGCCACTGGTGTACAAGAGCACTGCAACGTCGTCGGGCACGGCCGGGGACGGCACGGTCGGCGTGTCCGACGACAGCTCGTCGAGGAACTCTTGGCGAGTGAGGGATAGAGCGGGGTCGGCACCGGGGAGGGACAAACGCTCAGTCACGACGAGGGCCCGAGGATACGCCGCCATCAAAGGCTCAAGCTGGGTGTCGGCCAACCGATAGTTGAGGGGGATAAACGGTAATCCAGCGGCGGCGGCCGCGAACAGCGCTGCGGGATAGGCGACGTGGTTGGCGGCTACGAACGTGATGGCGTCAGCCCCCTTGGTACGGGCCAGGGCCGCCCCGGCGGCCGCTCCCCGCGACAGCTCTTGGTAGGTAACGGCGCGGCCGGGACCCGTTACGGCAACGCGGTCCCCATGGCCCGAGACCGCCATGTCCAATATGAGATTGAGATCCACGTGCTATCCCTCAGTCCGAGGAAGGGAGTGGTTTGGCTCTCTTGATGCTCATCGGACGTCCCTCACAGGCCAACGCACCAGTTCCGGCCTTGGTGCACAGAAGCTCGAGTCCCACCTCGTCATCCGCGTAACGCTTTCCAAGCAGCGTGCCCTCACCGTTGGCGTCGCCATGGCCTGTCCCCTTCCTGACGGCGTCGACTTCGACGAACGGCACGTCGCCACATGTGAGCGTCACGTCGCCTTCGGGCGCCCGCACGACGATGACTTCGGTCGTGCATTCGGCACAACCGAGCCTGAGACCGGCCTTCATGGTTCTCCTCTTTCCTCTAGTTCCCGACGACCTCAATCGGCCGAATCGTTGTCCATGCACCCAATCAAGGGAAGATCATGCTTCCGACGCGCTGAGGCGGACCCGGAGCAACTCCTTGGTGACCTTGCCGGCCGGGTTCCTTGGAAGGGCCCCGATGAGCTCAAGGCGCTCCGGAATTGCCTGGGGCCGCAGCCCGGACTCCCGCAGGAAGCTAACCATCTCTTCGAACCCGAGCGGCTCAACTCCGTCGGCCGTAGTCACTACTGCGCATACGCGCTCTCCTGTACGTTCGTCGGAAACGCCGACGACGGCGGCCTCAGCGACCTTCGGATGGGTGAAGAGCAGGTCTTCGACCTCCTTCGCCGAAATGTTCTCCCCGTTGCGGATGATCACGTCCTTGAGCCGACCGGTAATTCGCACGTACCCGTCGGCGTCGATCACCCCCAGGTCGCCCGTGCGGAACCACCCGTCGACAAAGGCAGCTGCGTCCAGGTTACGGTCCACGTAGCCGATGGTCACTTGCGGCGCCCTGACCTGCAGTTCCCCCTCCTCGCCAGCGGTGGCGACCGTACCGTCAGCGGTCATCGCCCGCAGGTCGACGCCGGGGAGTGGGCGGCCTTCTGTCGACGCCAACTTCTCGTCAGGGTCATCGAAGCGGCTGCAGGTGAGAATCGGCGCCTCAGTCAGTCCCCACGACGAGACGATGCCGACGCCGCCGAGTTCTCGCTTGATGTCGTCATGGAGCGTCGGCGGCTTCGGGGCGGCGCCACCGGGGCAACACTTGAGGTGCGGAAAAAGGCGGTGCCCAGTGTCAGCCCGCTGAGCCGCCAGGTAGGCGAGGTGGAATGGCGTCCCGGTGCCGGCGTGCGTGACCCCCTCGCGAGCGAGGAATTGCGGGCTCGACGCGGGATCGAATGCCTCGTCTAATAAATGGGTGCAACCAGCATGAAGGGCGCTATAGAGCAAGACGATCCCACCGATGTGTGGGAACGGGAACACAAGCGAGTAGCGGTCACCGCCCGCAAGTTGCATCGCGTCAGCCATGCCAGCGCCGACCCACGAAAGGGCTTGGTCAGTGTGCCGGACGCCCTTAGGCAGCGCGGTCGTGCCCGAAGTGTAAAAGATCCACCGGGGAGCGCCCGGTCGAGGTGTCGTCGGCGGCAGCTGCGCGGGCTCACCCGTGGGCAAAATCCCGGGAGCCACGACGACGTGCTTCAGACCGAGCTCGGCGGCGACGCGGGCGCCCATGCCGGCGAAATCGAAACCCCGGAACTCGTCAGTGGTGACGAGCCAGCGGGCCCCGGTCTCGCGGCAGCAGTGGGTGACCTCCCGGTCCCGGTAGATGCCGATAATCGGGACCTGGGTAACGCCGAGCCGGTGGAGGGCCACGGCAAGCTCGACCGCCTCGATGCAGGTGGGCAGTTCCCACGCCACCGTGTCACCCTCGGTGACCCCGAGCGCGCCCAGGCCCGCCGCCATCGCCTGCGCCCGGTCCCGGAGACCGGCGAAGGTGATCCGGCGGCCGGCTCGGTCCACGAGGAATTCGGCATGAGGGGTGACCGCAGCCCGCCACTGAACGAGCCGCCACAGATCAGAGGTGTGAGGTTCCTCAACCGACATGGCACCGAATAAATGACGGGGTCTGGTGGCGCACTCTAGGAAGGCACCGGCGCCGCGGTCGATCCGGCCCCCGGGAGCGAGCGACATTGAGCGGTCGCCAGCCGCTGACAAGAGCGCGGTCCGATTCCGTGGCGCCACAAAATCCGCACCGAGGAAACATGCCTTCACGGGACGAATTTCGCCATGTGATCTGGCAGCCCGTCCACAGCGTCGGCGTCAGCGGCCTACTCGATCCGGGCCGGCCGGCTGTTTCGTCCCGAGGCTCTTGAAGTAGTCGCGATCGCTCTCATCAGGAGGGCGGCCAACTCGAGTGACCGTGTCCACATCGGTCGCCTCTTCCCGCAGCGCCCTCACGGTCGATCGCTCTTTGGACCGTGTGGCAAAGGGATCGAATGAGAAGTGGCGCATGGCATTTTCGTGGGTGATTTTGTTGATCTGCTGGTCCGTAAGGGTCGCAAACTGAGCCTCATTCACTTCGGGTCCATTGGGCCACGACGTGTCCGAATGGGGGAAATCCGACTCCCAGCAGACATTATCGATGTTGAAGTGGTCAATGAGGCTGACCCCAACTGGGTCGTTGATGAAACAGCACAAGATCCTTTGGCGAAACACATCGGAAGGACCGAAGCCGTCGGGGAACGCGTGGCCGGTCCAGCCCGAGTGTCGGTCCTGGATGTGCTCTGCTCGCTGAAGGAAATAGGGAATCCACCCAATGTCACCCTCTGTGAGGGAGAAGGTGAGGCTGGGAAAGCGCCACCAGAAGTCCGCCCACATGAGATCGCCGAGTGAGTAGATCGACATCACCGACGACAAGCCCATCGCCACGGAAGGCGGTGCGTCCGCGGATGTGGATGCCGCCTTGGACGACGATCCCACGTGGAGGCACAACACAGTTCCGACGTCCGAGCAGGCAGCAAAAAGTGGGTCCCAGTGGCCCGAGTGGATCGACGGCATTTGCAGAGCGGCCGGATTTTCCGAGAAGGTGACGGCGTGGCACCCCTTGAGTGCGAGCCGTCGTACCTCCGCCGCGGCCTTGTCCACGTCAAAGAGGGGGAGAATCCCACAGGGAATGAACCGGTCGGGGTAGGAGGCACACCACTCGTCGACATGCCAGTCGTTGTAGGCCTTGATCATGATCTCGTTCACGGCCAAATCAGGGCCTTCGTTCAAGACTTGCCCGGAGAAGCCCGTCCAATTGGGAAAGTTCAGGCCCGCAAGAGTGCCCCCGGCCGACATGTCCCGCACCCGCTCGTGGACGTCGTAACAGCCCGGGCGCATCTCGGTATAATTGGCCGGGTTGACATTGAACATCTCGCGGGGCTTGCCGGCCACGGCGTTGAGGCCGAGATTGCGGCCCTTTTGGTCCCCGTACCACCACTGCTGAAACCGTTGCTCGTCAGTCTCTACGCGGGGTGCCTGGCCACGGTACTTCGCCGGAACGTGGTTTTCGAACATGTCGGCCGGCTCAGCGATGTGATCGTCCACGCTGATCAGGATCATGTCATCTGCGTGCATCAGCTCCCACCCGTTTGGAGGTTCGGACGACGCTCGGATACTCCCAGAGAAATGCAGCAGCACGAAGTAACCCCGAGATGTGCAGCGGCACGACGTAACATAGATAAAATATACATCACGGTCGGCGCAGGTACAGCGGGTGAGGCGCGGTCAGAACCCCCTGAGATGACCGAACACCAGGACAGATCGGGCGATGCCCTGGCTCAAGACGAGGAACTGGATTGATACTCGAAGGGGTACGGGTCCTCGACCGGACGACAGACATTGCTGGTCCGTATTGCACAAAAGTGTTGGCGGACGCCGGCGCCGACGTCGTAAAGGTCGAGCCGGACGACGGTGACCCCCTGCGCCATTGGGGATCGGGAGCGCTCTTTGAGTTTCTCAATTCGTCCAAACGATCTGTTCAGGGCGACCCATCCCACTTAATCGCGATGGCCGACATCCTCGTGACCGACGGCGGAATTGACATCGACATCCTCCGGTCCCGCAATCCTTCGTTGGTTGTCGTGACTATCACGCCGTTCGGCTGCGACGGACCGTGGGCAGATCTGCCCAGTACGGAATTCACCCTTCAAGCGGCCTGCGGCTCGACTGGACAACGTGGGCTTCCCGAACAACCGCCACTGTCCGCTGGCGGGCGCATCGGCGAATGGATAACCGGCACCTACGCAGCCTTGGGCGGTATCGCTGCACTTCGAGAGGCCTTTCGGTCTGGCCACGGCGAACATGTTGACGTGGCGATGCTCGACTGCATGGCTGTGACACTGGTCACCTACCCTTCAGTGTTTGCGTCGTTCTCGGGTTGGCGGCCACAGCAAGGTACCGGTCGGCTCATCGAGGTCCCCTCCATCGAGCCGACAAACGACGGCTACATCGTGGTCACCACCAACAGTGCCCAGCAGTTCCAGGACTTCCTGGTCATGATCGGCCGACCCGATCTCCTCGGAGATCCCGACCTTGCCTTGGCGACCAAACGATTCGCCCGTCGGAACGAGTTCCTGTCCGCTGTACACAACCACACCGGGCGGCACTCGACAGCCGAACTTTTGGATGAGGCCTCCCTATTACGGATCCCAGCGGGGCCAATTCTCGACGGGTCGACGATGCCCGCATTCGAGCAGTTTGTCGCCCGTGGGGTCTTCGCGCCGGGCCCATCGGGCCGCTTCGTTCAGCCCCGGGTGCCGTTCCGGATCTCAGGGACGACTACTCGCCCCTTTGCGCTAGCCCCCGGCGTCGGTGAGCACACCGGCACGATCGACTGGTCGGCGATCCGCCCGCAACGTCTCCAGGGGAACGGGGAAGGTAGTCGCGACACATCGTGGGGCCTCCCGCTCAAAGGCTTGCGGGTTGTTGACTGCACCGCATGGTGGGCCGGGCCAGCGGCCACCAACGTACTCAGTAGCTTGGGGGCGGACGTGGTCAAGGTTGAATCGGTGACTCGACCCGACTCCATGCGTTTTGCCAGTGCGCGGCCCCCTTCCGCTGACATGTGGTGGGAATGGGGAGCCCTGTTCCACTCGGTGAACGTAGGGAAACGCGCGATAACACTTGATCTCACCCGTCCCGAAGGGATCGAGGTCTTCGAGCGGTTGGTCGCCACCGCTGACGTCCTGGTCGAGAACTACACCCCTCGAGTGATGGAGCAATTCGGTTTGGGTTGGAACCGCATCCACGCCATCAATCCCGAACTGGTCATGGTAAGGATGCCGGCCTTCGGCCTCGACGGTCCGTGGCGCGACAGGACGGGATTCGCCCAGACAATGGAGTGCCTCACGGGTTTGGCGTGGCTCACCGGATTTGCCGACGGGCCACCGGTTCTTCTCCGTGGGGCCTGTGACCCCGTGGCCGGCATGCATACCGTCATCGCGACCCTTCTGGCCCTCATCGAGCGCGATCAGTCCGGCGGCGGGAGACTCGTTGAGGCCACAATGGTCGAGGCGGCATTGAACACAGCAGCGGAGCAGGTAGCCGAATACGGGGCGACCGGAACCATCCTTCGCCGGAACGGCAACCGCGGACCGGTGGCGGCGCCACAGGGGGTCTATCAGTGCGCAGGCGAAGACTGCTGGTTAGCCATTGCCGTCGTCACTAATGCTCAGTGGCTCGGTCTGTGCTCGATTCTCGGCGATCCGCCATGGGCCCGAAAAGACGGGCTGAGCAATCCGGAAGGCCGTCGTCGAGAACATGACCTCATCGATCGGAAGCTCGGGGCGTGGACGATCACTCGTGACGCAGATGAGACCATGAGGCTACTGACCGATGCCGGAGTACCGGCGAGCACGGTCATTCCACCCCGCGACATCGTCGCCAATCCACAGCTCCGCTCTCGCGGCCTCTTCGAGATGGAGAATCACGTGCTCACTGGCGAGCATGAGATCCCAATGTTGCCGTTTCGCTTCTCCCGCGTCGACCACTGGCTCCGTTCGCCTGCCCCAACGCTCGGTCAGCACAACGAGGAAGTGCTCGCGGAGATCGGGATCGAAGCCACCACCATCGACGAGCTCCGCCGATTGGGTGTTCTGGGTGAGCGGCCCGAAGGAACGTAATTCGTTCCATTGGTCCAACGATCGGTCAGAGTCCGCCGATGAGCGACGGCCACGGGTGGCTGGCGCAGTCTTCGGCGCCGTCATGCGCCACTGATTTCGTTGACGAGTCCCCAGGCCAGTGCGGTTGGAGCCGTGATCACACCTTGGCGGAGGGCCATGTAGGCCGTGCGGTGCCGGCCGATCCGACGGACGATGCTCGCCGTGCCACCAGCGCCCGGTATGAGGCCCAAGGAAAGCTCAGGCAGGACGAAGTAGGAGTCGGGAGTCGCCGTGATCCAACGGGCAAAGGCCGGGATCTCGATCCCGGCACCAATGCAGGCCCCGTGCACGTCGACGGCCACACGATCAGCACACAACGAGATGAGGTAGCCGACCGAGCGGGTTGTGCGAACCGCATGGGCCGTCACTGGGTCGGGAAACGATCCGAATTCGGTGAGATCCCCACCACTGCAGAACGAAGGCCCGTCGCCTGAGAGCCGCACGCTACGGACGGATTCGTCCGCCACCGCGACATCAAAGGCCTCGATGAGGGCGTCCCGCATGGCGGCATTCAGGGCATTGTGCACGTGGGGGCGATGCAGTTGGACCTCGAGATGATCGCCGATCCTCTCCACGATGACCGGCGGACCCTCTGACGGGCCCAGAGGGGCGCTGGGCTGCCCCGCAAGCCAGTTGCGGAAGCCTTCACCAGACTGGAGCATGGAGTACACGAACGACTCGGCGACAACGGCGTCTCGCACTTTCATCGACTCGCTCATCCGCAAGAGCTCGACGAGCGCCACCGCAGCCTGTGGCGACGCTCGTATGCCCGCCACCAGGTCAATCGTGTCGGCCACAAGGTCGTCGCTGCCGACCCAGGGGGCGGGCGGCATGGGCGCCGACGACATCAGAACGTCGAAGCCCTCGGGTTCCTCGAGATCATCGTCATCGGCCACTCCTACAAGCACGCAAGGTAGGTCGCGGCAGCGCCGGCCGAGGGAAGTCAGCGCCTCGCCTCTGCGAAGACTCACAACCAAGACCGGCAGGTCGCTCGGTGAATTGGCGCCCTCTCCCCCGAACCCGCCGGCTGCGAATTCGAGCGCATCGTGAGGGCTCATGACCATCGCCGGGTCGCGATGCTCAGTCACGAGCACACCGTAATCTGTAATCTGTTCGAATGACGCGTCCCGTTGGGTCGCATGACGATGTCCGCACCACTGCCGCCGCTCGGATACATGGACTCGTTCCCGGGTCCGGGCTTGCTCTCGAGGACTTCTTGCAAAGGGTACCCGATTGCCCCTCTTGTCCCGTGCTTGATTTCGCGGCCTCCGGGGCAATGTGGCTCACCGGCGATGCCGACGGACCTCCTATCGCTCCGGAAGCTCCGGTCATGGCGCACGTGCGGGCGATGTGCGCTGGCATCTCGCTCCTCGCCGAACGAATAGGAAACCCCGTCAACGTCGACGCCCACCAGGTGGTCTCCCAGCGCGCCGGGTACCGAGGGTTCCGACGACAGGGCTCGACGTCGGCGAACGGATCATGTCGTCTCGTCCCAGGCGATGTTGCCTGGCTAGCGGTGAGCCTGCCCCGGCGGACCGACCTCGACCTCCTGCCTGCGGCGGTGGGCAGTCGGGCCGGGGATGATCCGTGGGAAGCGGTGCGGCGTGCGGCCCGCAGACTCTCTGCCCCGACTTTGGTGGAGCAGGCCCAATTGGTGGGGATCGCGGCCGCCCAGCTGGCAGCGCCAGACAAGAGCTCGGGGGCCGCCCCGTTCCGAATGGTGCCGCTAGGTTCGGCAGCGCAACATCAGAGAGGAAAGCCCCTCGTTGTCATCGATTTCTCCGCCCTGTGGGCTGGTCCTCTGTGCGCACGCGTTCTGGGAGCTACGGGCGCCAGTGTCATCAAGGTGGAGGATCCCTCGCGCCCTGATGCGGCTCGAGTGGGTGATCCGCGCATGTTCAGAATGCTTCACACCGGGCACCGGATCGTTCAGTCCTCATTCTCGACCGACGAAGGAGTGCGAAGGGTCCGTCAACTGGTCGAGGCGGCTGACGTCGTGGTGGAGAGTTCCCGTCCACGGGCCCTGGCCCAGCTCGGGCTGTCCCCCGAGAAGTTCCTCAGCGAGAGGCCCGGTCGCACATGGGTGAGCATTACCGGCTACGGGCGAAGCGGCGCACGCGCCAACTATGTCGCCTTCGGCGATGATGCCGCGGTGTCCGGCGGGCTCGTGGGCTGGTCCGGCAGTCGGCCCGTCTTCTGCGCCGATGCGGTCGCAGATCCGTTAAGTGGGCTGTTCGCGGCGATCGGGAGCCTTTTCTCCATCGCCGTCGGAGGCGGTCTGCTCATCGATGTCTCGATGAGTGGGGCCTGCGCGTTCGTGTGCAGGGGACCAGCATGCCCGGCCCCCCATGGCGTGGAAAGGGACGCTGCCGGAGGGTGGTATGCCTGTCACGCCGGAGAACGACAGCTCGTCGTGCCTCCGGTCAGGGTCCCGACGTAGTGACCGACCTCGTGGTGACGGGGGCGGATCTGGGGGAGTCCCGACCGTTCCGGTTGCGCATCTCCGGGGGCCGAATCGTGGCCGTCGGACCCGACCTGCAGGTGGACGCCGCGGACAACGTGTTCGACGCCGCCGGCGGGGCAGTCATTCCCGGTCTGCACGATCATCACCTGCACCTGTATGCCGCGGGTGCTGCGCACGAGTCGGTTCGCGTGGGTCCGCCTGAAGTGGTAAATCAATCAGCGTTCGCGACGGCGCTAGCCCGAGCGGATCAGGCACTTCCGGCCGGGGCCTGGATCCGCGGCGTGGCGTATCACGAAAGTGTGGCAGGACCCCTGGACCGCCGACTGCTGGACAAATTGGTGCCACACCGACCCATCCGAATCCAGGACCGGAGCGGCGCCCAATGGACGCTCAACTCGGCTGCTCTCCACAAGCTCGGCGCCATCCCCACCGACCAAGGCCGGGTGGAGCGTGACGCCATGGGTCAACCGACGGGTCGATTGACCCGTATGGACCGCTGGCTGGCCGACGAACTCGGACCTTCCTGCCCGTCGCTGGCTGCGGTGGGCGCCGAAGCAGCCCGGGCCGGCGTAACCGGATTCACCGATGCCACACCACTGTCCGACCCCCGCCAGCTGGATCTCCTGGTGGCAGCGCAAAGCGCCGGTGACATCAGGCAACGGGTTACGGTGATGAGCGCGCCGGGAGCGCCGATCCGAGCCCCTGCGACGATCACGCTTGGCCCCATGAAGATCCTTCTAGATGACGACCGGCTGCCCAGTTTCAGCGCACTTTGCGAAGCAATAGTCACTGCCCACGATGCCGGTCGACCGGCGGCGATCCACTGTGTCACCCGAGTGCAGACAGTGCTGACGGTGGCCGCACTGGCCGAAGCGGGTTCGTGCGGGAGGGACCGGATCGAACACGGGGCCGTCATCCCCGATGACTTGCTAGCGCCGCTGGTGGAGCTCGGAGTGACGGTGGTCACAAATCCGGGGTTCGTCTACGAGCGTGGAGACGCCTACCTCCGTGAGGTGAACCCGGACGACCTCCCGGTCCTCTACCGGTGTGGGACCCTCCACGCCGCGGGGATTGGCGTGGCCGGCGGCACCGATGCACCCTTCGGACCTGCTGATCCGTGGCGTGTAATGCAGGCGTGCACCGAGCGGACCACGGCGTCGGGCAAGCGACTGGGTCCGGGCGAACGGGTGGAGCCCCGGACCGCGCTGTCGATGTTCTTGGGGTCGAGTACGCATCCCGGGACGCCTCGACGCATCGCACCCGGTCAGCCTGCAGACCTGTGCGTGCTCTTCATCCCGTTGGCCGACGCACTGCGAGACCTGTCAGCAAACAACGTGGCGTTGTGCCTGATCGGGGGAGTGGTCGTCGCCGACAATCGATGAGCGGGTACATCAGGAATGCCCTTTACCCGATTTTCGATGACCCACTTGCGCCACCCGGGGTTCGAGTGATGCCGCTCAAGCACACCCGCCGGAACCCTGGAACTCTTCGTCGGTGGAAATCTGTTTCCACCTCGCTCTCGCAGGCACTGCAAGTCGGGAATGCTCCGGTCTCGGAGCGTTCCCTACGTCCCAGGAGTCCCATCTGGGGCAACCAATGGCACGGGATCCTTCACAGCCCCCGCGCCCAAGCAGACGAAGACCTGATGCCCCTTTCCGAAGACCGACTTCAGCGTGGTTCGTTCGACCCTTGTGAAGGCGGCACAGACGGGGTAGTTCGACGGTGGGTGGAAGGTCGTCTCATGACCCTCCTTCCAGTTCACCGGAGCTGTGACGCCATCGGCGTAGCCGGTCATCTGATTGGTGAGTTGGACCACACGCTGCTGGGTGAGGTCATCACCAGCTGCCCTCACCCCGGCAACGAAGAGCGCCGCCGATTCCCATCCCTGAATGGCAAGGGCTGATTCGACATACTGGGGCTCGTACTTGCGCATGGCGCTCAGGTACAACGCCAGGCCGGGGTAGTACTTGGTCGGAGCGGTCAGAGGCACGTTCGGAATGAAGAAGTACACACCCTGAATGAGGTTTGAGTAACTGTCGACGACGCTCTGGTCGTACCCGTTGAACCACAGCTGGGTGGCCTTTACCCCGTATTGCTGGATCCCTCGGGCCATCGAGATGTTGCCGGTGACGTCCATGCAGCTGACAACGAGGTCGCTCCCGGCGTTCTTGATCCGTTGGACGTCAGGGGTCACGTTCCCGTCAATAGGGACATTCAAGTCCACATAGCTGACCGTCAATCCGGCCGATTTGAGCAGCCGTGCCGCGGTGGCGCAAAGATCAGACGAGGCGCTCACGTTGTAGGCGAGCAAGGCGACCGACTTGGCCTTCGCTTGCTTCGCAAGGTACGAGATGTCCGGCACGAGGCAGGTGTAGCACTGCACCGACCCATCGGACCCAAAGAAATTCGGCGGGCCCGCCCAACCGCCGGTCGTATTGAACCCATAGGTGGGGGTGCCCGTCTCTGTCAGATAGCCAGACGAGAAGAAGTCGGTCCCCACGCCGGTCACCGCGAAGACGTGATCCTGGTCCACGAGGCTCCGCACCAGAGTGATGAATTGGCTGGGGTTGCCTCCGTCGTCCAGGCTGTAGGCGAGGTCCAACGTCCGCCCGTTGACACCACCCTGTGCGTTCACCATGTCGAAGTACGCCCTGACTCCCGGCACTATCCCGTTCAAATCGGTCGCCAAAGGACCCGTCAAAGTACTGACGGCACCGGTAGTGATCTGCGTCGATGTGACCCCCGGGGAACTATCGACAGCCGCCATGGTTGACGCTCCGGAAATTGATGGTGAGGTCGTCAACACCACTATTGCTACGAGCAGTATCCCGGCGATGCTGTTCCGTCGCACGCTTCACTCCCCCTCGGCTTGCTCGGGTATCTCAGGCCGGCGATGCGTTCGCAGCATCGACGGCAATTGCGGCCGCCAGTCGAATATTATATTCGATCAATGCTTTGTCCGCCCCGTAGATCCCGGGATCACATCCGTGCGAATTTGTCCGTCGACCAGGGCGAACCGTGGCGGGTCGTTCGAAGTATCGATGGTGACTAGCTCGACCCAATGCCCGAGGTCTTCAAGGAGCCGCCGGCTACATATCCCGCGTCCGAACACGCGTGAGCGACCGGCCTGTCGAGCGCGGCGCCGAATCGAAGATGGCGACAAGCGGGTGTCCGCGCCTGCTCTCTGCTCGTCGCCGAACCGGCGGAGGTGCGTTGCACCAATCGGCACCTCGGCAGCACGGTCTGTGCACGCGTTGGCGCCTTCGTCGTCTGCGGACTATCGAGGCGCCACATTGGCGAGCAGATGGAGACCGTCCCACTCTCAAAGTCTGTCGGACCCCCCATCGCTTTGAAACAACAGCGCCACCGCGTCGCTGAGCGACCGGTACACGTCCCGAATCGGCAGCCTTCCGGCTGACCAGGCACGCAAGGAGCTGTCGAGCACGGCGTCGAGCACCCGCACCATGCGCGTGGCGATCTCGGGATCGAGGTCTCCGAGCAGTTCCAAATAGACATCCTTGGTAGTGGCGTCCAGCCGGTTCAGCACGTCGATTGCGAATGGGTCGTCAGATGCCTCGAGGCGGGTGACCAACTTGGCAAGCTGAGGTCGGCGCTCGAAGGCCCGGACGGACCGGTGCAGTGCGCCCTCCAGGCGGGCCGCCGGATGGGTACCGACAAGCGGCCGTCGGGTGAGGCTGGTGCTCAGCGTGCCGGCCCATTGCACCAGAACTTCCCCGAACAGGTGCTCCTTGGACGAGAAGTAACGGTAGAGCGTCCCGAGTGCCACAGATGCCCGCTCAGCTACGTCTCTCACCTGAATGCGCTCGTACTCGCTGTCTTCGAGCAACGCCAAGGCCGCGTCGACAATCCGCTGCCGGCGGGCTGTCTGATTGGCGTTCAGACGCGGCGGTTCTAGCTGCCCGGTGTTGAGCGCTGTGGTCCTCATGACGGCGTCGCACCCCCTCCGTGACGATGGATTCCGTCACTCCTGCATCGGTTCCCGCCGGTCACCCCGGCGATCGCGGCCCCGGCGCCGGTTCGTTTGACAAACCGGAATTAGATTCTAATATCAGTAAAGCGGCGGACGTAGGCACGACGCAAAACAACTGATTCGGCCCGGCCGCCAGGAAGGGACCGCACGCACATGGATATGCCGAGGAACATAGGGATCATCGACACCATGATCGGATTCCCGAACCCCGACATGAAGGGCACCTACCGATTCATAACCCAGCAAACCAGGGACCGCGAGTCCAAGGAGGAGTTCGAGTTCCCGGCCGAGTACATGTTCAAGGACGTACCCGAAAAGCACTTACGCGAGGTGGAGGATCCGATCGCGCTGACCTTGGCCGAGATGGATCATTGGGGGATCGAGAAAGGCCTCGTTGGACTCGGTGATGCCGACAGCGACGGTGTCAAGGCAGTAAAGGCACACCCCGACCGGTTCATTCCGTCGATCAGCGCCGACCCCAACACGGGAATGGACGGAATTCGCCGCATCCAAGAGATGTTCGAACTCTATGGAGTCCGGGCGGTGGGCGTGTTCCCTTCTGGAACCTTCCCCCAAGTGGCCATCAACGACAAGCTGATGTACCCCATCTATGCCAAGTGCGCCGAGCTCGGGATTGCCGTGTTCTGCTGTGCCGGAGTCCCCGGTCCGCGGCTTCGACTCGCTCCCCAACGCGTAGAGCTGATCGATGAAGTGATGTTCGACTTCCCCGAATTGGTATTCGTCACCCGCCACGGGTGTGAACCTTGGACTGAACTTATCGTCAAGCTGATGCTCAAGTGGCCGAACCTCTACTACTCGACGAGTGCCTTCGCCCCGAAGTACTACCCAAAAGACATCATTGATTTCGCCAACTCCCGCGGCTCAGACAAAATAATCTACGCCGGCTATTTCCCGATGGGGCTCTCTCTCGAGCGGATCATGACCGAGATGCCCAACGTCGGGTTCAAGGACCATGCGTGGCCCAAGTTCCTTCGGGACAACGCGCTGCGGGTACTAGGCCTGGAGTAGTCGAACAAATTACCGACCCGCACTGCGGATCCCACCGCGAAGCACCGATGGAGGAAGGGACATGACCGCCAATATCACCGATATGCCGGGTGCACCAAGGGACACCGCTGCTCCAGCAGTCGACTACACCACCTTCGACGCCGACAACCACTATTACGAGGCCACAGACGCCTACACCCGCCACATCGATCCAGCAATGGCCAAGCGGGCCATGCAGTGGGCGGAGATCGATGGGCGGCGGCGGCTGCTGGTCGGTGGCAAAGTGAACAAATTCATCCCGAACCCCACGTTCGATCCGGTCGCCAAACCCGGCAGCCTGGACCAGTACTTCCGGGGCCGGAACCCCGGGAATAAGGATATGCGCTCCCTCTTCGGCGACCTGGAGCCGATCCGCCCCGAGTACCGCGACCGCGAGGCGCGCCTCGCGGTCATGGACCGCCAGGGCCTCGACGGGTGCCTGCTGTTCCCCACGCTCGGGGTAGGAATGGAAGAGGCGCTAGCCGGAGACCCGCCGGCGCTGGTGGCGGCTTTTACCGCCTTCAACCGCTGGCTTGAAGACGACTGGGGCTTCGCCTATCGGGAGCGTATTTTCGCCGCTCCGATGATCACGCTTGTGGACGTAGAAGCCGCCGTCGGCGAGCTCTCCCGCGTGCTCAACGCCGACGCCCGGGTGATTGGCGTGAAGGGCGGCCCAGCACACTCCCCCATCGGACTGATCTCCCCGGCCGATCGCCGCTTCGATCCTTTCTGGGGCCTGGTCAATGAGTCCGGCGTGACCGTCGCGATCCACTCGGGCGACGCCGGCTACGGCCGCTACCTCAACGACTGGGAGCCGATCAGCGACTTCGAAGCGTTTCGGCACTCCCCTTTGCGCTCGGTGATCAGCTCTGATCGTCCGCCGTTCGAGACCATGGCGGCGCTCGTCTGCCAGGGACTATTCGACCGCTTCCCCAACATCCGCGTCGCCAGCATTGAAGCCGGTGCCAACTGGGTTCCCGTCCTCATCAACAAGCTCGCAAAGGCCTACGGGCAGATGCCGTCGGCCTTCCTTTCCGACCCGGTGGAGACGTTCCGCGAGCACGTCTGGGTGGCACCGTTCTACGAGGACGACATGGCCCTGCTGAAGGAAGTGTTGGGGGTGGACCGGCTACTCTTCGGATCCGATTGGCCGCACGCCGAGGGGCTACCTGAGCCTCGGGATTTCGCGCTGGATCTGCGACGTAACGGACTCGCCGAGGGCGATATTCGCGTCATCATGAGCGACAACGGCCGGGCGCTCACGGCTCGGGGGACCTGCCGTGGCCGTTGAGCACTTCCCCATCGAGGAGGGCCACGTCCTTTGTTTCGCGCGTGCCATCGGGGACCCCAATCCCGCGTATGTGGATCGGGATCTCGCAGCGAAGTCTGAGGTCGGCGGCATCATCGCTCCTCCAACCTTCGTACAGGCCAGCGCGCAGTTCGACCCTGGGTACCCGCTGCGCCCGCACGACGGGCAACCGTGGTTCGGCTCGGGTGGTACTCCGACAGGGGTGCAATCGGCCATCGAGGGCGGAAACGACACAGGTACAAGCGGCGGTAGTGGCCTTCACGCGGAGCAGCGTTACGAGTACCACCGCACTCTCCGCGTCGGCGATGTCCTCTCTGCCGAGACCAAACCCGGTAGGACATGGCAAAAACAGGGACGCCGCGCCGGCGCTCTCATATTCTCCGAGTTCGTGACCGAGTATCGGGACGCGGCCGGCGAACTCGTGATCACGGCAACAACGGTGGGAGTTCGTACCGAGAGAGTTCCCGAACGTGGGGGGTCCTAATGCCGCTTCGAGCCGCTGAGGTACAGGTCGGTGACAGTCGTGAGCTGATCCTGGTCGAGGACCTTACTCGGACGCGTATTGTTCAATATGCGGGTGCGTCTGGTGACTACAACCCCCTGCACACGGACGAGGTCTTCGCGAAAGACGTAGCTGGCTACCCCACTGTCTTCGCCCACGGCATGCTCGTCATGGGGATGACCGGGCGGATCCTCACCGACTGGACGGGTGACGCGAGGTTGACTAGCTACGCGGTTCGATTCGTCGGCCAGGTGTGGCCGGGCGACACGCTGACCGCTCGTGCCACCATTGACGCGGTTCGAGACGTGAATGGAGAGCGCTTCGTCGACCTCTCCGTCGTGACCCGGAACCAGCGGGGTGACGCAGTGCTCACCGGTACCGCAACCGCCCGCCTCGACTGAACATCGACACCTGGCATCCACGCCGACAGACCAGAAGTAGCCCGACACACCAGAAGTGGGCAGTAGAAGACCGGTGGGAGCCCGAACGGCCGCCCCGGCTTTGCTCCGTCCGATCGGAGAAACGGCGGCTGGGGTTCACGCCCTCCTCGTATTCTCGGGGGTGCGAGCGACCACGGTAACCCGTACGGGCAGACCAGTTGCTTGATCACTGCGGGCCAACGCCGCCGCAGCCGAACAGGGCCCGATGACCACGTGTTGCAACTCCACCGTGACCAAATCTCTCCACCTCATGGCGGTCATTTCACCCGATCCGGGTTCCGCCCACACACCCCTGCCGGGCTCCGGCGAACCGTACGACGATCTCACGATCTCCTTACTGCATTTATCTTTATCCCGTCGACGTGAACACCAGACCGTCAGCCGATCACAGACCCAAGTTCGTCGTCAGCGTTGCGATCGATCGAGCCACTTGTCGACAGTGAGGGGCGTCCATGAATTGAGCCGGTCGATCAGCGACACTCCATCGGACTCCATGATCACCATGTCGCGGTGTTCGGGACGAAGAAAGCGGTGCTCGGTAGCCATTTCGAACAGCATGCGCAACGGCTCGAAGAAGCCACTCACATTGAGGACGCCGCATGGCTTGGAATGGATGCCGAGCTGGGTCCACGTGAGCACTTCGAAGAACTCATCTAGGGTGCCGAATCCACCTGGCAGCATGATAAAACCGTCCGCACGGTCGGCCATCGCCGCTTTGCGTTCGTGCATGGTCTCAACGACTTCGAGCGCCGTCAGGCCTCGGTGCGCGACCTCCTTCTCGGCAAGCGCTCGCGTGATCACACCATGCACCTCGCCGCCTTCATCCAAGGCGGCGTCCGCAAGCACTCCCATCAAACCAACGCGTCCACCCCCATAGACGAGCCGAATTTCACGCTTAGCTAGTAGTCGCCCCATTGATGCGGCCGCTACTGAGAACCCAGGTTCGACGCCCGGACTCGAAGCGCAATAGACCCCAATGGACGAGAGCTTTCGCGACATGAGCATCTCTACCCGGGGTGCCTTGGCGGAGCCGTGTTGACTTCAGCGGTTGCGGCGATTCGATCTAGGATTCGGGCCAAGGTCACCGGCGATTCCCTCGTCACTTCATGGCCGGCGTCAATGTCCACAATCGTGACGTTGCCCATGTGTGGCAGCATCCGATCTACCAGTTCGGGCGTCACCACGCGGTCTTGTTGGCACCGGATAAATGTCCTGGGCAGCTCGGGTGGCACGGTGGCCCAACCGTGATAAATCTCGAGGAGCGGTCCGGGAGCCTCCAGCCCCATTCGCGGGCCGTTCTCGACCACCTCGAGGTCAGTCGAGATCGGCGGCTCACCTGGCAGAAGGCCACCGAGAGTCTTGCCAGCGGCCATGGTACGCACGAGCTCCTCGCTGCTTTCGGCAAGCTCCCGCAGACGGGGCTTGATGTAGTCGACCGGTCGCTCGCCGTCAGCCGGCACGGTGGCCGCCACGAAAACCAGGTGGGCGACCCGATCCGGCAGGACGGCGCTCACCTCGGGGATCACGTAGCCGCCCGACGAGTGGCCGACTAACACCACGGGACCCAGGTCGTCGGCGATGATCTCGTCGACGACAGCACCCACCCAGTCGTCGCGCGTGATGGTCGACAGGTCGGCCGGGTGGTAGCGACGGCCCGGTAGGTCCACCGCTCGCGCCGGTGTGCGCAAATGCTCAAGCACCGGATCCCACATAGTGGACGTCACCGTGCCTCCGTGGACCAGCACCAACGTTGGCGTCATTCTGGCTCCCGTCTTGACCCGCCCTACAATTTCCTAGACCGTCGCCCCGAGGATTAGCAAGAACTTCGGCCATGATGCTGAGCCGGCGCTGCCATCAAACGAGCGATATCGCGCCCCGAGCCGGAGCTCGACGAGGTGCCGACCGGACTGGGGACCGTTGGCTCTGGCACTCCCGCGCAGGATATAATATACACTTCCAGATCGAAGGTAACCCAGTCGAAGGGGACGGGTCCGTGACACTGCGACGACTCAAGATTGGCGCGGCCGCGCGGTTAGAGCGGCAACGGTGATCGTGCTCGGAAACGCTGGTCTGGTACCCCCCGGACTGCAAGAAGTTCGTGCGGTCCAAATGAGACCTTTCCCGAACAGTCGATGACGCTCGGCGTCAATCTGGCCTCACTACTCTTCGACCATCCGTTCGGAGATGACCAGGGATTGCTCTACGGCGTGGACGACGAGGTGACCGCCGGTGGTGCCCGAGTCCGGTCGGCAGCGCTGGCTGAGGAGCTGCTGACGTCGGGGATCGCTCCCGGCCAATCGGTGGCGGTCCAGCTGCCCAACGGGCCCAACGTGGTCATCGCTATGACGGCGATCTGGCGAGCGGGTGCAGTGTTCATCCCGGTGAATCCCCGCCTGACAGAAAACGAGACGGCTGATGTGATTCGAGCGACACGGCCGGCGGTCCGTATCGGCCCTGACGGGATGGAACGGCTCAGCGGAACGCGGACCTTCGAGGCCGGAACGGCGTTCATACTGTGGACGTCGGGCACGACCGGAGCGCCGAAGCCCATCCTCCACACCCACGAGGGCTATCTAGAGCTCATAGACCGAGTACTGGGCCCGCTGCGAGCGGGGTCGGTCTCATCGGACCGCGCACCGTCACCCAATCTGATCCCGGTCTCGCTCTCGCTCAACGCCGGGATTTACAACGCCCTCTTCGGACTGCGTGCCGGAGCCCCACTGGTGATCATGGACGCCTTCGACGTGTCAACTTTCGCCCACCTCGTGGCCCGATTCCAGATTCGCTCCACCGTCCTACCGCCGGCCGCCCTGACCATGCTCACCGATGCCGGCGGGGTCACCGACCTGGAGCCCCTCAAATATGTTCGCAGCATCACCGCTCCTCTCTCACCGCTGCAGGCTCGGCGGTTCACCAACAAGTTCGGGGTGTTTGTCCTGAACGGCTACGGACAGGCGGAGATCGGCGAAGTGGTCGGGTGGACCGCCGCAGACGCTAAGGCTCACCCAGAGAAGGTGGGCGCGGCCGGCCGAGCGCATCCGGGGGTGGACCTCAAGTTGATGGACGGACCGGTAGCGCTCGGGGTCGAAAAGGTGGGCGAGTTATTGGTCCGGCCACCGTCGATGGCCGCCGGGTACGCGTCAGACGATGAGCTGGCCGACCGTCTCGACCCGGAGGGGTTCCTTCACACCGGGGATCTGGCGCGCATCGACGCCGACGGCTTCGTGTGGATCGAAGGAAGGATGGGCGACCTCATCAACCGGGGCGGCAACAAAGTCTTTCCCGAACATGTCGAAGAGGTGCTACGACTCTCACCAGCTGTTGGGGACGCCGCGGTTGTCGGCATCCCCGACGACCGCCTGGGCGAGGTGCCCGTAGCCTTCGTCGTGACCACAGGCGATGTCGAGGACGCCGAGCTCGAAGCCCTATGCCGGCTTCACCTCACCGCGTATAAAGTCCCAGTGCTGTTCGTTCGGGTAGCCACGCTCCCGCGCAGCGAAGCGGGTAAAGTGCTACGTCGCCAGCTCGTCGCCGGCTATCGCACGTCGTTAGCGTGATGTGCCCGCAAGCCCCCGAGGGCGGACCGCCCACTATCTCCCCGCTGTCGGGGGTGCGGGTACTTGCCCTCGAGCAAATGCAGTCGCTCCCCTATGCCACCCAAATGCTCGCTCGGCTCGGAGCCGATGTGGTCAAGATCGAGTCTCCCCACGGTGGTGACCAGGGGCGGTCCTCAACCCCTGCCATAGTCGACGCCACGGGAAGGGCGGTGGGGGCAACCTTCCTGCGCAACAATCTGAAAAAGCGCAGTGTTTGCGTGGACCTAAAGGATCCCCGAGGGCGCGACCTCATTCTGGCCATGGTGCCCCGCTTCGATGTCATCGCCGAGAACTTCAAACCGGGCACGGCCGCCCGACTCGGGCTCGACTACGAGGCAGTCCGGGCGGTCCACCCCGAATGCATCTACCTGTCGGTCTCGGGTTTCGGGAATACGGTCGAGACCCCCTACCGGATGTGGCCAGCGTTCTCGACAGTCGTCGAGGCGATGTCCGGCATTTACGAGATGAAGCGCGTGGCAGACCAGCCGCCGCTCACTGCGCCGGTCGGAGCTCTAGGCGATATCGGTGCTTCACTCTTCGCCACCATCGGTGTCCTCGCCGCCCTCCGGCATCGTGACATGACCGGTGTTGGGCAGTATGTCGATGTCGCCATGTTCGACTCGGTCGTGGCTATGACCGACATCGTTATGAACTTCTGGTCGCTCGGACTTCGCGGAGGAGCGATTGGCCCACTGATCTCCCACGGCTTCTGGGCCGGCGATGGATGGATCATCATCCAGGTCGGTCGCGAGCACCAGTTCGCAACCTTCGTCGAGGTGCTGGGTCACCCCGAGTGGTCACATGACGAGCGCTTCGCGACCCGGCAGGGCTGGGTTGACCACCTCGACGAGTTACTGCGCCCGGCGGTGCGTTCTTGGTCCGAGGGGATGACTCGGCTTGAGGCCTGCCAGGCGTTGAGCGAAGCTGGAATCGCCGCCGGACCGTGCTTCACCGACGAAGAGGTTGTGCGGGACCCCCATCTGAGGGCGCGAGGAATGATCGTTGAGATCTCCAGAACGGACGGAGTCGGGCAGGCTGTGCTTCTTCCGGGAAGCCCTCTGCACCTCCTCGGGACTCACGAGCCCGCACAGGGGCACGTCCCCTGGCTCGGCGAGCACACGGCGGAAGTGCTGAGTTCGGAACTCGACCTCGACGAGGCCACCCTTTTGGCCCTCCGAGCGGCAGGAGTCATCAGCTAAGGAGGCATCGCCCCGCCCACCGTTCGACCTCGGGAAATCGCGGATCACCGATCGGGTCAGTTCACTGCGGCTGGATCAGTCGCCGCCAGCGGCCGAGAATCGCCACAATCCGATCTTGGCGGAATGCATGTGATTCGGCCCCGCCGGCTAGGTAAAGGCCCTCTCAATGATCTCGTGCAGTGCAGCAAGGGGCAGCCGCTCGCCGGAGTTCGGATCAGCCTCGATCACGGCTGGGTCGATCGACTGGAACGCGGCGATAAGCCCGCTGAAAAGGTGGGCGAGGACCACTGGATCACCGCTACGTAGGATCTTCTCCTTTTGCCCACGGACAAAGATCTCGGCCTGCAGCTCCATGGCCGACACGAAGTTGCCGGCCAGCGCCTCAGCTACCGACGACTCGACCGGCGCAGCCGCGCCGATCCTGAATGATCTGAGATAAAGACGGCCGAAGTGGGGGTGCTCGCGGAAGTAGCCCACCTCGAAGTCCGCCAGACGGTGCAGTCGCTCGAGCGCGCTCCCACCCGCCTCGATCGCCGCCTGCATGGCCGGCATGAATTCCTCACCTCGCCGGATGAACACGTTGAGAAACAAGTCTTCTTTGTCCGCAAAGAAGGAGTAGACGGACCCGACCGAGAATTCAGCCAGTTCGGCCACCTCCTTCAGGGTGGTCTCGTAGAACCCGCGCTTGCCGAACATCTCTTCGGCTGCGTCCAGGAGCTGCGTGCGGCTGAGCTGCTGGTGCTGGGCACGGCGCTGGGCGCGCCGACTGGCCTCGCCCTCGCCAGCCGAGCTCATTCGCTTCGCCATGCTCGCCCCCTAGGTCACCCGTCGGATCGACTATTCGTCAACCGGTCGCCGCCAGTAGTGTGGGCCCCCGGCAGCTCCCGGTACGGTACAGCTCTTGTTCCACTCGACCTCTTGAAGCACGGTGCGGCGACAAGAGACCCGATGCGAGGTGTATGTGTCCATGGCTGAGAACGGCACGCCCCGTCCACCCGAAGGCGACTGGCTGGGAACGTCCTACCTCCAATTCGAACGACAGGGGGCTCTCGCCCACTGCGTGGTCAACCGTCCGGAGCGCCGCAATGCCATGACCCCGGCCATGTACTTCGGTGTCCGCTATGCCGTCGACCTGGTCAACAGTGACGCCACCTTGGCCGGTTTGCTCATCACCGGCACCGGAGACATATTCATCTCTGGCGGAGACCTGAGCGGCGACAACGAGGACGGCTGGGCCGATCTACCGCGGCTGCTCGGCATGGACAACACCCCCTTTGACGCCATCCGCAATTCCTCCAAGCCGGTGGTCTGCGCGGTGAATGGCCTGGCCCAAGGGGGTGGGCTAATGATCGCCATGCTCGCAGATGTGACGGTCGCCAGCGAGCGAGCTACTTTCCGCGCCCCCGAGCTCTTCCGGGGGATCGCAGACACCCACTTCGGCCAGATCCTCCCCCGCCAAGTCGGCCCTGCCCGCGCTCGAGACCTTCTGCTGACCGGACGGACGCTGTCGGCCGCCGAAGCCGGGGAATGGGGCCTGGTGGCCCGGATCTGCGGGCACAACGACCTGATGGCGGCGGCTGAAGACGCTCTCAAGTGGTGCACCCGGGCGGCGCCCGACGCTCGACGCAACGTGAAACGGGTCATCAATGAGTTCTACGGTCACTACGACCGGAGCTCGATGGACGCCAGCCTCAACAGCACCGAGGCGACCGAGGGCTACCGCGCCTACAAAGATCGGCGCGATCCCGACTGGGTGCCAGCACCCCTGCAGACCGGCGGACGGCTCTGAGCCCAGGCACATTCGCTTCGTCACCGGACCTCTGAAAGTGGACGGCGGTCCTCCACTGCGGGCTGACGACCGAGCCGCATCGGGCTTAAGGGGGCCTCGATCATCAGCGTGCGCCGCACCGTCGCCCTGCACTCGATCAACGCTTTGCTCCAGCGTTCGAGCTCGCCCCCCCGGGACCACGCTCCTTCGTAGCGGACCCAGGTCGGCCAGTCGGGAATCGCCCAAATGAAGATGGCCTCGGTTCCGTGCACCATGGCCACATCGAAGGCCCCAACAAGCTCGAGGCCGAGGGCTTCCACGGTCCCCCGCCCGGTCTCCTCCAGCCGACCGAGAACCTCGATCGATTGCCCGGGGGCCATTGTCACGAACTCGTGGGCGTAGACCTTGCCCCGCACTCCCTGGGCCACCAGCTCGGCAATAGTGCGTGACCACGGAACAGGCACCACAATGCGATCGGTCCCGCCCCGCCGGAGGCTGGCCGCGGTCTGCCACCAGTCGGCCAACGAAGGATCCTGCATCGAGGTGTGGGACAGCTCGTGCTCAAAGTTTTCGGCAAGTCCCTCCCACCCGTCGAGCTCCCACATATTGACGACCTCAGGCCAGCGGCCGGTTGACCCCACCGTCCCCCACACCCCGAAGCAATACTGGCCGCGCTCGGCAATGGCGATCGGCACCCAGTTCGCCGTCATGTGGTGCATGTAGCGGGCCCGGTTGGCCCCGATGATGTCGATGAACTCGTGGATGTACACCTTTTCGTTCACCGCGCAGACCGCTCCTCCCTGCCAGCCCGCGGCCAATCGGGGCTCTGACTAAACCTTGTTCAATTCCTCGAACTATAGTTCATAGGGAAGGGATCGGCACCGATTTGGGTCATTGTCGGGCCGCCAATTGAAGGAAGGAACCCAGCCATGCGCGCCGACGACATGATCCTGGTCAGCGTGGACGATCACTTGGTCGAACCACCCGACGTCTTCGAGAATCACCTCCCGGCCCGTTACCGTGACCAGGCACCCCGGGTCGTCCGGAGAGACGATGGATCCGACGTCTGGCTCTTCAACGGAGTGGAGATTCCCAACATCGGTCTCAATGCGGTCGCCGGCCGGCCCAAGGAGGAATACGGTGTCGAGCCGACCGCCTTCGATGAGATGCGGGAAGGCTGCTGGAATATCCACGAGCGGATCAAGGACATGAACGCCGGGGGTGTGCTCGGTTCGATGTGCTTTCCCTCGTTTCCCGGATTCAGTGGAAGGCTCTTCGCCAACAGCGCGGACAAGGATCTGGCCACGGCGGTCGTCCGCGCATACAACGACTGGCACGTCGATGAGTGGTGCGGAGCGTACCCGGGTCGCTTCATCCCTATGGGCCTCCCTATCCTGTGGGACGCCCAGCTGTGCGCTGATGAGGTTCGCCGATTGGCAAAGAAGGGTGTGCACTCGTTGACCTTCACGGAGAACCCGGCCACCCTCGGCTATCCCAGCTTCCACGACCCGTCCTGGGATCCCCTTTGGAAGGCCTTGAGCGACGAGGGGGTGGTGCTTTCCATCCACCTGGGCTCCTCCGGACAGATCACGGTGACCGCGCCGGACGCACCAATCGACGTAATGATCACACTCCAACCTATGAATATCTGTCAGGCGGCCGCCGACCTCCTCTGGTCCCGAGTCATCAGTGAGTACCCGCGCATCCGGATCGCCCTGTCCGAAGGCGGCACCGGTTGGATCCCGTACTTCCTCGACCGAGTCGACCGCACATACGAGATGCATCACCTCTGGACCGGTCAGAACTTCGGCGCCCGAGTCCCGAGCGAGGTCTTCCGCGATCACTTCCTCACGTGCTTTATTTCGGACCCGGTCGGGATCCGCTTGCGTCACGACATCGGCCTGGACAACATCGCCTGGGAGTGTGACTACCCTCACTCGGACTCGTCGTGGCCCGAAGCGCCCGAGGAACTGGCCCGGGTATCCTCCGATGTTCCAGAGGACGAGTTGGCCAAGATCACCCACGAAAACGCCTGTCGCTGGTACTCCTTTGATCCATTTGCGTACCGCGCCAAGGAGAAGTCTACGGTCGCCGCCCTCCGTGCCGATGCCGTCGGTCACTCCGTAGAGGTGCGCTCGTTCGACAAGGGCCGGCTAGGTCCGAGGAAGCCGATCTCTCTGGGGCAGCTCGCCAAACAAGCCACCGCCTGAGTTCTCTCTCGCTCACCTGTCCCATCAATAATGGCCAAGTGGTCGGCCCGTAAGGAAGTAGCCATGCGCCTTGGTATCACCGCTTTTCTAACTGATCAGGCCATGCCTCCAGCCGACCTGGCACTCGCTGCCGAAGAACGAGGGTTCCGCTCTCTTTACTTTCCCGAGCACACCCACCTTCCGGTGCGCGACGATACGCCACCTGCCCTGGTGGAGGGGGTCAACCTCGACGACTATCGACGCAATCTCGATCCGTTGGTGGCCCTGGCGGCAGCAGCCTCGGTGACCGAGCGGATCATCCTTGGCACCGGAGTGGTACTGGCCGCCCAGCATGATCCCATTGTGCTGGGCAAGCAACTAGCGACACTCGACCACTTGAGCGGCGGGAGGGTCGTGTTCGGGATGGGATTCGGTTGGAACCGGGCCGAAGCGGCGGACCATGGTGTGGACTTCAACGTGCGCCGAGAAGTGGCTCGTGAGCACGTGTTGTGCATGCAGGCTCTGTGGTCGCAAGAACAAGCAGCATTCCGTGGGCGCTATGTGACACTCGAACCGTGTTGGAGTTGGCCGAAGCCAATCCAACAACCGCGGGTGACCACACTTGTCGGAGGCGGTGCCAATGCTTCGGTGTTCGCCGCCGTTGCTGAATACGCCGACGGCTGGATGCCCATCGGCGGTTCCGGTCTTGCTGAATCAATACCCGATCTGTATCGCACTGTCGAGGCCCACGGACGCGATCCAGAAAAAATCCGGGTGGTTCCCTTCGGAACTGTTCCGACTGACCAGAAACTCGAGAGATATCAAAACCTGGGCATCGACGAGGTGGTGCTCCGGGTGCCCTCAGGCGGTGCAGAATACATGTTGTCCGTTCTTGATGACCACGCCATGTTCCTCCAGCGATTTGGTGGCGACGATGCCTGACCACGAAACAAACGCAGTGGCTGCCAACCGCAAGCCGTGGAGTGGAGGTGGCCGCGAGGACCTGACCGCCGCAGTGCGCCGATTGATTGCCTCTTCTGTCACCTCCACGGCAACTCCCGAGGAGCTTTCAGACGCAGCCAAGCGGATCGCTGCCCTGGCTGACGAGCTCGACCGGTCTGTGCCTACACCGGGCGCGGTCCCTACCCCCCGGTTTGCCGATCACCCGATCCAGCCCGAGGGCGCGGCAACGTTGGCCGCTGCGATGCCATTCGACATGATCATCGGATCCTGCAATCCGGTCGCTCTGCCCATCACCGTCGAATTCGAGCCACCCAAGGCCATCGGCAGGGCCATCTTCACGGCCCCGTATGAAGGCGCGCCAGGCTGTGTGCACGGTGCTGCACTAGCGGGTGCGTTCGACATGATGTTGACGGCGGCCAACGTCCTCGCGAATGGAGCCGGTCCGACCGTGCAACTCTCCATCCGCTACCTCAAGCCCACGCTGATTGCCGAACCGGCTGTGTTCGAAGCATGGGTGACCCGATTCGAAGGACGCCGAACCCACAGTAAGGGTCAGCTCATCCAAGGCGGAGTAATCACCGTCGAAGCTGTCGGCGAATTCGTCAAAATGGAGCGGTCTCAAGTGGCCTCGATGCACCGGAGGGAAGACCACGGTCCTTCTGCCAGAGTTCATGATGCCGACGGCTAGGAGCCGGTCTCGATCCCGGAAAATCACAAGCTTCCCAGCTCCACGAAGTGGGGTCGCTGGCGTAGGTTGCAAAGTCGCCCGGCACTCGGTCCGGTCGAGTGAGATCCCGCACACCGCCTGGATCTTGACCACGCCGCCTGGGGAGAGAACGTGACGGACCCTCAACCCTCGCCATCATGGGTTGGCTCATCGGCCGCTCCGGTCGACCCAACACCGAAGATGCGGTCGCACCGCGCTTCAGTCAGTGCTGCCATCGGTAGGTCCACCCCGATGGCATCCGCCAATGCAAGCGCTATGCGCAGGTCCTTGTGGGCCAGACCGGCCCCCGCTCGCATTGCCTCGACGAGTTTCGGGTCATCTCCATCGCCGAAGGGCGCCACGGTATCGCGGAACATCAATGCCGCTGTGCCGCCACTCAACGCGTCGGCCGCCCGGATCGCCTGGCCGAGCTTTGCAAGATCGACGCCGTAGGCTTCGGCGAGGGTCTGTCCCTCGTATGCGGCTAACCAGGCCCCGTACTGAACGACGTTGCGGGCCAGCTTGGCAGCCAGCCCCGACCCCACCGGACCGGTATGGATGATTTCCGACGACCAGGCATCCAGCACCGGGGCGATCCGCTCGATGGCCCCGGAATCACCACCGATCATGCAGACCAACTGGCCCTGGGCGGCCGCGGCGGGCCCGCCGCTCACCCCGCAGTCGAGCACGGTCACATGGGTGCGACGGGCGACCTCGGCCAGCTCGACGACGGTCTCGACGAGCACCGTGCTCAGGACAATGACCACCGTGCCTGGTGCGGCATTCGACAACACCCCCCGCATGACTTGACGGACCTGTTCGTCGTTTACCACGGCGATCACGACGACCTCACACGCAGACGCCAGGGCAGCTGGATCCTGTGTTGTTTCGGCGTGGCCGACGAACGGTTCAAAGGCCTCGGGACGCGAATCGCATACGACGACACGGTTCCCGCGTGCCACCAGGTGACGGGCCACCCCGCCGCCGATTATCCCGAGGCCGATGACTCCGACGGCGGCACCCGGCCCGTCGCCAATTTGTACGGGAGCGAACTCAGTTTCCAGAGGTTGCATCTCTTGGCTCTTTGCAGACTCGAGGACGTAGACTCAGCGCCGATCGTAGGTGATACCGGAGGCCTCGGTGTCGAAAACCGTGGGGCCAATGGGCTCGTCACGCAGTTCCCTCTTCAGCACCCTCCCCACCGGACTTCGTGGGAGTTCCGACCGAAACTCGATGTAGCGAGGCAAGGCGAAATAGGGCAGCTCATCGATGCACCACCGGAAAAGTTGCTCTTCGGTGAGTTCCGCGCCCGCTTTCAAAGTGGCAGTGATCTTAAGATCATCTTCGGTGAGCTGGCTCGGCACTGCGTGCACGGCCACGTCCGCCAGTTGTCCGTGCCCCATGAGGATCCTTTCGACCTCAAAGCTCGAAATGTTCTCGCCTCGCCGACGAAGGTAGTCGGCCTTACGGTCCACGAAGTAGAGGTAGTCATCTTCGTCGATGCGTCCGATGTCGCCCGTGTGATACCACCAGTTTCTGCTTGTGACCACCGTTACCTCCGGTTGGCCCCAGTACCCCTCGAACATGACGTGGGGTCGCTTTGGTCGAAGCACGATCTCCCCATCGGATCCCCGAGGCTGCTCGTTGTCGTCATCGTCGAATATGCGTACGTCGAAGTACTCATCGTTGATCACACCGGCCGCGTTTGGCCGATTTGTCATCCCGGTTGGTTGCCACGACACAAGGCTCGCCTCGGTGACGCCGTACGCGCCCGAGAAAGTGCGCACGCCGAATCGCTCTTTGATGACCGAATCCACTTCGACCGGCAATGGCGCCGCACCGATCAACCGCAACGTCGCGTTGGCCTCCGGAGCCCCCGAGCGCGGCATCTCCGGTCGGTCCACATCGTGGGCGAGGAGGTATGCCATCGTGCCCAGCGTCGAGGTGATCGTGGCACCGACGCGGTTCATTTCGCTCCAGAAGTTCGAGACCGAGAATCGACGATAGATGGAAGCCCGACCCCCGAAGAACAACGGTCCTACCACCGCCGTCGTGATGGCATTGAAGTGGAACAGCGGCAATGGAGTCCACACCACGTCCTCGGCCGTGCGCTCCCAGCAGATACCGATCTGGGCCGCCAGAGCGGCGTGATAGTTGTGACTGAGCATGCATCCCTTCGACAGCCCGGTCGTGCCCCCGGTGTAAACGAACGTTGCGAGGTCGGCCGGTGAGACGACCGCCGTAGGCGGGGTGTCGCTGGCGGTCATGAGGTCGTCCCATTGGTGCACGGTTCCTCGAACTTCCACGGGCGGCTCACCGATCACGATCAGATGGTCGAGGTTGTCGAGCTGATCGACAACCTGAGCCGCCCGATCAACGAGCGCTGCCTCAACCACCAACACCTTTGAGCCAGAGTCAGCCAACTGGTGGCGCAGGTACTCTCCCTTGTACGCCGTGTTGATGGGCACCGCGATGGCACCAGCCTGCACGGCTCCCCACCAACTCAGCACGGCTTCGGGAGAGTTCTCGATGAGAGTCGCCACCCGGTCCCCGGGCAAAACGCCGAGCTGCGCGAACGCATTCGCCAACCGGTTTGCGGTGTTGTAGACCTCATGGGCCGAGATCTTGGTGGCGCAGACGTCGAGGTACTCGCCGTCGGGGTCGGTCTCAACCCGACGCTCGATCAAAGTTCGCAAGGTGAGCTGTTCGGTGTCACTGCGCCATGCATTAGTCGACACGATGCCTTCTCCTTTCGGTACTCGGATTCAGGCGGGCTCGGCGATGGACTTGATCTCGAGGTACTCCTCAAATCCGCCGATCCCCATCTCGCGGCCGAATCCACTCTGCTTGTATCCCCCGAATGGCACGTCGGCCGAGTACCAGACCGCCCCGTTGACAGAAACGGTCCCAGTCCGGATGCGGAGAGCGACAGCGCGGGCGTGGTCAACGGACCCGCTGAACACCGCGCCTGACAGTCCGTAGACCGAGTTGTTTGCCACTCGCACGGCATCGTCGTCGGTGTCGTCGTAGGACAAGACGACGAGAACCGGCCCGAAAATCTCTTCCTGAGCTACCACCGCGTCGGAGTCCACGTCCACAAGTACCGTCGGCTCAACATAAAACCCGTGTGGCAGGTGCTCGGGGATGCCTCCCCCCAAGGCAACCGTGGCGCCGTCAGCGCAGCCCCGCTCGATGTAGCCAAGCACCCTTTGACGCTGTCGCCGGCTGATGAGGGGGCCCATGAGGTGCGCCGGGTCTGTCGGGTCGCCGTAGGAGAGACCAGAGAGTACGTCGACAACCTCTCCGACCCCCTCGTCGTAGCGGGAACGGGGCAACAGCAGCCGTGTGGTAATGGCACATCCCTGTCCGGCGTGGGTAAGTATCTGAATGGCGGTCATGGCGACGGCCTGTTTGATGTCAGCGTCGAGGAGCACCACCGCGGCCGACTTGCCCCCCAGCTCGAGGAAGACTCGCTTGAGGTTGCCGGCGGCCGCCTCCATGACCGAGCGTCCGTTGGCCGTAGATCCGGTGAAGCTCACCATGTCCACCCTCGGGTCCTGAGCCAACCGCTGGCCCACGACATGTCCGGCCGACGTCACGACGTTGAAGACGCCCGGAGGGATGTCGGTCTCTTCGGCCACCAATCGGCCGAGGGCCGTTCCACTCCACGGGGTGTCCGGTGCGGGCTTGAGGACCACCGTGTTTCCAGCGCCAAGAGCCGGTCCCACCTTGGCCAAGTTGATCTGAGTCGGAAAATTCCAAGGGGTGATGGCACCGACCACCCCGACCGGCTCGCGGACCACCCTACGCAACGCCGGCATGCCGTAGGGCGCCGCCCGGCCCAGGTCCGTCTCATACTCATAGCGCTCGGCCAAGTCGGCTATCCAACCAAGGGTCGCCACCGGATCGTCGAGCTGTGCACCGTAGGTGAGCGAGACCGGGGTGCCGCCTTCCGCCACAATCATCGAACGCAGATCCTCACCATGAGCGACCAGGGCGTCGCGCAACTGGCGCAGACAACGCACCCGGAATGTGACGTCGGTGGACCACCCCGTCTCGTCGAATGCCCGTCTTGCGGCTTGAATCGCCCGGTCGACGTCGATCAGCCCCGCATCGACCGCTTGCCCCATGACGTCCTCGGTCGCCGGATTGACGTTGTCGTAGAGAGCACCATCTGCTGCGCCGACGAGCGAGCCATCGACCAACATGCACTCCTCGTGCCAGATCTCATTGGTCATCCACTACCTCCCCAGGGCCCGCTGTGCGAGCGCACCATTTTGATTCACTGCGTTCAACTGCATATGATATGCGTTACCGCCGATCCGGTGGTTACCGGATCCTCGGTCCCGTTTTCGAGCGTCAGGGAATAAACGAACGCGCGGAGTTGCACATCGATGGACACACTCTTGGAGGGAAAAGTCGCCGTGGTCACCGGCGCCGGTCATGGCATCGGCCGTGGCCATGCCCTTGAACTGGCCAAACAGGGGGCCCGGGTGGTGGTCAACGACCTGGGCTCGTCGGTCAGCGGGGAGGGGTCGAGCCGCGACGCGGACCTGACGGTGGACCTCATCACAGCGCGCGGCGGGACCGCGGTGGCCGACTACGGCAACGTCGCCGAAGAGCAGGACGCCGAGTCGATGATCCACAGGGCCGTCGACAAGTGGGGTCGGTTCGATATCTTGGTGAACAACGCGGGCATCGTGAGAGACGCCGTAATCTGGAACCTTGGTGCCGAGGCATGGGATGCAGTGATGCGGGTCCACGTGCGCGGACCGTGGCTGGCCAGCCGGGCGGCGGCCCGCCATTGGCGGGCGCTGGCCAAGTCGGGCCACGACAGCCGGGGGCGGATCATCAACACGACCTCGGGAGCGGGCCTCGTAGGAAACTTCGGCCAGTCCAACTACGCCACGGCCAAGGCTGCTGTCGTCGGACTCACCCAGACCCTGGCCCTCGAACTCCACCGCCTCGGGGTCACCGTGAACGCGATCGGACCCGCCGGCGCCACACGGATCACTGGCACCATGCCCAACGCCCCCGACGTGGTCGAGCCCGACGAGATCCCTGAGGATTGCTTCCACCCTTTGGATCCGGCCGGGAGCTCACCGGTCGTCGCCTGGCTGGCGTCGGACGAGGCGCAGTACGTCACCGGACAGGTCATCCGTGTAATCGGTGACCGAATCCACCTGATGGGGGGATGGCACGAAGCGGCCACCGCCTCGAACAGCGAGCGTCGCTGGGATGCCACCGAGTTGGGGGACGTCTTCGCCACCCAGATCTTCGGCACCCAGGGCCGTGGGCTGCAGACCTGGCGAACCTAGCCCAGCAGGCACTCCGTCATCCCTCGGGGTCCAGGGGCAGGCCGAGGAGTTCGATGGCGTTCCCCCGG
Organism: Acidimicrobiaceae bacterium; assembly: GCA_003161575.1. Taxonomy (GTDB): domain Bacteria; phylum Actinomycetota; class Acidimicrobiia; order Acidimicrobiales; family RAAP-2; genus PALSA-457. The sequence continues at coordinate 14,686 of PMOE01000093.1, read as the reverse complement.
GCTATCCGGTTGATCGTCGCCTGGGGAAGGCGGCCGAACTGGTCGGCAGCCGCCTGGCGCGAATGTGGCCAGGTCCCGTCTTGGTGTGGGTAGTCGGTCTCGAACACCACGTTCGCCTCGCCAACTCGATCCAGTAGGGCAACACCGACCGGATCCTTGAAGAAGCAGCTGGTGATCTGGCGGTAGTAGTAGGTCGATGGTGGCTCGGGGCAGAAGCGCTGCGACCCGCTCCAGCCTCGGTGGGTGGCCCAGACATCATCGGCCCGTTCCAAAAGATAGGGAATCCACCCGATCTGGCATTCGGCGAACATGAGCTTCAAAGTGTCGAAGCGGTGCAGAATCCCGGAGAACAAGTAGTCGGTGAGGCCACCCACGCTGTTGCCGAACAGGATCGTGGCCGCTACTGCATCAGGAGCATCAGGTGAAGTGGTGGGTGTTTTGGTGCCCGAACCAACGTGCATGCAAATCACGGTGCCCGAATCTTCGCAAACTGCAAAGAATGGGTCCCAATAGCCGCTGTAGATACTCGGCAGGTCGAGAAACGTGGGCAGCTCGCTGAAGGTGACGGCGCGGACGCCCCGAGCCGCGTTCCTCTCCACCTCAGCCACCGCCAGGTTGACATCCCACAACGGAACCAAGCAGAGCGGCAGAAGGCGGCCGCCGCTCGCGCCGCACCATTCGTCCACCATCCAGTCGTTGTACGCCTCAACGCAAAGGCGAGCGAGTTCCTTGTCCTTGCCCCACAGGAACTGTTGACCGCAAAAGCGTGGATAATTTGGAAAGCAAAGCTGCGCTTCGACCCCGTTCTTGTCCATGTCCTCAAGCCGGGCATCCATCTGCCAGCACCCGGGCCGCATCTCGTCATATGTGACCCCGCGAAGCTGGACCTCTTCGGCAGGGAACCCGGCAGCAGCAATGGTCCGCTTGATCGAGGCCCGGTGATCCTCGTAGCACCACCATGCGACGTCGGGTCCGTCGGTCCCCGGAGCCTCGATGTACGAGGATCCCGCGAGCTTGGGCACCCCACCGGGCATGTATTCGATCCGGGGTCCGGCGTCGCGCAGGCGGGCCGGCAGGCGGCTGGACCAGACCTCGGGTGGTTCGACCACATGCGCGTCGAGGTCGACGATCAAAGGGATTGCGGCCACATCGGGCGAATCCGATCCAGTAACGACGAGCGGTTGCATCAAGGAGTCCTGCCTCTTGGACCTCGGCTTGGGAGGTTGACGGTGGGAGCCGTATACGATATGCAATCCTAGCCAAAGTCGAACGGGCACCCAAAACCGGCATCGAACCTGGGGGTCGGGCGCGGTGCCCGACATCGCCCCGGGTCGGCGCTTGGCCTCGATCCGTCATGACCGTCCGGAGGTGGAGGCATTGTCAGCGCAGAAGGAGGGTCCCCGATGGACGCGCGCCGTGGAGGTCCGTAATGCCGCCTCTTGGGGCGGCATTGGAAACGATGCAGACACGACGCACGCCCGCGACCTGCGGCAAATCCGGTCGTTGCGGGCGGTTCGTTCTGGCGTCGGTGCACTGGGGCGTCACCCCCGAGACAGTCGCCCTCCGAGAACACCGGCAACTTGCTTCGGGGGGCCGCGCCGGAAATGACGCCAAACGAGGAAATCGAGCATCTGGACGAAGCGCCCGAGGACGCCGCCTTCCGGACCCAGGCCGGAAAGTGGTTGGCAGAGCACGCCCCGGACTTTCGAAACGGGGCGGTGACCGTTGGGCCGCCCACCACGCTGGCCGAATACCACGAGCGTCAGGGCCGGTCGGTCGCGCTGGCCCGGCGGTGGCAAGGAGAGCTGGCCGACGCCGGATGGGCGGGCATCTCGTGGCCGGTCGGTTTCGGCGGCCGCGGAGGCACTGTACGTCAGGAGCGCATCTTCGCCGAGGAGCTGGCTGGGCACGGGGTCAGCGCCGGTCCGCTGTTGATCGCATTGGCCATGGTGGCGCCCACCTTGATGGCCCACGGGTCGGCAGAACAGCAGGAGGTGCACCTGCCGGCCATCCTGCGCGGCGATGAGGCGTGGTGCCAGTTGTACAGCGAACCCGGTGCCGGATCCGACTTGGCGAGTCTCTCGACCCGGGCGGTGCGGGAGGGACACGGCTGGACGGTGAATGGGCAGAAGGTCTGGACGTCACTGGCAACCCACGCCGACTGGGCCATCCTGCTCGCGCGCACCAACCCTGATCGGCCGAAGCACCACGGCATCAGCTATTTCCTGGTCGACATGAAGACACCCGGGGTCGAGGTTCGCCCGCTGCGCGAGATGAGCGGGACGTATCACTTCAACGAGGTCTTCTTGACCGATGTCCGGCTGCCGGCCGACAGCCTGGTTGGGGAGGTGGACGAAGGTTGGCGGATCGCTCACACCACCATGGCTGCCGAACGGGCAATGATCGGGAGCGGATCGGGCTCCAACCTTGACGATCTCTTCGCCCTCGCACGGCGCTGCGGCCGGGCCGAGGAGGCGAGGGTCCGCCAAGCCCTTGCTCGGGTGGCCATCACCGACCACTTGCTGCGCTTCCTGGCCCTGCAGGCGAAGGCCGAAGCCGCGCGTGGGGCAGTCCCGGGCCCCGGTGCTTCGATCATGAAGCTGCTGTTCTCAATCAAGGCCAGCCAAGCCGCCGCCGCCGCACTGCTGATACAAGGTATGGCCGGAACCTTGGCTGGGCCGGCTGCCCCTGACGACGGCCGGTGGCAGCACGCCTTCCTCAGCGCCCCGGGCCTCCACTTGGGCGGAGGAACCGACGAGGTGCAACGCAACGCGCTGGCCGAGCGGGTGCTCGGCTTGCCCCGTGAACCGGCGTCCGACCACGATCTGCCGTTCCGCGATCTAGCCGGTCAGCCCGGGGTCAACGCTGGCCCGCCCGCCCGCCGCCGGGGAGGCCCCACCTGGCAGGTCTGACCCCGCTTCGCTGTCGCCGCAGTGCTGGACAAGCCGGGGCCCTCGAGCAACTGTCGCTGCCGACGAGGTCCATCATCCGATAAAAGAAGACCTACAGAGACGATTCCAGCCCAAGACTGATGGATCCAGCAGAAATCGGTGGTGGAACGTGCGCGATCGACAGAGGATGAACCAGCCTCGGATTGGCCAGCCTTGTCTGTCAGCTCGCCGTTTTCGCTTCTGACCGGTTCGCCGGCCATTCGGGACGGTAGTAGCCACGAAAGTGGAGCTCGCCCCCGCGCAGTTCACGGATGGTGAGGAAATCGCCCTTGTAGCCTCGGTGGTCGTAGGGGGCGAAGGTGATGTAGCAGCCTGGTCCCCCATTCGTACAAGGCATCCATTTGATGGCCTCGAGGCCGATCTTGACCTCGCTCGGGACGGCGATGGACGCGTTGGCGATGCCGAGTATCGCCGCCCGGGCCGTGTCATAGCCCAGAGCGACCACGACATTGCGAGAACTCCGCCCAAAGCGGGCCTCGTACCGCTTGAGCATCGCGACATAGTTTGGGTTGGTCCCGTCCTCGCCCAGCTGGTCCACCCCATGCCAGCCCTCGAGCCCTTCGGCCCATTCGTTGCTGTTCGAATAGAACATGAAGGCGGTCCCCATGAAGCGGGGCGGATCCCACTCGAGCGCCCGAAACGCACGTGCGAAGTGGAAGGTCGAGTAGCCGTAGCCCATGTACACAATGGCCTCGGCACCCTGCTCGCGCATGGTGGCGAGGCTCTCTTCAAGACCGCGGGGATTCGGGCCCAAGTTGACCTCCTTCACCAGCTCGACGCCAGACCTTTGCGCCGCGGTGCGGAAGGCATTGGAATAGTCGGCGCCCGAAGAACCGCTCTCCCAGAAGAATCCGACCTTGCGGTGGCCCTGCTGGGCGCACCAGTTAGCTCCCATGAACGCTTCGGTCGGGATGTCCCCATTGGCGACCGTGAAGCAATACTCACCGAAAAAGCGGACCGCTCCGGTCCAACCGATGCAAGGTACGCCCGTGGCGTTGATCGTTTCCCGCAAATTCACCGAATTGTCCGAGATCATTGGTCCGAGGACGATGACACATCCGGCGTCCACCAACTTCTGATAGCCCTTGCGAACCTTCAGATAGTTCTCACGAGGCAGGCCCCTGGCATCCACCGTGATGATCTCGACCGGTCGGTCGTACACGCCCTCGTTCAGCGAGTCCTCAATCGCCAGGATGGTCGAGTCGATCCAGTCAGCCAATAACTGCCCAATGTCCATATCGACGAGGATCCCGATCTTGACTGGCTCGAAGGGATCGCCTTGCGTCTGGAGCCCCCGGGTCGGCGGGTAGACGACGATCGACTCCACTGCCTTCTCACCCACCCGGCCGCCACCTTGGTACCACCGCTCGTTGCGCCATTCCCCGAGTTCGGCGGTATCGACTCCGGAATGTACCGTTGATACCGCTCGATCCTCTCGGGCGATTCCGTCGTCAATGGGGGCGGGGAACATGCGCTCGGCGTACTGGGGGGTGGTCTGGTCCAGGTTGTCCACGTGCGCTACGTCCTCTCGTCCCCCGCCCGGAGGGGGGCCTGATATCTGTGTTCAGTTAGACTAATTCGGATTCAAGGTTCATCGCAGTTCTGCCGCGGAGTGCAGCGACGCCCGGGTAGATTGAATACAATATGTAATGTGGCCTGCGGTTGTCCGTGGTGCCGAACCGAGGGGGCGGTAGTGAGCAACTCATCGGCTAATCAAGAGCACGGCCCCTCCGATCCGAAGCGAGCGCCCGGCGATCTCTACTGGGATCCTTTCGACAAATCCCTGCGGGTCGACCCCCACTCGATCTGGCGCCGACTTCGTGATGAGGCGCCCGCCTACTACAACGAACGGTATGACTTCTGGGCGTTGAGCCGATTCGCCGACGTCGACTCCGCTCATCGTGATTCCAAGACGTTCAGCTCGGCTCACGGAACCGTGCTCGAGCTAATGACGCAGAATCTCATCAGGTCCGACGGCATGATGATCTTCCTTGATCCGCCTGAGCACACCCAGTTGCGCCGACTCATCTCCAAGGCATTTACACCGCGGCGCATCGCAACACTCGAAGAGAGTGTTCGCCAGTTATGCGGTGAGTTGCTGGATGCGCGACGCGGGGAGGACTCCTGGGACTTCGTCGAGCAATTCGGGGCAATCTTGCCAGCTACGGTCATCGCAACCCTGCTCGGTGTTCCAGCTACGGATCGGGAGCAAGTGCGCGGCATGATCGACCAGATGTTCCACATCGAACCGGGCGTCGGCATGATCAACGATGTCTCGATCGTGGCCATGGCGGGGCTCCATGAGTACATCGGTGATCTGGCGGAGGACCGACGGGTCCACCCGAAGGACGACATGTTGACCGATCTCGTGGAGGCCGAGATCGTCGACGGCGCCGGTGTCCCCCGGACGTTGACCCATTTGGAGAGCGTGGGATTTGCCGTCCTGCTGGTCTCCGCTGGGACCGAGACGGTGGCCCGTCTGATCGGTTGGGCCGGCCTCCTGCTCGGAACCCACCCCGATCAGCGGGCCGAGCTGGTCGCCGACGGTTCGCTTATCCCGAACGCGATCGAGGAGCTGCTCCGCTACGAGTCTCCGTCGCCCGTTCAGGGCCGTTGGTCGACTGCCGACGTCGAATTGCATGGCCAGGTGATCCCGGCCGACTCAAAGGTCCTCTTGCTCACCGGCTCGGCCGGACGGGACGACCGGGCCTTTCCCGACGCTGACCGCTTCGACATCCACCGTCAGATGGACCGTCACGTCTCCTTCGGCTACGGCATCCACCTCTGTTTGGGAGCAGCCCTCGCCCGAATGGAGGGACGGATTGCCGTCGAAGAGACCCTCAAGCGCTACCCCACTTGGGAGGTTGACCGGGAGCACGCAGTGTTGCTCTTCACCAGCACGGTCAGGGGTTTCAGCCAGCTGCCAATCCTTGTGTGAGGGCTCCGTCGCCGGCGCCCGTGGTTACGACGGGCTCCCACGGCTCGCCCCGACGGGCGGCAATGCCCGCTAGCAGGGTCGCAAGTTCGTCCTCGAACTCGGCCTCGAGGTCCTTGGGCAGGACATCCACCACTGAACGCGCGCCCGAGAGGTCGTCAGGGGATCGCTGTGCCAATACCCGGTGCCATTCGGCCACTTGGGGGCGACCGGACTCGGTGGCGGAGCGCAGGCGGATGGACTCCACCGCCGAGCCCACGGCAAAGCGGCCGACGGCGTCCCACGCCCGCATGGCCGCCACCGGAGTAAAGCCCTGTCGGGTCAGGATCCGGACCACGCTGTCCATCACTTCGACCACCCGTTCCCAGCTGACCGCACCGCTCAAGTACTGACCGAAGACCTCAGGCTCCTCAATGAAGGCGTTGCGCGAATAGCGTCCCCACTCGCGGAGCCATTCGGACCAGTGCTGGCCACGATCCTCGGGAAGCCGCATCTGGGCCATGGAGCGCTCGGCCGCCACCAGGAGTAGCTCTTTACGGTTCTTCACGTGATGGTAGAGCGCGGGCGTACTGACTCCGAGATGCTCGGCCACCGCTTTCATGCTGCTCTGAGACAGCCCGATTTCCAAGACGGCATCGGCGATCGCCTCCCGGTCGATCCGAGGGGGCCGCCCCACCCGGCGGGCCGCCGGAGCTGGAGACGCTGGGGTACTCGGCAGGTCAGTCGGCTCCTGCGATCGCCACCGCGTGCACTTCTTCGACGGTGGGCCCGATCTTCTCGGCAAGCTGGGCCAGCTTGTCGACGTCGAATCGGTAGAGGGCAGCAGCGTTCCCCCCGAGCATCTGCCGGGCCTCGTCCTCGGGAACGTCGAAGAACGAATCACGGATGCTCTGGCGGGTGTGGGGCCACGTTCCTTCAGGGTGGGGGAAGTCGTTCCCCCAGAGGAACGCTCCGATACCGATCTCATGGCGCCGCTCGATCTCCTCTCGACTCGGTGTCGACGCACCGACAAAAATGTTGGTCCCGAAGTACTCGCTCGGCCGGCGCGAGACGTTCTGGCGAAATGCATCACCGAGCTTCGCCGTGTTGTGTCCACCCACCCACTTCTCGTCCATCCGCTTGACCACGCCGGGGAGCCACCACGCTCCGTCCTCGGTCAGTGCAAACTTCAGGCTGGGGTTTCGATCGAAGGCCCCCGACCACAACAGGACCCAGAGAGGCCGGGCTGCCCACCACCACGCTTCGGTGGCATAGATGGCCACCAGCCCCCGCTCGGCGGTGATGTCGCGCGACGCACCGCCCGAATGCACGTGCACGACGATCCCCAGGTCGGCACAAGCCGCCCACACTGGCTCGTAGCGAGGGTCGTTGTACGCGGGTTGGCTACGCCACAGGGTCGGGATCATGAGCGCCCGGAACCCATCTTCGGCGATGCGCTGGATCTCCAATAGCGCATCGTCGACATCGTGGAGGATGGGAACGGTTGCCACCCCGCACCGCCGCTCGGGGCTGTCGGAGCACATCTCGGCCAACCACCGATTGTGGGCTCGGGCGCCCGCCATGACCAGCTCACCATCGAGATCGCCCGAGGACCCCAGACCTGCCCCGAAAGGGGCCGACGCTCCGCCGCCGAGCACGTCGGCGTCGGGGAATATCACTTCGGCGACGATGCCTTCGCGATCGAGTTCGACGTTACGCGCACTCGGATCCCATGAGGCCTGCTTTCCGCCGTCACCCGTTTCTTGTTCCCACTGCTCTTCGAATTCGGCAGAGTCGATCAATTCCCGGCGCATGCCTATGAGCTGTTCGCTGGCCGCCACATCGGCGTCGAACGCCTCGCGGTACTTCGGGTCCAGGTACTCGCGGTAGCGCTCGGTGGGCGGGCCGGCGTGGGTGTCGGATGAAATAACGAGAAACCGATCCATTAGCGGATCCTCTCAAGCGGCGAGTTGTGACTCGGTTCGGACTCAGACGTGGTCATACCGGGCGAATGCGTAGGGGGCGAAAGCCTCGGCGTCGACCTCGCCGACGAGGACTGGATGCACGCTGCTTTTACGCGTGGTCCAGGTGAGCGAGACGAGCTCTTCCACAGGGAGGTCGGCGACCGGCGCCGTTGCCACGTCGCGCAGGACCAGCTTTCCCTCGATGCGCTCAAGCGTTATGGGTGTTCGCACTTGGTCCACCCGCACCAGCAGGGGCCCCGCGTCGAAACCCGGGCCTTCGACGGCCGGCAGGTACTTGAACCAGAACTGGGTCGCCTCGTAGGGCTCGGGCACGGGCAAGGTCTCAGCCACGTCCCCGGCCATCTCGATAAAGGTGGTCCCGTGACGAGAGATGCTCCCTTCCACGTGCTGGCCGTCCCGGGCCATCTCGATGTCGGCGAGCTTCTTCGGCTCGCCGAAGCGCTCGCGGCTGATGGCCACCGCGCTCTCGAGGTCGATCGGGATCAGAAGGGGATATTCCCCGAGCTTGCCGTCATAGACCGCGTCGACAGCGAAAAACCCAACCTTTTCCTGGTAGTGGTGGCCACCGGGAAGATCCAGATCGATATTGGTGATCCGCACGTGCACCCGGGGTTCGGGTGGTGCCTCAAGCGGCGGTGGCAGGACGGACGCCACCAAGCCCGGATCGGTCAAGTACACGGCCTCGAGAGACGGCAGAACCGGCCCCTCAGGGGTCGACGCCGGACGCCACTGGGCATCGGCAACCCAACGATTCTGCGGCATGTTTTCTTCTCCCTTTTCTTGTTCTTGATTGCTCAGTGGACGACCGCCGTTTAGTCGATGGCGAGTGAGGGATCCGAGTAGAACTGCTTGCACCACTCCCGGTGGTCGAGGATGGTCCGTTCGTCTTTGATGAGGATCGGCCTCTCGACGTAACGCTTGTTCTCCCAGATGGGGATGTCCTGGCTCAGACCGGAAGTGAACGAGTCGGCGGCGGCCCGTGCGGCCTCGGGTCCGTTGGTCACTGGGGCGAGGAACGTCCAACGCACATGGACGTGCTCCTCGTCGACCGGCGTGGTGGACGAGAAGAAGGTTACGTACTCCTTCACCCGTAGGACACCGAGGCCAAGACCGAAGGTCTCACGCGTGAATCTCCCGTCCATGCCCACCACCCGTTTGTAAGTGCCGTCGATCAGGACATCTTCGTCGGGGATGGACTCGGTGCCGTGGACGAATTGAAAGTGGGCCGGGTCATGATTGTTCTCGGCCATCTCCTGGCACACCGTGTTGAGCGTGAAGTCCACGGTGTAGGCGTCACCGAAGGCCGGGTCGTCGAACTCAGGCACCTCGGGCACGTCGTAGAACGGGGGCTTGCCTTCGAGATGGAACCAGGCCCACACCATGCGATTCCGCTCGATCGTCGGGTACGCCCGGACCTTGGCTTGGCTGGGGATCTTCCCCGATCCATACGGGATCGTGACGCACCGCCCCGACTCACCGTCGTAGCACCACCCGTGGAAGGGACAGACAATGTGGTCGCCCTCCACCCGGCCTCCAGCCGCCAGGTGCGCTCCGAGGTGGGCGCAATAGGCATTGATGACATGAGGCGTCCCATCCGTCGTTCGGAAGAGCACCAGATCACGGTCGAAGTAGAAGCGGGGCACGACCTCGCCCGGCGCCACCTCGTCGGACTTGGCCACGATGAACCAGCCGTTGGGGATGGGGAATGGAAAGCGAGGCCGAGCCTCCCGTCGCACCGAGGGCCGGTCCTCGGGGTTCGTGATGTAGTCGGGCCGACGGGGCATGCCCGCTGTTAGAGGTTCGCCCAGCGCACCGATTTCGGCACCCTCCGCTACATCGACGTCAGTCACGAGATCCCCTGTTTTAGGCACGCCCCGCCTCGCGGGACTAGTTTTTTAACCAATTATCAATATACTCTCATCCAGACGATCGTCAAGGGGGCCGGGCGACACACCGACCGGCCAGAGACCGAGGGATGAGAGATGCAAGAGCTTCGTGACAAGGTGGCCGTGGTGACCGGCGGGGCGAGCGGGATCGGCCTGGCTCTCGCTCATGCGCTGCTCCGCGAGGGCATGGCCGTCGTGGTGGCCGATATCGAAGTCGCCGCACTTGACGCCGCTGTCGCCGACCTCGCGTCAGTCGGCGGCACGGTGGCGGGTATCCGGACTGACGTCAGCGATTTCAATTCGGTGAGCGAACTGGCAGACGAGGTCTACCGCATTCACGGGGCATGCCACGTGTTGTGCAACAACGCCGGGGTGGGGGCGCCGAGCGCCAAGGTGTGGGCGACAACGCCGAATGATTGGCGCTGGGTTTTCGGGGTCAATGTGACCGGGGTAGTCAACGGGATTCTGGCCTTTGTACCCCGCATGCTCGATGCCGGTCACGAGGGCCACATCGTCAACACCTCCTCGCCGGACGGGCCGATCTCCCCTCTGCCCTCGGCGTCGGTGTACGCCGCAAGTAAGGCGGCTGTCTCCACCCTCACCGAGTGCCTGGCCGCGCAGTTCCAGGCCGACGGTGTTGCCCTGCGGGCGTCGGTGTTCTACCCCTCGGGGGGATTGCTGCGAACCGGGTTGTGGACCGCGGAGCGCACCCGCCCCGCTGAGCTGGCCCGGGAGCGCCCGCGCGAGACCACTCCCATGACTCCCGAAAGCCTGGAGGAGATGGCGAAGCAGGCCGGACGGGAGCTGCGCTGGCAGCCCCTCGACGATCTGGCCCATCTGGTCGTGGCTGGCATCAAGGACGAGCGATTCGTAATGATGCTCGACCTCGACCAGACCGCCGAGACCCTGCGGACTCGGGCGGCGGCGATCGAAAAGGGTGAGCTACCGGTCACGATGAGCCATCCGGGCTGATCGCGCCGGGCTGCGCCATCCGCATAAAATATGCACCTGTGACCAGCGACGAACCGGCCGGGCTCGAACCCGGCGATCAAGAGGGACCTCGGACCATCCCCGAGGCATTGGTCATCGCGGCCAGCCAGTTCGGTGACGACGAAGCGCTCGTCGACGGTTCGACGCGACTGTCCTTCGCCGAACTGGCGACGACGGTGGACGAGGTGGCGCGCGCGCTGATAGCGAGTGGAGTGGGGCTGGGCGACCGGGTGGCTCTATGGGCCCCGAACAGTGCCGACTGGGTAGTTGTCAGCTTCGCCATCTACGCTGCCGGCGCGGTACTGGTCCCGCTCAATACCCGGTTCAAGGGCGACGAGGCGGGACATGTCCTCCGCTCTTCGCGAGCGCGCCTGCTCTTCGCCGTCACCGACTTCCTCGGTTCCAACCTGGTGGCTCTGCTGGAAGACGTCCCCGGACTCGTTGGGCTCGAGGAGACTGTTGTGCTCGACGGCCCCGTGCCGTCGGAGTGCACCGCGTACAAGGAATTCGCTGCTCGGGCGGCGGGGACGAAGCAGTCCGATCTGAATGAACGCCGCGCTTCGCTGACTAGCGGCGACACTTCCGACATCATCTTTACGTCGGGCACGACCGGCAAACCGAAGGGCGCGGTGCTCAGCCACGGTGCGAGCGTGCGTACCTATCTGGCGTGGTCCGAGCTGGTCGGCCTGCGCCGAGGCGATCGCTACCTCGTCGTCTACCCGTTCTTCCATACCGCGGGGCTAAAGTCCGGAATCCTCGCGTGCGTTCTGCGCGGGGCCACAATTGTTCCTCACGCTGTGTTCGACGTCGCTTCGGTGATGGGACGCGTGGCCGAGGAACGGATCAGTATGCTGCCCGGACCACCCACCGTATTCCAGTCGATCCTGAACGATCCCGACTTTGCGTCGTTCGACCTGTCGTCGTTGCGCCTGTCGGTCACCGGTGCGGCAACGGTGCCGGTGGAGGTGGTGCGCCGAATGCGTGATGAACTCCGCTTCGAAACGGTGGTGACCGGCTACGGGCTCACCGAGACGACAGGCACTGTCAGCATGTGCCGCCACGACGACCGGCCCGAGGTGATCGCCACCACCGTGGGCCGGCCACTGCCGGGGGTGCAGGTGCGGGTCGTCGACGTGCATGGCCAGGACGTGGCACCAGGCGACTCCGGCGAGATCTTGGTCCGAGGGTTCAACGTGATGAAGGAATACTTCGAGGACCCCGACGCCACCCGGCAGGCGATCGACGAGGACGGCTGGCTCCGGACCGGAGATATCGGCTTGCTCGGTGACGACGGAAATCTCCGGATCACCGACCGCAAGAAGGACATGTACATCGTCGGGGGCTTCAACGCCTACCCGGCTGAGATTGAGGGCATTATCGTCCGCCATCGTCAGGTCGCCCAGGTCGCGGTCGTGGGCACGCCCGACGAGCGCCTCGGCGAGGTCGGGGTGGCGTTCGTCGTGCCCCGACGCCACCAGGTCATCGATCCCGACGAGCTCGTTGCGTGGTGCCGCGAGAACATGGCCAACTTCAAAGTACCCCGCGCTGTGCAGGTGGTAGACGCCCTGCCGTTGAACCCGAGCGGCAAAGTGATGAAGTTCAAGCTGCGCGAGCAACTCGCCGGCTGACGGCCTTGCGCAGGCCACCAGCCGAGGGTTCGCCCCGCGACGCGAATTTGACGTTAAGTCCAGGCCACGACGGGCCCCGCCGCGTCGACGATCTCCGCCATCTGGCCAGGGTCGGTGGCGAGGGTAACGGGCCCAGTGGTCCCGGTTGCTCCGAGGGACCCGCTAGACCCGGCAAAGACCAAGCGCCGCAGACGCTGGCAGTGCGCGTCGGCCCCCAGCTGCTCGCCGTCGGGACCCCACGCCTCAACGGGCACGTCGATGCCCAAGGCCGCCGCCGCGTCGACCACCGCGGCAATCTCTTCGTCGAGGGGGGCATCGGCAACAGCGAGCGCCGGTTGGGCCGGCCGGCGAAGTCGGGCGACCGCCACGCACGCCGCGGCGAATCCGGGGTTCGGGGCCGACGGCACGATTGCGGCGCCGAGCCGGGTGGTTGCGAATGTCCTTGCCACCCAGAATCCGGCGATCCCGGCGTCGGCCGCCACCAGGCCGCCAGCGGCGAGATACTCGGCGTAGTGCTTCGTGACTCGGCTGGGCGGCAACGGCGAACGCTCGATCGTCCAGCCCCGTTGCGTGACGTCGGCCAGCCGGGTACGTAGTATCGGCATCGCGGCCGGTAAGAGGCGCTGTGGTCCGCACCGTTCAGCGAGCGGGGCGAGACCACCGGGGTCGACGTGCAGCGTGGGTGCCAAGTCCCACCGCCCGTCGGGCGACTCAAGTGGGTCGAGCCCGGTAGCGACGACGAGGTCGACGTCTCCTATGCCGCCCAGTATGAAATCGTGTTCTTGGAGGCCCACGGTTGCCAGGTGGTGACGGCTCCGCCAGTCGAAGACCCCCTTCGCACCCCACGTGTTGAGCACGCCGACCCCAGAAGCGACCGCCAGGTCGTGCAGGCCTGGCACGGCTGCCTGCCGGATCACACCGGGACCGGCTAACACCGCCACTGAGGCGGCGCTGCGCAATGCCTCGACCGTTTCAGGTGTCGGATCGATCCAGCGCTCGCCGGGCGCGGGCGGCACCGGCACGATGTCGGCGACAGGCTCATCGAGATCAAGATTGACACTCAGCTCCACCTCGCAAAGAGAGGTCAGAACCCGAACGGCGGCGACGAGGTCGTCGGCGGAGGCCACCTCGACGGCGCGTCGAGGTCCGGCTTCAACTTCGGGCAGACGGAGGATGCCGTCTCCTCGGTGGACCGCGGCGCGCACCCCGTGAACGCGGTGGTGGGCCGAGGCGAAGAGGGCAGCGACCGCGACGGGGACGGTCGTCACATCGAGCGAGCCGAGCGGCTCCCCGTAGACGGCATCGATCCCTGCCGCGACAGCGACCCGCCTGAGCAGCTCGCCGGCCGGGACCGACTTCACCGGGCTTCCTCCGGCTGAAAGACGGTCACCGGTCTCAGCCCGGGATGGAGCGACCGGCGGGCACCGACCACACCGGGTCCCGCTTCTCGGCGAAGGCCTGGGGTCCCTCGAGCTGGTCGGGGTGGCCCCACATCGACACCAACTCCTTCGCACCGGCCTTGCAGGCGTCGGTGAGTCCCTGTTCGAGCGCGCCCCACAACGCCCGTTTCGTCGCCGCCATCGCTGCCGGCGAGTTGCGGGCGATCTTCTCCGCCAACGTCTGCGCCTCGTCGCGCAGGCGTTCCGGCGGGTCGACGACCTGGCTAATCATGCCCAGCGCGAGCGCACGTTCCGCCGACATCCGCTCGTAGCGCCCGACCAGCGCCATCCGCATCACCGCCTCGAACGGCATGCGGCGGGCCAGGCCGATCAGCTCATAGGCTGCGACCTGACCGACCGACACGTGTGGGTCGAAGAACTGGGCGTCGGACGCGGCGATAACGACGTCGGCATCGGCCACCCAATGGAACCCGCCGCCTGCACAAATGCCGTTGACCGCGGTGATGACCGGCTTCCACACATGGTTATGCCACGACGTGAACCGCAAGTCGAACTGCTCAATCGATTCGCGGTACCGCTCCATGCCGACGCCATCGGACGCGAGCTCCACCACGTCGGCTCCCGTTTGGAAAGCCTTTCCCTCACCGGTATGGACGATGACGCGAACTGCGGGATCGGCGTCGAGCTCGAGCCATGCATCCGCGAATTCGTCGCGCATGGCGTTGTTCATGGCGTTCAGCCGTTCGGGGCGGTCATTAATCAACCAGCCGACCGGGCCGTGACGCTCGATCTTCAGGCAGTCATACACGGTCGGAGATCCCTTCTCGTGGTCGGCTCAGACATCGCGGGTCCCGCGTGGCAGGTTCGCCGTGGGACCGGCCGGCGGCCCGCCGGACACCGACCACACCGGATCCCGCTTCTCGGCGAAGGCC